>NZ_JBYTCE010000001.1:0-633247 GCF_058789975.1 Paenibacillus sp. FW104-T2 | reverse complement strand
GTTACACTCAAAAGGTTCGTTTGCAAGTAATAACACCTTAGGTCTATATTTTTTCATATCTGTTATTTTTTCCTTTCTTACATCAACTCAGTTTTTTTAATCTATAATTTACTCATATCTTTTATATCGGTAATTGGGTTTAAAATAGAGAGAATTTTAGAGATATTACCCTCATTAAAATACTTCCATATTTTCACACCTATATTTCTATGTCTTTAAAACCGATAAAACTATATAGAAACCACTTTTCAATAAGAAAGGGACCCAACATGAACGGAAATAAAATTAAAATCACACTTTTTCACCTGTCTTCATCAGGTTCAAATAACTTTCACCTTTATAACAACATCTACCAAGAACTATGTGACAAATATGACATTGAGCTGTTATCTCGGGAACAAATGCTTTACAACCGTCATCTGGATGAGAGTGATGTTTATATTACAACCCATGGTGAATACTCTTCCAATTACGACAAAGTTCAAATTGATCTCTGGCATGGTTTTCCTCTTAAAGGCATGGCCAAAATGGATAAACAAGAGAAAACTCCAGATAGTAACATCCATGCGCATTGGTCCAAAGTGGATATGATCATGTCCTACTCTGCACTATATAACACTGCAATGAATGCTTGTAATGGAGCGAATGTTGCTCAATATCGTATTACCGGTGCACCAAGAAATGATGCATTATTCTCAAGTGAAAGTAGAGATAATCTCAAGAAGATATTTCCTAACATCACGAAGAAGGACAAATTAATTTTCTTTATGCCAACATTCCGTAAATCAGTTATCACCCCTGAGAAAATAGAAGGTTCCAAGGATTTTCAAAATTTATTTGGTTTATCCGAGTATGATCAAGTTCAGCTTCAGCATTTCCTTGAGGAACATAATCTGAAATTAATACTTAAACTACATCCTTTTGAAGAACAATATTTCCAAAAAGAATTATCTGATATTCGCTCAAATTATATTCTTACCTTGAATGATCAGGATCTAACTAATCACAACATGGACCTGTACAACATTCTTGGGGCAGGTGATATGCTGGTCACAGATTATTCCTCAGTATACATTGACTTTCTGCTGTTGAATCGTCCTGTTATTTTTACACCTATTGATCTTGAAGAGTACAGAGAAAATCGCGGATTACTGTTTGAGCCATACGATTTTTGGACACCTGGGCCTAAAGTCTTCACTCAAACTGCACTCCAGGATGCTATTAAACGTTACATTGCCGACGAGACATTCTATGCCAAAGAAAGAAATACTTTACTCCATCTGTTCCATTTCCATCAAGATGATCAATCCTCCAATAGAGTATGGAGACAAATCGATCAATACATTGAGAACAACCTTGAAATCATTTATAAGAGAAGAACTAACTATCAAGAACACAAAGAACTCCAGCGGAAGATCAAACAAACTATCCAACAAATGATTGAGAACGGCCACCTTGCACAGGCTAATGAAGCTATACAACAATATCTGGTTGATAACTCAGCGGATCCTGATATTTTTGCCATGAATGGCATGTTACATTTAATGAACGGCGACAGCCAAGAAGCCATTCAGTCCTTTCTGAGAGGACATCAGCATTTTCCTTGGGATGAGGATCTGTTATATAACCTGGGCTATGTATATGAAAGTTTAGGCGACATCCAATTAGCTATATCCTATTACCAAAAATCTCTACGTCAGAGCCAGAAACCCGATTTGAATGAAATGATTAAGAAAAAAATTGAAGCTTTCACTACTTCGACGTAAGGAGGGTTACGTTTGAAAAGAGTAATCACTTATGGGACGTTCGATTTACTCCACTATGGTCATATTCTTTTACTTCAGCGCGCCAAAGAGCTTGGTGATTATCTTATCGTGGCTTTATCTACTGATCAGTTCAATCGGTTAAAGGGGAAGGATGCTTACTTCACATATGAAGAACGCAAAATGATGCTTGAAGCAATTAAATACGTAGACTTGGTTATACCTGAGGAGAATTGGGAGCAAAAACAAACAGATATTAAACATTGGAAAGTAGATACGTTCGTTATGGGTGATGATTGGAAAGGCAAATTTGATGATTTATCTATTCATTGCAATGTAATTTACTTATCACGAACTCCGGATATATCCACCACTTCAATTAAAAGCTCCTTACAGGCTATACCTCAGTAATTTCACAATTTAACAAAAACGAATGATGACAAGCTCGCTCTTAACAAGACTTGTTACCATTCGTTTTTTTGTTTATACTGTATGCTTTACAAACTTGATTTCATTATTGAAAAACTCTTCAACAAATGAGATCTCTTTAAAATCAGGAAAACGATTGTTGAAATCGTTGACTACTTTCATTTTTTCCTCGTTCGGAGCTAGACTAATTAATGTTTTGTAGATATGTCTTTTTCCAGATTCATCTTCAAGAGCAGCATTAAAAAATTCATAAGCATCATCTCTGTAATTCTGATTTGCATGATAGTATCCGAGGTTTTCCAAGCTCATACCATTCAATTCATTTCGAGTTAGCAGCGCCGAATAATAATTCAAAGCTAATTCCACACGATTCACATCATAAAAGTAGTTTGCTAATCTGTTAATTACATCGCTATCATTGACCCCATTGACCAATTGATCAAAAATTTCAAATTCTTGCATAAGGAAAAGCTGCCTTGCAATAGCAAAGAATATATCGGTTTCAATAACTGTATCATTACTAACCTCATTCTGACCAAAGACACCCAGGATTACCTTAGAAGCTGATGATAACTTGTTGTTATCAAGCTTTCTAGAAAGCTTTTCAAGTAAAGAGTAGTCCTTCCATACAAGAGTCCCAATGATCACTTGAAGCCATACTAATTCTTCATCTTCAGTTATCACAGTGATATCGTTTAGCAAAGCATGCATCCGTGCAGAGTCATTATTAATTACTGATAGCTTTAATTGATCGGCAAGACTCAGTCCCACATCTATAGACACTAATTTCTTATAATGACTTACCAATCCCTTATTCCCTAAAACCAACGAGACTTTGAACAAAAGGAGATACTCTCCTTCTATCGGGGAAACGTAAATCTTCTCAAAAAAGCGGATAACTGACTCTTCGTCTTCATTTTGTAATAACCATTCCATCATTTTGACCAAATGTCCTGGATTTTTATTATTCTTATTGAGCTGTTTAGACATCCAGTATATTGCATTTTTGTTGTCATTAAGTCGGAAATATAGCCCAATCAATTGTTGTACTGGTGAATCAAAACTGTACATCGGATCAATCAACCAGATATCCTGATTTTTTTGCGCTCTTTTTTCAGCTACGTCAATAGCTTTAAGGTATTGTAGCTCTGCATCTTGAAAGAAACCCAGAGTTTCATAATGAATGCCTTTAACTGTGTAATACTCTGGATATTGATTATAACGAATTAAATGCTTCTCTGTAAGTTCCCATGAACGGTTGAGTTGATCTTGACTGTAGTACAAGCTAACAAGCCCCATCAAACAATGAGGATACCACGCTTCATTCCGGTCTACATCACTCATGGCTTTTTCATAGCATTCAATTGCCTTAAGTGCATCCTTCGCATAACGGTACTGATTACCCAGTGTATACCAATCATATGAAGTAAGCTCCTGATCCGCCATCATTTGCTCAAAAATCCCCATGTTCCGCTCATGTTTGTTTTTTTCTAAAATCCGACTTATTTGATAACCTGTATGATAAATATTAAGGTTGATTGCTTTATAATATAAATCACCTTGCAATCCTCTAGTTAACTGTTCGTGAATTGGGCGTTCGAACATAATCCCCATGTTATTCGGGAAAAGTCTCGTTACAGGTGCAGTGGTAATTTCGTCATCATATTCTTTTTCACCAGTAAAGTTTATGACTGGAAGAGTATAGGCCAAATGTGGAAGTCGTTCCTCTTTATGCAGGAAATCTCTCCAGTCCTGATGATCTTCTGCAGCTATATATTCATCAGCGTCTAGAACTAGTATCCATTGTCCAGTAGCATGAATTATTGATTCATTACGAGCCTTCGAAAAATCATTGCACCACTTAAAATCATATATTTTATCGGTATATTTCTTTGCAATTTCTTTTGTTTTATCTGTCGACCCTGTATCCACAATGATAATCTCATCGGCGAGGTCTTGTACACTACTAAGACAACGCTCTAGTACCCTTTCCTCGTCTTTGACAATCATGCAAATACTCAACAGCTTCATCTTTACCCAACCTTCATTCAGTTTTTCGTATCAAAAAACAAGCTATCGGGTGCATAATGTGCACTGTAAGCATTCTTCTGCACCCGAATGGATCCTTGTTTATTCAACCAATTAGAAGCCTCATTTTTAAGGCTCAACATTTTATTTATTATAATATGATCATAGTCCATAAGCTGCTTGATCTTAATTTTATCAGATTCATTAAATTCGGTATGATTTGACATCATTGTTTTAACCAGTGATTCTCTCTGATCTGCAAATGCAGCCAAATCCTCATATCCAATGTCGTCAATCTGATCAATAATATGCAAAGTCAGATCGAATAACTGAGTGACATATTCTTCTGCTACCTGCATCAGTTAGCCGTTCCATTTACGCTTTTACTAGCGACTTCCCAGGCTTCCCTGAGTTCAGTTAGATAGGAAAGAGCTTCTTTGGCTGGTTTAACATCTTTTTTGAGATTGGCTTGAATTAGGCAGTGGATCATATACTCATATACCGAATACAACGTTTTGGCAACCGGATAATCATAGTTGAGTGCAGCTATTAATTCATGAATAACTGCCTGACCTTTACAAAGGTTGGTATTTGTTTTCTCAAAATTCGACTCTTCTATAGCAGCAATGCCCGATTTCACAAAACGAATTGCACCATCATACAACATTAGTAATAACTGCGCCGGAGATGTCTGAACTTGATTTTGTTGATATTTCTGAAGAGGTGAATTAATCACTCTGTTTTCACTCCTTATTACATAAATTAGCCTAACATGCCAGAAAGACTGGAAGAGGTGCTGTTATATTTATTCATTGCTGTTTCCATGGCAGTGAATTGCTTATAATATTGATTCTCAATTCGAGTTAACCGAGCTTGCAGATCCGTAATTCTTCTCTCATAAGCAGTTAATTGATTTCCGATTTGACTTTGTGGTTGAAATGCAGTTGACAAATCGCTGCTTATTTTGGATGTTCCCGCCTTCTCAGCCAGGCTATCTAGTGCCGATAAATTAATCTTTTTGATTCTATTAAATAAACCGTCATTGCTAGTCACACTTTTCGAAGAGCTGTCTACCTGACTAAATAGAGCTGTAACTTGTTCAGGATTCGTTTCAAGAGCTGTACGCAACTTATCTTCATCAAGGTACAATTTACCTTTTTCACTATAGTTTCCAGTAGTAATACCGATATTAGTGATATTAAACTTCGTATCTCCTAAAGCAGATATCATTGCAGTCCGCATATCACTTAATGTCTTGTTAAGAATCGAATCATTCTTTAACAATCCACTTTTCGCTTTACTTTCCCATAATTCAATTTCGCTATCTTTCATGTCTGCTTTTTGCTCGGTAGTCAAAGGTAGATAAGTTCGATATCGTTCTTCATTTGTCTTTTGATTCAATAACGCGGTGGTTTCGTTATAGAAATCTACAAAAGACTTAATTGTATCAATTATTGCATCCGTATTTTGGGTAACCTCGATCTGATTAGTCTGGCCGGTCGGTGTAACACCTGTCAATGATATCTCCACACCGTTTACGGTAAAGCGGTTAGACGATTGTTTTGTTTCCAATCCGTTAATAACTACTGTAGCGTCCTCACCCTTTTTGACCCCAGTAGTTGTGAAACTAGTATTACCTGTAAATAGTTCCCCACTCAGCGCTATCTCTTTATTTCCTGTATCTTTATTCGTTAAAGACAATCCACCCGTTGCAGAGTTATACACCGCCGTCACTCCGGCGTCTTTACTATTATTAATTTTCTTCACAAACGATTCAATCGTATCGTCTGCCGTAAATTCTATTGTCGCATTGCCTATTTTAACGCTCGTCTCTGTCCCAGAATATATATCAGACATTTTGGTACCACCTGCTGTACCTTGGTATATTACATTAGACGACGAAGCCAAGTTCTTGACGCTCACATTCAATACAGAATTGGCAGCAGCTCCCGATGCAGCAGCGGTAAGTACTCCCGTTGCTCCTGTCACCACAGCTTGTTTGGAATCTATATTTTTACTTAAATTTAGATTAGATAACTTTTCGTTGAAGCTCACCAATTTCGTACTAATTGTACGGTAATTATCCCGTTTCCACTCCGCTTGTGTTTTCTGTTGGTTAATTTTATCCAAAGGTGCCCGTTCTGCAGTCATTAATTGTTTAACCATAGCATCAATATCGAGTCCTGAAGCTAAACCACCAATTCTCATTTGATCTCCCCCACTATGCTTTCTTATCGATAATTAATCCACTTAATTCCATGAGACTAGCAGCCACATCAAGTAGCTTTTCTTTCGGTATCTCCCTAATGAGTTCCCCTGTTGCTTTATTTTTAATTTTAACCATGATTGCGTTAGTCTCTTCATGCACAGAGATTTCATACGTCTTCTCAGGCCCTTGCAGAGCTCTTGTAGCTACTTCCAGCTGATCAATAGCTTTCTCTTCCTCACTGGATAAATTCAATCTTTCCTTGGTTATTGTATTATTCTGAATTAACAATTCGGCTGATTCCTCAGATGTTGTTCTTGATGATAATGATCTTAGAGCACCCAGCGTTCCTGAAGTTCCTTGGACTCTATGTTCCACGCGATTCCCTCCCGAACTATTGTGACGATTCAATTGAAGATCTTACTATGTATATCGGACAGAAATCTTCTGAAATGAAGAGATAAAAAAAAGAAGCCTTGAAAACAAGGCCCCTCTAATTTGAAGAATTTGAATATTAACGAAGTACAGACAGAACACCTTGTGGAGCGGAGTTCGCTTGTGCCAGCATCGATTGGGAGGCTTGCAGCAAGATATTGTTTTTGGACAGTTGAACCATTTCTTTAGCCATGTCTGTATCACGGATACGGGACTCAGCTGCAGTCAAGTTCTCAACAGTTGTACCCAAGTTGTTGGAAGTGTACTCCAAGCGGTTTTGAACAGCACCCAGTTTCGCACGTTCTGTGGAAACACTGTTAATAGCTGTTTCAATATCATCAAGAGAAGTACCTGAACCCAACGAGCTGAAATCTGTAGTAGAGATAGATCCAATTGTGATAGATCCTGTTGCTTTATCGTTAACGGTGATTGTAGCACCTTTAGTGATACTGATACCGTTGAACGTTGTTTTAGTCATGATGTTGTCGATTTGAGCACCCAGCTCTTTCAATTCTTCGTTGATATTGTTTGTATCGTTAGAGCTGTAAGTTCCGCTCGATTTTTGTACGTTCAACTCTTTCATACGAGTCAACATGGAGGATACTTCGTTCATTGCACCCTCAGCAGTTTGTACAAACGAGATTCCGTCTTGAGCGTTACGTTGTGCTTGCTCCAAACCACGGATTTGTCCACGCATGGACTCGGAGATGGAGAGACCTGCTGCATCGTCAGCTGCGCGGTTGATACGCAGACCGGAAGACAATTTCTCCATGTTTTTGCTTGCAGCACTTGTGTTAAGAGTCATGTTACGGTGTGTGTTCAATGCTGGTACGTTATGGTTGATAATCATTTGATATTTCCTCCCTGAAATGGTTTAATTCCCACATCCATGTGGTATTAGCGTCTTCACAGGTCGGCCGCCCTGAAGAATTACCGCTCTATAATATATATCGACTACTGGCCAAGAATTGTTAATAGTATTTCAAACTTTTTTTTACTTTTGGATATTCTTATTTATTTGCTCCAATGCTGCTTGAACCGCTGCCAAATCCATCACGGCATTCTGATTGTTTTGCCCAATAGCATCAAATACTTCTTTCCGGTAGATATCAATCTCTTTGGGAGCGGTAATACCTATTTTTACATTATCTCCTTCTACTGATAAGACAGTGACAATGATGTTGTTATCAATGATAACGGATTCCCCTTTTTTTCTAGCCAGCACTAACATCAGAGATCTCCACCCTTCAGATCATTCTCTGCCCAAGGGGCATGTTTAGTAGAATAATGGGTATTCTGTAATATGATTTGCTTGCCGGTATTATTAGATGTATTAAATACAATAGGAGCAAGAAGATTAACTGTGACATTACTAAGGTTACTGTGCCATGTTACAATACATTGAATAAAAACCTGTTCTCTTTTCGTTACATCAATGTCTTCTATGGCCTCTTGTGGGAGCTCAAATTCATAATTGGGGTATAGATCAAAAGGATTAACTGTAATAAATGCCACATCCGTCTGACTGGCTGATTGGAAAAGATTAAACATCTCGTTATGCTTTTTCAAAACAAAGTCTTGATGATGTTCGAATCCAGGTATCCCCTTTGGAAACGTGTAGATTTTCTCTTCACTCTCATTCTGATTAACTTGATCCATTTCCACTTTAAAATCCTCCCTAAATAATGAATAAAGCTACGGACTACTAGTGTCCATAGCTTATCATAGTTTTCAAGTTATGTTTATCTCATAAAATCCATCAATGATGGTTGCATAATCTGAGCAGAAGATTTAAGAGCAGCCTCATAAATGGTTTGAGCAGACGTTGCTTGTATCATTAAACTTGCCATATCTGCATCTTCTGTTTTGGATTGGAGGGATGTTAGATTGAGGTTATAATCGGTTAACCGAGCCTGGACCAATTCAACACGGTTCGTTCTCGCACCCACTTCAGAAATACTAGACTGCATTTTAATTGATCGGGATTCTATTTTATCTGCCTGACTAGCAACACCTTCGTAGTCTCCATTAGTCAGAGCATTAATCAAATCATCCATAATTTTAAATACATTGTCATCCTCAGTTGAAGTACCAAAATATTCAGAACCAGGAGTGTTGATTTGGAAAATAGATTGATCTCCAATCGAATAATTTACAGGTTTATCATCTGTATCAATTTGAGAGTACTGTGTCATCGGTGGAATTAATTCATATGGAGCTTTGTCGTAGTTTTGGCCATTAAAAATATATTTTCCCCGAATCTGACTGTTCCCTATGTTTACCATTTGTTTTTGCAATTCTTCAACTTCAAGTTTAATAGCATCTAGACCAGATTGAGGCACCGTCTCGCTTGCACCTTGGATTGTTAATTCCTTCAACCTTTGCATAACTTCTCCGGATTGTTGCATTGTAGAATCCGTCGCATCCAGCCAACTTACGGCTGCATCCGTGTTGGATTGGTACTGCTCATTCGCAGCCAACTCAGCACGGTAACGGAGTGCATATGTTACACCGACTGGATCATCAGAAGGTTTATTAATTTTGCGACCGCTCGAAATCTGGTTGGACATAGTATCCATTCGGTTTAAGTTGCGGTTCAGGTTGCTCAGCATCTGAGTATTCATCATACCTGAGGTTACGCGAATAGCCATTATCGGTTACTCCTCTCTATGTCTTAGCGACCGACTACACCGGTGCTGTTAATGAGTTTGTTTAGCAGTTCGTCATAGGCAGTCATGAAACGGGCCGCTGCACTATACGCGTGCTGGAATTTGATTAAGTTGCTCATCTCTTCATCCAGAGATACGCCACTTACAGATTGACGATTCAAGTCAACCTGCTCCGTGAGGAGTTGAGCATTTTGTGCTTGTCGTTTAGCCTCTTGGGTCTGGACACCAAGTTGTCCTACAATTCCGCCGAAAAAGTCGTCCACCGTTGTTGGTTTGGACAGTCCTGTACCAAAATCAAATTTTACATCTTTTAATCCAGCCATAGCCAGCGCCAAGCTGTTATTCCCCAGTACTACACTTTCACCTGTACCTGTTCCGGTCGTACGCATCGAAGTTGCGATGTTATTCGGATCATTTTGGATATCCGTACTTAAGGTAATGTTCCCAGCCGTGATCGTTCCTGAACCATCTTTGGTTGTAAAGAAGTCTCCACCAGCTGTTGGTGTATTACCACTAAGCGTATAACCCAGTTTGTGCAGACCATTAATCCCTTGAACTGTCACCTTCAAATCAGATGTTAACGTTCTATTGTTATTGGCATCGGAATACGTCACGTTGTTGAAAACCGTGCCGCTAGGCAATACGGATCCAGCAGGAATGGTAATCTCAATATCCCCGGTTGCGAGCGTGTTCGCCAGCTGATCAATCTGCTTGCGGTAATCTGCTACATATTGATCCCGGGAATGGATCATTCCGTAGACTTCGCCACCCGTTAGCGTACCCGCTTGATAGGCATTCTCCAGAATATCAGCCGTGACAGGAACAACTGCTGCTCCGGTAACTGCTACTTGGCCTGCAATTGTTACCTGGTAGCCGCTATCCAGTTCTGTTATCTGAACGCCAGCAATCTTGGACAACTGGTCTACTGCATAATCACGTTGGTCACGCAAGTCATTGGCATTGTCCCCAAGCTGCTCCACTTTTACAATGTTGTTATTCAGGTCCGCGATGGACTGCAGATATGAGTTGATTTCGGTCGTTTTTAACGAAACATTGTTGGTCAGGTCGTTAGTCAGTGCATCCAATTGGAGACTAATCTGATTCAAACCATCTGTTAGAGCTAACGTTGTTTCCTTAACGATTTTGCGGTTAGTAACATCCTGTGGATCTTGGCTCAGATCGGACCAGGAGTTCCAAAAGTTATTCAGAACGGTTCGAATCCCCGTATCCGAAGGTTCGTTCATGATTGTTTCGAGCTTCTCCAATGTACTGTTCCGAACAGTCCATCCTCCGAGTGATGTATTTTCATTACGAAACTGACCATCCAGAAAAGATTCGCGCACACGCATAATGGAGTTAAACTCAACCCCTGTTCCAAGCTGACCTGGAGATGTCGTGCGATAAAAGGCCACAGCGTCAATCGGATCTGCCGCAGTCATGTTAACGACTTGACGCGAATAACCCGGTGTATTGGCATTGGCAACGTTATGTCCTGTTGTGTTCAAAGCGGCGGTTTGCGTTATTAAACTGCGTTTTGCCGTTTCAATTGAATGGAATGTTGAAGCCATGTTGTTTTTCCCCCATTATTAAGCCCGAGTATCAAAGAGTCCGGAGCGAGCCATACCGTAAGGCTTCTCTGAAGGATTCTGATAAGTGGCCTCTGATTCAGAATGAAATGACATTGTCTCAATAAAGAAGTCGATGTACGATAGTGACTGTTTGATCAGCTGTTGGTTGGCTTCATTCAGAAATTTCACCTTTTGCAGCACATCCGTTAATGAGGTTTGAGCCTGGAGAAGCTTCTTCTTCTCAGCCGCATCAAAAACGAGTCTCATTAGCTCACTAATCGTTAGATTCAGTTTCGACTTGATGCCACGTTCCTCCAGGAACTGATGGACCGCCTGAAGTCTCTGCTGCTCGATCAATTCAATTTTTTTAGCCAATTTGGATTCTTGATTGATCAGAGCGATCAGTGTCTCGACTTTGTTGGCAACAACCGCTTCCTTCTTTTGTTCTCCCAATACCAGCATATCCTCATGTGCGGCTTGCAGCTGTTCAAGTACATCGATTATTGATTCAATTGCCATGTGTCCTCCTATTGATTAGGGAAGTTCTTAAAGTATGGAGCGAGCTTCTCAGCGAGCTTCTGGCTGTCTACTTGATACGTTCCCGAATTTACCTGTTCCTTCAATTCCTGAATGCGCTGCGTACGTGCTGCATCCTGTGTACGACTTTGATCTTCAAGCATCTTCATCGCCTCCGGAGAAATGGATACTTCGTCCTTACGGCGGCTTTTCTTAGCGTCAGCCTGCTGATTGGATTCAATGTTCCTTTGATAGGAATTAATAGCACCAATTCTATTCGGTTCATTGATTTTCATACGAAATACACTTCCTTCACCTTGGGATTTTTACATTATCTTTATCATTGCGAACAATTCGGATAATAAAAAAAACCGATAATCTTTAATAAGTTTATCGGTACATTCCAAAACATTTGTTATAGCAAGAGCTGCATTTAAGCCCTCGTTCCTATGAATCCCGGAGTTTGTCGACAGCATTGTAGGCTCGTCCGCCTATATTGCCATTATCCTTCTGACCTACCTCACGTGCTGCCCCAGCCAAGTCTTTCGTTAAGCGATTACGGCATGAGTCACACATATGCCCTTCACGAATTAGCGTTCCGCATACCTCACAAGGATACATCATATTCGGGGCGTTTTCGATGGAAATCCGTCCCTCCCGGATGAACTTGGTGATCTGCTTAATGGAAATCTCCGTTGCATCAGATAGTTCCTGTATGTTAGTGCCTTTATTCTCCCGTAAATAATCTACGCAAGTCTGATATTCCTGTTCTATTTCCTTAATGCAATTCGAGCATACATCCCGAAAGTTCAATGCATATAACCTGCCACAGCGAGGACAATTACCCAGATTCATCGCTTAAACGCCCCTCTCAAACTTCCTCATTCCGATGGATAATACCTATACATTACCTTATTTTCTCACATCTAGTCCATAGTCTATTTGCGCACCAGGAGGACCAAGAATGCGTACATACGCAAATTTTCAGAAGATATTTTATGGCTATAATTGAATAATTCCTATACTTTCCTCATTGTGAAAAAGATTTTTTTCTTTTATCTCATGATAATCTATTACATCTCTGAAATTCAAACTCTCCTGTAATCATAAATATTGCTATGATCGCGCCAATGATAATGTATAGATTTCTACTGGAATATCACTTGAGACAGCCGCATTTAAAATAACCCTACCACACGCATCCAAAGTACTCCCCGTTGTGTAAATATCATCGATTAATAGCAATTGTAGTGGACAAGAGTGCTCTCTAGCAGAATTAGATCCTGTTTTGCCTATGTAGAGGTCCCTTAAAGTATCCATTACACCGGGGCTTATTGAAAAAGCTTCCTTCATGGTCTCAATCCGTTCGCTGCGCGTCTTGAAGCTCTGCTTCGTGGTGTTGATCCGGCGCTGCAGCAGATCAACTACGGGTAGGCTGTAGGCCGCGGCGAGTCCTGAAGCAAGCCGCTCAGCTTGGTTGAAGCCGCGCTCGGCAAGGCGCTCGCTGCTGACGGGAACGTAAGTCACCGCGTCGGGCCGCCATCGCGGCTTTGGGGTTTGGAGCAGCGACTTCGGTTGGCTTGTCGCTGCTTGAGGGTCGGCGCGCACGGCTGTTGATGCGTGTGCGCTAGGTGGTTGAACGCGCGCGTAAGTTGACGCGCGCGGATTCGGTGGATGCAAGCTGGCATCCACCGGAGGTGAAGCAGAGGTGGCGGAATAAGCCACAGAAGCTTGGGTTTCTTTTGCGGCAACCAAACTCAGTTCTTCACTCATGGCTTGAAAGGCTTGAATGAGAATGGATGTTAACAGCGGTCCGTAGCGCTCGTGGCCCCTGAATTTGTACATGCCAATCCATTCTTTCATAAGAGCATTGTATTGAACGGAACTGCGGTTGCAGATAAACGAACGATTGGCCATATGTGGACGGCTGCAGTCCGGACAACCGATGGCCCGGCCACAACGCAGACAGCGGATGGAGCGAATCCAGGGGATCTGCTGAGCGCAGCGTGCACAAATCCCCGGGTAGATTGGAGATAGTACGGCACGAGTGCCACATGTCAAGCAGGTTGCCCCAGGCGGGGCAAACAGGTTATGTATGCGATGGGTCAGTTGGTGAAAAAAGTCGGTTATATTGTTAAGCGGATTGAACATAATGCCAGTACCTCCTTAAATGGAGCGGATTTATCATTGGGTCTGCTGGTGCAGATAACCCTTGCGATGGGCGATAGTGTTCATTTTCCGAATCTGTGCCACCGCCTTAACCTGGGAACGGGTGCGCCTAGAGGATGCGAAGACGACTCTGCCGGCGGGATCATCCATGGAACGCCCTGCTCTGCCCGCCATCTGTACCAATGAGGCCTCGTCGAAGAGCCCATTATCTGCATCCAAAATAAAGACATCGCTGCGCGGAATGGTCACTCCCCGCTCCAGAATGGTGGTCGTCACCAACAGACGGATGTCTCGTTCGCGGAATGCCATGACTTTACTCGCCCGGTCCGTATCTTGGGATGATGTCCCTTGGATATGGATTTGGGGAAATATGCGCCGCATCAGGTTAACAAATGCCTCGATCTGGGCAATGCGCGTTACGAATACGAAAACCTGGGCATCACGCTGCAAGGAGGTTTGGATGCTATTCTTCAGAGTAGCGGGAAGACTTCTTTTTTTGATACATTCTGCAACGGTCGGCATCTTGATCAACTGCGGAACGGGCAGTGGATAGCGGTGAAAGCGTACCGGTACCCTCGCATGAGCGAGTTTTCGCTGTGATACTTCTTTTTGCAGCCGGGCTGGCGGGGTAGCCGAGAGATATATGAAATTCCCATCTGGTTTGCAGGAAGCGGCCGCGGCATGAGCGAGCATGGGATCATTGTGATAGGGGAAGGCGTCAAGCTCATCAATGATGACCAGATCGAACCCTTGGTAAAAACGCATCAACTGATGTGTAGTGGCTAGGGTGAGCTGTGCGTCTTTCCAGCGCTCGGTACTGCCCCCGTATAAGGTGGCTAGCGTAACGTCAGGAAAGGCTTTGGCCAAACGTGGCGCAAGCTCCAACACCACGTCTCTACGCGGCGTTGCTACAAGCGCTCTCCCTCCGCGGTCTAGCGTATGCTGGAGCAGCGGGAAGATCATCTCGGTCTTGCCGGCCCCGGTCACGGCCCACAGCAAGAACCGCCCCGGCCCATCCTCAGCGGAGGTGGGCCGGGCCAAATACGCCAGCGCCGCAGAAGCTGCCGCGCTCTGCGCTGCGCTAAGCCCCCACCGGGCGAGCTCGCCGCCGGTGGCAAGAGCGGCCGTGCCCCGCACGGCCGAGGGCGCTGTGCTGCGCAGCAGCAGCGCACAGGCACGGCTGCGCCCCAATGCGAGGCATGCCTCGCAGTAGGCGCACGCCGCCAGGCCGCAGGCAGCGCAGGGCACGCGCTGCCTGGCAACGCTGCCGCACCGGCGGCAGCGGGGCGCGCCTTGCGCGCTGATCCACGCGGGCCGACGGCGCGTGGGCAGTTCCAGGGCGGCTGTGATGCTCAGCCGCCCGTGCAATCGCGCGAGCTGCGAAGCCGCGCGCCAGGAGGCTAGCTGCGGGACGGTGTCCGCCAGCAGCGCCTCTGCCTCGGCCGCCAGCAGTTGGCGGCCGCGAAGCCGCTCAGCAAGCAGAGCTGCGCCCTGCTCCAGCTGAGCCCACCCTTTAGCGGGGTAAGCAGCAGGCATCCCGCCCACCCCAGCTCCACTTGAGGTATCAGCCATCCCACTTCTCCCAGCCCTACGTTCAGCTGCAGCTATCCCCGCTTCTCCCGCCAAGCCTGCACCTTCTTTTCTGGCTGCGTGTTCCCCTGATAACTTCTCATACTCGTCCACTTTACGGCGCGTATATGCCAGCCAATGTCTCTCATTCCACTGATCCATTCCGCGCTCCGGCTCAAAATGTTCAACCAGCCATGACGCCTGACTTAGCGGCAACGCTTCATCCAACAACAACCAGCTCTGTACCTGCTGACCACTCGCTCCTTCCAACCACCATGTGACATCCACCCGCAGATCCAAGGACAATAGCATGTTCCACCTATCCCTGCCTCGGCACACATAGAGCGCAACTCTCATCCAATTCCCTCCTCAAACTGAACTTCCATGAACGCAAAAAAAAGCACACGCTTACCCGGCTATCTGCCGGAGCATGTGCTTCATGTCCTGATTTCATCCAATGTCATATCTTATTGTCTTTTTACTATATCAATTGCTCCCGTGCAGGACAAGCATTAGGAATCTAAAATTCATGTTTTAGGCCCATTTTACCAATTTAACGAATACCCCAAATCAATCTCATAAAATGCGAAACTTTTCCCAATCGGTACCGTCTATACTTTTAAGTTAAGATGTACGGTTTCAAATCGCTTCTTACTTCAAACTCGGCAGCTCCACATTCAAACAATAACCATAGATTGCATAAAAACCCATTTTTAATTTAACAGCAGACTTGGCTACAATGAACAAAAAAGATTACAGCATAGCTGTAATCTTCATGTGGATCTATGGAAAACAATTCGATTCAGGCTTTAACTAAAATTAATGCTCAGGCTCACGCAGATCAATAAGTCGAAACGTACGATCTCCATTTGGTTTCGGACGTTCCATATCGGGTGGTACAGCTGCCAGGTATGAAGGCTCCAACCCCTGCTTGCGCATCAGCTTTTCAATAATCCGAACCGTTTCCGATTCCATACGATCAGCAACAACTGTCAATGTGAAGCTCTTTCCACGGTAAAACAGCTCCCGGCAAAGTGCTCTTACAACGCCTTCGATCCGCTGTTCCTGATTGGAAGGAATGAGCAGAATCTGCTCGTAACCCTCGGGTTCCGGACGAGAAAGATGACGCTGGTGCATGGCATGAACGGCCACTGCCGCCAGGAAGTATATGAGCAGAATCATAGTCAAATGAGCAACCATGGCAACTGCACCTCCTCGGAAGGTCATGCTCACCCATGGCGAACATCCCTGTATACGACAGTATATGCCGTACTCCCGAAAGGGTTACACCTGCACATTGCAAGCGCCATATTTCTTTTGGATGCCATCCGCCAAGGAAACGACAGGCCAGGTCATTCATCCACTCATTCACACCAAGCTTGAACATTTGTTCCACGCCGTTTCACACTTTGTTCCTATGCAGTAATAAAGTCCATTAACCCGCAGACCAATCCGGGCAATCGGGAAGGGTGCGAGTGAACAGATATCTATGATACCATTCTTATTTTATTAACAGCACATCTTATACTTGTATTAGAGCGTAACCCAGCCATACTTGATGGAGTTGATAACGGCTTGTGTACGGTCATCCACTTCCATCTTCTGCAGAATGCTGCTGACATGGTTTTTCACCGTTTTTTCACTGATGAACAGGAATTCGCCAATCATTTTGTTACTCTTACCTTCAGCCATCAGACGAAGCACTTCTGCTTCACGACGAGTGAGCGGATTGTTATCGCCAGCGACAAACTTAACCCCAGCTTCTTTTGAAGCACCTTCGCTCATCGCACCTGTTTCATTAAGATACGTCATACGACGCAGCTGCATGATCAGTTTGCCTGTTACTTTAGGGTGAATGAACGCATGCCCCTCATGAACGGAACGAATCGCATTGATTAGGGATTCAGCTTCCATATCCTTCAGCAAGTATCCGTTGGCACCTTTACGCAAAGTCTCAAATACATAACTTTCATCATCATGAATGGATAGAATAATGACTTTAACGTCCGGGAACAGCTCACGCAGTTTCTCCGTCGCTTCAACCCCGTTCTCCACAGGCATGTTGATATCCATCAGAACGATATCTGGCTTCTCCTGGTTGCAGAATTCAAGCACCTGAATCCCATCGCCACATTCGCCGATGACCTCAATATCGTCCTCCATGTTCAAAATGCGTTTTAGCCCTTCACGGAACAGCTGATGATCGTCAGCCAAAAGAACTTTAATTGATGTATTACCAGTATCACGGTTTTCCATCCTGCTACTCCTTTCCCTTATCCACGTTTGTCGGGATATGAATCACGATTTTGGTTCCTTGATTTTCTGCGGATTCAATCTCTATTCTGCCTTCCAGCAGTTCAACCCGTTCTCTCATCCCAATCAGACCGAAATGGTTGTGATCCTTGCTTTTCTTCGCAAGAAGCTCCGGTTTGAAGCCAAGCCCATTGTCCTGAACGACAATTTTAACGAGCTGAGCCTGGTATGTAATTTCCACTACAACATGAGTGGGATAAGCATGCTTTGCAGCATTGGACAGACCCTCCTGCACGAGACGGTAGATTGCAGCCTCCATTGCAGAAGACAAGCGGTGTTCCTTGCCTCTTGTTTCAAAAATCGAGCGAATTTTTGTTTTTACTTCAAAATCCTGCACGTATTTCCGAAGCGTTGGAATCAATCCCAGGTCATCCAGTGCCATAGGACGCAAATTGAATATTACTTTTCTCATTTCTTCAAGACTGGAACGAACCTGGCCTTTCAAATCTATTATTTCGGCCTGGACCATCTTAAAATCCTGCTTAATGAGCATTCTTTCTACAATTTCCGTCCTAAGTACTAGATTGGCGAGCATCTGCGCAGGCCCGTCATGTATCTCACGTGCAATACGCTTCCGCTCTTCTTCCTGGGCCAAAATTATTTTCAAACCAATCATTTGTCGATTCTTGGCGGACTCAATGATCCGGGTCACTTGACCCAGCTCACCTGACAAGTACTCCAGTACGACCCCCATCTGCGAACCAATCGTTTCGGCACGCTCCACAGAAGCCTCCACATTTTTGGCACGCTTCTGCAGATCGTCCCGACGGGCCTTCAGATACATTTCCTTCTCACGATAAATCATCAGGTCCAGCTGCAACTGCGTCGCTTTCTCATACGCCTGCTTGATATCATGCTCGGAATAACGGACGAAGTCACGGCTAACCTCAGTCAGACGGATCCGGGAGCGGCGGTAGTTGAGCTCCAATTGATCTACTTTCTCGATCGTTTCCGCCGTCTCCTTCAGAACCGACTTCAACTCCTCATTCAGAGTTTTTAGCTCCTCACGGGTTGAGTCCATGATTTCGAACATTTGATATTTGCTGTTTTCCATGACTTGTATGGCGTTTTTAATGACGCGGTCTATGGCATCGGCTTGTAAATCCACGTTAGTTCGACTCCATTTCTATCGTTTCCGGTATATATCATACCATATCACGATGAGATGGTAACGGTCTTCGTTTTCTGTTCCCATTTTACAGTCAATCCAAGCTGCTCGGAAACGAGTCGAAGAGGGACTAAAGTCCTACCTCCGGATACATATGGGGCTACTGTTGCGCTCTGTCTTTTTCCATTCAAGATGAATTCTTTCTGTCCCACGACCAGATCAATCAGTTTCCCGCCGCGAATAACGGTGATTCGCTGATTTTTGCTATCCCAGCTTGCCTGTCCGCCAAAGGCATCCAGTACATGTTTGATTGGGACATATGTTGTTCCATTTTTCAGCACCGGTGCTGCATCAATTGCCTTTTTCGTTCCGTTCACGGTCATCGACTTCTGTCCAAGTACCAGGGAAGCTGTTCCTGTAGGCAGTCCCACTTCACTGGATTTCGATGGCATGGTGAAGGCAATGTTATCAAATGCAACGGTACCTGTCATGGCGCGCTCATCCTGCCCCTCTTCTACATTGACTACATAGACACGTTTCAGCTTGGCTGGATAAGCAATATTCAGACCGCTCAGGTCCACGTTTACTTTTTTCCAACCGCTCCAGTCAATGGCCTTCGCAAGATCGGCATACACGGTTTTCCCATTGGCATCCGTAAACTCTGCACGGAGCCAGTTGAGGCTCTTGTCACCCATTACATCCATCGACATGGACGTTGCGGCTGAAGATACTTCTCTGCCTGTTGTCCCGTTCAATTGGGCATATGCATACATTTTACCTGTACCTGCAGTCATGTCGTAGCTCAGCTGAAGCACTTTGGAGCCAGCCTTTTCACCTGTACCCGCCGTTACGGCTGCTGAACCAGTTACGCCAGTGGCATTCGTTGTAAAGTTGATTGGATAACTTACATTCTCGAAGTTCTCCCAGGTGGTTTCGCTGTCAGCAGCCGTAAGAACAACGACCGTACTGTAGCCGTCATAACGACCGATCGCATATCCAACCTCTGCTCCTGAATTTACGGAAGATACCGTTAATTGATCGCCAGCCACTTTACCTTTGAAACCAATAAATTCCCATGTCAGCGAATCAGCCGGAACGGTTACACTTTGCCCATCTTTCGTCTTCGCAGTCACAGGGATCGACATAGTCGTTCCCGCTTTCAGCGAGCCAAGACCAGAACCCGCAGTCAGAGAGGATAGCTCGCTTCCACCGAGCACCGTTACTTTAATGGTAGAAGATGCTCCGTTGCTTGTTGCTGTGAGCGTAGCCGTTCCTGGTTTAACCCCCTTGATCACACCATTACTTACGCTGACGATACCATTGTTGCTTGATTTCCAGGTCAGCTTGATGTCTCCGGTCGCGATCGGGTTGTAATACGTGTCATAGCCTTTGGCTGAATACTTGCCCTCTTGTCCTACCAGCAGCGTTTGGCTGCCACTTACAGCGAAGCCTTTCAGCTTGCCTTCCGGAGCGGTGGAGAATACGCCGAGTGTGTTTACGACCTGACGCTGCTCTGTGCCATATTCCGTGTTGAAGGTCAGACTTGCATTTTCTTCCCCAAGCGGACGTGTCACCATGGTGGTAGAGCCGCCGCCGTCCAGGTTCATGCCTTTCCATACGCCGATACTGGTCATAAAGGATTGCAATTCAGTCAGCGACATGCCACTGCTGTTACTGTTTTTCTCAGCCGCAATAATATAAACATATCGACCATCCTGCGAATAACCTACCGCTGTTCTCGCACGAATACCTCCAATGCCGGAAGAGGCGATATCACGGGAGAACGTAGCTGCTTTGCCTCCATTGACAAGGATCGTATGACCACCAATCATCATCTCGAGATTACTCGGATCAACCGATTGTCCCGTTATTTTAGCTACGAGCTTGTAATCCGCACTAAGCGTCTGTCCCACAGAGAGGTGGGTCATGATCCAGGTAGCTGCCGTTCCGTGTGCACGTAAAATGTACCCGTCTTCAGGTACCGTTATATCCAATGCTTTTTTGTCGGAAATTTGCGTAATAACGCCGTTCTGTACCAGTACCTCGGTTGGTGTGGTAGAAGGGTCGTTCGGACGTTTGGTTGATGTCCAGGCTGATGTATAAATATACATCGAGTTGGCGTGACTGTATTTAACCGAGCCTGACTCTACCGTGTAATCCTCCTTGTTAATTCCGCGCAGAGCAAACGTTGAACTGTCATCGGCCTTCACCATACCGTCAAAAGAGTATTCGTCGATCATCGGTTTGCCATCTTTGGTCACGGTGAGGGCATACATACCCTTCAGTTCCGAAGGTGTGGAGATGAGAACCCCGTCAGAGACCTGTCCACCGATTGGAGCAAGTTCCCCAGATACGTTAAAATAATCACCGTTTACAGCAGCAACCGCATCATTTTCCTTGGCCATGCCGCCTGTGCTTTGTTTGCTGTTCAAGTTGCCGCCCTTACCTGTCATCACATCGAGTTTCACATAAGGGTTTTGCAGATCTACCTGAATTACGTCTGCCAGCACATTCACTTTCGAGCCGGATCTTGTGGTTGTATATTTGTATTTCATGAGCTTCGCGCCGGAAGTCAGAATTTCCTCACTTAACTTGCTTGTACTTGTAGATGCCGCAGCAGCTACCGACTGCCACGTCGTTCCCGACCAGACCTGCTGCCCTGCTCCCAAAACCGGTGCAATCCAGATCACACCTGCCAGTGTCACAATTGCCCATTTCTTCGCCTTGCTGCCCTTCACATCTTCCAGCGGTTTCCCGTGTTTCCCCAGCATGTTTGAAACGTCTCTCCCATCTTGTATATCAATCTTAGACATCAGGTGTCCTGCCGCCAGATGGCAGAGAACAGCCAGATCCCTAGTATACTCTACTATTAATAGACTGCTTTTCGTGGAAAAAGTTACGCCCGCAACCAACTTTGAGGGTATTCCGCACAAAAAAGACCCCAAGCATGGCATGGAGTTGCCACACTTGAAGTCACATGTTAAATAATAGATTATTGTTTATAGTGCTACTAACTTGCCAAAAAAGAGAAAAGCAATCTGATAAACTGTCACTCTCCACATAAACTAGATAGAACAGTTTAATCCCACTCGGACTAAAGATAACCCAATTTGTTCAGGACACGTTTCAACATTACTGCCGCTTGTGCACGTGTTGCATTACCTTGTGGTACAAACGTCTTCGATGTCATTCCCTGAATAATGCCTTCCTGTACGGCCTTGGCAACAGAATCCTTGGATTGAATCTTGTTACTATCCTTAAACTTGGACAGTGTTGATGCGGCCGAAGTTTTGAGTACGGTTGGCTGACCTGCATAATCCAAAGCTCGAACCATCATAATAGCCATCTGCTCACGAGTAACGAGGCTATCCGGTTTGAAAGTACCATCCGTATTACCCGTGACGATACCTGCTTTAGCCGCTGCACCAATATACGCACCCGATATATCACCATAACGAACATCCTTGAATTGTTGAGCACTAGCATAGTCGCCTGGCAATCCCAACCCTTTTGCCACTAAAGTAGCAAATTCTGCTCGTGATATCTGCTGATCAGGAACATACAAGGTTCCATTTTGTCCATTGATAATCCATTTCGCAGACAACTCACCAATGACGTCCTTAGCCCAGTGTGAAGTAGTATCCCGATATGAAACGGGATGGGATGCAGCCACAATAGCCTGATTGCCTTTCAGCTGTCCTGTTATAATAACCGCTCCAGTTGCATTGGAGAAATGATGAGGAATATTAGCCAGAGCTGAAGTACCCTGATCAATGTAGACCAGACCCGTAGCCGGTCCTGTTGTCGTTGAAGGCAATCTGAGTGCAATTGAACTCTTCACCAGTTGTTCTGCACGCTGGCCACTGTAGCCATTATATGCTGATAGATAAACATCCGTAATGTCAGATACTCTTTGTGCTCCGGCGGATGCAAGCATACCATCCATTGTACCGGAGACCGTTACAGGAACCGATTCGAGTTGAACATAAAAGTATGAAGAGCCCGAAGCTGCATTCACGCTTTGTGCAATACTGGAAGGATTCAAATCCGACAAAGGCACTGACCACAGACGGTCTCCATATTTCACCCCAATAAATGAAAAACGTTCACGGGAAGCGATTTCTGTTAGCGTGTCTATTGGGAATCCTACATAAGCTGATGCTTCTGTTGAAGGAACTTCAAATACGACCATTCGACTTGAATTGTTGCTTAAGCTTGCATATTGAAAAGCCTGATTTAACTTGCTAGCATCCACATTAAACTGACGAGTAGAACGACTATTGCGAGACTGGGCGGAAGTTATTTTCGCTGCTTCCGTGCTCATGACATACATGGACTGGTTAAAAGCCGATGTGTCCGATACGGTTAGCCATGATGGCAGGTTGCCACTTAAACTTCCAGTATTGGTAGTTGAACCTGTGCTTTGAGTTTGGCTAATCGATAAAGGTCCAAATGCCTCAACAATGACGTTATCAAGCGTACGCAGCGGGATTATCCCTGGTGCATAACTTACCGTTCCTGTTTGTCCGTTGGTGCCCGAGCTGGACAACTTCAGAGTTAGGGTTGTACCAGTTGATGCTGCAGAAACCACACTTACCTGTGAGCCTCCCAACTGTACACCGAATTGAGATGGGGTAAGCAGCGTCTGTGACTGTAGAGATTCCCTAAAAGTAATAGTCACGGTATCTCCTTGCAATATAGCTGATTTCACCATACCATTGCCCGCTGTGTAGCTTACAGGTGTTAAGTTGATATAACCAGCAGGATTACCGTTTAGGTCTGTTAACCGCAATGCACCAGGTACATAAGAAAGCGTTACATTCTGGTTCGTGCCTACGGCTGAAGCCAAAGTCAGCGTGACGGTGTCATCTTCAATATCCGTGTCGTTTACAAATAAAGGCTTACCATCTACAAGGACAGAATACTGGCTTTTTAACGGTTTGTTGGTTGTTCTAAGTGGTTCATTATAACGGATCCATAACTTAGAGCCACTTATTTCGGCACTCTGAAATTCAGGTGCCTTGGTATCGATGCTATTTCGGACATAGAACCCGGTAAATCCGGCAAGAGCTTGTCCACGACTGTCTTTTACAGGAGAAGAGCCAGGTGCATACGAGACACGAACCACTTCCCCATCGGTAATGGAACGGCTCAGATTCAATGTAACCATTGAACTATTAGTTAAGGATATGCTGTTAATCCCTACCGAAGACTGGTTTGCAGTCACACTGAATTGTGACGCCGCATCACTAGAGTTGATATATACCGTCTCGGGGTAGTATAGGTTAATTGTGCTGTAATATACAGTACCTTCCCTTGGTTTGGACATGACCGAATCAAGTGTATTCTCCACATCACGTGCTGCAAAAGAAGCAGCCGGGTTCAGGGAAGTATCCTGTATTGGACGCAATCCAGGTGTATACCCGATCCGGACAACCTGCCCTACAGCTACACCTGTATCGAGTACAACATATACGCTATCTCCTGATACATATGCAGTGCTGACATTACGCGCTTCCCCATTTACGGTTACCGTGAAGCTGCTATAAGCTGGATTCGCACTGAACAGACTTTCATCGTAAGTAAGTCGAATCGTATTGTTACTATACATCTTGACTGTTTTGAGTACCGGGGCTGTAGTATCTCTGCTCAGCGTCTTAAAGCCCCATGAACTGGTACCTGTCAATCCTGTAAAGAGGTTACCAGCCTTGTCCCTAAACACATTTGCAGGAATATCCACATAATAACTCGTGTTGCTTTCCAGTGTACTCTGTGGGACGATTCGCAGTTGTCTATTGTTTGAACTGTTAATGGTCGTTGTTACTGCCACAGTTCCACCATTAGCCTTTCTCAACGTCGCATTGCCTGGATAATTGGTATCAAGCTCTTTGTTAAATGTAACCGTTAGTTCTCCAGTCAAAGGTGCATTCGTCGTACCGTTCGTTGGGGAAATAGATGATACGGTGAGAGCAGTAGGATCCGAAATGACGCCAAAACCCCACTCGGTTCCTGCAATTCCACTGATGTCGTTCCCCAGTTCATCTCTTAAAAGACCTTCTGGCATAACAACATAATATGTGCTGCTGCTATTCCAGTTTTTCTCTGGATCAATCACAATGGAATTCGTCCCCAGACCATTAACACGTGGAGAACCTGCATTCACAGGTATTTCCTCATATAATGTAGTCCCTTGAAAAATCTGCAGTTTCCCAGCACCTGCAAAAACCTTTTTACTAAATGTCATTGTTATGTTAGATGAAGGAGATACCTGCATCGCTGCATTCGCGGGAACCTTCTCTACCAATGATGTTGTGCCTACACCTTGTGTACGGAACGTCCATTCTTTGCTCAGTCCATTGAAAGCTGTATTATTCTCATGCGCGTAAACAAAGGAGTTTTTGTCGATTTGAACATAGTATGTTCCTCCTGGCAGAGGTGCATGATTAATCGTCACTTTTCTCCCTACATCCGGAACACTGGCGTCATCTGGTGTAATGCTAATATTACTTGATTCCGTTGGGTCCACTAAGATAGGTGGAATAACCTCCGAATCATCTGACACACGTTTTATTGATATGTATCCACTGGCAGTCCCCGCTGCTTTTCGAACAGGTTGGCCAAATTCGATCTCCAATGGGGCTGCTCCATTTACGTTCTTCTCTCCTATTACAGGTAACGTTGCCGTGACCCCTAACGTAGTTAAGTCATCTGCTGCATAAGCAGTGTTTTCCACTCCAAGCAGACCTGTTAGCCAACCTTGGGCAGTTAATAGTACGATTAAAAGCCCGATTGTACTCTTCTTGGCCATTCGTTTCAAACGCACCAATTCGTCCCCCTCAACTTATATTTCTTCTCCTGTCTAATGAACAGACCTCATTATGTATGTCGGTTAGAACAGACATTTTATTTAGCCAAAAGGGAATAAAAGGAATCTTATTTCGTTTATAAAACCTCCTACTTAGCCAACTACTTATGTACGCAAAAAAGCCCCTGATTCCTGATCGGAACCAAAGGCTTTGATCGATCGCAATTAAACTTACAGACCCGCTTGAGCTTTCAAAGCATCTGCTTTGTCCACTTGCTCCCAAGGTACATCCAGATCTGTACGGCCGAAGTGACCGTAAGCAGCCGTTTGTTTGTAAATTGGGCGACGCAGATCCAACATACGGATGATGCCAGCAGGGCGAAGATCGAAGTTGCTACGGACTAACTCAACCAGCTTCTCTTCGCTGACTTTGCCAGTTCCGTATGTATCTACGTTGATCGATACCGGGTTGGCTACACCAATCGCATAAGCGAGCTGGATTTCCACTTTGTCTGCAAGACCTGCAGCAACGAGGTTTTTCGCTACGTAACGAGCCGCATAAGCAGCGGAACGGTCTACTTTTGTCGGATCTTTACCGGAGAACGCACCACCGCCGTGACGTGCATAACCGCCGTAAGTATCTACGATGATTTTACGTCCAGTCAGGCCTGCATCTCCTTGAGGTCCGCCAATAACGAAACGTCCTGTAGGGTTGATAAAATATTTAGTCTGCTCATCCAGCAATTCAGCTGGAACGACAGGCAGGATAACTTGTTCTTTAATGTCTTTTTGGATTTGCTCAAGGGTAGTCTCTTCAGCGTGCTGAGTGGATACTACAATTGTATCGACACGAACTACTTTGTCACCGTCGTATTCGATCGTTACTTGAGTTTTACCGTCCGGACGGAGGTAATCCAGTGTACCGTTTTTACGTACCTCAGCGAGGCGGCGTGCAATACGGTGGGACAATGCGATTGGCAATGGCATGAGTTCTGGTGTTTCGTTCGTTGCAAACCCGAACATCAGACCTTGGTCACCCGCACCGATGTTTTCTGTTTCGCGAGCGACTTGAGCCGGATCACGGTTCTCCAGTGCTGCGTTAACTCCTTGCGCGATATCCGCAGACTGCTCGTTCAGAGAAGTCAGAACGGCACAAGTATTGTAGTCAAAACCATATTTGGCACGTGTGTACCCGATTTCCTTAACCGTGTTACGTACAATGGCCGGAATGTCTACGTATTCAGAAGCTGAACTGATTTCACCGATGACAAGCACTAGGCCTGTAGCCACGGAAACTTCGCACGCTACGCGAGCGTTTGGATCATTCGCCAGAAACGCGTCCAATACGGCGTCCGAGATCTGGTCGCAAATCTTATCCGGATGTCCTTCGGTTACAGACTCCGATGTGAATAGATGTCGGCCTTTAACAGACATGAAGTTTCAACCTCCCATAACTAGTAGTATGGCGATTGCCCGAACAAAACATTTACGGTGATTCGTTCACTGTACCCTCGAAAGCTTTCCGGGCGGAATAAGGACGCAGGGTCCGCAGTTACGAAGATAAGGATTTTTCAGGTAATTGCCTTAACAAAAAATCAACCTTTTCCTCCTGGAAAAGGTTGCATACCTCAAATGCCATCTTATCGCATTTGTCAAGCCGTGTCAAACCATGTGGGATAAGGAAAAACCTTATAATAACTGCTTTTCTGCCTGACGAATCAGCCTTTTCGTAATCTCGCCACCAACCGATCCGTTCTCACGGGAAGTCAGATGTCCCCAGCCTTTATACTGCCCATAGGAATGATCACTCACAGCTCCAAGCTCAGAACCAAACTCAGTATCAGCACCAGCAAGAGCACTTTGACCATACCCTACATTCAGACCAAATTCAGCAGCAATCTCGTACTTCATCTGATCCAGCATCTGACGACTTTCCGGCACCACTTTGCGGTTACTTCTAGCCATGATTCCTGCACCTCCGTTAATTGGTTTTGTACAATTATAGAGTGAGCAGGAACCCTCATGCCTAGCCGTATAAATGTTTGTTAGAACTGGTTAATCTACACAAATGAAATGAATAAAAATGCGAATAAATGCTTAACCTATTTCAAAGAATATCCGCCGCGAACCATAACTGTCAGGCTGTACTTATTACCATCCAATACCGTAATACCACGTCCATCCCTTGGAAAAGAGAGCAGGTGATTGGTCGGCGCTGCCTGTCCATTCGTCAGGTCAACCCCGTCCGTCAGATCAGCTACACCGTTCGTACCTTCACTGACAATCACAGCCTTGCCGCTGCGTACGATGAACTCCGCGCCAGAGGCACCGATCAGCTGTTGACCCGGCTTCACGGTAACAATCTCTACCGCATCAGATGCAACGGATACAACCGGTGGAAGCGAGGTGTCACCACCTGTGCTGCCTGTCCCGGTAGCTCCGCTATTATTGCCTGCGGAGCTTCCCGATCCGGCATTAGTACCTCCGTTTAAAGCCTTTTGAATTTGTTGATCTACATAACTCTTCGTCACAACTGGATCATCCGCTGTGCCTGGTTGACTGGTTCCTGCACCGATAGCTGTGTTGCTGTATACAGACCCAACCCACACGCCAACACCAATAGCCAGCGCAGCCAGGGATACTTTCATATAAGGTTTCATTAATGATTGTACCTTCCCTTCTATTAAAACAATCTACATATATTTGTCGTCATTTTCTATCATATCTTTAATAGAAAGATTTAACAACGATGCTTACTCTATCATTTATTCAGCACCTGGTAGATTGCCGACAGCTGGAACAAAGCCCATCGCCTGGGTTGCAAGTTTAATCCGTTGACCTTGGAATTCATCATATATGGCAATGGTGTAGGCTCCACTGCGTCGATCTTCAAAAACAACATCCTGAATGGTCCAATTCAAAAATTGATTGTTACCTTCCTTCAAGTCTTTATCAAGCACAATTTCTTTGTCGAATACTTTTCCAGTAGGTTCAATCAGCTGCACAATAAGTTTGTGTTCACTTTCTGGCAAGTTCAATTCATTATTTCGGGAAGCATCGTAGTTCCATGAAAGGTTAACTGTGGAGCCACCGCTAAGAGACGCTTTGAAATCTCTAGTTTGAATGTTGTAAGGATAAATATCCACATTTTTAATTGTTGTCAAGGTAGGCTCTTGATCCGGTTTAAGTTCAAACGAGGCTGCATCTACATATCCTGCACCCGTAGTTGTTCCTTCTTTACCCGTGCTTTCACCACTTACTGTCTCACCAATTAACAACCTCATATCGGAGACAACGGTCTTCCTTGGAATTTTGGACCACATGGTTACTAAAGCTGAATCACCAGGTCCTGCTGGGTAATCAATCTGTTTAACCGTTGTTTTATAATACTCACCATTTTTAGATTCGTAATATCCGGTTAATTTGGCAAGGTCAATCTGCCGATCCTCAATATTTTTCACCTGAAGTTCCGTATATACAATATCAGAAGAAGTCCCTGGGTAAATCAATGTTCTCTTCACTTGGAGTTCGGATTTCTTCCCAGGCGTATTCAACGCATAGTTGGACCCCAACTCTACTTGCGGTACCTGCGGAAGCTGACCAATGTGAGTCAGTCTGATCAATTCAGATGTGTTCTCGCCCACTACTTCAGACAGTGCCACTTGTAATTGAGCTACATCCAGATTGGTAGGTAACGATGTTAATAGATGTACATCAAGCGACATGCCGGGCCCAAGTAAAGCTGAGTTCTGACTTATTAACAATTGAGTATCTACTATATCTGCTGAATCTATCGATAACATCCCTTTAAGCTGCGGGAGTTTAAGAGTATTGGTTGAAACATTGCGTAAAGTAACTCTTGCGGATAAAACATCCGCATTATCCCAAGGAAGACGTTGAACAGAATTCCATGTTACACCCAATGTTCCATTTTCAATCTGAAGAGTACTCTCTGTACCAATCGATTGCTGCATGGAAGTAGCTTTGGGAAGAATGTACGTTCCCGCAGGATACGAAAATTTAATTTCTTTGCTTTCTGTACCCTCGGTGCCCTCAGCTTTTGGTGTATTCATAACCAACTTCAGTGTTCCATCGGCTTCATCGTAAGGCAAGCTAAATGTCAGACGAACTAAGCGCTCTTCATCTGGTTTCAATTTCAAATTATCCAGTGCCTTGGTAGACAACGGATAATCATTTCCTTTTTTGTTTTGAACCGAGAAATCATATTTGGGTACGGAAACTTCCCTTGATCCCGTGTTTTTAAATTTGAAGTTGACCGTATAGTAGTTGTTACCATGAGTCTGACTCACACTAACATCTCCCACACTCGTAGCCATCTTGCCCTTGTTATCTTCGAGCGTTATGGTATGGACCTTTCCAACCTTAGTTTCTGTATTCTGCAACGAAGTTGATTTCGGCATTTGCATCGTCGCAAGTGGAATAACCGATTTCTCAGCTTCGTTCTCTTGTACCATAATAAGCTCAGCCCCATCCAGCTTTACCTTCTTGGGAACAGTTGTTATATAATTGATGCTTTTGGACTCTTGAGGCTGTACGTTGTACGTTGTATCGTTCGAATTTAGATTAAGCGGGTAGCTGCTGCCACCTTTTGTTCGCAGAACCCACTTCACATTCGGATTTTCCAACCCCTTATAACCAACGTTATGCAAGTTAATTTTAACACTCGCATAGTTGGATGTGTCCGAGGCAGAGAATGTCTGTAGGCCTTGAACTTTAATTTTTACCGGAATATCATTGATCCGTACCTTTTTAACTGTATTCACTGGGGTAGCCACCGTGTACGAGGCAGGAATATTGATTTTCCCCAGAATGCTTTCATAATTTGGCTTGCTGAAGTCCCATTTAACAATTTCAAAATTCAGATTGCTGAGCTGAACGTTTTTGCCGACAGTCGTCACATATGTAACGGATAAGGTAGAGCCAGCAGCAACACTTTTTTTCTCTGCATCTTGCGTCAGCAATTTGGAAGTATAACTTGTTCCACCTTTACTTCTAACCTTTGTCCAGTAATCAACTAGTTGTAAGCTTTTTTTCTCATTGTTGGTATATGTGAGGGTATACGTAATCAACTTGCCTTCGTCTTGAGTCAGAACATTGACATCTGTAAGTCTAACACTGCTTTTGGATGATAGCTTGACAGCCGGGACATTAGATAATGTTTTGACAGCTTTTTGAGTTTGAGCTGTATTGCTAGAAGAAGTTGCGGCTTCTGCAATTTGAAAAATGTTCATCCAAGCGGCCTGAGTCAACCCCAGCACGGTAGTCGCGACAATAACTTTCTTAAATTTATTTTTCACATGAAACCTCCATACATAGATTTCCATAATACATATATTATAGACGAATAATATATACAGGAAGTTTCAAAGAGGTAACTTTTAGTACAGCAATATTGTTTAAATTCATTGAAATAAAACAAAAAACAGCCTTGCATCTTAATAGATGCAAGGCTGTTTCAGAAAAAATAATATTAGTTATTTGTAGTAGGCAGTTGCTTACCGAAAGTGAACTCACCAAGTGCGTTACCGCGTCCATCAGTGATAGCTTCTGCTGCTTTGTTTTTATCACCATCAAATTTAACATTTACAACTTTACCAGCTACATTTGTATCTGCAGTTGCTGTGATAGTGATAGAATCAGTTCCAACAGTAGCTTGAACATTGGAAATTTTCACACCAGTACCTGCATCAACAGTGAAGAGACCATTGATATAGGCTTCGTTGTAGTTATCAGTATCTGCTTTAAGACTTTCAGATCCTTTAACAGTAATAGTAATTGCTTTACCAGTAGCAGCATCAGCAACGATATTAGTCAAAGAAACTGTTGGTGCAATTCCATCTTTAACTACAATTGGAGTATCTCCAGTTGCCGTAATTTTGTTACCAAAAGCATCTTGAGTTTGAGTAGAAACAATCTCCAACGTTACATCCGCTGCATTTACTGGTACTGCATTGTCAGCAAATTTCAGCAACAGTGTTTTGTTGTTGTCAGCCAAAGTGTAAGAAGTTGGTTGAGATTGAACACCGTTCACTACAAAATCTCCCAAGTTAACACTTGACAATGCTGCGTCAAATTTAACTTTGATTTCATTGTTGCTAGTAGCATATACATCACCAGTAACAGCAACTTTAGAATCACTTACTTTGTCTCCAACATTGTAAGATCCGTTATTGAAGTAGTTACCTTCGGAATCTTTAATGTAGCTTGCAGTTACAACTGCTTTGCTCCAATCGAAACCAGAAGGAATGTTGCTTCCAGTAACCGCAATACGAACAGTGTTTGTAGAGATCAAGTTAATGTCATTGTTCTCTTTAGCGATTTGGTAAGATCCAGTAGCATTTCCATCGACTACTGAAGAAACAGTGTATTTAGCTGCTTCAAGGGCATTACCTTCGCCAGTAGTAGCTAGTGTTTTATTGAATTGAACATATACGTAACGAGTGCCTTCGCTAACAGAAGACCAAACACGAGTTACTTTACCATTTTGAGCAGTGTTAGCGTTCAGTGTAGCAGTGTATGGCAACAATACATTCCCGATGTAAGCAGTATCAGCGATACCAGATACAGTCAACGTGTAAGTTGCATCTTCTTTCAAGCTGCTACCCAGGTTAACTCTAACCTTTTTGTCAGTATTGTTGTAAGTTGGTGCAATTACAGGATTACCTTTAGAAGTCAAACCTGTAACAGTTACAACTTTACCATCAGCATCTTTCAGAACATAATTCTCAGGATTTGTAGCTCTGTCAGATCTGTTTGGATCATTTTGCAACGATTTGCTGAATGTGATTTCAGCGAAGTAGTTACCATTTTCCACTTTGAACTCAGTAGCTACAACTGTTGGACGAACAGTATCCAGTGTTGGAGTTACTTTTGCATCAACGGAAGCGGAGTTGTTGCTGTAGTCGGAAACTGCAGTCAGGTAGACTGTGTTCTCGGATACGTTCAACGGATTGTTGAATTTCAGCGTAACTTTGTTGTCGTTGATCTCAATGGATTGAGCGTTGTTGCCTGTAGCGTTAGCATAAGCACTTGCTACACTTTTCACAGTTTCATCAAACTCAACAGTTACTTCCTTCAAGTCGTTAGATTTTACACTTACAACTTTAGGAGCTGCTGTGTCTACAGCTGCAGTAAATTTGCTTTCCACTGGAACGATAGTCAGACCAGAGTAGTCTTGTACGCCACTCACACGCAATGTGTGCTCACCAGCAGTCAAGTCTGTAGTTACGATTGCTGTGTTAGGGTAAACATACTTCACAGAAGCAGCAATTACATTGTTATCTACACGGAAAGAAGAAGAGATAACACTTTCAGGTTTAACAGGCTCGCTGAATACTACTTTGAACGCTTTAGTTCCCAGAGCTTGAACTTCTTTCACTTCTGGAACTGCCACATCAAGTGGAGTAAACTCAACTTTTTGTGTAATAGTTTTAGTTGCATCAGCGTTTTTAACGTTGTTGATTTGCAGGCTAGTTGCTCTTTGGTTTGTCAGAGCAGAAGAGTTCTGTTCTACCAACAAAGTTACAGTTGTTTTGTCATCAGACAATGTAGCGCTTTTGAAAGTCACGCCACTTACAACATAGTTGTTTTTGCTTTCAGCAGAAATTTGATCTACAGTACCATCAAATTTAACTGTGATTTCTTTCAAGTTTGTAGCAGATACAGAAGATACTGCTTGAGCTACTGTAGTTACATAAGTAACTTTCTCAGTGAACTCTTTATCTTTGTAAGTAAATTTCACTTCAGTTTCTTTGTTAGCTTCAAGAGCTTTATCCAAAGTTACTTTAACGGATTCACCGTCGCTCATTTTGAAAGTAACAACTTTACCAGCTTCAGTTACATCATAAGAAGCAACTTTCAGGCTTTGCTCTTGATCAACTGCATAAGCAGCGCCAACGAGCAATTCGCGGGAAGCATTGGATTGGAAGTTCAGGCTGGAATCAAGCAATCCTGCATTGATTGCCGCTTGAACATAACCTTTAGCCCATGCGGATGCTGTGTTGTTAGTTTCAGTTGGAACTTCAAGGTCAAGTGCACGAGTCAAGATGGTAGCCATCTCTTCGATTGTTACTTTACCGTTGAAATCGAAGATTTTTTTCTCAGTGTTTTTACCTTCCATGATGCCTGCAGCTGTTACTGCTTCGATGTAAGGAGCAGCCCAGTTTTTAGCATTGTAGTTTTTGTCAGTGTAAGAATATACACCAGTGATTTCTTTCAGGCCGAGCAATTTAGTGATGACTTTAGCGAACTCAGCGCGAGTCATTTCTTTGTTCAGTCCTGCAGTACCATCCGGATAACCGTTGAAGATACCTTTTGCTTTCAATGCATCAAACTGTTGTTGTGGTGTAGTAGCTGTATCACCAAATGCTACAGATGCAAACATTGAGAATGCCATTGCTGTAGACAAAGCTACGGATAAAATTTTCTTCATAACCTTTTTTTCTCCTCCTTGGGTGTTCATAACATGGGAATTTTCTTTAATAGTTTCGCTCGTGTTCCTCATATATTGTTGCACCCCCTTTCCAGAGTCCTGAGCAAGTTAATATAAATGATGTCTGTGAGCTTATCACAGAAACTTGTAAACTAGCTTAATCTTAGAATCATACGAAAATAGAGTAGTTTCCTAATCCTACCTAACGTATTATACAATGGGTTACTCTCGCCGTAAAGCAATTTTTTCTAATAAATAGACAAGATTCTTCACGAGGTCATTCTTGGTAAGAGGCCCAATGTTTTTGACTCTACATCTTAAACGCAGTAGATTTCAAAAAGTTGCGGGTTCTTCAAAAAAAGTTTTGAACTTATTTATGTATTGATGCAGTGCGGGTAATTTACTGGGTCCAAAACTTTAAAATCAGTATTATTGTGGTAGCCATAACGGGTTTCTATTGAGTCAGGATTGATCTGAACGTTTATTTATACCCGCTCAGCCTGTACATGAAGCGACAAATTGTCCCAAAACAAAAAATAAAAGGCATTCCGTAAGGAATGCCTTCGTATCCAGTTCTTGCTATATAGACTTAGCGGATTTTCATCGCAAGATCAATGATTTGTGCACGCATCTCTGGATCACTATTCAGTCTCAGATACATATCATCAATTGGTTGTCTGTTTTCACGGTACGTCTTTTCGTGCTTCATGGTGGTATGAGACCATTCAATCAATTCATTCTCGGCGAGTACCAATTGGTTATATGCGTCATGGAAGCCAGTCGCTTGCACGAGTTCTTCCATCACTTCCTGGGTCACTTCCTGCGTTTTACGTGTATCTTCTATTTTCTTTTCCAGAATGACTGCCTGCTTCTCGAACTGAGTCTTTGCCTTCATGTAGCCCAGCTGGGCCTTCGAATAAATCGGTTTCATTAGCTAACTTCACCCTCTAGATCATTGTGTATTTACCGTTATTGTATCTTAAACTCTAGCAAATTACAAAAATAGTTATTGGTAAAAAACATCTTTCTTCTATTATAAAAGTGTTCTTTTGCCGTTTCCTTAACAGTCAAAAAGACCTGCCCCTTTAGCACAAGGGACAGGTCCTTCCAATAATGCATAAATGAACTTTGATGAATTAGCTCAAGTTTTTAGGGAATACTTTGGTGCTTTTCTTGAGCAGTTCAACAGCAATTTTACCCGCTTCTGCACGAGTCAAATTACCTTTTGGATTGAAATTATATTGTGGCTTCTTCTGGCCTGGAACCGTTACAGCGGCTCCTTCCATGATTTTAGCCTTTGATACTGCCATAATCGATGGACCTGCATACTTCTCAATGCTGCCTGAATCCAAAAATGCCTTAGCAAGTGAAGCATCCATCTTACTATCATTCGCTGCCAATTTCAGCTTCAGAGCACGAGCAATCATGACTGCTGCTTGTTCACGTGTCAACGGTTGATCTGGTCCAAACACACCGTCCGTCAGACCCGTTACAATGCCTGCTCTTGCCGCTGTCTCAATTCGGTCGTAATCCCATGTCGCAGAACGTGCACCTGGTACCAGATCCACGAACGTACGATTATTGTCCGAGTTAATTGGCAAATTAAGACCTTTAACCAGCAATGTCGCAAACTCACCACGAGTTGTCTGATCATCTGTACCAAACTGCTCGAAACGCAAGTTGTTCATAAATCCTTTGGAATAGAGACCATTCAAGATATTACGAGCCCAGTTATGATTCGTTATGTCATTGTAGCTTCGACTCAACTTCATTACTTTATAGTAGCCGAATTCATCGAATGGCACAGTGACTGTATGTGCTTTGGTATCAACCTCACCACCGATATTTTCCCACTGACGAGTTGCTGTATACCGGTATACGGTAATTGTGGAACCAGCTTCGTCTACCACGTTAGAATCAAAGGCGAGCGTAAGAGTTCCCCGTTGTGATGGTGTAATTTTGCGCTCTGTAGGTGTCTGAGGATTACCGAACAACCCTTCTACGGAGTAAGGCGTCAATCCATTCGTTGGAGCTGCATACGTAGCTGAGCCCAGATCTCCCGACTCACCCAAACCTCCATTAATCCAATAGATATCAGAGATTGCCCCAAAGTTACTTGATGCACTTGTTGATCCAAAGTTAAGCAAGTACTCATCCGGAATACTCCAAGCCGGAGCACCACTATTTTCACCCGTTCCAGGGAAGCCAATAATGTTACCATAGTCATTGCGACGTTCTACAATCCCCGTAGTCGGGTCTGCAATACCGAATAGAAGCTTCGTATCTGGATAGTACTTCGTAATACCTCTTGTGCTAGTGCTTTGCATTACAGTACCTTTCGGGAAACTGAGTTGAAGTCCCTTGTTGAATACTGTATATTTGGTTGCCACCTTCGGTGCCATGTACTGAGCATCTACACCTACGGTACCCGTATAGAACACTTCAATGGTGTCCGTATTGCTTGTACCAGCACGCGTGATTGTGATTTTGATTTTATTTTCTTTATCTTGTTTCAATCCTACATAGTCATATACAAAACGGTTCTCACCCAAATCTGTACGTTTCACAGCAGGATCTTTACCAATAAGGACTTCGGTTGCACCCTCTGCTTCAATGTCAAAGTGAACAAAGTTTTTGTTGACCACGATCTGATTACCAACGGTTGGTTGTGGAGACAGAATGCGATAGGAACTCACTTCTCTGACAATCTCCAGTTTTTGCGATGTCTTCGCTCCGGTCTCGTTGATCAGCTCCAAGGTATACACATATGTTCCTGGGTCATCTGCAACCAAATCCTGAATACGCATAATAAAGTCTTTTTGATTACCTGCGAAATCATAAGTGTAGCGTTCACCGGCAAATGTGACCACGGCATTATCTACCGAGTTAACCGGCAAATCAACAGACAGAATATTTTTGGTTCCCATATTCAAATTCATTTTGACTGCACCGCTACCACGAAGAACCAAATCGTAGTTTTTCAAACTAGTCGTGTACTTACTATCATTGTAAATAAACTCAGGCGTCAGATTGAAAATCTGTGCAAGCTGCGGGTTGTCCGAGCTGAATTCTTTTGGAGGAAAACTAGGACGATCTTTTCCAACAGCAGGCTGGAAGTTAACGATTGTAGATACATTATTGTCTACAACATAAATCCGTAGCTCTTTGCGGATCTCACGAGCTTGGCCTTTATCATCCTTACCTGTACCTGTCAAAATAATTCTGTTTTCCCCAAAGACCAAAGGTCCGTTCTCTAAGGAAATATTTAGTGTGAAATTGAAGGCGCCAGTAGTTTTATTTAACCAGGTAGGGTCAAGAGTCTCTGAAGTATTGGTTGATTTAACTTTCTCACCGTTAGCAAACACTTCTGCAACGAAATAATTACTATTGATCGTGTCTTCAAAGTCAATGTATTGTCCTTTGACAGCAAGTGTTTTTCCGGCTCCAGAATCCACATTATACGTTTGACCATCAGTCAGATTTTCAACGTAAATATAATTTTTCGATGCATATGAAATGGTAACATCTTTATAGGCTGTTGAACTATCGTAGTTAAAACGAACGGTTTGGTTACCGTTCTTTAATCCAACCACTTTGAAGATATAACTGGTATCTGACACTGTAGCCACATGGTTCACCGTGATTCCGCTTGTCCCGAGTGGAAGGTAATTGGCTTTCAGCCCTGTCAACGGATCAGCTGGTTTGCCGTTCGTGTTGACCATAATGTAGAAGTCACCTGAGTCCACTTTAGCACCGTTCAAAGGCTCACCAGTCGGAAGATTAGTGATCCCACTTCCGCTATATCCCTTGAGATACTTCAGATCAGTAATGACGGTCTGACCTTTCATGTACTGAAAATCCATATTTTTGCTTATAGTCTTTGTTCCGTAAGTTACGGACAATGTATGATTTTGGTCTTGCAAAACCACGCCAGCTGTATCCTTGTTAAAGTTCACAGCATTGATATCAAAAGCAACTAACCAATACGAAGGCGTGTTATCTTTCAGACTTGGAATGAAAACTTCCTCGGTAAAAGTAGGTGTCTCTTTTGTCGTATTGTTGTCAACATAAATTTCAGCACCTTCACTGAACTTGTTTTTATTTACTTCATCATAAGGTATTAACATTTGCACATGCACTTTAGCCTGGTCCGTATCTTCAGTAAATACGGGTTCAACACCAAGCAAACTTTGTGCATTTCTACTGGAATCCAACAGATCCAACTTCACGATTGGATTCTTCTCATCATAATATAGTAGTGAATAGTTGAACGTTAGTGTGTCAGAACCATTCTGTACTACCAGCTTCAGATCATTCACGCCTGGATTCAGCTTAAGCTGCGGGGAGAAGAATGAATAATTTTGTAAAAGCTGTGTTGCCAAAGCTTGACCATTGTTTACAGAAACCGTCACTTTCGTAGCGTTGACAGCTGTACCTTGAAGTGTAATCTCGTCCTTGTTTACTACAATTTGAGTCCCTTCATTAAGGTCCAAGTTATCCGATCCACCGAGTACTTGCAGCTTTTCTACGTAGGGCACTTGGTCAAACAAGATATAAAACGTCTCAGAACGTTCATTCTGTCCTTGTGCACCCGTAAATGTGATGCGGTTCATACCTGGATAAAGAGTGAGATTTGCCTTGAAACGATTATCCGGTCTATCTGTATCTAACGTTACGACTGCTGGAGCAACACGTGCAGGATCTTCTACCCAGCGATTTGTGCTTTGGTCCCAGTTCAACAATTGAATGTTTGCACCCAGTGTTGAACCCGTTACTTTGGTATAGGTACCCGTAATCGATTGTTGAGCATCTGTTACTTTATATACTTTATCTCGTGTTATCTGATTTGCCCCTGCTGTCAATGTCAGATCAACCGTATTTCTGAATTCCGAAATATCGGGAGTAAAATAACTCGTTGGTTTGTCCGCCGCCGATGCGACTGGTGTCAAGCCTGCCGGTATCAACGATACAACCAGTGCCACCATCATAAGCCAAATCATCGGCTTCTTCGTACGCTGCATGCAATCATCTCTCCTCTTTTTAAGTCAGTTACCTCTTATATCGGTGGCTAGGTTCCAATTATTTAGTAAAAACAGCAAATTAAACAAAAAAACCTTATCCACTTGGATAAGGTTTGGGGCTTGGATAATATTCAAGAATTGCAGTAAACGAGCATATATATCTAGGATTTCGAGCGAGTCTCCGGGTTAATTTTGACGCGTATGCGCATTAGGAAATTAATAACCGGTCTTCTGGTTTTACTTACAAGTCCGATAACTTCTGCACCAACCTGCAGGAAGAACATCATGATACAGATCACGACAAACGTTACCCAGTTGGCTTCGAACATGGCTGCCGACGATTGAATGATCGCCAGCACACCGAAGAATGCGGCAATACCGTAAATGATCAGCACCGTCTGACGATGGCTGAATCCAAGTTCACGCAGGCAGTGATGCAGGTGACCTTTGTCCGGTGAGAAAATCGGTTTCCGTTGTACCGCACGACGAATGATCGCGAAGAAGGTATCCGAGAGTGGTACACCGATAATGATCAGCGGCGTGATGAAGGACACAACTGCAATTTGTTTAAACCCGAGCATGGACAGCATCGCCAGAGAGAAACCAAGGAATAGTGATCCCGTATCTCCCATGAAGATCTTGGCCGGGTGGAAGTTGAAAAACAGGAACCCGATAATACTGCCCAACAGCACAAGGCACATCAAGGCGATCATCGTATTGCCCATCAGGAAGGACATCACGGCAATGGTACCGATCGCGATACCAGACACACCGGCTGCAAGACCATCCAGACCGTCAATCAGGTTAATCGCATTGGTCACACCAACGATCCACAGAATCGTCAGCGGAATGGCCACCCAAGCTTCAAGTGAAGAGTACGCATCCTGAAAAGGAATGTTGACGAAATCCACTCGGATATTAAATCCGAAAACAACGACTGCAGCAGCAACGAGCTGCCCAAGCAGTTTTACTTTGGCTGACAGTTCGAAACGGTCATCCAGTGCGCCAATCAGAACGATAATCGATCCACCGATCAGAAAGGCACTGACAAAGCTCATATCTCTTGTTGTAAACCATGCAGATACAAATGGAAGAAGTGCAGCTACTGTAATGATAAAAGCAAGAAAGATTCCCAAACCACCGAGACGTGGCATGATCCGAGTGTGCACTTTACGTGCATTCGGTGTGTCCATTGCACCTATACTAACCGCGAACTTTTTGACAAGCGGTGTCAGGGCAAGAGCCAGTCCCATCGACACGATAAATCCGATGATAAAGATCGCTACCATTTGAACATTCGACCCCCAATTATAATACCCATACGAAATTATAAATCCCCTGATCTCTTTTTATATATAAAGAAATATTGTTAGCCATATTTAATGAATTCACTTGCACTACAACGGAGAAGTCAGAAATAACCTGTAGAAGCGCAGCGTTCGCCTAAAAGCTTTCTGAAGGAAAGCTACTTCGAAAGCATAAGCTATCACCGGATTTTATCCATTGAGATGGATATCAAAAAAATCTGGGGATAAGAGCGATCGAAAGGTTGTTCTGACGTCGGAGTGACACGGTGCAAGCAAAAGTTTGATTCATTCTTGGCACACATGTAATCCGGAATGAATTATACGCTGATCACACGCGAAACGCCAACCTCAATTTTTAGCAAAAACGTGCATTTTTCTCGTAATAGCCTGTATTTAACGGGCTTTAGTCACGTTTTCTTTGTCCTGGATCACTTTAATCGCGAATTTTGGAAGCGCAAGCATGCGACCTGCACGACTTGGTTCGCGGAGCAGTCGGTAAAACCACTCCAGTCTTAGCTTCTGGAACAGTTTTGGGGCACGTTTACTTTTGCCGGAAATGACATCAAAACTGCCGCCAACGCCCATGGTTACAGGAACCTGAAGCGCCTCCTTATACTTGTGAATCCAGGGTTCCTGCGTATCTGCGCCGCGTGCCACAAACAGCAGATCAGGTGCAGCTTCGCGAATGGAAGCAATCACCTCTTCGTCCTCAGCCGGGCCAAAATAACCGTCGCGATAGCCTACAATACGGATCGCCGGATATTGCTGTTGTAACCGAACTGCCGTTTCTTGAATCACCTCAGGGGTGGAACCGAGCAAATACACACCCCAGCGATAGTTTTCTCCAACGCGCAGCAATTCATGTAAAAGCTCAAATCCGGGTACTCGCTCTGCCACAGGATCCCCACAATAATTGGCAGCCCACACGACACCTGTACCATCCGGTACAATCAACTCGGCAGATTGCATCACTTGCATCATGGATGGATTCTCCAGTGCTGCCATCACCATGATCGGGTTAGCTGTAATGACCTGATGCGGCTTCTTGGACAACACGGCTTCCCGGAGAGTCTCCACCGTTTCTTTCATCGTCAGTTTGGAAAAAGGAATACCATAGATCGAAACGGTAGGTATTGGTCCGGTCTGATTCATCTTTATCTCACCCTTTGCGGCCTAAATAGTTAATAATTTGCTGTGCAGGCACTCTGGCCTCCTGCTTCAGTTCGGTAATACGATCTTCGTTTTCCTTCAACCACTGTGAACGCTGATCCAGAAGAGAGGCTACGCTCTTCGCCAGCTTGTCCCCATCGAGTGCAGTCGTGCTCCCTACAGGCTCACTATCCAGACGGAGCATGAACTGATCGATTTTGGGATCGTATGAGATGGCCACTGGTGGCACATACTGCGATGCGGCATAGATCAAACTGTGCAAACGCATGCCAATGACAACATCACACTTGCTGACTTCCTCCAGCATGAGCTGTGGATCAGTCAGATTCGGAGTTATGCTGACCTCGCTGCCTTTACTAGTGACGTCTCCGAGCATTTCCATAAGAAAACGGGAGGCCTCTTCATCTTTTGGCAAATGAAATGGCATAAAACGCAGATGCACTGCTTTTTTGGCACATAGCTTCTTCAGTCCTGAGGCAATCGCCGTCAGTTCCTTCCGATCGGACTCCCAGAAACGAACGGATACACCGATGACTGGAAGCTTGGTTTGCCCCGCAGATGTACCATCACTCGATTGATCCGGCACAGTCCCCGTCGTAACATTCTTTTCCCTACTACCTTCAGGCAAAGGCAGTCCCATCACCGGGTCAGGCACAACATGAATCTGATTCCACTGCAGTCCAAGTCCGCGCAGATAATCAGCGGATTGTTCATCCCTCACCGATATATACTTACAACCCTTGAATACGGATCGGATCATCGGATTGAAGAATTTACGGTTAACGGGCCCTATTCCCTGAGCATAAATAAACGTAGGTTTTTTGAGCCACTGGGCCAGCTTGATTACACCCAAATAGTAGGGAATGGATTTCAGTCCGGTTGCATCCTGCAGCAAGCTTCCGCCGCCACTGATCAATCCGTCACTTTCCTTGATCGCTTCACGAACTTCCTTCAATTTCATACGGTGAACGGAACGTACCCCATACATGGAGGTCGTCGACTCTGGATCAATGGAGAGCACGATCGGCTCAATGTTGACGCCAGATCTGTGACTCTCCTCTTCCAGTGCAGTCAGAATCGACTTAAGTACCGCTTCGTCTCCGCTATTGCGGAATCCGTAATATCCCGAGATGACTAACTTTTGAGAAGTGGTGACCATTTTTTCCAACATCCTTCCGCTACTTGCCACACACCCACAGCAATGATACCGAAGATTAAGCCGATTCCGAGTCCCATCACTCCGCGAATGAGAGATAATACAGCCGGTGTATGAATATGCGCGAACGTATCCACCATGGACAACTGTCCAATCGCTGCAATAATGAGTACAAAGATGACTTGACGATATTTTAAAGCGGCGAACACGCCAACGATAAACAGCGGGTGTCCCAGCACAAATTCTTTGAACCTTGGTCGTACGCCAAATGTATCTTCCAGCGTTGTACGCAGGAACATCTCAAATGGGGTTACTGAACCCGAGTTCCCTGTACGTGTCAAATAATAATATCCAGCTGCGGCTGCAACAACCGCCAGAACAACCATCAGTACATTAACCGGTGTACGTAGAATTCCTTTGAGCTGCTTAATGGAAATCGTACCCGATCCACGATAAAACAAGATATAAATAGCTACCAGTCCCATTGGAGCAAAGTGCAGCAGGCTCACGCCCCTGAACTGGTTGATGACCAGACTATACGTAATGCTGTTGAGCAATGCGATCATAAACGGCACGGCAAGGAACGACAGAATTGACGTTCTTATATACAATATCAACGTTTGCGCCAATCGACGACCCGCAGATGCATTGGGTTGACGCTGCTGCTGATAATTCACCGTTCTCACCGCAAGCACCATCGCGATGGTTGGTGCGGAGATCGCAACGAGCAAGGCAATCCCCTGCTCAAGCAAGGTTGGTCTCAGAAGGAACAAGCCCGCACTTCCAACCAAACCTAATACAAACACAAGCAAGGTCAACAGTGGTACGAAGTATGACACCATCAAGGTAATCATGGCAATTGCACCAACTAGCGCAACCAGCTTGGCATAACGCTGAATTGAAGATTCTTTTACTGTAAATGCCTCAGCCTGTCCAAGCTCGAATCCGCGCTTCTCCATGCGTTCAATGGCATGCCCTGGCTCACCCAGACTGTTAATCAGGTTCTCAATCGGATCCGTAATCATGGCTTTGGCCGTGTTCCGGCTAGGCCCTGCATTCAAATAGAGCATGCGGATGTTACGGTCTTTGGTAGCGAGCACAAAACGGTCCGCAATCACGTCTACATCCAGGTTGGCATCTCCCTCACTTAACGAATACAAACGAGCAACGTTGTAGTCCGTTTTGTAGGCAAGGGTTTCAAATCCGGATTGAGGTTTCTTCAGATTTTCAATCGCTGCAAGTCCAATGTCATGTTTGTTCAACAATTGTGCGAACTGATCGAGACTCTTCATCTCTACATTATCATTGTACCCTTTCACTGCATCGCCATCAAACAGGATGCGTTTCACGCCATTCTCTTCGAAGAAAGTCAGCAGGCGCTCCATAGATTCCTGGCTGTATGGCACGCTATCCGCAATCCTTGGCAAAATGTAAAACCCTTTATCACGCAGCATTTGGATGGCAACCGGATCCGGCTGCATCGGCTGCATGTTGGCATTCTCCGGAGGAGTCTGCAAAATCAAGCCGCTACGACCTTCAAATTCCCATGGTACCACCGGAATCTGACGATCCGCGAACGTTTGTTCAATGATGGGTGTATAGGTTTGAGCATTTTCTTCGGATGTGAACAACACATACGTAAAGTTCTCGTTAGGAGAAACCACGTTCTGCGTCAGGTTAGCAACATCCTGCCCGTTATATACGGTCAGTTTCCGTGACTTTCTAAGCTCATCCAGCGTACTTTCGAATACGGCCATCGTTGTGACGCCGGCATCTTTCAAACGAGTCAATTGCTCATTCATAAAATCCTGGGGATGGGCTTGATAAGCCGATATATCCAACAGACCTCTATAATTGAATACAAGCTCCACCTTTTTGGCGGACGATTCCGTCTGTACCCGATCACTGATGACAGGGATGGAAGCGATCAGTCCTATAATGACAACAAGCCACAGCCACTTCCGGGAAGCGGTATTCCAATAAAGCCATTTTTGACGCACTACATGTACCTCCTCAAGTGTTGGAACCAAATCCACGTTCAGCTCAAGTAATTCATTCAAATAATTAACGGGTATATACACAGCTTGTGTCAACAAGCCTTCGAATATCCGATCAATCTGCTTCTGACTCTGTAAAAATCACACCTAAAAGAAAAGCCCCTCCGCCAACCAACCTTACGGTGCGGAGAGGCTTTTAACCATTCGTGCTTTGTACAACAATCGTACTTATTGTGCGTCTACTCGCGCCATTACCGTGGAAGCCAAACGTTCAATGCGGCCTTCCGCATCTTCCAGGCTCTCACCACGTACTGCGAAGTACACTTTGATCTTCGGCTCTGTACCGGAAGGACGCAAGCAGAACCATGATCCATCTGCCAAAATGAACTTCAGGACGTTTTCTTTTGGCAAGCCATCCAGACCAAGAGAGTAATCGAGCACATCTTGTACCGCGATACCCGCTACTTCTTGTGGCGGATTGGAACGCCAATCCGTCATTTTCGCTTGGATTTGCGCTACGCCATCCTTGCCTTTCAGTGTACGAGACTCCAGCTTCTCCAGGAAATACCCGAACTGGCTATAGAGCTCCTGCAGGACATCGTACAGTGTTTTACCTTGGTTTTTGTAATATGCAGCAGCTTCTGCAATGAGCATCGAAGCCAGGATGGCATCTTTGTCACGAGCATAGCTGCCTGCCAGGTAGCCATAACTCTCTTCATATCCGAACAAGAAGGTATGACTTCCGGTTGCTTCGAACTGGTTCATTTTTTCACCGATATATTTGAAGCCTGTCAGGGTGTTCATCACTTCTGCACCGTAGTGCTCCGCAATGACTGCTCCCATCTCACTCGTTACAATCGTTTTGACGACTGCGCTGTTGCTTGGCAGCTTGCCTGTCTCTTGCAGACGGCTCAGCACATAATGCACCATGATCGCACCGGATTGGTTGCCTGACAGTACGAAATACTTGCCATCATTGTCTTTCACAACTGCACCCATGCGGTCTGCGTCCGGGTCCGTACCAATCAGAATGTCAGCACCTACGGATTCACCCAGTTTCATGGCAAGTGTGAATGCTTCCCGTTCTTCCGGGTTAGGAGACTTCACGGTAGAGAATTCAGCATCCGGCTGTTCCTGCTCTGCCACAACATGGACTTGCTCAAAACCGATCTGCTCCAATACACGACGAACCGGAATGTTTCCTGTGCCGTGCAGCGGCGTAAAGACGATTTTGAAGTCACGGCCTACGCCTGATTGAATCAGGTCACGACTCAGACTTACGCTGGCAACCGTATCGACAAATGCCTGATCTTCCTCTTCACCCAGCCATACCAGCAGGCCTTGCGCTTCAGCTTCTTCTTGGGTCAGCTTTTTCACATCGGCGAGGGAAGGAACTTCCTGAATATATTGGATGACTTTCTCTGCTTCGTGCGGTACCAGTTGGCCACCTTCATGGTTGTACACTTTGTATCCGTTATACTCCGGTGGGTTATGACTAGCCGTTACCACAATACCGCCCGTCGCTTGCAAGTGACGCACACTGAAGGACAGCTGCGGTGTAGGGCGCAGGGATGTGAACAGCTTGGCTACAATGCCGTTTCCGGCAAGAACCAACGCAGCATCCAGCGTAAATTCTGGCGAGTAGTGACGGGAATCATGGGCAATAACTACAGAAGGTCTGCCTTCCTTGTCCCCATGCTGTTCGAGCAGATAACGTGCAAAACCTTGAGTCGCCCGACCAACGGTGTACTTGTTCATCCGGTTGCTTCCGGCGCCAATGACCCCGCGCAATCCACCTGTACCAAACTCCAGATTTCGATAGAAACGATCCTCCAGCTCTTTCGGCTGATCCTGCAAATCACGAAGCTCCTGTTTCGTCGCTTCATCAATCGAAGCATCCTCCAACCACTGCTGTAACGTCTGTGCTGCTGTTCCGCTTAACTGTTCCATTCCTATAAACCCCTTCCGTCTATATAAATTCAATGGTTTGCTTAGCTGCTTCAGCATCTTGCATCAATCCGTTATACACACACTCTGACTGATGCAAATGCTACGGTTGTAATCAGCTTGGGTCAGACAGTGCAAACATGATTTCGCCTTCAGCGACGACTTTATCTTCCACACGGGCTGTCGCTTTGCCTTTACCGATCGAGCCTTTCAGACGTGTAATTTCCACTTCCAGCATCAACGTATCGCCGGGCACAACTTGTCCACGGAATCGGAAGTTGTCCAGTCCCGCCAAAAAGCCAATTTTACCTTTATTGCTCTCCACGTTAAGAATCGCCGCTGCGCCTACTTGAGCCAGTGCTTCGGTGATCAACACCCCTGGCATTACCGGATATTCAGGGAAATGACCGATGAAGAACGGTTCGTTAATCGTTACGTTCTTCAGACCAACGGCACGTTTGCCATCCTCCATTTCTACAATCTTGTCCACCAATAGAAACGGGGGACGGTGCGGGATAATGGCTTGAATCTGTTTGCTATCGAGCACAGTGTAATCTCCTTTCAGGGTCATTTATTATGAAACTCTCCATAATGGACTGACCATGTGCGTGCTTGCGACCGTTACGGTTACGGATCGTTCTTTCGATCGCTGTTGTTTCTCGAATGTGTACTGAACTATTTATTAAATGGTATACATTCGAAAACAAAGGCGAACGCTTCGCTTCTTTAGAATCGATTCCGTTCCCTCCACTAGTTCTCAGCATGAAATGGACAACCCAACTATTATAAAGTCGAGCTCATATAAATGTAGTTATTTTTTATTTGGTATGAAAAACGCATTTTCGGTTAACACTACTAATATCCTTCATGACTGCAGTAGTGAAGGTTGAGATAAGGGGTCTCTCTTCGCGATGACAATCGTCTTTCGCAGGGGAGGCCTCTTTTGACGTCAAACGTCATCCATCATTATACTGTTTTCAACGCGAAAAAGAAAACTCCTGCATGCGCAGGAGTTTTCGCTATTTCACGATCATGAAGCGAACACCAGATCATATACATGTTTCCAGGTACTCCACTGGAACACGGAGCCAATATCCTGTTTGCCCAGTACCACATAACCAGCGACCATGCCGCCAGCGAGGGCAAGAACAAGCAAGACCGGGATCAGGAACCATCTGGCGACGCGCCATCCACTCTTTTTCTTCTTCTCGACTTCCTTCTTCTCCGGCTTGCTGTTCTGCTTCTGTGTATCTGTCATCGCATTCACCTTTATGCTCTTATAGTGTTGGCAAGACCTGCCATCGAATCACTTGATGTCAGTGCACGTGCTGCCAGCTGATAGGTCCGCTGTCCTTGCATCAATAGTGCCATCTCCTGTGTCAGATCCACGTTGGATTGCTCCAGATAGCCCGCACGAATCGTAGCTACTGCATCACGTGTAGCCGCATTAGCGCCAAACACATCATCCTCGGTCAAGCCGGCATCCAGACCAAACAGATTATCTGCGTATTGCACAAGGCCTTCCGGACGCTCGATGTCTACAAGCTGCAGCTGGGCTCCAATCGTTGCATTGGCTTCATTCCCGCGACGAATCAATAGGTTACCCTTCTCGTCGAAGGCCACTTTACTATTGTTCGGAGCCGTGATCCGATTACCTTGACGATCCAGCGCGAAGTAGCCTTCCCCATTAACCAGCACCATCATCTGCGGTGCGTTAGGGTTCGGGTTAGGTGTTGGATCAGGGACAAAATGGAATGCTCCCTGACGTGTCCACATTTTCTCACCATTCGCTTCAACGGCAAACATCGCGTTGCCTTCGATTGCCAAATCGGTTGGACTACCTGTCTCATTCAGTGTCCCCTGAGACATATCCTTCGTCACGCTCGTCAAACGGGCACCAAATCCCAGATTATATCCCATTGGGGTCGAACGCCCATCAAGCTTATACTTGTCCGGTTGCTGCTGCACCCGGGTCAGTACATCCTCGAACGCCGCCTGCTTGCTTTTATAGCCTGCCGTATTCACGTTGGCAATATTATCGGAAATGACATCCAGACGTTGCTGTATCGCGGTCATCGAGACCTTCGCACTAATCATGGAATTATTCATTTAGTAATTCATCCTCTCTATTGCCGCGCGTTATACACGACCTACATCATTGACAGCTTTGTCCAAACTTCGATCATAGAACTGCACAACCTTCTGATTCGCTTCATATGCACGATAAGCGGCATTCATATCCACCGTAGCTTGGGAAGCATCGACATTCGATCCTTCCAAGTAGCCCTGACGGATCTGCACATTATCTCCCGCAGCCATCATTCGCGCTGTAGCACCTTCCTGGTCATACAGACTAAAATTACCGTCACCCTGACGAACCAGTTGGTTAGGCTGATCAATGACGCTGATTCCAAGCGTAACCCCCGTCGGTGCACCCGTGACTGCATCCACAAGACGGCCTTGCTCATCCACTTTAAATTGGTCCACTGAGCCTGTCAACACAACGGGCTGTCCATTATTATCCAGAACCTGAGCTCCCGTTGAGCTTAATAGTTCTCCTGTTCCGGTAACCTGGAAGTGGCCATCACGTGTATATCTTGTATTGCCTTCCGCATCTCGTACCGTAAAATACGCTTGAGGCTGATAGATCACCGTGCCATCAGCTCGTACAAATTTGCCTGAACCGTCAAAGGCGACAGGTTGTCCCGTCTGCGGATCATTAACGGACAGATTGGACGAGATGGCAAAATCACTCTTTTGACCACTCTCCATAATCGCTCCCTGCAAATTCATGGACAAGCTCTCTTCCGCGAACACCCCTGTGTTCAGCCTGCCCAGCCGCTTCGTCGGAACATTGGCATCTCCACCGACCAACGTAATGAGCATTTCCGGGAAGGAACGGCTTACGCTGTTCACCTGTTTATATCCCGTCGTGTTCGCATTAACAATATTTTGAGTCGCTGTGTCATGGCGGCGTTGCTGCGTAATCATTCCCGCGGTAGCGGTGTACAAACCTCTTAGCATGAATTAACCCCTCTCCTCAAGCGCTTGTCCTGCACTGCAGGATCAATGCTTGTCCGTTCTATTGCCGAGCATAGGCGAAGCTTTGATACTTATATCGGCAGATCAGAACTTTTTCTTAACCACTTGATCCAAATTATTGAGCATAATGCCTGTCCCTTTTACGACACAATGCATCGGATCCTCTGCAACCCATACCGGTACATGCAGTTCATTGGACAAAAGCTCGTCCAGCCCATTAAGCAAAGCGCCTCCGCCTGTCAGCACGACACCCCGGTCAATAATATCCGCCGACAGCTCTGGTGGCGTCCGCTCCAATACCGATTTTGCTGCAACGATAATGGATTGCACGGAATCCCATAGCGCTTCCTGTACTTCACTTCCCGACACCGTTACGGTAACAGGCAATCCGGATACCATATCCCGTCCGCGAATGTCCATCTCGGTTTGGCGTCCAGCCGGGTTTACGGAACCAATTGCAATCTTCAGATCCTCGGCAGTGCGTTCACCGATCATGAGTTTGTACTTGGCTTTGATAAACTTGATAATCGCTTCGTCGAACTTGTCCCCTGCGACTTTAATAGAAGAGGCGGTGACTACGTCGCCCATAGACAGGACTGCAACGTCAGTCGTTCCGCCGCCGATATCCACGACCATATTGCCGCTCGGCTGAAAAATATCCATTCCTGCACCAATGGCTGCCGCTTTTGGCTCTTCTTCCAAAAATACTTCTTTGGCACCGCTGCGCTCCGCAGCCTCACGGATCGCCTTCTGCTCCACGGAAGTAATATTCGTCGGTGCACAGATCAGAATACGCGGGTGGCTGTACCAGCTTCTCGCCCCCACACGATTAATAAAATGTCTGAGCATCGCTTCCGTAATTTCGAAGTCCGCAATAACGCCGTCACGCAGCGGTCGGATGGCAACAATGTTACCCGGAGTACGCCCCACCATACGACGCGCTTCTTCCCCAACAGCAAGGACCCGCTTCGTATCGCTTTCAATGGTCACGACGGAAGGTTCATCGAGGACGACCCCACTTCCTTTCACGTGAATAAGCACGTTCGCCGTGCCAAGATCAATACCGATATCCTTGCTTAACATAAAAGAGCCCCCAAAGTGATATTATTTGGTCAGCGTATCCTGTGAAAAAGAGTCCCTTATCACGTCACCGCTCGTTCGACAAAGTGCAACATATATATGTAAAAATCGGGCTGATAAGATGTCATAATTCGATCCTGTACCAGCTTTTAACATATCATACTTCAGGGGAGGGATTCAATCCATGTGTGAGCTTTTTGGCCTACGTCTTTTCGCGATGGTTACGATTTAGCGGAAGCCAGAACTTCACGCTTTTTGCCACTTGTTTTTTTGTATTTGATTTTCGTCGCTTCGCCGCCCCGCAAGTGGCGGATGGACTTGTGGTACTCCAGGATATGTTTCACCTGGTCAGCAAGATCAGGGTTGATTTCCGGCAGACGCTCCGTCAGGTCCTTATGCACAGTACTCTTTGACACGCCGAATTCTTTGGCAATGGTACGGACCGTATTCCTCGTCTCGACAATGCAGCGACCTATTTTTATGGTCCGTTCCTTGATGTAATCGTGCACGCTCCCGCCTCCCTACTGTGTGGATAGTTTGGTACATTATATGAGGAGCATGCCTATATATTCACGGTTTAGAGGTGTGACAAGCTTCGGAGGTCCCAATAATTTCTGAAAAGCACAAAAAAAGCAGAGGAGATTTCCCTCTGCCCTTTTCATTCTGCGTTAAAAATCATTTATTTTTCCGGAAGATATCCTTGCGGGTTAACGGGTTGACCGTCTTCGTATACTTCGAAGTGCAGGTGGTTGCCAAGCGTCTTTTCCAGTTCATTTACGCCAGCAGATGCAATTGCATCTCCCTGTTTCACTTCATCATCCTGTTTCACTTTGACGTCAGACAGGCTTTGGTATACGGTTTTGAGGTTATCACTGTGCGTGATTTCCACAACTTGACCCGTCAGCGGATTTTGCTCCACCCGTGTCACTTTACCGCCGAGTGCTGCTTTTACTTCAAATGATTTGTTATCCCCACGCGCCAGGTCTACGCCTGTGTTCGGAATAAACGTATCGTTGTACTGCACCATTGCGGCTTCATGTTCTTCGGTAGAGCCTTCGTTCTCATAGAACGGTTTAACCACAGAGATTTCCGACGGACTTGCTACTGGCCATGCAAAACTTTCCGACTGGGCGACAACTTCCACACTTTCTTCTCCACCAACTGCTGTTTCTTCTGTACCCGATGCTCCTGTTTCTACTACTCCACTAGCAGGATCGGAGTTCAGCGTTTTCTCGCCTGTACCCTGATAGACCCACACTAATGTTAGTATAATGCCTGCTGCTGCGATGTAGGCTGCCGGGAAGACCCAACGTTTGGACATTGCTCTTTTCCATGAAGAGGGCTGGCTGGCCGGTACTCCTTGAGTTGTTTTAGGAGTTTCTTCTTGGACTGTTTTTTTGTTTTGTTCATTCATCTTGATCACCTCAGTAACAAGTGTTACCGGGTGCAACTCTTTTATACACGCGCGACTCTAATTTTTTTCACAGAGGTTTCAGAGACTGCTATATATGTGGATGAGTGGTTAGTGCGTGCGCCGCTTCGGTGCCAGAAAACCTTTCGACCGCTGTTACTCCCGGATTTCTTCTATCACCTTCTTCAAAGGGAGAAATCCAGGAGTAAAGGCAAGCTTATGCTTCCGAGGCAGCTTTCTTCCAGAAAGCTTTTGGCTTCGCTTCTACAGGTCTTTTCTGCGCTCTCCGTTCCGGTGTAACTACGGTTCAGACTGATATAGCCAAGTCTTAAAAGCTCCAGAATGGGTGGTTGGTAGAAAAGCCCGGATTGGCTGTATTGGCCAATCCCTTTATAAAGTGAGTTTATCGGCTGATAGCGATGTGACACGATATAGGACGGATTGGATAAACCGATTTATTGCGCTCTAGGCTCGTTATAGTGAGATGAGAGAATGGTGAGGCCCCGGCACTAATGAGTGTTCCATCTAACCTCGAGATTAGATTAATGGAATACTTCTAACGAACCTGAGTGGTCTTATTAGAGAGAAATTCACAGCTTGGGAATTCTAACGAATTGTTGACACTCTGATTAATCTTTTGGGCAAAGTATATCGGTTTAATTGCGTATATGTCTTGATATAACGTGTCTGAGATTCGTTAAAGTTTCCAATCGAATAATATGGCCCAATAAGGTATCTCAGATTCGTTAGAGTTAATGGTGTATAGGAAGCACAACCTAACCTTCTCATCTCCGTACACTTGTATTTATTCAATTCATTCAATTCATTCGAATTCATTTGGATTAACTCGCATTTATTCGGATATCTCCGGATTACTTCAGATTGATTCACATTTATTCACATTTATTCATCCGTCTTGTCTCTTATTTCGAGGCCAGCATCTTCGATGCCTGTCCAAATGAGATACCTGTGTAGTAGTGTTTCAGAATCTGTGTCGCGGTGTGTCCCTCCTGCGCCATGCCATTCGCTCCCCACTGGCTCATTCCCACACCATGTCCGTAACCGTAGGTCGTAATCTGCACCTCGTCACCCTCTGTCGTCCAGCTGAATTGACTGGATCTCAATCCAAGCAGCTTGCGCACCTCTGGTCCACTGAACGTTGAACCTGCGATCTGCATCTCCTTAATCCGGTGACCTTCTGTTGTAGACAACACTTCCATCCAGGAGCCGCCCTCCTGGGCAGTGACCGGGATAGCAGTGGCACTCAGATTCAGCTTCTGGAGAATTTCGCTGCGCTTCATTGTGACGGTCTCCTTGAATCCCGGAGCTAACTTCTGGTCCCATGGACTTGCTACACTTTTCAAATAGGGTACGACATTTCCCCATACATCCTCAGCGTTCTCCGTATAACCGTTACTTGTAGAAAAAAAGGATGCAGTAATGGCCTTACCCTGATATGTCATCACGGCGTCCCGGCTTTCGCGGATGGCCTGCTGTAACTTCCCCCATTCCTCCGCTTTCCCCAACCGCGTCCACTCCTTCTCCACCTGATCCGGTGGAATAAACACCTGATGACTGACCGTATCCGTTACATCTGCATCACCTGAAGGTACACCGCTGGTATCGTGCGCTGCCAGCCTTCTGACGATAAAGGTCCGCGCCGCAATGGCCTGTGCCTTCAGTGCCTCAAGCCTGAACTCGGCAGGCATCTCCGCAGCAACAACACCCGTCACATACTCCTCAAGCGGAAGACTCATTGTTGTTCCCGTTGCCGACAGATACACTCTTACATTGGGTTCTGGGTATGTCACTGGCACAGCTGGGACTGGGACGGTGTTCGTTACACTGCCTGTTGATGGTGTAACTGGGATCGGCTTCACCGGATCACTTGCCCGGGGCCACACTAATATAGCAGGGATCAGGAGTGCCAGCGCCAAGATCCCTGCTACAGCAGCAGCTGGTTGCCAGCGCCTGGATCCGCTTGACCACCTGCGTCCTCTTCCGAATGTCCTCATCCGGCGTCTCTTTACTCGGCGGAACTGATCCAGTTCAATGACCGGTCCGCGAATTCCCCTCGACTCACGCTCAGACTGGTCTGATGCTCCTGTTGGGTTTGGATTGATTGTTCTTTTGGCCTCTGCAGCTGCATTTCTGGTACTCATCGCCGTGGGCTTGTCTTTCTCCATTCCGGTATCCGCAGTCTGCTTGGACTCCTCCATCATTGGACGGGGGACAAGGGGCACCTTAACCTGTATACGAGCTTCTTTCATTTCGACATACCCTCCGTTGTACATAGGCCGTCATAGACCGGTCCTTTTGTTCAAATCCATAGTTTAGGGTATGAGCTGTTTCGATCTGATAGAACCTGATTTGAGAGAAAGAAAGAGCTTCTGCTTCTTTTTAATGTTAGATTAACATTGCTCTGCTATAGTGGATAAACCGCCGCTATACAGCCATTTTTGACATGCCTAACCATGCACCGCATTCTCTATTGATGTTCTTTTATTCAATTGTATATATTCAAAAGTTGGACCCACAGTTCTTCCATTAGGACCAGCTATTAATAGAATCAGGTACTGAATCTCGGCTTGCATCTTGTAGCGTTATATGTAAAAAAAGAGCACAAAAAAAGCCAAGCCAGATGGCTTAGCTTTTTGCAAGTCATGATTTAAGCCCAAGTCGGTTGTACCTTGAACATCGGCACTTCTTCCTCAGCTTTTTCGGTTGCAGGCTTAGCTGCGTCCAGTTTCGGTTCTTCAACCGAAATACGGTAAATGTCGGCTCCCAGTCCATTCAGCTTTTCAGCCAGGTGAACGTAGCCACGGTCGATGTGATGAACACCGCCGACTTCAGTAGTGCCTTCAGCAACCAGACCCGCAATAATGAGTGCAGCACCCGCACGCAAATCGGTAGCTGTAACTTTGGCACCCTTCAGTTTGGCATTACCTGTAATGATGGACGAACGGCCTTCCACTTTGATCTCCGCATTCATCAACTGGAATTCATCCACATGCATGAAGCGATTCTCAAATACCGTCTCCGTTACGACACTTGTTCCTTCTGATGCCAGCAAGAGCGCCATCATCTGGGACTGCATGTCAGTAGGGAATCCAGGGTATGGTAATGTTTTCACATCTACTGCCTTGAGTGGACGGTCCGCAATAACACGTACCCCATTCTCATCTGGCAGGATGGTCACTCCCATCTCTTCCATCTTCGCAATAACCGAACCCAAATGATCGGAGATTGCACCTTCGATGTAGACGTCGCCACCAGAGATAGCAGCAGCAGCCATGTAGGTGCCCGCTTCTACCCGGTCAGGAATCACGGTGTGCTTCACTCCAGTGAGTTTCTCCACACCTTCGATGCGAATAACTCCTGTACCCGCTCCACGAACTTTGGCACCCATTCCGTTAAGGAAGTTGGCCAGATCCACAATCTCAGGTTCTTTTGCTGCATTCTCCAGCACGGTAACACCGTCAGCCAGCGTTGCAGCCATCATAATATTTTGAGTAGCTCCGACGGAGGCTACATCCAGATAAATTTTTGCACCACGCAACCGTCCTTGGCTGCGAGCTTCGATATAGCCTTGGCCCAAGCTGATCTCGGCACCCATGGCTTCAAAACCTTTCAAATGCTGATCAATCGGCCGTGTTCCGATGGCACATCCACCAGGAAGCGAAATTCTTGTATGACCCATACGCGTCAATAAAGGCCCCATGACCAGAAAAGACGCCCGCATTTTACTTACCCATTCATACGGGGCTTCGCAGGAAGTAAGTTTTTCCGCATTCACGGTAATCACTTCGTCCCGGTATGTAACACCCGCTCCCAGCGATTCCAACACTTTGTTAATCGTCATCACATCGTCTAGAGGAGGCGCGTCAATAATAACGCTTTGTCCTTCTTCCCCTAGTAGAGAGGCAGCGATGATCGGAAGAACAGAATTTTTAGCGCCGCTAACTTTGACACTTCCGGTCAACCTTTTGCCACCGCGGACGATAAATTTGCTCATCATGGTTCCCTCCGCGCTTTTATTCCCTTTTCTTCATTCCGGAATACGTAAGCCCTCTGTGTTAGAAAGGACTGTTGCTGTGTGTGGAATTTCGACATTACCCGGCAAAAAACGCCTGATGTCTGTTAAGAAAAGAATTGGTTTATAATCCAAAATTGATGATAACACTTGCCGTGCTGATTGCCTGCAAACTTGTAATTAAGGCTTACAGGTCAGCAAAACATCAGGACAGACGGATTGGGATGATTATTAGCCGGTAAACTACCGGGGATCCCGTTTATAACCTAAGGTTAAAGTGAACAATAGTTAATTCCCTAACTTCCATCATAACATTTTTGAATTGTACGATACAAGCATTTTTACATAAAACATCTCAATTCAACCAATTACATGTCACACATTTTTCTTAATTGTTAACAGGTTGGTCATACTCTAATTGTTGACACAATCAATCGATGTTATTCGACAATCAGGCTGCATGAAGAACCTAACAGATGATTAACCAACCATCTCAACATTAAAACAAATGACGCAACATTTGGGTCCACGATAAATAATCAATAACGAACCCGGATACGGCATGACCCAGAATAATGGCAAGCAGCAAATGCAGCAATCTTCCTTGAGCACCCTTCGGCTGTCTGATAATCAGATCAAGCTTCAGGTTTTGCAGCGCCCACCATGCGAGTGCTATACACAATAGCGAAACGACAATCGAAACTAACCCATTTGTGCTTAATGACTGGTTCAACTGATTCGTCAGATCAATATCCATATATTCATTACCTCCACATTTGTTGCAGCAACCAGCGTAATTTTGCTTGTCATCCTTAATTTAAAAGTCATAAGAATGGTTTCTTCCAGCAGAACACAACTGATTCACCGCTGAAGTACCCCATATGGAGATCCTTCGTGTTGCCCATTCATCGAGCAGCACAATCTGGCTGAGAATGATCATGGAATTCATCTTCGCAGCTGGAATCTCTGCTGACTCTATGGAATATAGGCTCTTTCATCATACATTGTCAATTACATTGATTTCCACTTTGAAAATATTTTAATTTTAAACCATCGGGATTTTGTGACTAAAACGACATAAAAGAGCGCTATTTCGATATCGATCTTGTCATTTCCTCGGAAATAATTTGGTTTGATGTGGCCAAAAATGGGTCTATTAGTGGTAACTATCACCACTACTATAGTCCTATACTATATTCAATATCACACCAACGGTGATCATTGTTTACAAAAATTAACGGAGAATCTACATAAAATCATCCAGTAAATCACGATTACTTCACATAAATATGGAAGTCATTTCTGCAAAACACAGCAAAAAAAGCCCGGCAGACCAAGCCGCCGGGCTTCCTTTAATCGTTTATTTGCCGTATACGTTGATCCGGTTAACCGCTTTTTGCAGAGCAATCTCTGCCCGGCGGTGATCAAAGTGGTCCTGGTTGCTTTGGCTGCTGAGACGGCGTTCTGCCCGTTCCTTCGCTGCACGCGCACGATCCACATCGATATCTTCCGGGAATTCGGCACTTTCTGCGAGAACAACAACCTTATCTTTGCGGACTTCGATAAAGCCGCCGCCAATAGCGACCTGCTTGTTATCTTTTCCGTTTTTGATAATAATCGGTGCAATCTGCAACGGAGTAACCATAGGGATATGGCCTGGCAAGATCCCCAGTTCCCCTTCAACACCACGAGCGATGATGCTATCTGCTTGCGCCGAATAGACCAAACGCTCAGGCGTTACGATTTCCAACAAAAAGGTGCTCAATTCCATCCCTCCTGAAACTATCCGAAGGATAGCTCGCTTCATAAGGACAATCCTGGATTCAGATTATACCAGTGTTTTAGCTTTCTCCACTGCCTCTTCAATCGTACCCACGAAGAGGAATGCTGCTTCCGGCAGATCGTCATGCTTGCCTTCGAGAATCTCTTTAAAGCTGCGCACTGTTTCTTTAACCGGAACGTATTTACCCGGAATACCGTTAAATGCTTCAGCAACGTGGAAAGGCTGGGACAAGAAACGTTGGATTTTACGAGCACGGTAAACGAGCGCTCTGTCTTCTTCACTCAGCTCGTCCATACCCAGGATCGCAATAATATCCTGCAGCTCATTATAACGCGCCAAGATGCGTTTAACGCCTTGTGCTACGCTATAGTGTTCTTCGCCTACAACTTCTGGTGCCAAGATCCGGGAGCTGGATGCAAGTGGATCTACCGCAGGGTAGATACCCATCTCGGAAATTTTACGCTCCAGGTTCGTTGTTGCATCCAAGTGAGCAAACGTTGTTGCAGGAGCCGGATCCGTATAGTCATCCGCAGGTACGTAGATCGCCTGGATAGATGTAACCGATCCTTTTTTCGTGGAAGTGATACGCTCTTGCAATTGACCCATTTCTGTTGCCAGCGTAGGCTGGTAACCTACCGCGGAAGGCATACGTCCGAGCAAGGCAGATACTTCTGAACCTGCTTGGGTGAAACGGAAGATGTTATCGATAAAGAGCAACACGTCACGGCCTTCTTCATCACGGAAATATTCCGCCATCGTCAGACCTGTGAGGGCTACACGAAGACGTGCGCCTGGAGGCTCGTTCATTTGTCCGAAGACCATTGCGGTTTTGTTGATAACGCCGGAATCACTCATCTCGTGATACAAGTCGTTACCTTCACGTGTACGCTCACCAACACCCGCGAATACGGAGATACCACCGTGCTCTTGCGCAATGTTGTTGATCAATTCTTGGATTGTAACGGTTTTACCTACACCGGCACCACCGAACAAACCGATTTTACCACCTTTGGCGTAAGGAGCCAGCAAGTCGATAACTTTGATACCTGTCTCCAGCATTTCTGCTTGAGTCGTCAGTTCATCGAATGCAGGAGCAGAGCGGTGAATCGGATTTTTATGTTCAGCAGCAACAGTACCACCAGTATCAATTGCTTCGCCGAGTACGTTAAATACACGACCCAGTGTCGCTTCCCCAACAGGTACAGAGATTGGAGCTCCTGTATCTACTGCTTCCATACCACGTACGAGACCGTCCGTGGAGGACATCGCGATACAACGTACCCGGTTGTCACCCAGATGTTTCGAAGCTTCGAGTGTAAGACTTACACTTACGCCGCTTTCGGTTACTGTAGTGATCGTAATGGCATTGAGGATTTCCGGCAGACCGCCGCGTTCAAACTCGACGTCAACAACCGGACCCATGATGCTCACAACGCGTCCTTTGTTCATCTTAACGTTCCCCTCCTACAAGCCTGCTACTTTGACAAAAATAAAGTTCCGTTCGTTTATCTTTGCAGTGCAAGCCTTCATTAAATAAATAACGGTTAGCCTTGTGCTGCGTTGGCACCTGCCACAATTTCCGTAATCTCCTGCGTGATCGCTGCTTGACGGGCACGGTTGTAAGTCAATGACAAATCATTAATGAGTTTGGATGCATTTTTGGTTGCATTACCCATCGCCGTCATTTTCGCGCCGAGCTCACTCGCCTTACCGTTCAGAAGAGCACCGTAGATCAATGTCTCCGCATAACGCGGAAGCAGAACCTCCAGTACAGCCTCAGCTGACGGTTCGTACTCGTAGCTTGCAGTTGGTCCATTCGCAGCAGATACCTCAGGTGTATCCATAGGAAGAAGACGTTCTACCGTAGGAATCTGGGTCAACGCATTTACAAAGCGGTTATAACAAATGTACAATTCATCAAATTCAGCCAGTTCAAATCCACGAACAGCTTCGTGTGCAATGGATTTGATATCTGCAAATGAAGGCGAATCCGACAGATCCGTTGTCGTGGAAGCCATCGCAATTTCACGCCGTCTGAAGTAATCGCGTCCCTTACGTCCGATTACGAACAACTCATAATCATTCTGGGAGTTATGGCGTTCCTTCAGTGTCTGATTAACCTGACGCAGAATATTCGCATTGTATCCACCTGCAAGTCCGCGGTCTGATGTAATGATTAGATAAGCTGTCTTTTTGACCGGACGGCTCTCTAGCATCGGATGCTGGATGCCTTGCGTGCTGGATGCAATACTAGCCACAACTTCTTTCAGTTTCTCCGAATAAGGACGGGCTGCCTCAGCTTTTTCCTGCGCTTTACGCAGTTTTGCAGCTGCAACCATCTCCATTGCTTTGGTGATCTGCTTGGTGCTCTGTACGCTTTTAATTTGCCGCTTAATTTCGCGCATGCCTTTTGCCATGATTTCACCACCTCAAAACTTTGGCATAGCCAAAGTTACTTCGTAAGCATCAACACAAGTTTTGACATAGTCAAAACTACTTCGTAAGCATTATCTTACTTTGAAAGCATCAAAGTTTTACATGCAGACATGCGGAATCGGTTAAACAACTCCGCAGCTGCAATCATCTATTTAGACAGAGACAGCGAAGCTCTTTCTGAACTTCTCGATTGCACCTTTCAGTGCATTTTCGTTGTCTGCAGTCAATTCTTTAGTATCACGGATGGACCCGAGAATTTCCGGATGGTTGCTCTCCATGAACGCAAGGAACTCACGCTCAAAGCGAGTAACGTCACCTGTTGGAATTTCATCCAGGAATCCTTTAACCGCTGTATACAAGCTCACAACCTGCTGTTCAACAGGCAGAGGCTGGTTTACACCCTGCTTCAGGATTTCCATCATGCGGGCACCACGATTCAGGCGGGCCTGAGTCGCTTTGTCCAGATCGGAGCCGAACTGGGAGAACGCTTGAAGCTCACGATATTGAGCGAGGTCGAGACGCAGGGAACCTGCAACCTTTTTCATCGCTTTGATCTGAGCAGAACCACCGACACGGGATACGGAAATACCTACGTTGATCGCCGGGCGTTGTCCAGCATTGAACAAGTCGGCTTCAAGGAAGATTTGTCCGTCTGTGATCGAGATTACGTTCGTTGGAATGTAGGCGGATACGTCGGAAGCCTGTGTTTCAATGAATGGCAGAGCGGTTAAAGAACCACCACCAAGTTCATCATTCAGCTTCGCTGCACGCTCCAGCAAACGGGAGTGCAGATAGAATACGTCACCCGGATATGCCTCACGGCCCGGAGGACGACGAAGCAGCAAGGAGAGCTCACGGTATGCTGCGGCTTGTTTAGTCAAGTCATCATAGATAACGAGAACGTGCTCGCCTTTGTACATGAAGTACTCACCCATTGAACAACCGGAGTAAGGCGCAATGTACAAGAGCGGGGATGGATCAGATGCTGCTGCAGTTACGACGATTGTGTACTCCATTGCGCCTTTACGACGAAGAGTTTCCACAACTTGAGCAACCGTAGATTGCTTCTGACCGATAGCAACGTAGATACACTTCATGCCGCTGCCTTTTTGGTTCAGGATGGCATCGATCGCGATCGATGTTTTACCTGTTTGACGGTCACCGATGATCAACTCACGTTGTCCGCGGCCAATTGGAACCATTGCGTCAATCGCTTTGATACCAGTTTGCATTGGCTCATGAACCGATTTACGATCCATAACGCCTGGTGCTTTACCTTCAACCGGACGGAATTCCGTTGTAGCGATTGGCCCTTTGCCATCTACAGGAATACCGAGCGGGTTCACAACGCGTCCAATCAATGCTTCGCCAACAGGCACTTGCATGATTTGACCTGTACGTTTTACTTGGTCGCCTTCACGGATGTCAGAGTAAGGTCCCAGGATAACGACACCGACATTGCTCTCTTCCACGTTCATGGCGAGGCCCATAACACCGCTTGGGAATTCAACCAACTCGTTGGACATGACATTCTCAAGTCCGTATACACGGGCGATACCGTCACCAACCTCAATAACCGTCCCGACTTCGACTACATCGATATCGTTCTTGTATTGTTCGATCTGGCTCTTAATTAATGTACTGATTTCTTCTGGTTTGATACTCAAGTGTCCTCACCCCAATCTACTGTACTCGTCTGTTAAAAGACTGCTCAAGACGTTCGAGCTTGCCAGCCAAGCTGCCGTCATAGATCGTATCGCCAATGGCGACTTTCAATCCGCCCAGCAGAGTCGAATCGACAATGTTCTCGATACGGATCTTTTTATTCACACGGCCTCCGAATTCACGGGCTACCGCTTCTTTTTCTTCATCATTCAATGCATAAGTCGAGTAAACACGAGCATCGGCAATGCCGAGCGAGTCGCCCTCGATCTTCAGATAATCACTCAAAAGAGCTTCCAGCAGTTCAACACGGCCACGCTCAATCAGGAGCAGAACCGTGCGCAGAACAGGTTCGGACACTTTGCCTTCAAGGCTCGCATGAAGCACGTTCCGCTTGGCTTCATCAGAGATGTTCGGAGATACGATGAACTTGATGATCTCGGCATCCCCAGTCAATCCGCTGACAACCGCACGCAGTTCCTGTTCAACTTCAAGTACCTGCTGCTGCTGGAGAGCGACTTCGAACAATGCTTTCGCATAACGCTTGGCAACTATCGTATCGCGGCTCATTGTCGGCCCCCTACCTCATTGAGGTATTGGTTCACAAGCTCTTCTTGTGCTGGACCGTTCTCAACTTCTTTTTTGATCAATTTGGAAGCAATCTGAACGGAAGCTGTACCCAGTTCGCTGCGAAGCGCTGCAACTGCTTTGTTCTTCTCACTTTCAATTTCACGTACCGCATCGTCTTTCAGACGATTAGCTTCAGCTTTTGCGTCAGCCAGAATTGACTCAGCCTGTTTGCCGCCCGTTTGTTTGGACTGTTCAATGATGTCGTGAGCTTCCTTGCGCGCTTGCTCCAGAGCTTGTTTTTGTTCCTCCACATAGGCAATGGCCTGTTCCCGAGTCTGAGCAGCCTCATTCATCTGCGTCAGCACGAGTTCGCGACGTTTTTCCATGATGGAGAACAAAGGACCGAAAGCATAACGGCTAAGCAGCCAATATAAAATTGCAAATGCGATAATCGCAAGAAGCGTATTTTCCCATACGAAACTCAATCTGTTCACTCCTTCCTGGAGGTATCCTTGAAACGTTCATCCGCATGAACGGACATTACCTAAAAAGAAGGCGCGGATGGCTATGGCCTTCCCCGCCAAACCTTATCAATTTAATTAAGCCGCACCGTAGAACATGAACGCGAGTACCACACCGATGATCGGCAATACCTCGATCAGACCTACCCCGATAAACATTGTTGTTTGAAGAGTGGATTTCGCTTCTGGTTGACGCGCGATTCCTTCTACTGTCTTGCTGATTACCATACCGTTACCGATACCTGCGCCAAACGCGCCCAGTCCTGCAACAATTGCTGCTGCGATTAATGCCATTGCTCCCATTTGTATATCCTCCTTAAAATTATAAATCAAATTTTTTATTGTTCAGCCTGGTGAAGAAATCTTCGTAGGGCTTGGAACTTAATGTTCGTCGTGCGTCTCGATGCTCTGTGAAATGTACACCATCATCAAGATTACAAAAACAAATGCCTGGATCGCGCCGATAAAGATACTAAAGCCTTGCCACACCATCAGCAACGGAATGGCAGCTATTGCGCCAAACACTTTAAACGTAGTTAGCTTCAGGATCGTTGCGATCAGTACCTCACCCGCGAAGATATTCGCGAATAGACGCATACCGTGTGTCAGCAGCTTGGATGCCGTTTCAATCAAGTTGATGGGCAAGAACAAGGCGAATGGCTGAAGGTAGTGCTTGAGATAACCTCTCGTGTTGCGGAACAATCCGAGTCCATGAGATACCATGAACGCAACAAGTGCTAGTCCCATCGTTACCGACAAGTCAGCGGTAGGTGATTTCCACCAAGCCAGCTCAACGTGTGGATGTGCTTCAGGATCCTTGGCATGCGCTTCTTCAAACGCATCGACTGCTGTAACGATCGGTTGATTGAACACCTGTGCCTGACTAACCTCTGTAACTTCCGTAACTGCCTGGAATGGAAGCCCCAGCATGTTACCGACAAAGATGAACATAATCATGGAAAGCGCGAGAGAGATAAAATGTTTCCCTTTCTTCATATCCATCGTGCTGGAAATCAGATTGCGGACGAATTCGACTGCCCACTCCATAAAATTTTGCAGCTTGCCGGGGTTCTCAACGGACAATCTCCGTGTAGCCAGGACAGCAAAAATAAAAACGAGGGCACCTGTAACGACCAACATTAACACAACCGATAGATCCAGTCGAAATCCGCCAAGCATAATAATTGGAGCTTCATGCATATTTTTCTCACCCCTTTCTCGACTTGAAAGCTGCAGCACCTAACTTCATTCTGCTCTACGGGAATAGACGATCCCTATAATCAGTAAGGAAAATTGCGCAATGACCAGTCCGCCTGCAACCGCATATGTATTGAAATACTGCGGAAAGCGCATCGATATGTATATACCGAGCACAGCGAGTGCCGCTCTTGTCAAAAATCCCAGGTTCACACGCTTCAAGTTACCTTCTGCCGCATCATCAGACATTTTCCTTACTTTGTAGCCCAGGTAAAATGCATTGATCCAGCTAATTCCTGTACCCAGGGCCAGTCCCAAAGCAATTGTCTCCACACGTGGCATAAAGGCCGCTGCGAGAAAACAAATCATAAGAAAGTACATGATGGAAACAGTCATCCATCTGCGGTATCTGGTTAGTTCACTCATCACTTTCCCCCATGAATTTTTTCGCGATAAAGTAGATGCTCACTCCACCTGCCGCCAGAAAAAAGAGAACGCTTACGGCGATCCATATTCCGTTACCTCCAATGGTCTTGTCCAACCAGGAGCCAGCGTAATATCCGGCAACAGCGAGAACGGCAATCTCGATCCCAAAAGCTGTCACGAGCCCCATCGCTTTCCATACATTGTTGTCATGGTTACGGGATGAATTTGGTTTGTTCGAATCGGCCATTTTCCACGCCACCCTTGCAATCCCAGTTAATTTTACTGAATGATGAGAGCCTTTGTCAATTGATTGATTTTAGCGTTTTAAAGGGTAAAACGACGGGTTTACAGGCCCCCGGGAGCCCATAAACCCGCGTAAACCGTACAGTTTAACTGTATGCTGTACCCTTTATGATTCAGTCAAAAAAAAACGAATTATTTTTTGAATTTTCTGTGAAATGATTCCGGACGCTCACTATTTACGCCAAAATGGTGCAAAATCGCATTGACAATTCTTTCCGATGCATGTCCATCACCGTATGGATTGGCAGCTTGACTCATACTTGCATACAGCGTTTCATCTGTAAGCAGAGCTTTGGTCCGTTCATAAACACGTTCCTCATCCGTACCCACCAGTTCCAACGTTCCAGCCTCGATGCCTTCAGGGCGCTCCGTTGTATCCCGCAGAACCAGCACGGGCACACCAAACGAAGGCGCTTCTTCCTGCAAACCGCCTGAATCGGTCAAAATCAAGTGAGTATGCGGATAAAAGTTATGCAAATCCACCACGTCTAGTGGATCAATTAATTGAATACGGGGGTGATTCCCCAAAATCGCGTGAGCCGGCTCCTTCACAGCAGGACTTGGATGCACCGGGTACACGATGGCAATATCTTCGAACTCGTCGGCAATCCGTTTGACGGCCTGGAAAATGTTGCGGTGAGGCTCGCCTTGGGATTCACGGCGGTGAGCTGTCATCAGCACAAGACGTTTGCCCTGTGCCCATTCAAGTACCGGATGTGTGTAATCCTGCCGTACTGTATATTGAAACACATCTGTTACCGTGTTGCCTGTGACATAGGTACTAGACTCCGGTTTATTTTCTTTGGCAAGGTTGGAGAAGGACCAATCTGTCGGTGCAAAATGCAAGTCTGCAAGTACGCCGGTCAACTGGCGGTTCATTTCCTCCGGATACGGAGACAGCTTGTTCCACGTACGAAGGCCTGCTTCCACATGGCCCACCTGAATCTGCTGCAGAAACGCTGCATAGCTGGCTACAAACGTAGTCAGCGTATCCCCGTGAACAAGCACGATATCAGGTTTTGCTTCGCGCAGTACAGGCTCCAGGCCACCAAGCACACGAATCGTGATTTCATTCAGCGTTTGGCGATCTTTCATCACGTCCAGATCATAGTCCGGTTGAATGTTAAACACTTCTAGAACCTGATCCAGCATTTGACGATGTTGTGCGGTCACACAGACGATGGATTCGATAGATTCGGGATGTTTCTGAAGTTCCAAAATAAGCGGAGCCATCTTGATGGCTTCCGGACGAACTCCGAATATCGTCATGACTTTAATTTTCTTGGACATTCAAGCAAAGCCCCTTTTCTATTCAGCATGCAGCATGCTTATTTAGTGCCGTACAGTCGGTCTCCTGCATCTCCCAGTCCTGGGACGATATAACCGTGATCATCCAGACGATCATCCAGTGCAGCCACGTAGATGTCCACATCCGGGTGCGCGTCCTGAACTGCTTTTACACCTTCAGGTGCTGCCACAAGGTTCATCATTTTGATTTGGGTGCAGCCGCGTTTTTTGAGCACGTCAATTGCAGCAATGGCAGATCCGCCAGTTGCCAGCATTGGGTCGATGACAATCAACTCACGCTCCGTAACATCCGTAGGAAGCTTCGTGTAGTATTCAACAGGTTGCAGTGTTTCCGGGTCACGGAACAAACCAACATGTCCTACTTTTGCCGCAGGAAGCAGTTTAACAACGCCATCCAGCATTCCCAGACCTGCACGCAGGATTGGTACCAGACCAAGCATACGTCCAGAGATGACTTTTCCTTGTGTTTCAGCTACAGGTGTTTGCACATCAATAGATTCGAGCGGAATCTCTCTTGTAATCTCGTACGCCATCAGCGTGGCCACTTCATCCACCAATTCGCGGAAATCTTTCGTATTCGTACGCATGTCGCGTATAAACGTCAGTTTGTGTTGAATCAAGGGGTGATCACATATTACTAATTTTCCCATCTAATTTGTCCCTCCGGTAAGTTCTTCATGTACAGCATTACCAATAATGCCTAATTATCATTCATAGGCCCGATAAATCCTGTATATTATATCATCACCTACACCGAATTACACCATCAAAGGACATGTAATCATTACAGAAAACCGAATACTATAAAAATAGGACCGGAAACTTGGCATGTTCCGGTCCTTTTTGCTCTAGTTGTACAATAATTCCATGTGTAGATGGACTAGTATTTCAGATCTGTGTACAGCGGGAATTGGTCTGTCAAAGCCGTCACTTCCGCACGAGCTTCATGCAGTTTCGCTGTATCTTTAGGATTTTTCAAGGTTTTGGCAATGATTTTACCAATAGCAACCATGGCTTCCTCGTTCATGCCACGGGAAGTAGCTGCCGGAGTACCAATACGAATGCCGCTCGTTACAAACGGGCTGGTCGGATCAAATGGAATTGCATTTTTGTTCACGGTAATACCGATGGAATCGAGGACATGCTCAGCTTCCTTACCTGTGATGTTCACGCTGCGAGTGTCGATCAGCATCAAGTGGTTGTCTGTACCGCCGGATACAATGTTCAATCCTTCGGCAATCAGTGTTTCAGCCAAAACCTGAGCGTTTTTCACTACGTTTTGTGCATAAGTTTTGAACGAAGGCTGCAGGGCCTCACCCAGTGCTACCGCTTTGGAAGCAATAACGTGCATCAAAGGTCCACCTTGGGAACCTGGGAATACCGCTTTATCAATTGCAGCTGCCCAGGATTTGCGGCACAGGATCATACCGCCACGAGGTCCGCGCAGCGTTTTGTGTGTTGTCGTTGTTACGAAATGGGCATGAGGAACCGGGCTCGGATGCAATCCGGCAGCAACCAGTCCTGCAATGTGGGCCATGTCCACCATGAACAATGCACCTACATCGTTTGCGATAGAAGCGAGTTTTTCAAAATCAATCGTACGCGGGTATGCACTTGCGCCTGCAACAATCAGACGAGGACGGTGCTTGAACGCTGCTTTGCGCACTTCATCGTAATCGATCAGGAAAGTATCTTCCTGTACGCCATAGGCCACGAAATTGTAGAGCAAACCAGATGCATTCACTGGGCTACCGTGAGTCAAGTGTCCACCATGAGCAAGGTTCATGCCCAGCACCGTGTCACCAGGTTTCAACGCTGCAAGATATACTGCCATATTCGCTTGTGCTCCCGAGTGAGGCTGTACGTTTACGTGCTCAGCGCCAAACAGTTCCTTCGCGCGGTCACGTGCGATATCTTCCACAACATCCACATGCTCGCAGCCACCATAATAACGTTTGCCTGGGTATCCTTCAGCGTACTTGTTTGTCAGTACAGATCCAAGTGCCTCAATTACCGCTTCACTTACGATGTTCTCGGATGCAATCAGCTCAATGTTGTTCTGTTGGCGTTTCAACTCCAAATTCATCGCTTCAAGTACTGCAGGGTCATTCTTACGCAATTGTTCCATGTTTAAATTCCTCCCAGTATATTAGTGAAGTTATAAAGCAAAATTAAAAGGTTACACTCGCCACTCCGAACGCAGCACAATCTTCCGATCGCTGTTATCCCCAGATTTTTTGAATCCCCCTTTAAAGGGGAAATCCGGTGATAGCCTATGCTTCCGATGTAGCTTTCTTTCAGAAAGCTTTTAGGCGAGCACTTCGTTTCTCCAGATTTGTCCTGCACTCTCCGTTTTCGTGTAAACATTAATTTCGCTTTATAGTAGGTTGAAGATTTAGTCGCAAAATGTCGAATCTGGTTGCTCTTCCATCTGATACACCGCACGTTCGCCGCCAATCAGCTTCGGACGGGTCAAGGCTGTCGTCACACGGGCTTCCCCAATGTAGCGAAGCGCTGTACGGAAGGGAACTGCCACATGCCGTAAGTGCATGCCAATCATGGTTTCCCCGATATCCACTCCCGCATGAGCCTGCACAAGTTCAGCCAGGCAAGGATCACTCAGCGAGCGATAAGCTGCGGATGCCATGGAACCGCCTGCCTTGGGAACGGGCACGGCACCCACTTCAGTCAAACCAAGACGTGTGAGCAATGAACGCTCCATCACCAGTGCGCGATTCAAGTGTTCACAGCACTGGAACACAGGCTCGAAACCGAATTCCTGCTGTACCTCGCGGATCCCTGCAAGAAGCTGCTGTGCTACATCAACGGCACCACTCGTACCGATCTTCTGGCCTGCAACCTCGCTTGTGCTTGTACCGATCACAACAATCTGTCCAGGTCCAAGCTTTCCGGCAAGTGCCAGTTCACGCAGAATGGATGCGGTCTGTTCCTGCAATCCGGGTTGTTCCGAATCTAACTCAATAGTCATCCTATCGCCTCCCGATAAAATCATGCCTGACTTCCTCACGGCAGCCCGCTCTTGTATTCATGCACGGCATCTCAGGTACTATTATAGCGAATAATCAGATGAAAGACGAAAAAAAGAGCAGTCTGCGGGTATCGCAGAATTGCTCTTTTGCCCAGGCGACCGGCCGTTTGTTCCGGTGCTCCATTGTGGTTGTGCCCACTTCGTCGCCAGTTACACCGGATCCCTGTTTTCCCCTTCATCATAAAACAACCCACGCTTAAAATCAACGGGTAATTTACACTACATGTTCGTTTTTGCATATAAAAATAAATTTGGAAATGGTTCATCACTGCCCAATTACATTGCCCTGCATAATCCCGGTTTATCCCAACTTGTCCAGAAGCCGATCCAATGCCGTCCTGATCTCTGCAGCAGCAATATTATAATCGTCACGACTGCCCCCGAATGGGTCGGATATATCAAAGCTTGGAATGCGCTGGCGGATCTCGATCACGCGCTCACGCTCTGATGCCAGAATCTCCTGACCGAGTGCACGCTTCAGTTCCAGTGTGGCGAACAGGCTGTCCAGTTCCTGAAGATCATTCAGAACCTGATCATCATTCTCCACATACTCTTTCAGCGTGTACGTCTTGTGTACCGAATCCGGAAAAACCTGCATGACATGCTGTTTATGGCTTCGCGTTAACGTAAGGACCAAATCCGCCCAGCCAATCAGGCTCGCGTCAAGCTGGGTAGATTGACCAGGCCCTTCCGCCTGGTGATCTCTTAATACAGCTTCGGCATGACGGGAAATCGGCATTCCCGATGCTGCCGCCACACCTGCAGAACGAACCTCTACCTGAATGCCCCGTTCCGCTGCGAGCTTGCGCAAAAGCCCCTCCGCCATGGGGCTGCGGCACGTATTTCCTGTACATACAAACAAAATATGTTTCATTGTGATAGCCTCCCCATTTCACAAATGTTGTCGAATGATGCAATATTTTAATTTTAAATGATGAAAATTTAAAGAGTATCGTTATGACTGCTCAAGGGCTGCAACTGCTCCGCTCTATGACTATTAAAAAATAAACAACAGTCCAAACGCAAGCAGGATGGCTCCGCCAATCGCTTCACCATAATCACCAAGGTTCTGGCTCACTCGTCTTCCCAGCAGCAGACCCATGACGGACATGATTCCACCGCATGCACCAAAGGCAAGTACAGTCAGTACCAGATCACTGCTAAACATGCCGAGGGATACCCCAACGGAAAACGAATCCACACTCACACTGAGTGAAAATAAGATCACACCCAGCATGGAGCGATGGTCCACCAGCTTGGTGTCACCTTCACGAAATGCATTCAGAATCATGTGACCCCCAAGCAAAACGAGCAATCCGCCTGCAGCATACGTCGTGATGTCCCCAAGAAGTGAACTGACGTATTTCCCCGTGTACATACCGATCAGCGGCATGATCACATGGAACAGGGCCGTGACAAAACTGATCCGCAGCACATCACGCAAACGAATGCCTTTCATGCCAATCCCAATACCCAGCGAGAAGGCATCCAGCCCAAGGGCGACGGCCATAATCAAAATGGTTACCAACTGCCCCAGATGGGCAGACACATCCCACATTCCCATACCCCCAAGTCACGTAAAGGTTCTTGTACACGATATGCGGACAAGGACACAAACATGACGGGAGATAGAGAATGAATAGTCAGAGAGTTGCAGGCAGGCGTGTCAAAAGAGGATTGGTCTAATCGGCAGGCCGTGGTTGGTGGTGCCTGCTGCCACGGCCTGCCGATCAGGTGGACCGGAGAGACGTCGACAGCTCCGGTCATGGTGTTACTGGTCCCCAACCTGTATAAGTTGGTGACCAGCAGCCTTGAGCAGCCGATTCATGACGGCTGCGCCCAGCCCTTCGCGTGAGCAGGCTTCAGCCACAATGTATGTGGCGCCCTGCTCATCGCAGCTGCGCAGCGCGGCGTACAGCCGGCGCGCTGCTTCTTCAAGCTCGCTGGCATTGCCCAGCGAGAATACGGCATCGGCGCGGTACTGCTCCGCGTGCTCGGCGAACGCCAGCACCGCGGTGCGCTCTCCGCGCTGCGCCGCCTCCGCGAGGGCGGCGCTGATCCAGGCCGCCACGGCTGGCGGCGGCCCCTCTACCACGCACAGCGCCCCTGTGGGCGCATAGTGCGTGTACTTCATGCCCGGCGAGCGCGGCGCCGGGCTGCCTTCGCCTTCGGACCCACCCGCGAGAATCGCCGGGTCCGTGGCGACACGGGCGGAAACGGCGGACAACTGTTCCGCCGTAATGCCGCCAGGGCGCAGGATGGTGACGGTACCGTCGTCACCGACCTGCACTACCGTGGACTCGACGCCCACACCCGTGGGGCCGCCGTCCACAATGCCGCCGATGCGGCCAGCCAGATCCTCGCTTACATGTGAAGCGAGCGTCGGGCTCGGCCGCCCGGAGCGGTTAGCGCTCGGCGCTGCCACCGGGCACGCCGCCGCTGCGAGCAGCTGCAGAGCTACCGGGTGATCCGGCATGCGGACACCCACCGTATCCAAGCCAGCCGTAACCCGCGGGGATACGGCCCCTGGCTTAACAGGCAGCACAATGGTGAGCGGACCTGGCCAAAAGGCCTCAATCAGCGCTTCTGCCGCCTCATTCACTTCCGTAACCAGTGAATCCAGCTGATCGCGATGTGCGATATGCACAATGAGCGGATTATCTGACGGGCGGCCTTTGGCTTCAAATATAGCCTCTACCGCGGCTGTACTGCGCGCATCCGCGCCCAAACCGTATACCGTCTCTGTCGGAAACGCAACAGTCTGGCCTTGACGAATGCAGGCAGCGGCAGCCTGCAAGTCAGCGAGTGCCTGCTGATAGGCGCTCTTTTTTTTCTCATCGGATCCCTGTCCCTCAGGTTCACCCATAACCAAATTACCCACAACATGCGGCTGTTTCTCACTCATCAATGCTCTGACATCCCACACCGAGGTAAGCAATCCTTCTGGGTTGCCCGAATCTTTGTTTCCTGTGTATTGGTATTGGTCTTGTTCTCTACTCATATATCCATCATCCCTAAACTTCAATAGGTTAGTAACCGCGGGCCTCGACCTTGACGGTAGCTGTCTTGCTTACATTTCGAATACCTATAATTATAGCATATCTGTTCAACCTAAGAACGGGCTCGCTATCTCTCTTATAAACCCCATCCCTTAAGCATGACAGCCATTCATTGATAAATGGGGCAAAAGGGCAGCTTCCTGTATCGAAGTTGCCCTTCCCTATCATTCTCACGATATTATGCAAACAATCCGGCTACCCAATCCCATAGTTTAACCGCCAGATCCACCAGGAAAAAACGCGCTTCCGGTGTTGCTCCCTGGACAGATGCTTCAGCATCTCCAGGCTCAGCAGCAGCTGCTGCAGATACCGTAGACGGATTTGCCAGTGCATCCCCTGTGCTTGCATCAATGAAGCATAGCGGCGGAAACAGCACACACCACCAATTCTGACCCTTTCCTTCTCCCAGTGTTATACGCACCGCTTCATAATCACCTGCGGGATATACCGTACCTCCATATAGTTTGGTAGGGAACGGAACGACACCAAGCTCCACTTGATATGGATAGTCCAGTCCACGGCTCGCCAGCTCTTCTCCCACCCGATCTTCGATTTCAGACAAATGCTCACGAATGACATGGCGTGCATCATCCAGACTTTGCGGATTATCCAGCTCTGTAACCCACTCACTCATCTGGGCAACCACAGCATCCCGAATCTCGCGTTTTACCAGTTGGTCCCCTGGCGCATCCGAATTCGCTAGAATCCGCAAACGGATGGATTGCTCCGGAATCGCTGTAGCGGCTACAGCTGCATCCGTCTTCTGACCTTCCCACATCATAATAATCATCATAAGACAAACGATAATAAGTCCCATTTGTTTCACTGTTCTTCTGCTCATCCCGTTCTCCCCCTCGGCTCCCGTGATCATGTTCCCTGCAACTCTCTCATGTCTATCAGTATGCCCGGAAGAGACAGAAGTAAACCTAGTAAAAATCATAAATCTAGCAAATTCATTCTCTTATTTTAACGTGGTTGAGCGGAATTAAGAAAAGGCTGACCACATCTGTTACAGGTGTGCATCAGCCATGCTTAAGAGACCTATGGAACCCAACTGTTAATACATAACCCTATTCGATGATTACAACGCGCTCTTTTCTTTCCTCAGCAAATGCAGTAACCGGTCTGGCAAACCAGGCTTCTGCTCTCCAAGCAGCAGGTCATCTTCCTCTTCATCTCCATATAATTTAATGCTCATGACCAGTCCGATACAAGCCATATTAATGAGCAATGAAGTCCCGCCATAACTGATGAACGGAAGGGTAATCCCTGTTAGTGGCATCAGTCCGAGGAACGCACCTATGTTTTCAAACACTTGGTATAACAACATGCCAATAATGCCTACAATAATGACCGGCCCCGCCCGATCCTTGCATTCCATACCGATCAGAACCATTCGGTGAATCAGAATGAAGTACAGCAGTAACAACACCGACGCCCCCACAAAACCGAATTCTTCAGCGATAACGACAAAGATGGAATCCGAATAGGTATACGGCACGCGTCCACTTTGGACGGAAGTTCCCTGCAAGTACCCTTTGCCGACAATGCCTCCTGAGCCTATAGCCAAGCCGGCATTTTTGGTGTGCCATGTCGCCTTGGATGTAGCCTTTTCCGGTACGAGCCAGGGATCTATCCGTTCTGCCCAGTGTTCACGGCCTACCTTCTCGAGAAAAGTAAAGATTTCATCATGATATGTCGTGTAGGCTTTGACAAAGCCAAAGAAAGTTATAGCTACAATACCAAGACCAATGATTGCATGCTTTAGCTTGATATTACCGATCCACAATACCGCGGCTAAGATGACAACGTAACCCAGGGCGTTGCCCAAATCATTTTGAATCATGACGAGTGCAAACGGAACGAACGCCCAACATCCGATGGGAATGATATCTCTCCAGAACCCGAGCGTGTTTCGCTGGCGCTTCACAAGCAAATGTGCAAGAAACAGGATCAGGATTAACTTGAATAACTCCGCAGGTTGAAACGAGAGGTTATCCCCAAGCTTGATCCAGCCATTGGCATTATTAATAGGGCCGCCCACAAAGTTGACGAGAACAAGCAGAACGATTCCTAAGGCATACAGATAAAAAGCATATTTCACATACAGTTTGTAATTTACTAGACCGATGCCCACTACTGCGACAAATCCTATGATATAAAACAACAAGGTTTTGATATGATGCTTGGCCAAAGTGGCATCCGTCTGTGTACCACTGTAAATGGCAAACACACTTGCGATCATCAGCAAAAACAATACAAAAAGAATTACACCGTCCATCTTTTTCAGCATTCTCAACATAAATGCAATCTTCCTCCCGGATAGTCATACGTTTTTTCCAAATTGACTTATTATTTCCATTGTATAAAATAGAGAGATAAATTGGAAATTATAATCACCGTGTGGAGGATGGATTTCAACTTACATAGCCATTAGAGAAAATCTGGCAAAAGAAAAACCCTGGAAGCACCAGATCCAAATGGCTTGGATTGATCTTTCCAGGGTTCTATGACTCACTTGATTTTGTTTTCTATACCTGACAAAAGGAATTACTGTTCCTGCTGGGACGGTTTCCTTCTGAACAATTTGAGGACGATATCCGTAATCCCCGGTTGTTCTGCGGAGCCCAGAATATCCTCGTTCTCTTCCGTATGAACCTTGATACTCATCACGATCCCCATACTGATCATGTTAATCATGATTGAGGTACCACCCGAACTGATAAACGGCAGCGTAATCCCTGTGAGCGGCATTAGACCAATAAACGGACCGATGTTGACAAAAATCTGGTAAAGCAGCATCGCTATAATGCCCACAATGAGATAAGGCCCTGCGCGATCTTTACATTCGAGCGCAATAAGTACCAGCCTGTGGATGAGAATAAAGTACAGCAGCAGCAGCACTGAAGCACCTACAAAGCCAAACTCCTCCCCAATCTGCACAAAGATCGAGTCGGCATAAGCCAGCGGTACCCGATTTGACTGAATCGTTGTACCTTCCAAGTATCCTTTACCACTAATGCCCCCAGAACCAATCGCCAGCTTCGCGTTATAGGTCTGCCAGAGCACGTCTCTGGAAGTCTGATCCGGCACGAGCCATGGGTCGAAACGGTCTGCCCAGTGTGAACGCCCAACGTCCTTCAGAAATTTAACAATCTCATCATGATAATGAATATAAGCTTGTATACCGCCAACAAAAGCAGCGACTGCAATAACAAAACCAATAAGAGCATGAGAGAATTTAATATTACCAATCCATAACAGGCCCACGAGAATAATTACATAACTCAGTGCATTCCCCAAGTCATTTTGAAGAAGTACGAGTAGCAGTGGCGGCAAAACACAGAGTGAGACCGGAATGACATCACGTCCAAAATAAAGCGGACGATTCTTCTTTCGGGCTAATAAGGCGGACAAGAACACAATCAGGCATAGCTTGAACAATTCGGCAGGCTGTAAACTTACACCGAATATGGATAACCAGCCCTTTGCCCCGTAATACTCTTTACCAAAGAACATAACAAAAATAAGCAAGAGCATACCTACGCCATAGATATACAGATAGTTTTTGATAATGAATTTGTAATTAATCATCGACATTCCAAAAAAGACCACAAAGCCCAAAATATAATACATAACGGCACTTTGCGTGAGTCCCTCCAGCTTTGGCCTGCCAAAGGTCGTACTATAGATCGACAAAATACTGATAACCATCAATATAACTAATATAAAAACAATCGAGTAGTCTATCTTTTTGAATTTATGCAGCATGTAGTTATGTTCCCCCAAGCATTCAGCAATCTTCGGTATATCCCATTGTAGAGGATTTCGCGGCAAAAAGAAAACCCGCAGAACCTTACATTTTCGTCACCTGTTCCGAAGTACGAACACCCAGGACATGCCGCTCGATCCCGGCAAGGTCCGGAACAATGATAATTTCCGGCCAGTGTCCGGCAGATTCAAGCAATGCGGCGATGTCGCGAGCTTGTCCCTGACCGAGTTCAAAACCAATGACCTGCGGCGGCGCAGGCAGCAGTGCCAGCTGTTCCAGCATGACCCGGTACGGTGCCAATCCGTCCGGACCGCCGTCCAGTGCCGTGCGCGGCTCATGATCGCGCACCTCGGGCTGCAGCCCGGCGATATCCGCTGCCGGGATATATGGCGGGTTGGACACCAGAATGTCCACCCGAACCCCTGCGAACGGGGCCAGCAGATCGCCTTCGCGGAAGTCAATCTGTACCCCGTTCGCGGCCGCGTTCCGCGCGGCCACCTGCAGTGCCGCCGCCGAGATGTCTCCGGCGCCGACCTGCCAGCGCGGGCGCTGCGAGGCGATCGTCACCGCGATCGAACCGCTGCCCGTGCCAATATCGACGGCAAGCGGAGCGCCGCCGGGAAACACGCGGTCGGCTTCGCGCAGCACAGCCTCGACCAGCAGCTCTGTCTCCGGCCGCGGAATCAGCACGGCCGGCGTGACCTCGAACGGCAGCCCATAGAACTCCTGGCTGCCGATGATATATTGCGCCGGCTCACCCGCAGCCTTGCGCGTGACGGCGTCCTCCCAGCGGCTGCGCAGCTCGCTGGGGAAGGGTTCCGGCTGCATCATGTAATACGCGGCGCCATAGACGCCGAGTACATGCTCCAGCAGCAGCCGGGCATTATTCTGCGGCTCGTACACGCCGCTCTTTTCCAAAAAAGAGGAAGCCTCCACGAAGGCTTCCCGACAGCTCTGTTCCGGCGTCATTACAAACTGCGCGCGGTTCACAGCATTATTCTCCTCTATCCATCATCTCGGTCTGCTCGGCAATCGTCAGCGCAGACAGGATTTCTTCAATCTCTCCGTTCATGACCTGATCCAATTTGTGCATGGTCAGACCAATGCGGTGATCTGTTACACGGCTTTGCGGGAAGTTGTACGTACGAATCCGCTCACTGCGGTCCCCCGTACCTACTTTACTCTTCCGTTCCCCTGCAATTTTCGCTTCTTCTTCCTGGCGCATCATATCGAAGATCCGGGTACGCAATACTTGCAGCGCTTTTTCCTTGTTCGAGTTCTGAGATTTACCATCCTGACATGTCGCTACGATTCCGGTCGGAACGTGCGTTACCCGTACAGCAGATTTCGTCGTGTTAACTGACTGTCCGCCGGCACCACTGGAACAGAACGTATCCACGCGAATGTCTTTATCATGAATTTCAATATCGAAATCTTCAGCTTCAGGCATAACGGCAACCGTTGAAGTGGAGGTATGAATCCGTCCACCTGATTCGGTTGTAGGGATACGTTGTACACGGTGTGCACCACTCTCGTACTTCATTTTGCTGTATGCACCGCGGCCGTTGATGAGGAAAATAACCTCTTTGAATCCGCCGACATCATTCGTATTGGCATCCATCAATTCCACGCGCCAGCCTTGATTATCGGCATAACGTGTGTACATGCGGTATAGATCCGCTGCAAACAATGCCGCTTCATCTCCACCCGCTGCTCCGCGAATTTCCACGATGACGTTTTTGTCGTCATTCGGGTCTTTCGGCAGCATGAGAACACGAATCAGTTCGTCCAGTTCTTTCTGACGGGCACTGAGTTCTTCGATTTCCATTTTGACCATTTCACGCATCTCGTCATCCAGCTTCTCGCCTTGCATTTCTTTCGCTGCTTCGAGATCCTGACTCACCTGTTTGTACTCATTGTATGCTTCGTACGTCGGCTGCAGATCGGATTGCTCTTTGGAATACTCACGCAGCTTTTTGTTATCGCTTGCCACATCCGGGTCACAGAGCAGCTCGCTAAGCTTGTCATAACGGTCTGCCAATGCCTGTAATTTATCCAACATATATAGTCACCTCACGATTTATTTTTGGTGATGCGCTGCACGTTTTCTCCGGGCAGTCGCTCCATGTTCATTATTTATATCATCTATTTTCATAACGCATAGGTTCTGAGCCAAACCGAACCCTGACCGTAACATTCATTAATGACCGACGCAACATCGCTACAACGTCATCAAATCCTTTACATTTAAGTAATATAAAAGAGCTCATGTACCTTATGCAGAGTCCCGCTATGTCTTATAAAAAGCGAGCTAAATCAACCTAGGTACACGACTCTTAATTATAGCATATTCTTCTCAACCTGAACAGATGCTTTTCCACCTGCCTACAGGTTCGCTTTGGATTACGGCACAAGTAACGATGGCATTATTATATTATACTTCAATGAATATCAGCTACAACAAGCCATCTTCAAGCTGTTCAAGCACCAGGCTCCACCAAGCTTTTTCATTCGATAAACTACCCGGATCCTGTTCGGCAAAGAAAGCCCGGAGTTCGCTTATGGCCTCTTTTCGGCCGGATACATGGCCCTTTTTCTTTCCTGGTGTAAGCTCTCCCCTTTGAAAAGCTGCCAGTTTGGCTTGGGCTTCTTCAAGTGTCATCACACTGGGCTCATGCACCTCAGAGAAATTCTCAATAAATTGAGCGTAACGCTGGAGAAATTCAAGAAACTGAACCAGACTAGTGTTGATCAACCCGTGTTCCCCTGACGATGCTTCTACCGAGTAAACTGCGCCCGTTCCTGTCTCCACACCGAGCAAGGCTGCCGTTTCCTCCCACTCATATCCGATCGGCAGAAGCGTAGCGAAGCCGTCATCACGTTGTACCTGAATCAAGCCTCGTTCCGGCATGGACCGAAAATGGACACCAAGCAGATCGTTACCCTCATCGCGAAACTGGGGTACTCCCTCAACAAGAAGCAGATCACTAATTTCTCTCGGTAAATGCATCGCTTTCACATATGCTTCATCATATTGAATACGAGATACTGCATCCTCCATTGTCCAGCCTCCTCCATGCCCTTTTCCTCTATTATATCCACACTGCGCAAACAATCCAGTATAAGCAGAACAAGCGGGTTGCCAGCACGGATCCTTCCCTCCTATTCTCGCCTATTCCCTCTGATCTGCGCGTTACACCCTTCATCCCAAATAAAAAAACCTGCCATCTTCAGGGAAGACAGCAGGGCTGTTCGTGTCTATCATGTACTGCTTAGATTGATTGGTTATACGCTTATACGTTGAAACGGAAGTGCATAACATCTCCGTCATTGACAACATATTCTTTACCTTCCAAACGAAGCTGTCCGCGTTCTTTGGCACCGTTCATGGAACCAGCTGCAACCAGGTCTTCATAGGAAACGACTTCTGCACGAATGAATCCGCGCTCGAAGTCCGTATGAATTACACCCGCTGCGCCCGGTGCTTTTGTACCCTTGCGGATCGTCCACGCACGAACTTCCTGTACACCTGCCGTGAAGTATGTGTACAGACCCAGCAGCTTGTAAGCGGCTTTGATCAACAAGTTCAGACCGGAATCCTCGATACCGAGCTCTTCCAGGAACATTTGCTTGTCTTCGCCTTCCAGCTCGGAGATTTCTTCTTCGACTTTTGCACTGATCGGCACCACTTCTGCATTTTCAGCAGCCGCAAATTCTCTTACTTTTTGCACATAGGCATTGTTCGCCACATCACCGATTTCATCCTCGGCTACGTTAGCTGCATACAGAACCGGCTTCAGGGTAAGCAGGTGCAGATCACGTACGATCAGACGCTCTTCGTCTGTCAATTCCATGCTGCGTGCCGGCTTATCTTCGTACAGAACTGCCTTCACTTTCTCCAGTACTTCCACTTCTTGAGCAGCCTGCTTGTTGCCGCCCTTCATGTTTTTCTTGGAGCGTTCGATTTTTTTCTCAACACTCTCGATATCAGCCAGGATCAGCTCCAGATTAATCGTCTGGATGTCGCTTACCGGGTCAATTTTGCCATCTACGTGAGTGATATTCTCATCAACAAAGCAGCGTACCACATGGACAATCGCATCCACTTCACGAATATGGGCAAGGAACTTGTTACCCAGACCTTCGCCTTTGCTTGCGCCGCGCACAAGCCCTGCGATATCTACGAATTCAAATGCTGTAGGTACTGTCTTCTTCGGTACAACGAGTTCTGTCAATTTGTCCAAACGCTCGTCCGGTACTTCAACGATCCCCACGTTCGGGTCAATCGTACAGAACGGATAGTTTGCCGACTCGGCACCTGCTTGTGTAATTGCGTTAAACAGAGTGGATTTACCAACGTTAGGCAGGCCCACGATTCCAGCTTTCAAAGCCATGTATATGACAACTCCTCATTCATTACTTGTTCGGTATGGATAATCCTATACATTATATATGACAAACCCGGAGGCATCAAGGAACTTCGGGTTTCGTTTCTGCCTGACTACCGTTTAAGTTCCTTGTACATCGTCAGATCAGTAATCTCGTACCCCATCTTGCGATACAAGCTGCTCGCCCGCACATTATGTCCAAACACATGCAAACCAATTCGATCCACCTGAAGACGGCGTGCCGCTTGTTCAAGTGCTTCCATTGTTTCGGTACCATACCCCTTGCCCCGATATGCCTCTTCGACAACAATATCGAGCAAAAAGGCTTCCTTACCCCGGCGATTGTCCGTAATGTTAAACCAGATGTACCCCACATTGCCGTCTACCGGATGCACCAGGTTATAGATGTAGGCTCCAGGCGTATTCAGTCCTTCAGGCAAAAAGCGATTATATGAAGCCTCTGCGAGCTCCTGCGCCTCTTCCTCTGCCCATGCTCCTGCTTCTACTTTCTCAACTGCAAAATCCGCAATGGATCGTTTTCGAAAATCCGCAAACTCCTGATCATTCATGGATATAAGCTCCATAGTATTCCCTCCCGGGTTCAAATTCCGTATTCGATTTTTCTAAGTCTTTGATCTAAATGAAACGATTTATTGTTCATCATACATGAAGTGGAAAAAAATCTGCATAACTTTTATCAGACTTCCATTGTTTAATAACCATAACGAGAGGAGCAGATATAAGATGAACAGACGTCGCAAACGACCTTCAAGGAAAATCATCATTCTCTTGGCGGGTGTGGTTATCTTCATTGGAATCATCATCGGTATGGCTTATCCAACCATAGACCAATTCCGATCGCTCAGGATCACCATTCACAATCAATCAGACTTCGATCTTGCAAATGTCAATGCAAGTCTGGTCCAAGGCGAAGGCCCGGTTAACAGCGAAAGAGATGGCTCCGTGTACAACCTGAAGAAGGATATCCCCAGCGGTAAAAAAGTAAAGTTTGCCCCTAGGCTTAGACCTTCCGGGGAATCCTCTGTCCACCTGCAATTTACGGATAGCCGAGGGGAAATTCATACCAAAATCGTCTGTGGCTATACGGAGTATCTATCCGGCAATACCTATGTCACCGTAACCAACGACAATATCACGGTAAAAGAAGAGTGTTGGTAATCCTTCTGTCTTTTTATAATAAAAAAGGGGCTTCCCCCATGTCATCAGCATGAACATGACAGGTTGCCCCTCTTCCGTATTAACGCCGCTCGACCAATCGCTCTGTCTGCTGCAAATCTTCGATTCGCCCGGCTCCGATACCGAACATGACCGTACGAAGTTCGAACTCCACCTGCTCCAGCCGACCATCCAGCGCTTCATCTGAAGCCACTGCGGATTCGAGCAGGGAACGACCGAATCCGGCCAGGTCTGCACCCAGCGCGAGCGCCTTGGCTGCATCCACTCCATGATGAAGTCCGCCGCTGCCAATCAGTACTCCTTCTGGATTCAGTGCTCTGACTTCCCGGATGCACTCGGCAGTCGGAATGCCCCAATCGGCAAAAGCTTCGGCTGCTGCCCTGCGAACCGGGTTGTTGTTCCGGTATTTCTCCACCTGTACCCAGCTGGTGCCTCCCGCTCCTGCCACGTCGATAAATGCTGCACCTGCATCATACAGCCGCTGTGCCGTTATTCCATCAATGCCCCAGCCTACTTCCTTCACTCCAACAGGTACATCCAGCGTACGGCACAGATCTTCAATCCGGTTCAACAACCCGCTGAAGTCCGTATTGCCTTCCGGCTGGAAGATCTCCTGCAAACCGTTCAGGTGCAATACCAGCACATCCGCACCAGCGATCTCAACCGCACGCTGGAAGTCGGCCGTGTTGAAGCCGTAATTCAACTGCACTGCACCCAGGTTGGCGATTACCGGGATGTCAGGGGCCCAGCGCCGTACATCGAAGGTCGGTGCCAGTTCAGGTTGTTCCACTGCTGCCCGTATGGAACCTACGCCAAGCGCCCAGCCTCTGGCATTGGCCACGCGGGCAAGCCGCTCGTTAATGGCGCCAGTCGTTTGGCTTCCGCCCGTCATCGAGCTGATGAGCAGCGGTGTACGAACCTCTTTTCCCATAAAAACGGTATCCAGACTGACCTCATCAAAATTCAGTTCAGGCAGGGGATTATGACGAAATACGTACCGCTCCATTCCGCTCGTGATCCCTTCTCCTGCCACATTCTCTTCCAGACAGAGGCGCACATGCTCCAGCTTCCGTTCCCCCGTAGCCACCTCGGGAAGCAGCCGCTTGCCGGCTCGCTCTTGTTCATTCATGATGAGACCTCCTTATGTGAGAAATTGTGCGGATGGACAGGGACCCCCTGCCGGTTCCGTTCAATTGAGACACTCCATTTTTTTCTTATTTTTTGCTTATATGTAACGGACAATGCTGCATGTATAAAATTGCTATAGAGTCGTCGGTGATATCCTCCACCGTCAACTCTACCCAGTATACCGTTCCGGACATGCTAATGAAAGGGCGGACCCACTCATCTCTGATGAATCATAAGAGCACGGATGCCAGCTGCTCGCCCACCAGCTGCCCGGATAGCGTTACGATCGGTGTCCCGCCTCCCGGATGCGTCGTTCCACCCACGTACCATAACCCCTGTACATCCCTGCTTTTGTTCCCGGGGCGAGAGAATGTCTGCCTCACTGAATTGGAGGAAATCCCGTAGATTGACCCTTGATGCGCCAATGTATCGCGTTCAATATCCTGTGGCGTGTACCGTATTAATACATCTGATTGCCTTAATCCTGTAATTCCCCGCTGTGCAAGCTTATCCAGTACCAACTCGCCATAGCGTTCCGTTTGCTCTTCCCAGTTCCATGCATCCGACAGATACGGGGCGTTTACCAATATAAACAGATTACTCGCTCCTGCCGGAGCCATACCTGCCTCCGAATAACCGGAATAACAGATGTAGATGGTCGGATCCAGAGGCATCCTGCGTTCACGGAAAATATGTTCGAACTCCGGTTCATACTGCTCCGGGAAAAAGACAGTATGGTGCAGCAGGGAGTCATACTGCTTCCGCACACCTGCCAGTGTCACATAACCGGAAATGGACGGCTCATATCTGCGAATCCTGCGATCACTCATCTGCTTCCGATGTTCCGGCGCAAGCAGATGACGGTTTACACTGAGCACATCCCCGTTGGCCACCACCTGATCGGCTTCACGGAAGCCTTGATCAGTATCCACACCTATGACCTTGCCATGACGAACGACAATCTGCCGGACCTCGATGCCAGTCATTATCCGTACTCCTTTTTCCTGAGCAAGCTTCGCCATGGCTTTGATCAGCTCATAGGTTCCGCCTTTTACACCGTATACCCCTTCATCTGCCTCTACATGGCCCATCATCGAGAAGATGGATGGAGCCTGATAAGGTGATGAGCCGACGTAGGTCGCGTAACGGCCAAACATCGCCAAGGTGTTGGGATGACTAAAATACGACCGCAGCAGCTGATTAAGCTTCACAGCCGGGCGAACGCGCAGCAAACTGCGAAGCATCTGGAGGTTGTACTTGTCTTTTGCAGTTAACAGCAGTTTGCCAAGAAAATGACGATTGGCTTCCGCATAAAGTGCTGCAGATTCATCCATGAATGCATCGTAGCGCAGTGCGTCTTCCGGACTGTACACTGCAATTTGTTCCTCCATCCATTCACGCTTGCCGGACAGATCCACCACGGTACCGTCTGCAAACACATTGCGTGTTCGGGGCTCCAGCTCATACAGCTGGACGTAATCCTCCATTTTGGTACCCGCATGCTCAAAGACAGAGCGGAAGGTGGAAGGCATCGTAATCGTACTTGGACCGCGGTCAAAATGATATCCGTTCCGTTCCACTTGCTGCAGCTTGCCACCCACATGTGTCTGACGCTCCAGCATGGTTACCTGTATACCTTGTGATGCAAGGCGAATGGCACAGGACAAGCCACCGAAGCCCGCGCCAATAATGACCACTTTTCTGCTCAACTATACCGCCTGCCTTTCCAAACGTATCCTTTCCCTGAGCGACCGGCTCGCCAGGATGCTATTCCAATACCAATCACGCAGGCCATGCTGACAGATTGCAGACTTGCAAGCCACCAGGGTTGCCCGCCCGTCTGATCCGCCACCCTTTTTACACTCATGCCCAGCAGTGTACCAATAAGTCCATACACGATGGCTGCAGAGCTTCCTGATAGTAAACCGAACAGCAATCCAAGAGGAGGGACAATGTACATTAGGGTGTACATGACTAGGGTACCCAGCAGGAGTACATCCCTGCGTCCCGTTCCTTCGTACATGTTCTTCTTATATCCGTTCCATACTTCGGTTCCATTCTGATACATCCGCGTGCTGACCAATTCATGCACATCCGCCAGCATAACCGGATGACCTGCACGCTTGACCGCCTTCGCCAGACTCATGTCGTCCACCAGATCTCCCTGAATGGCTGCATGGCCACCGGAAGCTTCGTAGCTCGAACGATGAATCAGCAGGAAAGCTCCGGTTGCTGCTACAAATAGCGGACTTGATGATCTGCGTATCATGAAGATGGGAAGATGACTGATGATCGTGAATACCATCATCGGTACGACCAGCTTCTCCATCCAGGTCTTGGCCACCTGATAGGGAAACCCTGTCACCAGACCTTTTCCCAGCTCACAGCCGGCAGCTAGGGTCTGCCGAATAGCCTCTGGCTCAAGCCTTACATCCGCGTCAACGAACATAAACCACTCGCCTTTGGCCTCCTGAACCAGTTGGTGGCACGCATATGACTTGCCCATCCAACCAGATGGCGGCTCCACCCCATCAAGGAGACGTACACGCGCATCCCGATTCGCAATCTTCTGAACCAAGGCCGCCGTTTCATCCTCGGAACGATCATTCAGTACCAGCACTTCCATCCGGTAGCCGGTTGTGTTGCTTGCGAGCACACTCTCCAGGCATCCTTCAATATGTAGTCTTTCATTCCGAGCCGGAATCAGGACAGATACGAGCTTATCCTGGTGCAGCAGCTGGTCTGCAGGGAACGAACGAATTCCGGGAAGACAAGTCGCATTCCAGAGAGCAAAAATCAACTGCACACCGAGTGCAGTTGTTAATATGATCCATAATATCTCGGATGCACTCATGTTAACGGACCCCCCGCTTTCGTGCTGCATCGTATTTTTCACTTGTGGATCTTCCGTTACGAATCAGGGAAACGGCCCCTGGCAGACTCCCTTGTCCGATGCGAACCAGCTCCGACTTATGCTCGTCTAACTGCTGTTCCAACACCTGGCCAAGTCTGGCTGCAATCTCTTCGCTCTTCCATACATGCCAGTCTTCCATTAGAGGTGCACCGGCGAGCATCGAAACCTCCGGCATATCATGCTGAACCATACCATGACACAGGGTTACAGGAACGGCTAGCGTCTGCGGAGAGCGGCGAAGCAGTAGCCCGATGCCTGGGCGAAATCGAATGGGTCTTGCATCCTGATGCAGGATTTCACCCTGCGGAAAGATCCACACCCTTTTGCCGGATTGAAGCAGCCCTGTTGTGTACTGCATGGTCTTTCGGATGGCAGAAGCGCTCTCCTTGTTGATGGAGTATGCGCCGAGCTTGCGAAAGAAGGCATACTGCTGCAGCTGCCTCTCTTCCATCATAACGTAATGGTCCCCCGTTGAAGTACGGCGGGATGCATGATAGAGCAGCAGTCCGTCCCACCAGGAGCTATGATTCATGAAATAGAGAACTGGCCGGTTCGGGTCAATCGGAGAGACGGAATAGCCGTCAAACTGCGGATCCAGTGTCCCCGATAGTGTGAACGAACGAAAGCGACGACGCAGCAAGTAATACTGGTTGTATAAATAAAACATTCGGTTAAATGATTTTGACTTTTCGGCGGGAATCATAGAACCAGCTCCCTTCTGCTAGCAGCATGCCCACAAGCGCAATGATGAAACTGCCTGTGATACCTTCTTTCCATGCGAGCAGACCGAATAACAGGATGAACAGCTGGTACAGCCACTTGGCCCGCAGCAGCGAACTGCGGTCAGCAGGCATGGCTGGAAGAAAGAGCGACAGGAACGCACCCATAATGAACCAACTGATGTAATTGGTCCAAGGGACGCCATAGAAACCACCGGGGGCCTCCCAATGCCAGAAACCTCTGGCGTGCGCAACCGGATCAAGCACCAGATCAAGCAAAATAGCCCAGAAACCGGTCTTGATCGCCCGAATCAGCTTCCCCTTCCAGGTCGAACCCCCGCCGCTCAATAGAGCGGAATTTCCGACGACTGCAATCCAGGCAAATCCCAGGGTGACCGGTACACTGAATAGATGAATGCCGAAGAAGTCCGAATAACCGTATTCACCAAAAGGCCATTTCGTATGGACACCGATCCATTCGATCCCCATGCCACCCAGCCACAGAATGGCAGAAGACACCCAGAGTCCTGGCTGTTTCCATATGACTGACTGGTCGGACATTCCATTCCTTCTTCGTCCCTGATAGATCAGTTCCACGACATAAAGTGCATAGAACACAAGAAACAGTCCGTTGGAAAACGATAATTGTTCAGGTACTCCGATGGTTAGCATTAGCGTGGCTCCAATGATGTACCATGCCCAATACAGACCCTGAATCATCAGGAGACCGCCGTACGGGAAGCCTGATAGGCGAGTACCGGATAACGTTTCACAATGGCTCCTAGCATCTCCAGCTTCAGCTCATCGGTTACAAATGCCCGTTTGTTATATACGTCATAGTCGTTACGTTCTACCGCATGTAATATGGTGGAGTAGAAGGCTGCCGCCAGTTCAATGGCAAATGCACTTTCTGTAGGATAGGTCTCCAGCCGATCCATGCCAAGACGGAACCATTCAAGTGCTGATGCTTTCAATTCCTGAATAATGGCTACAAACCGTTCGTCCACAATACCCTCTGCCCAATCCTGTTCGGAGTACCCATGCTTTTCCATGATTTCGAGCGGAACATAACGGCGTGATCTTGCCCGATCTTCCCCTACATCACGAATAATGTTGACAATCTGCATACCCTTGCCAAGTGCAATGCCGTTTACGGCCACTTCGGCACCATTGTCATCACGCAGCACAGGAAGCAGCATCTCCCCTACCGTCCCTGCTACAAGATAGCAGTAATGTTCCAGCTCCTTCATCGTTGCATAGTGAGTCACCTCGAGATCGGTCATCTGTCCGTCCATCTGCCGAAAGAAAGGTCCTTTGTCCAGGTGGGGAAAGTTCGAGAATAACCATCTCAATGCAGGCCAGATAAAATGGCCTTCTGCCTCTTCCAGGTATTCAAAATGATCCCGAATCTCATGTATCGTATACATCGACTTCTCTGGTTCATCCACACTGTCATCAATGATACGGCAGAACGCATAGATCACATACACCGCTTCACGGCGCGGACTGGGCAAACCTCTGAAAGCCTGATAAAAAGAAGACGACCCCTTCTGCATCAACTCTTCGCACCTGTTCAAAATCATTTCATTCATGTTCCCATCTCCTTCATGAGTAGATTGACGGCCATGCGTGCACTTTGCATTACGATCGGAACACCACCGCCTGGATGCACCGATGCTCCTGCTGCGTACAATCCGCGGATCGTCGGAAACGGCTGCGGCTGCGGCCGATACACGCCTGATTGAAACAAAATCGGTGCAATACCGAAGCTTCCACCGCCGTAGAGTCCATCTCGCTCGGCATCTGCGGGTGTGCGTACTTTCTTCCATCTGATTGCTTCACGAAGTCCAGGGAAACCGCGTTGTTCCGCTTCCTCCAGCACCCGTTCCACCAGAGCCCCACTTTCTCTCGACCAGTCCACACCTTCTGCGTCTGGCACCGGAACAAGGAAATACAATACACTTTGACCGGCTGGCGCAGCGGAATCATCTACAGCTACCGGGTTAAATACATAAAATGAAGGCTGTTCCGGAATACGACGCTGATTGAATACTTCCCGCAAGCTTCCATCAAGACTGGGTGGCAGGAAAAATTGATGCGTCGTTGCATCTTCCCAGGTCTTGTCGACCCCAACATAAATCAACACACAACCGGATGAGGGACGATAGGGTTTCTTTTTGCGCACTGCTTCCGGTATGCCGCCCAGTAGACCTGTCAGATGAGGGAAATCGCCATTATAGATGACTGCGTCCACCTCTTCCGCACCTGCGGCCGTTTCAATACCTCGGCAAACTCCTTGTTCAATACGCAGTCCCGTTACTTCCGTATTCAGCACAACACGTCCGCCACGCGCGGTCAGTTCGGATTCCAAAATCCGCGGTAATGCAGCATATCCGCCCTTCACCATCCAGATTCCGTATTCATGCTCTGCATATGGAAGAAGCGAGTATATCCCCGGAGTCCCGAACGGCGAACCGCCAATATACAGACTCTGAAGTGAATAGGCATCAACCAGTTCCTCATGATGAAAATAATCTCCTACAGCTTTACGTACGCTTTTGTGTGCACGGAGCCTGCCCATCAGGGACAGGAGAGACGGTGTGAAAAAATCCCTTTTCCGCGGAAAAGCTCTTTCCAGGAAAGCAGACCGTCCTGCCGGGAACAGGGTATCCATGTCCTTCATGAATCTTGTGAACCCTCGGCTCTCTCCCGGGAATAACCGCTCGATCTCGTCGGCCTGCTGACCGCGATCTGTCATCTTGGTCATGACACGTCCGCTGCTGTAGTGAACCCTGTATAACGGATCACAGCGGAGCAGCTCCACTTTGGAGCGATCCACGCCAGCCTCCTCCAGAATGCCATGCAGCATGTCGGGCAGAAGTACGATGGTTGGACCCTGGTCAATGCGATATTCCCCGTTCTGCTCATAGCCGATACGTCCGCCAACCCGGGAACCCCGTTCGTAAACGGTGACGTCCCAGCCCTGCCGATTCAGCAGCAGAGCCGAGGTCAGCCCGCCAATGCCTGCTCCTACAATGGCTGCCCGCTTCATTAATGACCTCCGGCTTCAGCAGTCTTCACATAAGAAGACCGGTTCGAGCGGGTTTTGGCATCCTCTTCCTGGATCAGCCTGACACTGATTCGAGCAGACTCAAATATCGTAGGCAGTCCGCTGCCCGGGTGGGTTCCGCCACCGACCAGCCATACCCCTTTCAGCTCTTCGAACTGGTTATGTGGACGCAGATACATCATCTGACCCAGATTGTGAGCCATATTAAATGTCGCACCGCGGTACACGTCCAGTTCATTTTCCCAGTCAAGCGGGGTAAACATCATGGACTCTTCGATACGACTCCGAATGTCTGCGAGCTCCGGGATCGCTTCAAGCCGCTGCATCATCGCCTCGCGTACATTCTCCCGTTCCACATCCCAATCAATGTCCCCTGTAAGGTTCGGAGAGGGCATAAGCACATATAATGCAGATTTTCCTGCAGGTGCGAGTGTCGAATCGAGCTTGGAAGGGTTATGAATATATAGAGACGGGTCAGCGGACAATACTTTGTGCTTCGTGATCTCGTCCACGTTCAATCGGTAATCTTCGGGAAAATAAATCGAGTGATGCGGCAGATCAATCTCGCCGTCTACTCCCAGATAAAGCATCGCAGTAGAGCAGGAGTACTTCTTGCGTTTCATTTTTTCTGGCGTATATTTCTTAAGCACACCCGGTTCGAATAGATGGTTCACCGCATGGGCAAAGTCTGCATTAACGACCACGTGATCCGCTTCAATGCGTTCACCGTTCTCAAGCAGCAGGCCCTCCGCACGGCCATTGTTCACGATAACCTTCTTCACCGGGCAGGATGTATGTATACGTCCACCATATTCCTTTACAATGTCAGCCATTCCCTGGAATATGCGATTTACACCGCCAATCGGATGAAACAGCCCATAATGGTGCTCAATGAATGACAGAATCGTGAATGTACCCGGACAATCCCAAGCAGACATGCCCAAATATTTGGACTGAAACGTAAAGGCCCAGCGCAAACGCTCGTCAGTAAAGTAACGGGACAGGATGCCATAGACTGTGTTGTTCACGTCCAGCCTCGGAAGAGCCGTTACCGCATCCTTGCGCAGATAGTCTGTCAGCTTGCCGAAAGGCCGGCGGAGCAAAGGCATGACTTTACCAAACTTGACTTCCTCGTCCTGCATGAACCTCAGGTAATTGTCTTCATTACCAGGGAACAATTCCTTGATCTGAGCAGCAGTATCTTCACGATTACGGGAAGGCGTGAACACCTTATCGCCGAAGTTCAGGGCATACAAGGGCGTCAGTTCCTTCAGATCCACGTAATCGGATAGTTTGCGTCCTACCAACTCGAACATCTCTTCAAGCAGCCCGGGCATCATCAAGAACGTCGCACCCCGGTCGAATCGGTATTCTCCGAGCTCCAGCCTGGCAGAGCGTCCACCAATCACCGGTTGTTTCTCATACACGTCCACTTCATATCCCTGACCGGACAATAACATGGCCGCTGCAAGCCCGCCTGGACCCGCACCAATTACAGCCGCACGTTTACGTTGCTGATTAGATATCATGCCACTCACCTTTCTTATGGTCCGAAACGCACTTATACCATTCTTAGTCTATTATTAAACCATTGAAGAATCACCGAAGCGGATTATTGCCAAAACGTTATACAAATATAATACAAATATTATACGAACTTGTAAACATAAATATGACTCATGGGTCAAATAACTGCAAAAATGATCGTTAATATCAAGAAAAGACACCCCCTGACGCACTTGCGTCAAAGGATGCCTTTTCAATTATAACCACTACATTATTAGGGGATAACATTCGCTCATTAAACTCTTCGTCAGAGACAGTAATCGTCCGATGAACAGCCGCTTAGCCCTGTGTTCGGGTTGGATTGTCGGTCAGATACTCGCGCTCAAGCCATGCCTGCCAGTCGGATGAATCCTCCGGCATGACCCACTCCGGATAAGCGGCATTTTCATTGCGCTCGTAACCCTTGCCTCCGAGGATAAAGCGCATATGCGGAAACTCGGTCAGAATGCGATCGACAAGCCGATCACACTGCTCGCTTAAGGCTGGATTCGTAATGGAGAGACAGACCAGCTTGATCTTTTGCTCCCGGATAATAGGAAACACCCCTTCCTCAGGGGTATTAGCACCGAGATATAATACTTCGGCTCCATTTTTACGCATAAACAACGAGAACAACAGCAATCCCACCTGATGATGCTCCCCCTCCGGACAGAGTGCCAGAACTTTGGGTAGATGCGGATAGATCGGGAATAGATGGAAAAACTGATAGAACCGCTGTGAGATCAGCTGGGTCATAAAATGCTCCTGTGCGACTGATGCTCTGCCCTGCTCCCATGCATCCCCCACGCGAACGAGAATGGGTACAAGCACATGGTAAAACATCGAGTCATATCCATACATGGTAAAACCAAAATCAATCAAACCGTTGGCACGTTCACCTTGGAAATGGTAGAGCGAGTCGTATATCTGATCGGTCATGCGTAAGTAGGCCTCTTCCATTGTGGGAACAGGCGCGGTGAGCGGAGCCGGAATGACCGCTTCTGACGTTTTTGCTTTGTTTTCTTTTAACATGCGCACGGCTTCTGATATGTTGGTCTGATGCTGTTCAACCTGCTCCTTCAGCCAACGCAAATCTTCAACATTTTCATCCGTGTACAACCGATAACCCGATTCCGTCCGTTCTGGGGTTACCGCACTGTACCGATTCTCCCAAGCCCGGAGCGTAACCGTTGGAATGTCCAGCATGGCAGCGACTTGTTTGATGGAATACACTTGATTACCTACTCTCTTTTCTGAAATATCCAGGCCATCTATAGGTTAACGAATACTTCCTCCGTCCTTGTCAGGTATATGGAGATCCCAACATTCTACAAAAATAATACACTCATTATACACAACGGCCTCACACCTGTCGATTGCATTCAGGCAAATCGTATATGGATAAAATACATTTCTCTCCATCCCATCATGCGGTCTGCGTCAATGCTCATGACAGAGTGGTAATAGTAGTCAGCACGTTACAGAAAGGGGATATGCCGTTGTTTACTACAAGGCGCTCATCATCAGAACATCAAACATCCAGACGTCGTTTTCCATACATACGAACAGCTCTTGGACTCCTTATTTTATGGCTTGTGGCCGTCATGTTGTATCAAACCTATAAACCACTGCCCTCAGGCATTTCCTATGAAAGCCCGGAGTATCGCGTAGACGAGGTCGCATTCCTTCATGATCTCACTTATCCGTCAGAAGACGGGCAGATGGAACACGAGCAGCAGATTTTCCAGCGGATGCTGCAGATTGTGGAAGAGGCGGAGCAATTTGTTGTGGTGGATATGTTCCTGTTCAACAACTATCAGCATAAGGGTCAGCACTTTCCGCCAGTTAGCGTAGAATTCACAGATGCTCTGGTCGCCAAAAAAAAGCAGTATCCCAACATGCAGATTCTGTTCATTACGGATGAAGTGAACACCAACTATAATTCGGCACCTAATGAACTGCTGGAGCGAATGAAGCAGGCCGGCATTGAAGTTGTCATTACCAATGTGGATCCACTCCGGGATTCGACGCCCGTATACTCGGCAGTCTGGCGTACGTTCTTCCAATGGTTTGGCCAGTCGGGTGATGGCTGGATTCCGAATCTGATGGCAAGCGATGGCCCGGACGTTACGATGCGCTCTTACCTTAAGCTGCTTAATGTAAAAGCCAATCATCGCAAGGTCGTAGCCAGTGAGAAAAAAGCGATTGTCTCCTCTGGCAATATCCATGATGCAAGTGCCTACCACTCCAATGTGGCGTTTGAAGTTACAGGACCCGTCATTGGAGATATCCTTCAATCGGAACAAGCCGTACTGGACATATCAGGGGGAGGTCAAGTTCCTTCCTACACAGCTCCTTCCACCGATCCAAACCAAGGCGATCTGCGCATTCGCTATCTAACCGAAGGGAAAGTGAATGATGCCGTATTGCATGAGATCAATCTGACGGAAAAAGGGGATACCTTGTGGATGGGCATGTTCTACATTGCTTCTCCAAAAGTACTGGACGCATTGCTTGATGCTTCCAAACGAGGAGTAGATATCAAGCTTGTGCTTGATCCAAACGAGAATGCATTTGGTCAGGAGAAAATCGGTATCCCGAATCGACCTGTAGCCGCCGAGCTGCATGATAAATCGGATGGCAAGATCCAAATCCGCTGGTACAACACAACCAAGGAGCAGTATCACACCAAAATGTTGTATATTGCCAAAGCCACCGGGGATCATATTGTGCTTGGCGGATCAACCAACCTTACGCCCCGAAACATGAATGACTATAATCTTGAAAATGAACTATGGGTCGCTGCGCCTGCGGATAATGAGTTCAGTCGCAATGTGGCGGATTATTTTGAACGCGTGTGGAATAATGAGGATGCCGAGTTCACTCTGAATCTGGACGAATTCCAGGAGAAAACCACTTTCCTGAAGGGAATTCTCTATAAACTGCAGCTCATATTAGGATTTACCACGTTCTAAGCTACCCTGAGCTGTGTATTGGTCGCCTGTGAAATTTCTGCAGGCGGCTTTTTTTGAATGGACTTGACATCTGATGTAAAATATGAAAATATGGTCTCCTAACGACCGTTAGGAAGGTGGATAAAATGACAGCACAATCCATACGTAATGCGGCCTTGTTCCACTTTGCCAGAGATGGATATGAAGGGGCATCCCTTCGGGCTATTGCTGACGATGTAGGAATTAAGAAACCGTCCATATATGCCCATTTCAGCGGCAAGGAAGACTTGTTCCTTCAGGCACTGGCTCATGCTTTTCAAGAAGTAAAACGCCATACATTGGAATATTTCCGCGATCATGCCGAACTTCCCCTGGAAGACAGACTCAAGGGAGTGTTTCCCTGGTTCGAACAGGAATATAACGCCAGCCCTTCAACACGCTTGATGCTGCGCATGTCCTACTTCCCTCCTCCCGGACTGTACAACGAAGTCATGGACATCGCGCATCCATTTCTTGATGGCATGGAGCGATCACTGAACCGGCTCCTGCAGCGAGCGGTACGTCATGGAGAATTACCTTCCATTCCAACGGAACAAGCTGCCATTGCCTTCATGACCTCTCTCGACGGGATTACCGTGGAGATTATTTATGGAAGCTCACGCCGGTACAATAGACGTCTGGAGGCGGCATGGCCTGTTTTTTGGCATGGCATTCATCATTTGAACGAAGAGGCACAGAAGATCGTGCCGGAAGGAGAAGCATCATCATGAACCGCAACTGGTTATACGTATTTATCGGAGGCATCATCGAAATTGTCTGGGTAAGCGGACTGAAGCATGCCTCCAATCTATGGGAATGGGCGCTGACCGCTGCAGCCATTATCATCAGCTTCGCCCTGATCATCGCAGCTTCCAAGAGATTGCCGGTGGGCACGGTCTATGCCGTATTTACCGGAATTGGTACCGCAGGCACCGTGCTGGCGGAAATGCTGCTGTTCGGGGAGCCATTCCGTCTGGCCAAAATCCTGCTGATCGGACTGCTGCTCTGCGGCGTAATCGGACTGAAGCTCGTGACGGATCAACAAGAAGAAGCGAAAGAAGGTGTGGCATAATGGCATGGTTAGCAATTGTAGGCGCAGGTATCTGTGAGATTTTCGGTGTAATCGGAATCAACGGTGCTTCAACCAAAAAGGGCTGGCCTTATATCGTGCTTATGCTCATTTCCTTTGTATTCAGCTTCTCGCTGCTGTCCTATGCAATGACCTCCATTCCGATGGGCACCGCCTACGCTGTCTGGACAGGCATTGGTACCGTTGGCAGCACATTAACGGGTATGTTCCTGTTCGGCGAGCGCAAGGAGGCCAAAAGGCTGCTGTTCATTGCCATGATTCTGGTGGCTGCAGTCGGATTGAAGCTGATTACGTAAAGATTGTATTCATTCTGTAAAAACTAGGGCGACTTCCATCTGGAAGTCGTCTTTTTGGTATATCATGTAAATAGGCATATGTACTCTGTGAATATGGAAAGGATGACTGGTATGAAGAAATGGTTGGTCCATCTCAGCACGCTTGCAGGCTATTCATTCCTAGCCCTCCTGGCTGCATTTTATCTGGTCGCACTGACAGCCATCATTATTCTGGCCATACATGCCTTCGGGAATGGAGCATAGTTCTTACACGTTCTTACATTTATCCACGACAACGCTCACTTCCACCTCTCTCTCCTTCTTGAAAAACCGGACTGCTCTCATAGTTCGAATTTCCAATTCCCTCCCATTTGAATTATCCATTCCACTTCGTTTATACTTGTTTTGACCCTAAAGTCAATCCAAGAACTCATAAGTTCCGCAGATGAGGTGAAGGTATCGTTAATGAACCCAATTCATGAAATGAATGAGAAGAAAAAACTCATTATTACGACAGCTCTCAAGCTGTTTTCTGCCAAAGGCAGTGCTGCAACGTCCATGCAGGAAATTGCGGAGCTATGCGGCATGTCCAAGGGAAGCCTCTACCTGATTTTCAAATCCAAAGAGGAATTGGAAGCCAGTACGATGGAGTACTGCATCTATACCCTGCTGGATGAAATGTCACAGATTGAACATGAGGCTGGCCTCACATCACGAGAACGTCTGCACAAGCAGATTGAGACGCTGCTTCTTCATGTATCCGAATTAAAAGAATTCCTTCGGGTGCAGCTGCGCAGCATGATGATGGATGATGAGCAGCATCCCAGCAGGAAATGCGACCCGCATCACAGGGATATGGAGATCCGAACCCTGCACTGGTTCAAGGATAAGCTGGAGGATCTGTACGGTCCCGAGATTGAGCCATATACTGTGGATCTTATTTTGCTGACGCACGGCCTTTTCCTGTCCTACATCAAGATCTGGTTTACGGAGATGCCTTCCCTTACCGTATCCAAAATGGCCACGAATCTGCTGCAAACGATGGATTATGCAGCGTACGGTTTGCTGGATCAGCGACCTGAGCCTTTGATTAGCTTGGAAAACTGGCCGGCATGGACCAGCGAATCCAAAACGGATTCCACCATGATGCGTCACCCCATTCACATCATCAAACAGATGCAGGATATCGTAACTACCGATCTGTCTGCAGGACAATCCCGAAACGATGCACTAGAAACCATCGCCATTCTCAAGCAGGAAATGATGGAATTCACGCCGCGCCGGGCGATTATCCTGGGCATGATGCACAACCTGGAAAACATTCCAGCCATCGAATCGTTGCACTCCGAGCTTCAGCATATTCTGGATGCCATGTATAGCCGGTTCATCCAGGCTGACTCGTCAAACAAATAGAAACAGGGAGAACAGAGAGGAGAAGAGACCATCGTATGAAAGGAATCATTAATTTTTCACTGAACAACAAGTTTGCGATCTGGATCCTGACCATCATCATTTCCTTCGCTGGTTTGTACAGCGGACTGACGATGAAACAGGAAACCATCCCTAACATCAATGTGCCATTTCTAAGTGTCACGGCGATTGATCCCGGAGCGGCTCCAGAAGGTATCGTAGAAGATGTGACCAAGCCGCTGGAACAGACTCTGCGCAATGTGGAGGGCATCAAGACACTCACTTCCACATCCATGGAGAATGCTGCTTCCATCACACTGGAATTTGATTATGGAACAGATCTGAACAACGCTACAGCAGCTGTTCGCGAGGCGCTAAATGAAGTGCAGCTTCCGGACGGTGTACAGAAACCGACCATTTCCAAATTCAGCATCAATTCATTCCCGGTTGTCTCACTGAGCTTGTCCGATAAGGACGGCGGAGATCTGGAGCAGTTGACCAGACTCGTTGAATCCGATATTCAGCCTGCACTCGAAGATATCGACGGTGTAGCCCAAGTACAGGTTTCCGGTCAGTATGTCAAGGAAGTCCAACTGAAGTTTAACCAGGACAAAATGAATGAACTCGGTCTGACAGAAGATACCGTTAACGGCATCGTTCAAGGTTCCTCTGTCCGCGTTCCACTCGGATTGTTCGAACTGGACGAAGCACAAAAAGCCGTTGTGGTTGATGGTAATATCATTGATCTCGATGACCTGAAGAACCTTGCCATTCCTGTGGTACCTAGCGGCGCAGGTGCAGCAGCAGATCCATCTGCTCAAGCAGGCGGTGCTGCTGGCCAAGCAACAGATCCGGATGCCGCACAGGGATCGACCCCGTCTGCCGCACCATCCGCGGGTGGAAATGCAAGTGCAGGCAGTGCTTCCAGTGCAGCCAATGCCGCAGGAATTCCTACGGTGAAATTAAGCGAGATCGCGAACATTGAGGTTATCGGTCAGGCCGAATCCATTTCACGGACAGATGGCATGGAGTCCATCGGTATCTCCATCGTGAAATCCAATGACGCCAATACCGTAGATGTCGTGAATGCCGTTAAAGACAAAGCGGAAGAATTGCAGTCACAATTCAAAAATGCCCAACTGACGGTATTGCTTGACCAAGGTAAGCCAATTCAGGATTCCGTTAATACGATGCTTGGCAAAGCCGTCTTTGGTGCCCTGTTTGCCATCCTGATTATCCTGTTGTTCCTGCGCAATATTCGTTCAACCATTATCTCGATTATCTCGATCCCGCTCTCCTTGCTCATGGCATTGACTGCGCTCCTGCTCATGGACATTACACTGAACATGATGACTCTCGGCGCCATGACCGTTGCTATTGGACGGGTCGTGGATGACTCGATCGTTGTTATCGAGAACATTTATCGCAGATTGACCCTGAAGGGAGAGAAACTGAAAGGCCGTGAACTGATCCGGGAAGCGACTCGTGAAATGTTCATTCCGATCCTCTCTTCCACCATTGTAACCATCGCCGTGTTCCTGCCACTGGCACTTGTTAGCGGTATGGTAGGCGAGCTCTTCATGCCATTTGCATTAACCATGGTATTTGCGCTGCTGGCATCCTTGCTCGTGGCTATCACCATCGTTCCGATGCTGGCTCATACCCTGTTCCGCAAAGGCCTGAAGAACAAGCAAAATCATGAGGAAAAACCAGGGAAGATGGCTGAGGGTTACAAACGCTTGCTGAACTGGACACTTTCGCACAAAATCATTACCGTCGGCATCGCCGTGGTCTTGCTCGTCGGCAGTTTGTTCCTTTATCCGTTCATTGGTGCAAGCTTCTTGCCAGAACAGCAGGACAAATATGTGACGATCACATACAGCCCGGAAACCGGCTCCCTGCGTGAGGACGTTGAAAAAGAAGCACTTGCTGCTGAAAAATATTTGCTGAAGCAGCCTGGCCTGGAGAAAATGCAGTATTCCATCGGCGGCAGCAATCCACTGAGCAGCATGGGTGGAGGAAGCTCGAACTCGGCACTCTTCTATATCGAATACAATGAAGATACCAAAGATTTCAGCCAAGTGAAGGAACAGCTTGTAGAAGGTTTGCGTAAAGAAGTTCCTGTAGGTACCTGGAGTGAGCTGGATATGTCCGGCGGTCTGGGAGGCAGCAGCCTGAGCATCTCCATCTACGGCGACAATGTGGAACAGCTTAAGCCTGTCACGGATGAAGTGTTCAAGCTGGTTGAAGCAGATACCGAAAACTTCGAAAAAGCTGACACCACACTCTCTGACACGTATGGTCAATATACCCTCGTTGCAGATCAGGAAAAGCTGAGCTCGCTCGGTCTGACTGCAGGCCAATTGGCTATGGCACTGAGCCCTGTACAGGAACGCCCGGTACTGACGGAAGTGGATATTGATAACAAAACCTATAAAGTGTATGTCGAGACAGATCAGAAGACATTCGACAGCATCACTGACATTGAAAATGAGACCGTGACTTCTCCGCTCGGCATCCAAGTACCGATCAAGGATGTTGCAAACGTTGAAGAAGGCACTTCTCCGAACTCGATCATGCGTATTGACGGCAAAGTCGTTGCACAAGTTTCGGCTACCATCCTGGCTTCCGATGTGCAGAAGGCTTCACAAACCCTGCAGGATAACATCGACAAACTGGACCTGCCTGATGGCGTTGAGGTGAAATTTGGCGGTACAACCGAGCAGATCAATGACACCTTTACCCAACTCGGTCTTGCCATGCTGGCAGCCATCGCCATAGTATACTTTGTACTTGTCGTTACATTTGGCGGCGGTCTCGCACCATTCGCCATCCTGTTCTCCCTGCCGTTTACCGTTATTGGTATCATGGTAGGTCTCTTCCTGGCTGGAGGCACCATTGACGTCTCTGCCATGATGGGTGGACTGATGCTGATCGGGATCGTAGTCACCAATGCAATCGTCCTGATCGACCGTGTCATTCACATGGAGAAGGACGGCATGTCTACGCGTGAAGCCTTGCTTGAAGCAGGGGCAACACGTCTGCGTCCAATCCTGATGACGGCTCTTGCAACGATTGGTGCCTTGCTGCCACTCGTTACTGGACTGGAAGAAAGTGCGGGAATCATCTCGAAAGGCTTGGGTATTACCGTTATCGGCGGTCTGATCAGCTCTACGCTGCTCACCCTGGTTATTGTGCCGATCGTGTATGAATTCCTGATGAAATTCAAGAAGAAAAGAATTGAAGACTAAGCTGCTCAATTGAACTTCGGTCCATAAAGAGCAATACGGAAATATAATAAACCTCCTGGTTCTCCATTGGAATGATTGACCATTTCAATGAGATCAGGAGGTTTTTTAGTTTGACCATCAAGAAGCCCCCCTCCCCTAAATGTCAGGTAAAACAACACCAATCCGCACCTGGATTATTTCAGATTACAAAGAAAAGGGCTTATTTTGTTATATAAAACAAATCAGCGTCAGATTTCAGCCCATCATCGGTAAACGGAATTATAATATAGCTTAATTATGTAAGTTAACGGATTTTAGACAGGTCATCCAGCTCGTACATCACAACATAACAGACGCTCTTCAGAAACCTGCATCATGAGGCGGGATTGCAAATTGCATGCAATTGGGGAAGGACGGTGGTTGTATGGGGGAAACGACGCTCCAACTTCAGATGAGAGACATGTTGAAACGGCCTGTATTTCGCAAGGCAGAGGTACTGGCCAGTGAACGGGCACTGGAGAGGTATGTCCGTTGGGTCCACATTATGGAGGTACCGGATGTGGGCGATTTGTTAAACGGAGGAGAACTGGTGCTGACTACCGGCATCGGCTGGCAGGCTGATGAGCAGCAAGGTTTGTCTTTTCTGCGGCAGTTAATTGCCCGTGGTGCGGCTGGACTCTGTATCGAACTGGGGATTCACACCAAGTCACAACTTGGAGCGATGAAGGAAATCGCAGCAGCAGATGACTTTCCACTGATCTGGTTCCATGAACAAGTCCGCTATATTGATATTACACAAGACCTGCACTTCGCCCTGATTCGCAGTCATCAGCGGATGCTCGCCGAACTCGACAATCTGACTACCTCGTTCAATCAGCTCCTGCTAAACGGAGACGGCGTACAGCCGCTGCTTCGCTTGTTATCACGCACAACCGGCTGCCCGGTTGCATTATACCCACTCGAGGGGGAAGCCAGTGCTGTTCCTTATTGTCCACCAGAACAATTGGAGAACCGCAGAATGGCCTGGTTAACCCAGCGCAACCATTCACCTGAGTCAGGACAATCAAGCCATTCCCATCGTTTGGAGCAGCCCATGGATGCCTATACCCTGCCTGTTCAAGCGCTCGATTACACCTTCGCAGACCTGGTGCTCTTTCTCGAGAAACTTCCCGAACACGAGCCCGAGTCACTGCGTCACAAACCTACTGATGAATTTGTCATTCAGGCACTGGAGCGCTGCGCGGCCGCTATTGCACAGGACTGGATGCGAACCAAATACATGGAGGAGAAGCGTCGTTACAAGGAAGACATGTGGGTCATCGACTGGCTGAACGGACATCACACGGCCAAGGAAATTCAAGAGTACCTGTCAGCCAGCCCCCTGCTTGCTGCCAGCAAAGGCACCGTCGTTTTGTTTGACAGTAATCCGAATTATACCGACAGCCTCAAGCTGCAGAAGCTGCTTATCCAGCGCAATATCGTCGCCCGCTCTGTATTCTCCAGGGAAGGGTTCTCCCTGTTCAGCACGGTACTGAATCATCAGATCATCCTGATCATCCTCGATCCTCAGCCAGGTCCTCAGCGCAAAAGCCAGCTCTGGCGCTGCATAGAGCAGCTACAGCAGCACGAAACGGACCAGACCCATCGTCTGTTCTCCGGTCTGCTGGGCATCGGTCACAGCTGTGCAGATTTGTCACGACTCAAGGACAGCCTGGATACGGCGAAGGAAACGCTGCGCATTCAAAAGGATACTGGACCCATGCAGCAGCCGTTTTACAGCAATCTCCATGGTTACCGCATCATCGCCGGGATGAAGCAGAGCGGTAATCTGGAGGATTTTATTGAGGAATACCTCGGCCCCGTCATCCGGTATGATGCAGAGAAGGGCGGCCAGCTGCTGCGCACACTCAAGCAATATTTCGTGCTGTGCTGCTCCAAACAGGAGACCGCTACTGCCCTATTCATTGTCAGACAGACCCTCTATCACCGGCTGGACAAAATCGAAGCTTTGCTCGGAGAAGACTATATCCTTCCCGAGAAACGCGTCGCCATCGAACTCGCCATCTATGCTTATGAATACGTTCATGGCCCAATTGCATAGATGGCAAGAGGACTATGCCCCCCGCTGTTCCTGAAGCTGCCGGATCAGAAAGTGGACGAACCACTTTCGTCCGGACGCTGTACCCACATGCTGCTCTTTCATTTCGCCCGGATGATCGGGATGTTCCCATACGACACTGGCACCCTCCAGATGTTCCTGGACCGAATAGATTCGATATCCCAGCGCAACCATTCGTTCAATCGCCACTTTCTCCGCTTCAAATGCTTCATTCTCCAGCAATCGCCTCAACCTCCTGTCACTGTCGTAACCGCCTGCCGCCCAGGCATGGGGGCACCTGCATCGTATTTGGCACGCTTCACATACTGGCCCGATCCTGCCGCACCTGCAAACTGACGATCCTTAATGACATACTCTCCCCGGCACAGCACGGTAACGGGACATCCCTGTACCTGCATGCCTTCGAAGGCACTATAGTCCACATTCATATGATGTGTACTCGCCGATATCTCCCTGGAAATGGAAGGATCGAAAATAACGATATCCGCATCAGTACCGACGGCAAGCGTTCCTTTCTGCGGAAACATCCCAAACAGCTTGCTCGCCCGGGTAGAACACAGATCTACCCATTGATTCAATGAAATGCGTCCCTTGGCAACTCCCTCCGAATATAAAATGCTAAGCCGGTCCTCAATGACAGGCCCACCATTAGGTATTTTGCTAAAGTCATTCTTCCCCAGATCCTTCTGCCCCTTGAAATTAAAGGAGCAGTGATCGGACCCAATCGTCTGCAATTGGCCGCTCTTCAGTGCGTTCCACAACACCTCCTGATGGGAGGCTTCCCGCAGAGGCGGGGACCAGACATACTTCGCCCCTTCAAAATCAGGCTGATCCATGATGGACTGATCCAGCGTCAGATACTGCGGGCATGTCTCGCCCCAAATCCGGTAGCCCATGTCGCGCATGCGTGCAATCTGCTCCACAGCTTCGGCACACGTCACATGCACAACATACAGCTGCGAATCCGCAAGGGCAGCCAGACGTGCAGCGCGTCCTGTCGCCTCTCCTTCCAGGATGGAAGGACGGGTAAGGGCATGATGGATCGGCTCGGTCCGCCCTTCAGCGAGCGCCTGCCGCACAAGCAGATCGATCACATCGCCGTTCTCGGCATGCACCATGACCAGGGCACCGTACTCCTTGGCCTTTTGCAGCGTCTGATAGAGGATGCCATCATCCGCCTGGAACTGGTTTTTATAGGCCATGAACACTTTGAAGGAAGACACCCCTTCTTCCTCAATGACCTGCGGCAGTTCCTCCAATACCTGGTCATTCATCTCCCCGATCATCAGATGGAATCCATAGTCGATGGCAGCCTTCCCCTTGGCCTTCGCATGCCATTCCTTCAGGGATTCGGTGAGCGGTTTGCCTTTCTGAGTCAGACAGAAATCAAGGATTGTCGTTGTTCCGCCAAACGCTGCCGCTGCGGTTCCCGTTGCAAAATCATCCGCGGTCACTGTCCCGCCAAAAGGCATATCCAGATGTGTATGCGGATCAATACCGCCGGGAATGACATAACAGCCGGAGGCATCCACGATCTCCGTTCGGTCATCCGCCACCATGCCCATGCCAATCTGCGTGATTTTCCCGTTCTCGATGAGTATATCTGCTTCAAATGTGTCCGCTGCCGTGACCAACACGCCATTCTGAATCAGTTTGCGCCCACTCATGATATCGCCTCCTTGGTTGATTGATCTCGAATCGATTGCAGCACAGCAATCGCAGATTGACGTTCATTCCAGGTTAATGGAGTCTGTTCAGGTGCTACCTCGACCATTTCAATGGCCCCGTCCACCGGACATACAATCGAGCATAGGTTACATCCCACACAATCTTCCTCGACCACTTCCAGATAGGCACCGGAAGGATCGGTCAGCATATCAATACACTGGTGCGATGTGTCCTCACAAGCGATATGGCACTTGTTGCAGTTAATACAGACATCACGGTTAATGCGGGCAACCACTTTGTAGTTGAGATCCAGATTACCCCAGTCCGAGTATCGGGGGACGGTCTGGCCCACAAGTTCCGCCACACTGCTCAGGCCCTTCTCATCCAAATAATCATTCAGCCCGTCAATCATATCCTCCACGATGCGAAACCCATGATGCATCGCTGCTGTGCACACTTGGACGCCTGTCGCTCCCATGAGCAAAAACTCCGCCGTATCCCGCCAATCGGATATGCCGCCAATTCCCGAGATGGGCACGCCCACTTCCGGATGTCGGGCACATTCGGCCACCATGTTGAGGGCAATCGGCTTCACCGCTGGTCCGCAATAGCCGCCATGGGCCCCTTTGCCGCCTACATGGGGCACGGTATTCCACGAATCCAGATCCACCCCCGCCAGAGAGTTAATCGTGTTGATAAGAGAAATCGCATCCGCACCGCCGCGCACTGCGGCCCGGGCCGTTGCCGTAATATCCGTAATATTCGGTGTCAGCTTCACGATCACGGGGGTCGTTGCAACTTCCTTCACCCACATCGTCTGCAGCTCAACCAGATCCGGCTGCTGACCGGAAGCTGCCCCCATGCCCCGTTCTGCCATGCCGTGAGGGCAGCCAAAATTCAGCTCCAGTCCGTCTACCCCGACGGCTTCTACCTTTTTGACAATTTCATGCCACTTTTCCTGCTTCGGTTCTACCATCAATGATGCAATGATCGCGCGATCCGGGAAGCGCTTCTTGGTTTCGGCGATCTCCCGCAGATTGACCTCCAGTGGACGATCGGAGATCAGCTCAATATTGTTGAAGCCCGCTACCCGCTGTCCGCCGAAATGTACAGCGGCAAAGCGGGATGACGTGTTAATGATCGGTTCACCCAGCGTCTTCCACACCGCACCTCCCCAGCCTGCCTCGAAGGCACGCTGCACCTGATATCCCGTATTCGTCGGCGGCGCGGATGCCAGCCAAAATGGATTGGGTGATCGAATACCTGCCAGATTTATCGATAAGTCAGCCATAACGATCCCTCCTTGGTGTTGTTTGCATATATGGTCTTGCTCTGCACTCGGTGGCTTCATGGTCTGAACAGCATACGAAGCACAAGCTCACCTCAAGCCGTCTCCTCCACCTGTCCAGGCAGTGCCTTCATCAGTGCGGCTGCAGCCAGCTTCCCCTGCTGGGCAGCCGAGACAACCATGGCCTCGCCTTGCCCCTGGCCGAAAATTACATCCCCTGCCGCATAGATCTGTGGATGAGAAGTTCGGTAGGTCTGCTGCTCCACCTCAATAACGCCCCAGTGATGACGCAGACCGAAGGCTTCAATGAGAGGCAGCAGCCGGTTCTGTCCGATCGCCCGGACGACGGTGTCACATTCAATCACGAACTCCGTTCCTTCTTGGGGTACGGGTAATGCACGCCCGCCTCCTGGGGGCGTGACCAGCTCCATTTTCACACACTCCACAGCCCGGACTCGCCCATTCTCATCGCCAATAATGCGCTTCGGCATCGTAAACCAGCGGAACTCTACCCCTTCCTGTTTCGCAAACGCATATTCAAACGCATAGGCCGTCATCTGACCCTCTCCGCGCCGATAGAGCATCTGTACACGTTCTGCTCCCAGACGTACCGAGCAGGTGGCTGCATCCACTGCCGTGTTGCCCGCGCCTATGACGGCTACTCTCAGACCATTCAGTGCAGGCGGTACGCCCTGTTTCGTGGATTCCACCAGTTCAATGGCATCGTACACCCCTTCCAAGCTCTCTCCTTCGATCCCAAGCATCGGAACAGAACCCATACCACAAGCCAGAATGACAGCTTCATGCTGTTCCAGCAGTTGTTCAGGAGACAGATCCACGCCTATGCGTACACCGTACCGGATGTGTACTCCCAGCGCTTCAACCTGCTCCACTTCCCAAAGGGACACTTCCTGGGGTAAACGAAAGGAGACGATCCCGTACGTATTTAATCCACCACCCTTAGGCTGCGCTTCATAGATCGTCACCTCGTACCCTGCACGGCCAAGCTCTCTGGCTGCAGACAAGCCGGCAGGCCCGGCGCCAACAACAGCGATGGAACGGCCATTGGAGGGGGCTGCCTGAAACAAAGATTCATTGGCCTCCCGTGCCCAGTCCGTGGCATATCGCTGCAGATCACCGATGCGAATGGGCTTCGACGATTCGTTCAGTACACAGGCGCCTTCGCACAGTTCCTCGGTTGGACAGACTCTTGCACAGCTAGCTCCTACCGGATTGGCATCCATAATGGTTCGGGCCGAGCCTTTCAGATGACCTGTCGAGATTTTCCGGATAAACGAAGGGATATTGATGTCCGTTGGGCACGCCTTGATGCAAGGTGCATCGTAACAGTACAGACAGCGGTTGGATTCCTCCATCGCTTCCTTGCCTGTCATGGCGGGTTTCATCTCGGCAAAACGGCTCTCCCATCCATAATCGGATAACGCTGCTCCCGTGCTGTTTATCATGAACATGCACCTCCTAGGGATTGAATTAGGTCTGGGTCATTTTTTGAATTACAACCTTTCAAATGCTAGTTACAGATTAACCAGATGCTCATACGTCTCAGGGCGCCGATCCCGGTAAAATTGCCACACATTGCGCACTTCACGGATGATTTCGGTATCCATCTCGCCGATGACAATCTCATCCTGATCCCTGCTTCCTATGGCAACCATTCGTCCGCGCGGGTCCACCAGATATGACTGACCATAAAATTCACCCATATTCCAAGGCGCCTCCACGCCTACCCTGTTAATGGCAGCAACGTAATAGCCGTTGGCAACGGCGTGGGCAGGCTGTTCCAATTTCCACAGATATTCCGATGTACCCGCCACCGTGGCTGACGGATTGAACACAATCTCCGCTCCGGCGAGTCCGAGCAGACGGGCTCCTTCCGGAAAGTGCCGATCATAGCAGATGTACACGCCTACTCTGGCGTAAGCTGTATCAAATACCGGGTATCCGAGATTCCCGGGCCTGAAATAATATTTTTCCCAGAAGCCATTCGTGCCCTCGCCTGCTTCCACATGCGGGATATGGTGCTTGCGGTATTTGCCCAGATAGGAGCCATCGGCATCAATCACGGCAGCCGTATTGTAATACGATGCAATGCCTTCTACCTCGTACACAGGCAAAATGATCACAACGCCAAGTTCCTTCGCAAGCGCCTGAAAACGCCTGGTTGTCGGCCCCTCCGGCACCGGTTCGGCAGATGCGTACCATTTGGGATTTTGTTCGGTGCAAAAGTAGGGTCCGTAGAAGACCTCCTGCAATCCGATAATCTGTGCTCCTCGTGCTGCAGCCTCACGGACCAGGGTGATATGCTTCTGGATGGCAGCCTCCTTGTGCTCTTCAACCGGTGCCGATCCTTCCACTTCATGCGAAGCCTGAATCAGGCCTATATTGATTTTTCCCATACGCCAGTAACGCCTCCTTCTACCCAGGTTAGGATGTATTAGAGATGAATCCGATCGTTCATCGGTTCCTTTTTCATATCAGAAAAGGTGAATCAGCCCTCCGATTCATCTTCAGCAGGCAGCTTCCCGCATATCTGCCGAATCGTGCGGTACAACATCTCCGTTCCCAGCGCAATGTCCTCCGGAGAGGAATACTCACTCGGATGATGGCTGATCCCATCCTTGCTGCGGACAAAAATCATGCCATAGTCGCACACATAAGATAGCGCAAGTGCATCATGGAACGGACCACTCATGAGCTCCGGCAAGGACAAGTCCATCTCCTCTGCAGACGAGCGAATGGCTGCCTTGATTCGTTCCGCACAGTAGCGCGGTTCACTATTGGTATCTTCAGCCACGGAATAGGTAAGCCCATGCTGACCGCATACTTCAGCAAGCACATTCATCAGCCGGGCTTCAAGCTGGTTGCGGCGTTCCATCTCCATATCGCGCAAGTCCAAGGTGAAGCTGACTTCTTCAGGGATGATGTTGCGCGAGTCGGGGAACACCCTCAGACTGCCCACCGTACCAACCGTGGGGGCAGCCGGATCTGCTCTAACCATGTCGTCAAACGCTGCAATGACTCTGGCACTGCCTACGAGCGCATCATGACGCATGGCCATCGGTACCGAACCGGCATGCCCTGCCATGCCCTTGATCGTAATCGTTAGCCATAATGGACCGGAGATACCCGTGACCAGTCCCACCGGGGCATCCAGCGATTCCAGCACAGGGCCCTGTTCGATGTGCAGCTCCAGATAGCTGCCGATGGAATCAGGTGCATAGACTCCTTCAGCGAATTTCTCTACCGAGCATCCGAAGGCTTCCAGCGCCTCCCGGCGAGTCACCCCGTTCCTGTCCTGCCGCTCCAGTTCTCCATCTTCCAACTGCCCAGTCATTCCCCGGGAGCCGAACAAGCCTTTGTTAAATCGGGAACCCTCTTCATCGCAAAAAGCTACGACCTCAATTGGCATCCGGGGCTGAAGGCCACTCTCCATCAGGCACTGCACAGCTTCCAGGGCCCCCAGGACACCAATGGCACCATCATACCGACCGCCATAAGGCTGTGAATCAATATGCGAGCCGATCATCAAGATGGGCTGCGCAGGATCAGTACCTTCCAGGCGGCCAATCAGATTCCCAAATGGATCCAGACGGGTCACCAGTCCAGCTTCTTCCATCCAGAGACGCACCTGGATAATGCCTTCCATATCTTCAGGGGTGAGGGCAAGCCGGCAAACGCCCGTCTCTCCGATTCGTCCAATACGGGACAATTGTTCAATTCGTTCATTCAACCGAAGATGATTAATGCCTATTCCGGTTGTGGTCTGCATCTTCCCTCGCCTCCACATGGTTTATTTTTCAAACGAGTCATACAAGAGTCATTCCTGGAATTATCTATCCAGCCACTATCCTGCCTCCACACTCCGCAGTGCCTTAAGCAAACTTTCCGCGATCAGCTCCAGCTCATCCTCCGTGGTGACAAAGGGCGGTGATATCGTCAAAATGTTGGCGAAACCGGGTACCGTGTCCCCGTTCTTACCGATAAGAATGCCGTCCTTCTTACAACTGGCCAGCACGTGCGCCACCTTCCCAGCATCAGCTGGGGAGCCGTCCGCCTCTATAAGCTCGATGCCGCAGGCGAAGCCAAACATTCGAACATCTCCGACCGCAGGCAGCTCCTGCAGCGGCTCCAGCTTTTCACGAAGGACTCGCCCCAGTTCATCCGCACGCTCCACCAGATTTTCACGCTCCAGAATTTCGATGTTGGCCAGTGCTACCCGGCAGGAGACCGGATTGCCGCCGAAGGTGTTCACATGGCGAAAGTGAGCATCCGCTCCGGGTTCCCGGAACGTATCATACAGATCGGCTCGCACGGCTGTAGCCGATAATGGAGAGTACGCGCTGGTCATCCCCTTGGCCATCGTGACGATATCCGGCTGCACCCCGTAATTCTGGTGTCCGAACTTCTGTCCCGAACGACCGAACCCGCAGATCACTTCATCCACGATCAGCAGTACACCATAACGCTCACAGATTTCCTTCACTGTACGCATGTAGTCCGGAGGCGGGACAATCATACCGCCCCCCGTAATCACCGGTTCCATGATCACCGCGGCCACGGTCTCGGGGCCTTCCCAGCGGATGACCTCCTCATAGATGGTTGCACATTCGAGTCCGCACCCCTCCTTGTTCCGTCCAAACGGACAGCGGTAGCAATATGGGGGTGGGACATGGGAGAAGCCCACGCCCAGCGGTTCATACTTGATTTTGCGGGCAGCTTGCCCGGTGGCACCGAGTGCACCCATGGAGTTGCCATGATAAGCCCGGTGACGGGAGATGAACTTGTGCCTGGTTGGCTCACCATTCTGGTGATGAAACTGACGGGCTATTTTGAACGCCACCTCATTGGCATCCGATCCCGAATTGGAGAAAAAGATTCGATAGTCCCCCTCCAGCCATTCGTTCAGCTTCTCTGCCAGTAAAATCGCCGGCTCGTGGCTCTGGGTCATCGGCACATAAGCGAGTGATTTCATCTGCTCATATGCACTCTTTGCAATCTCCTCCCGTCCATGCCCCACATTCACACACCATAACCCGGACATGGCATCCAGATAACGCGTTCCATCCTGATCCGTGATCCAGCTGCCTTCCCCGCTGACTGCAATCATTGGATGATCATTATGAGGCGAGATGTGATGCCACACATATTTGCGGTCTTTCTCCAGCCATTCTTCCTTGGTACCGCCAAGCGGCTGAGGTTGCTGATCCACGGAGCTCATTCGCCATCCTCCTTCGACTGCCTTATTTCACCGCTTCTTCGTAAATGCTCTTCTCCAGCGCTTCATCCAGATTGGCTGCCTTCTTGATCAATCCATAATTCAGTGCAATATCTGCTGTACGGGCAAACGATTCATCCACAAAACTGCCCACCTGCTGCTCCGTAAATCCTTCCGGACGAATCAGCTTCGCAATCTCCTCCAGCATCGTAACCTGATGTTCACGGGTCGTACTGCCGTCGGTTACGTTGCTCATGACGATATCCACGGCTTCCTCCTGGTTGTCGATGGCATAGTTCCAGCCTTTCAGAATGGCACGGGTGACTTTAACGGCAAGATCACGGTTGCCATTGACCCACTCCTTTTTCGCGATCAATGTATCTTCCAGCATGCCTACGCCAGCTTCCTCAATGTTGAACACATCCAGATCGGACTCCTGTACGCCGCTCTCCAGCACAACGTGATATTCGTTATATATGGTTGCTGTCGCCACATCCACCTGGTCATTAAAAAACTGATCCATCGTAAACCCCTGCTTCACCAGCTCAATATCCTTCTTCGGATCAAGTCCGTTCTTCTCCATAAAAGCGAGGACCTGGAACTGCTGGCTGCCGAACCATGTGCTTACCTTTTTGCCTTTCATTTGGGCCGGATCAGTAATTCCTGCTGACTTCTTGGCGATCAGGCGATAGCTGCTCTTCTGTGAAATCTGGGCAAGGGAGACCAGCGGCAGACCATTGTCGCGGCTCACCAGCAGACTGTCTACCCCCGTGATACCGACATCGGCTGCGCCGTTCACCACCTGCTGTTCAATGACGATATCCGGGCCACCCGGAATAATCTCTGCATCAATGCCTTCATCTTCAAAAAAACCTTGTTCCTTCGCGGCGTAAATTCCGGCGAATTGGGCCTGCGGAACCCATTTAAGCTGAATTTTCACTTTCGTTAAGGACTGCTCTGCGTCTCCTCCTGAACTTGCAGCAGCAGGTTCGGCAGACGGCTCCGTCTTCGCGGAACATGCTGCCAGCAAGGCAACCGCGAGCATCAGCACAACGACCATCAAACCCGATTTCAACGTTTTGTACATATACAAACAACCCCCTTGTTTATATAAGAATTCAATCAGGTACTGCAGCGGATCTGTGGTGTTCCCGCACGATGGTGAGGGTTATGCGTTAGTGCGCACACGGTTCCATGGAATGAGCCGCTTCTCCGCCAGTACAACGGCTTCATAGAGCACGATGCCGAGAGCGGCGGCAATGACGATACAAGACCAGGCAAGCGGCATGTTGGCGAGTCGAATCTGATCCGACAGCAAATATCCAAGACCTTGGGAAGCGATAAAAAATTCGCCGACAATGGCACCGATAATACTGGTGGACATGTTGATCTTCAGTCCGGCAAAGAGGGACGGCATGGCGTGTGGCAAGCGCAATTTCAGGAACACCTGCATACGGCTTGCAGCCAGTCCGTCCAGCAGCTCACCGTACTGCGGCTGTATTGAAGTGAGCCCTTTGAACAGACTGACTGCCATGGCTGCCATCGTAATGACTGCCACTACGGCAATCCGTGACCAGATGCCGTCCCCAAACCAGTTGTTCATGATGGGCGCCAGTGCAACAATCGGCACTGCGTTAAGAGCCGACATCACCGCGATCCCTGCCTTGCCGCTGATGGGGAAGAATGAAGCACCTGCGGCTGCGACCGCCCCCAGAAGGGAACCCAGCAGGAAACCACCCAGCATTTCCGTTCCACTATATAGGGCATATCGGAAGAGCATTTCCGCATTATCCCGGATGGATGCTGCAATGGCTGAAGGTACAGGAAGCTGGTAACTTTCCAGGGAAAATAATTGATGAAACAACCGGAACTGCCACATGGCGAGAAAACATAGGCCGGCCAGCCAGGGGAGCAAATGCAAAATGGTCCACTTTTTCCGTGCAGTACCGACTGGCCTTTCCTGTTCTGCTTGTCCCTGCTGCCCCTGAATTTCCGATTCGGGGACGGAAGCAGCCATAGCTGAACCGGGCAGAGACGCAGAGCCGGACACCGCAGCTGTTCCATTCTCCTCCCGGCTGCGGTTTACCATTACCCCTTCGCTCATACCGCGTTCCCTCCCTTCGCTCTGAATTCGGGCTGCCAAGGCGTTAACCACCGTTCGGCCAGGCTGATGACCAGATACGAGATTAGGCCAATGCCGATGCTAAGCATGATCGTAGCCCAGAACATGCCGACTTGGGCACTGCCATAATACAAGGAACTGACCATCAGGACACCGAGTCCATCCGGTGCACCCATCAGTTCAACGACGATGGAAGAAGTAACGGCTAGCGGGGCAGCGATTTTCATGCCGGAGAACAGTCCTGGTAGGGCAGAAGGCAGCAGGCATTTGATATATCTGGCCGTCAGCGAGGCTCCGCACGAACGCATCAGCTCCAGATGCTCCGGTGCGGCGCTCTTTAACCCTTTTAGCGCGTGAATGACAATGGGGAAGAATGTAACATAAGCCGCCATGACGATCCTGGCCCATTCTGCATGATGAATAATGCCGTATACGATCGGTGCGAGACCGATAATTGGGATCATCTGCGAGGAGATAACATAGGGAGATAAAGTCCGTTCCAGCCAGACGGCCGCACTCATTAGAAGCGCCAGCATCAGCCCCAGTATTGCTCCTCCTGCGAATCCAATCGCTGCATTGCCGAACGTCACTGCCCCCTGCTCAGCGAGAGTGCCCGAGTAGCGAACCAGTGCGGCAAGAACGTCATGAAGGTAAGGCAGACGGGATGCAGCTTGCTGCGGTGACATCCACATGTGGAGAATCCAAGCTATACCCTCCCACAGCAGTAATAGGGATAGAATCCATATCACGATCCAGGATCGGTAATCCAGTTTAAATGAGCGCAGGGACATGGCCCGGATCACGCTCCTCATGAAAACAATTGCGAATGGTGGTCAGCATGTGGTAGAAGTCTTCGGTCTCTCTCAGTTCATTGGTTCGATCCGAAGGCAGCGCCACAGAGTGAATGGAATGTACTTGCCCGGGATGTGCCGAGAGGACAATAATGCGATCTGACAGAAATACGGCTTCGGGGATACTGTGCGTGACAAAGAGGAAGGTTTTGCCCGTGGACCGCTTGATCTCAAGCAGTTCCAGTTGAAGCTTTTCTTTCGTGAATTCATCCAGCGCGGAGAACGGCTCATCCATCAGCAGCAGCGGCGGATCCAGCGAGAGCGCACGGGCAATGGATACCCGCTGCTGCATGCCTCCACTGAGCTGCCAAGGATAGTGGTCAGCAAATCGGGTGAGCCCGACCATCTCAAGCAGCTCACTGCTGATGCGGCGGCATTCTTTTTTGCTTGTGCCCAGGATCTCCAGCGGCAGCTCTACATTGTGACGTACCGTGCGCCAATCAAACAGGGCTGGCGTCTGGAATACGATACCGAATTGTCGCTGCAGGCGCGCCTTTTCAGGTTCCGAACCTGCAATGCGGACGCTGCCTGAAGTCGGCTGCAGCAGATCGGCTATGAGCCTGAGCAATGTCGACTTGCCGCAGCCTGAGGGACCAAGCAGCGAGACGAATTCATTGGACTGGATATGGAACGTCACATCAGACAGTGCGGTGACCTGTTTGGTTCCAGTACCAAAAACGACGGATACATGATCAATTTCAATGTGGCGATTTTCGGGGACGTTCATGGATGACATAGGCATTCTCCTTTTCGCGGGGGAAGTTAGGTTTCATTTCACACCAAGGCCGAATGGAAGGTTTGCGTTCACGAACGTAACAGGTTTTTCTAGTTAGGTAATACTATAAATCATTGGGCGGAGATTACATTATACAGACTGTTTTGAGTATGGGCCTGTTCATGTTACACAGTGTAAAATGAGACAAATTCTCATTCAGAACAATGTCAGCCCATGGATGGTTTATCTGACATCACGTTATTCGATATGCATAGATAGCCTGTATTTCAATGTTCTTTATGGATGGCTTATTCGAGCATGTGTATTGAACTGGGTACGGATTCCAGTACATTAAGACCTATAATATAGGTCCTTCGCATACCTGTCCTTCTTAAAAAGCGCATGTTTCTTTGTATTTATTGAATAAATATTCGGAAAATTTGACATATACCCTCGTATTCTTGTCGTTTTTCTTGTATAACGTTTTATATGGAAAAGATAGGAATACCACTTCATTAGGAAATGACAGCATCCATATCGTTTTATCAGGAAAGGGCTGTGCAATTAAGCTTTCAACTTCAAAGATCGGGGTGGTCTGTATGTTTGATTGGCTTGGCTGGAGAAAAGGGTGGCCGTTATGGCGGTCATATCGGTTGAACGCACATATCAAGAATGATGTGGAGCAGATTTTTGAGGGAATTGCCGAAACCAGGCGGCAGCTTCTACTGGATTGGGCAGATGAACAGTGGCGTCATATGGATCAATTCGTGCATCAGATCCAGTCGGCGGGACTTCTGGACACAGCACAGATCGTACAAAATAGCAGCAAATGGGATGCATGCTTCAAAGCAGCGTACATCCGGGCAGCAGATAGCACAGAGATTTTTATGTTGGACGAACAGAATCAGGTTGTATTTTCTACATATAAAAAACATATTGGGCAGATCTATGAAGATAACGAAGCTTCCATTGGACCAGGCTTGAAATATGCCAGAGCAGATGCGGCCGGGAAAAGATGTCTCTATGGTCCCTATTCGGACCCAGTGACCTTGGAGATCGGGCCTCGCTCCTCCTCTTTTCACGATGATGTCACGCTCATGTTCATTGAACCTCTGCTGCAGGGAGGACGCTACATCGGTTCACTGTGCTGCCGAATCCCCAATGATGTACTCGGGGACTTGATCCAACGGGAGTCTGGACATGTCTATCCCGATTCGGGAGACAATTATCTCTTCATGGCCGAGTCGAAACTGCGTCCGCATCTGCAGCCAGGAACTGCTCTGTCTCGCAGCCGATTTGAGGATCATACATTTACACATGGCGAAAATCTCAAGGATGGTGTCACAACCAATTGGGGGATTGTATCCGTCAAAGAGCACACCGAACTGGAGTTGATGTTCACCGACCCTTCCACTGGGGAGCTGCATCCTGGCGTTTCTAATACCATTCGTAACGGATCAAATCTGTTTGCAGCCTATCCGGGCTATTCCGATTACCGTCACATTTCTGTTATCGGCAAAGGCATCACCTTCCAGCTTCCCCACTGTCCCGATCGATGGGGCATGATGTGCGAAGGTGATTTGGAGGAAGTATACCGGGTACGCAGTATCGGCTGGCGTCAGTTCAAGCTGCACAGCCTGTTTATCGGTTTATCAGGCATTGGGGGAGCTGCCCTCGTATTTGCCTTATCAGGTAGTGCATGGAGTGCAGCAGCTCTCGCGGCATTTAATATCATTCTGGGTTTGGTCACAGCAGATCAGCTGCAACGGAGACACAATCAACGTGTGCACGAGGACTTGCGGCGCATCAGCCGGTTTATTCGGATCAACGCGGAGGGTCAGGGCGATCTGACCCAGCGGTTGGAACCATCCGCTTTTGCACTGGATGAATCCGGTGAACTCGCTAAATGGATTAATAACATGATTGACTCGCTCGAAGGCATCATGCTCAAGGTTCAGGTTGCCACCGTGGATGTAATGAACAACCAGTATCAGATGCGCACGTCCACCGAAACGACCCAAGTTACGACCGAACGTGTCAATCATAAGATTGGGTCCATGATCCACGGCATACGTGAACAGCTGGAGGATCTCGATCAAGCCAAGCTCGCTGCCGATCATATGCGTCTTACCCTGCAGCAGCTGGAGGCCTCGGCCACAGAACAGATTGATGTCGCCCGTCAGGAAGTGGAGCGCATTGGCGGCAAAATGACGCAGATCTCGGGGACCGTCAAGGATACCAACCGCACAATTCTTTCCTTTATGGAGACCATGCAGGACATTTACCGTGCACTTGCAGCCATCGATGAGATATCCGCTCAAACGAATCTGCTTGCGCTGAATGCATCCATTGAAGCAGCACGTGTCGGAGAACATGGCCGCGGTTTCGCTGTCGTTGCCGGGGAGATTCGCAAGCTGGCTGAGCTGTCCCGTTCCTCTACCGAGGACATCCATCAGATTCTGAACAATATCACTACCGCAGCCGATACCGCTGCCCGCTCCATTCATGAGGGAGATCAGGTGCTTGCTGAAGGCAGCACACTGGTTCAAGCAGCTGCACAACTGCTGCAAAGTGCGTCAGCCGAAGATTCGCAAAGGACACAGGTCGTGGATCAGGTCGTTAGACTTATGGAAAATATCGCTGCCATCAGTCAACAAAACCGCTCCACGTCCGCAGAGGTGGAGACCGAGATGATGGCACTGCTCAGTGACATGATGCATGTTCAACAGTCTTCGCATAATGTGGAAGCCATCACTGTATTTCTGCAGCAAATCGTGGGTCAATTCCAGCTGACTCATCCCCAAAAAATTGCTGCCACCTGACGTTATCGTTGACGTGGATTGGAGAAATAGCTAAAATTTGATGCAACTGTTCTTTTGAATTTCGACGTTGTCGTATCGTTCATTTTATAGAAGCTTTCCAATCTGAATCAATGAAAGGGTGGTCAGCATGGAAATGCTCCAGGATTCGTTTGGCAGGATCCATGACTACATCCGTATTTCCGTTACGGACCGCTGTAATTTGCGTTGTGTGTACTGCATGCCAGCTGAAGGCATGGAGTTCGCCCCGCATGATGAAATTATGAGCTACGAGGAAATCACCCAGGTGCTCAAGGTGCTCGCCCCGATGGGCATGCGCAAAGTTCGCCTGACTGGCGGTGAACCACTTGTACGCAAGGATCTGCATAAGCTTGTTGGCATGATCTCGGCCATCGACGGGATTGAGGATATTGCGCTGACGACCAATGCGCTCCTGCTGGATAAACAGGCCCAGGCACTGAAAGACGCTGGGTTAAACCGGATTAACATCAGTCTCGATTCCCTTCATGCGGACCGATTCTCCATGATTACTCGCGGAGGAGACGTCAATAAAGTGCTCAAAGGGATTGAAGCTGCAACGGCTGCTGGACTTGCGCCAATCAAGCTGAATGTGGTCCTGATGAAGGGCATCAATGATGATGAAATCAAGGATTTCATTGCGATGACGATCGATCAACCGCTGCATGTGCGTTTTATCGAATACATGCCCATCGGACATGCTTCGGATTCATGGCGCAAATCGTATCTCCCGCTGGAAACCGTCACCGATGTGTGTGCGGAAGCAGGCTGGACCGTAGAGAGCACATCCGGACCGGCAGGGAATGGTCCTTCCCGCAACATGAAGATTGCTGGTTCACAGGGAACCTTCGGCCTGATCCACCCGGTTAGCGATCACTTCTGTGATAATTGCAACCGGCTGCGCCTGACGGCAGACGGACATATCAAGGCCTGCCTGTACTGGTCGGATGAGTACAATGTTCGCCGCTATGTTGATGATCCGGATGCGATGGCTGCCCTCTTCCTCAAGGCACTCGGCACGAAGCCGAAGAACCATGAAATGGCGTTGGCGCTCGAGCAAAAAATGCAAAGCCATACCCCAACCGTACGGCGCATGTCCCAGATCGGTGGGTAGGCCTTCTTTTAAACCGTATAATGGGTACGGACACATGAAGGAATTATGGATGTTAAGTGAGCTCAACCCACGTTGTGCTGCCAATACCAAGCTTGTTATGAAGCCGCGAAGGAGATATCCTTTGCGGCTTTTTTTCATAAAATCCTAAGAGGATCACTATACAATAGGACTTCCTTTTTCCTTTCTGCTACTAAAATTGTTACAATAAAAGATGATTATATATATTGCCCTCTGGGTCTTCATAATTTTCGTGATCCTGACGATGTATAGTCAATGAAAACCAAACAAATATACCGCACATAGGAGCTGACTGGATGAACATTGTTGAAGCCATGGTCGCAGCAAGTCCATATTTCAAAATCATGCTTAAGGGACATAATCTGATGATTGCTGTAACCGACACCGAGAAATTCTGGTATTATACACCCAGTGAAGATCTTGACCTCGGCATTAAGGCAGGTGACCCCATTTCACTTGAGGATCCTACACTGCGCCGCGCCCTGATCAACGGCGAAACTTCTGCCAATCATATTGAAGCTCAGCATTACGGAACAGCCCTTAATTCCACAGCTACGCCTCTGCGCGATGAAGCTGGAAACATTGTGGGTACCCTGGCCATTGGTTTCTCCCTCAAAAACGAAGAGCAGCTTGGACATTTCACCGAATTGATCAGCGGCATCAGCAGCAGGCTGACTGACATGGTCCAAACTGTAGCGGCCCAATCCGAAGAGCTGACTGCCTCCTCTTCACAGATTCTGGACAATACCAAGGTCGCCGTTCAAAATGCAGCGGAAGTTAATAAAGTGGCCTCGTTTATCCGGGAAGTCTCTGAACAAACCAATTTACTCGGCCTCAACGCAGCTATTGAAGCGGCACGAGCGGGTGAAGCAGGCGCCGGATTCGGTGTAGTGGCCTCCGAAGTGCGCAAGCTGTCCACCGGAACGAAGGAAGCTACCGTGAATATCGAACGCTCCCTTCATGACGTGCAGCATTCCATCCGCCAGATGGAGCAGGAGATTGCGTCCATCTCCCAGTCCAGCACGCAGCAGGCTGAACTCGTCACGGAATTCAGCGAGGTTATTGACCAGTTGAACAGTGTGAGTGAGGAACTGAAGTCCTTTATTCAATCCATGATTCTGAAGACAGAATAATGATACACAGCAGCATGACCGGATGTTACGACTGGCTGCAGCTCATCTTGTAACACAATGTACCCCGCACGAGAGCGTGCGGGGTTTTTCTGAGCAAAAATTCCCGGAACATTACATACGAATCAGTTTCCACAGCATCATGGCCGCCATCACGATCATCACCACTGCCGATAACCAGTTGAAGACCCGACTGATCCGTCCAGTGGTATCTGTTCTGCCCATCCACCTTCCAGCACTTGCGAGTCCAAGGAACCATACCCACGAAACTGCCGCTGCCGTGATGGCAAAAGCAATCCGGTCCATCCCTTCATACTCAAGTGAGCTGGTGCCAATGACAGCTACCGTATCCAGCAGTGCATGCGGATTAAGCAGGGATACGGAAGCGGCGAAGGCAATCTGCCGTCCTGCACCCATTGCGGATGCTGACCCACTCACGGTTCCGGATGACTTCCATATGCTCCATGCCATATACAGCAGAAATGCACTGCCGCCTGCATACAACACACCGGAGAGCAGAGGCCACTGCAGCAAAATGAGGGACACCCCTCCTACCGCAGCTCCAATCAATAATGTATCGCTAATACCAGCAGTCACTACTGCCGGAAGTGCACGCAGTAAACTTCGCTGGCTCATCCCCTGGTTAAAAATAAACACGTTCTGCACGCCAAGTGGCAGAATCAGGCCAAACGCCAGTACCACGGCGTGAATAATTACACTCATTGTTCATCCCCCTTGTATATGTCTCTATATTAGAGGGGATGACTTTCCGTGTGACCAACCAATTGGATGGCAAGGAGACCAACCAAAATGATATAGTTGTCGGTATACCATTTTGGTGTACAAATTCGGTATACAACTAAATGCCTGAATCATCTTATCCCACTGGAGGCTAGCTCCGTATGAAGCATCCCGATCCAAGACAGGGCATTGACTGGAAACCTGATCCTGCAATCCCCCTGCCTCTATTCCGTCAGATTGAAATATACATCAGTGAAAAAATAACAACCGGAGAGTGGACCGCGGGCTACCGCCTGCCTTCCCAGCGTGTACTGGCTCAGTCCATGGGCGTCAACCGCAGTACGCTGGTCGCTGCGCTCGACAACCTGATCGCTGCCGGCATGATTGAAGGCAGACGCGGCGGAGGAACCTATGTCTCCGGTTCCGGCTGGCATGCACTTGCCCACGGGACGCCGCCCAACTGGAATGAAGCCATTGAGGAAGGCTGGTATTACCCCAACCTTCCTGAAGTACAGCTCATTAACCGAGCTGAGTTCCAGCCTGGCATCATTCGGCTCGGTACCGGAGAGCTTGCGCCTGAACTAATGCCGGAAGAGGCCTTCAATGACATCCTGCGTTCCCTCTCGGAACGCTCCCGTACGTTAAATTACCTTCAGCCTCAAGGCAGCCTGGAGCTCCGTGAGGCCTTGTCTGACTATTTGCTGACCTGCGGCATTCAGGCGTCTCCCAGTGCCATTCTAATTGTCTCGGGCTCGCTGCAGGCGCTGCATTTGATATCCGTGGGCCTGCTTCCCCGGGGGTCGGCTGTCCTGCTGGAGAAGCCCTCCTACCTCTATTCCATAAATGCCTTTCAATCCGCCGGATTAAAAATGCATGGTGTTCCCATGGATGCAGGTGGATTACACATACCGCGTCTGGAAGATATGATCGAGGGAGGCACTCATCAGGGACATCCTTCGCCGCTGCTCTACACCATACCGAGTTTTCACAATCCAACGGGTTCCGTCATGAGTGATACTCGCCGAAACGAGTTGATGTCTGCAGCCCGTGCCGGAGGCATATCCATTCTGGAGGATGCTGCCTATACGGACCTGTGGCTGGACACGCCCCCGCCGCTATCGTTAAAAGCGAAGGACACCGATGGCCGCGTGCTTCACATGGGCACACTGTCCAAGGCTGTTAGCCCTGGTCTGCGTCTGGGCTGGCTGGTAGGACCTGAGCCAGTTATTCGCCGCCTGGCAGACATCAAGATGCAAACGGACTATGGCACCAGTTCACTGGCGCAGGAAGCGGCCACACTCTGGTTTGCAGAGGGATACCACACACGGCACATGGAGCGTCTGCGGCCAGAGCTTCGCCGCCGGAGAGATTTCATGTTGGAGCTGTTGGAACGTTACTTCAACAGCATTGCAGAGTGGAACAAACCAGCCGGAGGCTTTTACATCTGGCTCAAGTTCACTGCCCGCTCCCTTTCAATCCGTCAGCTGTTCCATGCCTGCCTCGAGGATAGGGTGCTCATTCACCCTGGCTTTCTGTACGACCGCCTCGATGCGGACCACCTTAGACTCTCCTATGCGTATGCTTCGGAAGAAGAGATGGAGCGTGGAATGCAGCTGTTAGCCAAAGCAGCCAGAAAGCTGTTGGAATCATAACCAATAACCACACAGGGCCATGAGGATGTCTCACGAGGTCTTGTGTGGTCAAAGTCGGGCTCTCGTCTAGATGTAATACATACTGCTCACTTGCTCGGCGGACGCTTGTCCACCAAATCCTGATAGTCCTGCATCGTGTTCATATTGCTTAACTGTGCAGCAGCATCCTGGATTCCTGCTCTTTTCAGATCCTCTGCTTCCACATACTTACACCTGATCTCCTCCAGCCAGCGAGTGACCCGCAAGCGGTCTTCGATCAGGCACTGCTCGAGGCTGGGAAGCACATCGATATGATAAATGCCTACCAGTGGATGGACCCGTCCTTCCAGGAGCGGTACCATCGCCCGATGTGTCTTGTCCGATACAGCTAACCGTTGCAATGGGGTAAATAAGGAGGGTTGGACCAAAGGCATGTCACAGGCACAGACCAGATTCCACTCGGTCTCCGATGCTTCAAGTGCGGCATGCAGGCCGGCCAGCGGTCCCTTTCCAGGGTAGCCATCCTCAACACACGTATAACCTAGCGCTTGATAAGCATCCACATTGGGTCCGGCAGCAACGATGACACGGGATACTGCAGGAGCTATAGCCGAAGCCACATGCTCCAGCACATTGGAGCCATCCATAGGCAGCAGTGCCTTGTTGGAACCCATCCGACTGGATAAGCCCCCTGCCAATATAATGCCAGTCCATTCCTTCATGTCCACGGTTATCATCCCTTCCGGCTCTCATATAATAAACTTATTCTATACATTGAATCCCCTTTCAACAAATGATACATTGTAGAATATTGATTCTGAAAGGAATGGCTCTATTTGGACAGATATGCACCCGGAAGAGGCAATCCCTCTTTGGTTTCGCTGAAGCTATATAACTTTTTCATATACGGAGCCATCTCCATCTTCGCCGGCTTCCTCCAATTGTATCTGCAGGAGATCGGCATGACCAAGCTGGAAATCGGCAGTCTGATGGCGATCGGCCCCTTTGTCTCTTTATTTGCCAATCCGTTCTGGGGCTTCTGGAGCGACAAGTCCCGCAATATTCGCATCATCCTGATGATGATGATGGGGGGCACCTTTGTGCTGGCCCAAGCGGTCTTTCATGCGCCGACCTATGCCTGGATCTATGGAGCCATGATTTTCTTTTATTTCTTTCAAAGTCCGCTGTTTGCCCAAACCAACAGTCTCATTCTCGGATATATCGATGGGACCACCCAGAAATTCGGTACATTCCGGCTGTGGGGCTCCCTCGGCTGGGCTCTTACTGCGGCAGCTGCGGGACCGCTTATCGACCGATTGGGTATCGGCAGTGTTTCGATTGTGTTTGCCTGCTTGATTATCATTGCCTTTGCGTTTGCCATGTTTCTGCCAAGGCAGCCGATCGCGTCGGACACTCCAGTAGTGACCTTCCGCCGTTTCGGCAGAGTGATGTTCAATCCGTATTTCATGACGTTTATCGGACTGGGTGTGCTGGTGTCGGTTCCGAATGCGATGAATAGTACATTTATGTCCCTCTATATAACAGAGATGGGCGGCAACAAACAGATGGTCGGGTGGGCCATCTTCACCTCATCCATTCTTGAAGTGGGTGTGTTCCTGCTGCTGGATCGCTTCCTGAAACGAAAAATGAGCATGCTGCTTGCAAGTCTCGTGCTCGTCAGCCTGTTATTCGCCGTTCGTTGGCAGCTGATGGCCGAGGCCGTTAATCCCCTGGAGATTGTATTTATCCAGCTGATGCACTCCATTACGTTTGGCGGATACTTCTATGTCGGAACCCAGCTGACCATGCTGTTTATTCCGAGACCATATCGTTCCTCTGGCCAAGCTGTGTATACGATGGCCTGGGGCGGCATATCCGGTGTCATTGCCGGCTTGTTCGGCGGCTGGCTATTCCAGAGCTTCGGTGCCGAGGTCATGTATAACATTGGCGTCTTCTTCTCTCTCATTGGAGCAGCAGGTTTTGGCGTCATGTGGCTGATCAATCGCAGAAATGGCTACCAGCCTATTGTATTAACCGAGATGGGCAGCATGGATGAGGATGGGTAATGTTTTGTTTCGCAGAGGTTGAACCTTGGGATCTACACTAGGCCACTGCGTGGACAGAACAATCTTTCAATCGCTGTTATCCCTATATTTTTAATGGTGTATATTAAAGTTCAAAATAAGAAAACAAAAGATTATGGAAAAAGGGCGTCTCCACGCAGCTATTGCTGCGGAGACGCCCTTCTTTTATTTGACGTACCTTATGCCTTCGGTAGTTGGAACGAGCTTTTCAGCGATACGACCCGGTTGAATACAGGGCGGCCTGGCTCCGAATGCTTCGGATCCACACTGAAATATCCGTGGCGGAAGAACTGGAATTTATCCTGTGCTTTTGCCTCCTGCATCTCTTGCTCCACATACCCGTGAACGATCTCAAGGGAATTCGGATTCAATTGATCCAGGAATGTTTTTTCCGGTTGCTCTTCCACGATCTCAGCTCCGGCTACTTCCGGTTCTACATCAGCATCCGGTGCTTCTGCCAAGATCAAAGGCTCGTACAGACGGAATTCAGCCGGTACAGCCTGGCTTGCTTCCACCCAGTGGATGGTTCCTTTGACTTTACGACCTGTGAAGCCGCTGCCGCTCTTCGTTTCAGGATCATACGTACAGTGAATCTCCGTCACATTGCCTTCCGCATCCTTAATGACATCGTTGCATTTGATGAAGTACGCATGTTTCAGTCGAACCTCATTGCCAGGGAACAGACGGAAGTATTTGTTCGGCGGATTCTCCATGAAGTCATCCTGCTCAATGTAAATCTCACGGGAGAATGGAATTTTACGACTGCCCATCTCCGGATTTTCCACATTGTTCTCTGCTTCCAGCCACTCCACTTCCCCTTCAGGGTAGTTGGTGATGACCACTTTCAGCGGGTGCAGAACCGCCATGGTGCGCGGAGCTTTCAGCTTCAGATCTTCACGGACAAAATGTTCCAGCGTTTGCAGGTCAATAACGCCCTGACTTTTCGAAATGCCTGTCTCGAATACAAAATCACGAATCGCTTCCGGTGTGTAACCCCGGCGACGGAGACCCGAAATCGTTGGCATGCGCGGATCATCCCATCCATCCACATGTCCTTCGTCCACAAGCAATTTCAGTTTCCGTTTGCTCGTTACCATCTGGGACAGGTTCAGGCGACCGAATTCATATTGATGCGGCTGGCTCTCCATCTCACATTCAGCGATAACCCAATCATAGAATGGGCGTTGATCCTCAAATTCCAGGGAACAGAGGGAATGTGTCACACCTTCAATGGCATCTTCCAGCGGATGAGCGAAGGCATACATCGGATAGATACACCATTTGTCCCCAGTGTTGTGGTGGTGTGCATGAGCGATACGGTAGATGACCGGATCACGCAAGTTGATATTAGGCGAAGCCATATCGATCTTCGCACGCAGCACTTTTTCTCCATTTTGGAACTCGCCTGCGCGCATCCGTGCGAACAGATCCAGGTTCTCTTCAACGGTACGATCACGATACGGGCTGTTCTTGCCGGGTTCGGTCAGTGTGCCGCGCATTTCCCGAATTTCATCGGCGCTTTGGTCGTCGACGTAGGCTTTTCCTTTTTGGATCAGCAGGACAGCACGGTTGTACATCTCGTCAAAATAGTCCGAGGCAAAACGTTTCTCGTTCCACTCAAAGCCGAGCCATTTGACATCCTCCTGAATGGATTGTACGTATTCCACATCTTCCTTCACTGGATTCGTGTCGTCAAAGCGCAGGTTCGTCTTGCCGCCGAATTCAGCGCCCAGCGTGAAGTTGATCCAGATGGCCTTCGCATGGCCAATATGCAGATAACCGTTCGGTTCCGGAGGAAAACGGGTAATGACTTCCTGGACTTTTCCTGACCGGAGATCTTCGGTAATAATATTTTTGATAAAGTTAGGAGGGGTTGTACGATTGTCCACAGGTATCAAACCTTTCATGAATTGATTGGAGCTTTCAGAAATTACAAAGTGTTTCATCTAAATATACCTTTAACGGGAGACGAGTTCAATAAAGAACGGCACCAAAGTCCGGATTGCCTGTATGCAAGATAGGCCAAAAACCATTTTGACGGGTTCGCACGAATCATGTAGCATGATAGTAAAAACAAAATATAGGGAGGGATTCCCACTTGAACACGCTGAAGCTGACCAAAGAACAGCAGGATGAAGCCATTCGCACGATCCAGTCGTATTTCCAAGAGGAACGCGGCGAAGAACTTGGCGATCTGGCCGCTTGGGGGGTGCTCGATCTGTTTATGACGAAGCTCGCTCCCTACATATATAATCAGGCTCTCAGTGATGCTCGCACCACCGTGAATCAACGCATGGCCTCCATGGAAGAAGATCTGTTTGCATTAGAGCGCAAACTGCCACCTGCTTCCCGTTAAACCACTACTTATAAAGAAAGAAGGTTGCACTCATGTTTACCTATTCATTGGATGAATATACCGAACTCCGTCCACTCTCTATAGAGCATACCAAGCCGCTGTTCGAACTTACGGACCGCTCCCGCGATCAATTGAGACACTGGCTGCCATGGGTGGACCATGTAACAGAAATTGAACATACCTCAAACTTTATCAACAATGCGCTGAAGCAGGCTGCCGATAATGGAGGCTTCACTGCGGGTGTATGGCTGAAGGGTGAACTTGCCGGTATTATCGGATTCCATGAGATTAACTGGACCAACCGTTCGGTAAGCATCGGATACTGGCTCGGCAAGGGCTTCGAAGGACAGGGATTAATGACCAGCGCTTGTCGTGTTCTGGTCGATTATGCTCTGGTCACCCTGGACCTGAACCGGGTCGAGATTCGTTCAGCTACGAACAACAAGCGCAGCCGCGCCATCCCTGAGCGTCTTGGATTTGTCCTGGAAGGTGTTATTCGTCAGGCAGAGAAACTGCCTAAGGGATACGTCAATCATGCCGTGTACGGCATGCTGCAGCATGAATGGGAGCTTTTACGCTAACCCCGCATACATATGGATACAACATGGAATGCCCCTATCTGCACGAAGCTACCTTCATGCAGGTAAGGGGCATTTTGCATGGGGCCGACAAATTCAACTTTTACTGCCCCTTAAGGTCATTTTCATCCCCTCTTCATCCTGGACGCCAAAGATAACGTTGTGGGTTCTTGGCCCATACCATACACAACTATACTGAGAAAGAGGATGATCGCTGATGAAGAGAAGCAGAACATCAAGAACGATGATGATTACCAGCACGATGGCTTTGACGATCGCGCTTGGTGGAGGATGGTTTGCAAACACCACCGCGAGTGCCGATCCGGCTGCGGGCACTTCAGCTCAGAAGAAAAATGCCAGCACCACAACGAATTCACATACATCGAAATCATCAAAATCCATAAATGCTAACAAGGGAGCCGGGCATGGCCGATACACGAATGAACTGGTCTCCGCCCTCGGCGTAACAGTAGACGAGCTGAAGGAAGCCCGCAAGGCAGGCAGCACGATTGCCGAGATCGCTGCCAGCAATAATGTAGACGTGCAGACTGTAATCGACAAGCTAGTCGCTGCCGGGAAGAGCGAGCTGCAGCAGCAGCTGTCTGACGGGAATATCACACAGACCCAGTATGACAAACGGATAGCCGGCCTGAACGAACGGGTGACGGACTTGGTAAACGGCGTACTGCCGGAAGCACGACAAGGTTCCAGAGGCAAGCGTGGCGAGGCATCAGGAACTGAATCCGATTCAGGCAGCTCAGTCGAATCCACCAGCACGAACAGCACGGATCCGGCCTGATGGATCGTGCCAGCTCGTTTGTATGTTTTTGCATATTTTCGATCAAAAACCCTCTGTCTTCACCCATGGTGACAGAGGGTTTTACATCGTTCCCATATATAACCGGAACTCTTCAGACAAATGACCTTTCCATCTTAGAGAGCTCGTACCATACCGCCATCCACCACTAGCGAAGTACCGGTAATGTACGTATTCGCCCCGGATAACAGAAACACCACCGCTTTGGCAAATTCCTCAGGCTGACCGTATCGTCCCAGAGGGATTTCCTTGCGGAATTGTTCTGCCACCTCTTCTTCACTGACTCCATTCTGCTCTGCACGCGCAGAGTCGAGTTCATGTATCCGATCCGTTCCAATTCGTCCGGGTGCCACCGTATTGATCAGAATCCCATAAGGGGCAAGCTCCTGTGATAGCGTCTTCGCCAGACCAAAGACACCCGTGCGGAACGTGTTGGACAGAATCAGCCCCGGAATGGGCTGTTTCACCGAAGTTGAAGCAATATTCACAATATGTCCGCCGTTGGTCTTCATATAAGGGAGGGCCCCACGAATCATACGTACATAGCTCAGCACATTCAACTCAAATGCACGTTCCCAATCCTCATCGGTCAATGATTCAAATGTTCCCGAAGGAGGACCGCCAGAGTTGTTCACCAGAATATCAATCTGCCCGAACAGCTCCCCAGTCTTATGGATTAATGCTTTAATGTCTTCCTTGCGTGTAACATCCGTTACGCAGTATTCAACGCGTCCTCCGCCGTCCAGTTCCAGCAGTTCTTGTTTGACGGCTGCGAGCTTCTCCTCGTTCCTGCTCGCAAGCATCACGTCTGCGCCTTCTGCGGCCAGCTGTGCTGCCACTGCCTTGCCCAGTCCCTGACTGGATGCCAGCACCAATGCTTTTTTACCCCGAAGTCCCATATCCATTATATTGTTCCTCCTTCGTCATCGAACTACCGTTCATTCCGAATAAAATAACTCATGAGAATATCGTCCACATACTTCCCGGCGATATAAAATTCCGACACCAGTCGGCCCTCCGTCTCAAATCCACATTGGGTATAAAAAGCGATCGCTCCCGGATTGCTCGACAGCACGCGAAGGCGCAGCTTATGAATCCCCTGTTCACGAGCATATTCTTTCATGGCATGCATCAGGGACGTGGCCACGCCACTGCGCCGGTCATTGGGATGAACAGCAATATTAATCTCGTAGACATGACGATTGACAGGCATCCCCGTAGCCGGATAAAAGCCCACATAGCCGCAGACCCGTTCTCCCTGAACGGCAACCAGCTGGCTGCCGGGCGGACAATGCTGCAGAAATTGCTGTCTGGACTTCCAATGAAATGGCGCTGGAGAGGTATGGATATCCCACACCAGAGCATCCATCTCCATCAGTTGGGGTGCATCCTTCATCTCGGAAGGCCGAATTTTATACGTTTGACGGGTAAGCATCGCATTTCAACCTTTCATACAGGTAATTACATTATTCCAGCGCGTTACATGGCCCTTGGATAATAGCTTATAGATGCCACTAGCGCATTTTTTTCATCTGATTATATTGTAGCACAGCCCTAAGCCCGAACTAAAATGGGGATCTCCCCTTAACCTTTACGTTACGTCATCGTTTATACTGATTATCATGAAGGAGGTGCGGCCCTTGAATATCAAAGAGGCGGCAAGCAGGCTTGGCATATCCCCCAGAGCGATCCGTTTTTACGAGGAAAAAGGATTAATTCTCCCCGCCAAGCAGGCCAGCAATGGATACCGGAGCTACACGGAAAATGACATCTGGCGGCTTCAGACGATTGCCGCACTGCGGGAGATCGGCATGTCACTTCAGGATATTACTCACGCGCTCAGTGAGATTGATCAAGGCAACCAGCAGCGGCTGGAGGAATATCTGGAGCTGCAGCAGGCCGTCATGTATGCCCAGTGGGTTGAACTGAAACGCATGCTGGATACGACCCAGCGCATGATTGATCTCAATCGTCAAGACGGGCCGCTGGATGTTAGCCATCTCCATGAGCTTGCAGACAGTTCACGCCGCTTGCGGGAAGCACGCCAGAACTGGCATGATCGTTGGAACTATGATACCCAGGCTGCTATCCATGATGAGCGTGTTCACGCCAAGAGCGGCAGCATCCCTGCATCTTCCCCATCTTTCCCGGAGGAAGCCGATAGCATGCCTTATAACGAATCTGGGTGCACCGAAGAATACCCAGATACCCAGAAGGCCCCATCGACTTCCTTTTATCTATATCACAACTATGACGAGGCGCTGGAACAGACTGCGAATTGGATCTCCCCTGTTCCCAGTGAACACGGACTTGATATCGGAACAGGTACGGGCAATCTTGCTGGCAAACTACTGGAACGCCAAGCCATCATGACAGGGATTGACCAGTCCAGAGAAATGCTGCGTACATGCCGTACCAAGTATCCCGGGATGCATTTGAAGCTGGGGAACTTCCTGGCGCTGCCTTTTGCCGACCAGACCTTTGATTTTCTTGTATCCAGCTTCGCCTTCCATCATCTGAGTCCCGACCAGCAGCAGCTGGCACTGCAGGAGATGCAGCGGGTATTAACCCCGCGGGGACGAATCTGTCTAACCGATCTCATGTTTGCGGACGCACTTCACCGCGAGGCTTATATAAGACAAGCTGAGGCAGATGGAAACGGTGAGCAGCTGCTTGCCATAAGAGAACGCCATTTCCCCCTGCTGGATGAATTAACCGGGTGGTTTGAGACGCATGGCTATGTTACGAAAACCGTTCGTCACAATGAGCTGCTGCAGACGATCCTGGCAGTTCCGCTGCGTTAATAAAGGTGATCAGCCAGCGCGCTCTCCCCATCTGACATAGGCCATGGACCATTGTCTCTCACGTTTCATGAAAAAAGACCATCCTGCCTGTTAAGGAGGATGGCCTTTCATTACACTCAAGCATCAAGCTATAAGAAGTGAGTTACATATAAATATCTACGATGGTACGGTCCGAAGTACGCAGCTGTCTGAACTCATCCAGTGAGATGCAGACGCCGCCCTGACGGTAACGGTTTGCCGTAACTTCTGTGCGGATCTCCTTGCCGTTTACGGTTACGCGGTTAACCGATCCTTCGTTCAGGTGATAGATAAACGTTACCGGTTCGCCTGCATATTCAAACTCGAACTGCATGCCATCCAGCTCGGCTGGCAGGACAGGGTCAATGACCAGATCTCCACCTTCCTGACGGATACCGAGTGCATTCGAGATCAGCTGGTTCATGTAGATCCCCGGGCCGCTGGAATAGATTCTCCATCCACCCTTCACCTGTACGGTACCTTTGCGCAATTGATCAAAATGCTCCTGCGCCTCATAACGTGTGTTGAATTTGCCGTCGGAACTGCTGAAGTACGCATTGGCTTGACGGATCTCTGCATTAGGCACAACCTCACCGATTCCAACCGGATTGATCATCGCGAGTCCACTCCAAACCTGATCGGTCTTACCGAGTTTGGCCATTGCTTCCACATAACGAATGTGGGCGTGTACGTACTGCAAACCGATCTCACGTCCGAAGTTGGATGCCTGTTCTGCCCGCTTGAAGTGGGTGCTCACACCGCCGGCATACTGAGCCGGACGATTCATCAAGCGCACGCCATCCGGGCACAGGAAATGCTCGCGAATCAGTGCATAATGCGATTCAGCCTGTTCTGCCGTAAGCAATTCACCGATCATGCTGCGTGTCATAGGCAGCAGACGATACTGAATGCCTGTCTCTGTATCGGTCGGATGCAGCATCAGCTTCGCCTGATCCGCGTCCTCCATGTACACAAAGCCCGGAATAACATCGGTTCCCAGCATGTAACGGTTGAAGTCTTCACGGATACCCTGAGCCAGAGCTTCAAGCTCCTCTGCGAAGGAAGCATCCTTGTATTTCAAAGCCTGTGACAGCACGTTAACGGATTGATACGTCAGAGCTACCGTCCAGCTGCTCACCATAAACTGCTTGAGCTGTGCATTGGCTGGCTGCAGGGTATCGTCCCAGTCCCCATCGCCATAGGAAGACAGGAACGTATCGTGCAGGAAGTGCGAACGAATGTATTCGATCTCTTTCTTCGCATGATCCAGTACCGTTGCTGTGTCTTCCGTGAATCCGAAGCTGTGTTTGACAGTGTAAGGCACCTTCTCATCCAGAATCGCATAGTCGCGCGTCGCCGTCAGATAGTCAGCCAGCACTTTCAGCGGCCAGACGATGATATCACCGTGACTCTCTTCCTGTTGAATGGCAAAATATTTATCAAACATGAACCATTGCGGCCAGTTGCCGTCATCCTCGTATTGGTGCGTGTAGACCATTTTGATGATGTCGCGTACCTGCTCGTATTTTTGAGTAGCCATGAAGTATTCAACCGGACCCTGACATACGTCCCTTGTACCCCATGCTGCGCCGCCGTATTGCTCCAGACCGTGAGGCACGGAATAGTGCACCAGCATGTTGTGTGTGTACCACCAAGCCAAGGCATTCACTTTGAACAGGTCCTCAGCACTCTGACCTTCGCCGCGGGACAAACGGAAGCCATTCATTACACCCGCGAAGAATTCGCGATAAGCCTGTACTTCCTCTTCAAATGCAAGAGTTGATCCAGCTTCAGCAGCTTGGCCTTCCAGTACACCCTGCACCTTAAGCGTCCACTCTGCACTCTCTTCCAGGCTAAGCGTAACCAGCGAAGCCGATCCACTGAGAATACCGCTTGCCAGCAGCGTCTCGTCGCCTGCGTTCATTGAGGCACCCTCTACAGACATGCGATATTGCAAGTCAGGATATGTGCCGGCACTGATTGCTTTTGGGTCCGCTTTGAAGACCAGTGTATTGCCATCCTGCGTCATGTGCAGCGGATATTCGTACTCGTTCACGTTCATTGTGATCTGGTTGGTTACCAGGTAGCGATAGGCTTTACCGCTTGTAGAACGCACATTCATGCTCACTTCGGTTGTATGTGCACCTGTATAGTTCGTTACGATGAGTGTATCGGATTCAGTTTTGTACATCCAGCGCACATAGTTGAAGCCAATTTCGAACAGTGAGGGCATCGTGAGCAGACGATATTGGCCATCCATCTCTACGTAAATGCGTTGGCCAGCGGTCTTCGGCACGTTCAGTGCATTTCGGGCGTTACTGATCATTTTGTTAAAATTGGTGTTGCCGATAACTAGCTGCGAGTTGAAGATACCGTACATATAAGAAGTTGTTGTAATGACCGGTGCTCCAAGCTTCACGTTGCCACCGCTCATCAGGATATGACCGTGAGGACGCTCCACCAGCAGTTCCTTGGCTTTCAGGACGATATGTTCGTAGCTGCCTGTGAAGAAGGACAGGAGTGAATCCTCATTACGCTCTTCCTGATGACGATCAGGGAACAGTTCCTTGATTTCATCTTCCGTCAGGTCCAGTGCCACAAGCGGCTCGCCCAGGCTGGAAGACAGCTTCACTTGCTCGAGTGTTTCACCGTACTGAACTTCGAGTTTCTGTACAGCGTCCCAAGCCGCAGTCACTTCATCTGCATACTCCAGTGCAGAAATGCCTTCTGGATGATTGGACTTCACCAGTCCATAGAAAACAACCTCAGCTTCCCCGTTCAGGTTCAACAGCTCGGATTGCAGCGCCGTATAGGCGAACTCATATTGATAAGTCTCATTAGCCAGCGTTTTACGGCTGAGACTTTCCGGTTCGTTGGTTTCCTTGTAGGACAGACCGAAGAACTGGAAGCCGTCTGTGGAGTAACCGACTGCCTTGGTCAAAGAACCCTGCTGCATATATGGGAATGCGCCGCCCTGAGGCTGGTTTTGACGCGAACAAACGACATATCCCTTCGTTCCATCTTCAAAGACAGTATGGTCAATATACTGTGACAGATAGGCCTCGTTGCTGCGTACCGCACCTGGATCAGCCAGTCCAACATCCTGTCCGTAGACGATATCCACTCCGTTATGCTGCCCTTTCAGTTTCACATCCCAGAACCAAACGCCTTGCGATGTTGCAGTGAACACGACCTGATAACCAATGCCTTGTTCCTGGCCTTCCAATGGGATGCTGCCTTCCCAGATCAGTTGATTGTCTGGCTGAGTCTTGCTTGTAATGACTTTACTGTTCGAACGTGCACCCAGCAGCGGGAAAGAGCTAATGTTCTCGCCCTCATGTACTCGCAGGTACAGATTGTTCAGAGAACCATCGATCTGGTTGCTTAGCAGCTGGTTCAGCATGGTTGTACCGGAAGTTGCCTGGTACAGGTCCCCACTGTTCAAAAAGGTAAACGTCAATTCCCCGGCAGTCAGCCGGATCGGTTCATTAATCATCGTTGTCATGTCATTCACTCCTTCATTTAGTAAAAATCGAAACGTTTCGAATCGACCGAAAAAGAATAGGGTTCCTCTGCAAACCGGCCTCTTCAAGGCCAATCCGGTTACGAACCCCTGGTTTTATTTTCAAGCTGGCTATACCTGAACAGGCAACCATTCCAGAACACGCTTGATCTTCATATCCCAATAACTCCACTCATGGCCACCTGGCTCTTCCTCATACGTCACCTGTACATCCAGTTCCTTCATCGTATGCAGAAATGTCTGGTTGGCTTCATACAGAAAATCTTCTGTCCCGCAGCATTGATACAATTGCGGGAACGCCGTCCCTGACGCAGCCAGCCTGCGGCTAACGGCCAGCAGATCGTCATCACTGCCTTCAATTCGCTCCGGACTCCCGAAGATGCTCTGCATTTCTGCAAGGGTGAAGTTCCCCTCGCCACGTACCCTGCTTGCCAGATCTAGCCCGCCCGAGAGGCTGGCTGCCGCAGCATATCGTTCCGGAAAACGTAGACCCAGCTTGAATGCACCATACCCGCCCATGGAAACGCCTGTTACAAATGTATCTTCACGGCGGTCCGAGATGGGAAAGAGCGACTTCACGAATGCAGGCAGTTCCTCACTTATATATGTAAAATAAGACCCGCCCTGCTGCATATCCATATAGTAGCTTCGCCCTGCCGATGGCATCACAACCGCAATTCCCCGGGCCTCGGCCAATCGTTCGATGGATGAATGCCGTGTCCATTCGGAGTGGTCTGCACCGCGTCCATGCAGCAGATACAGAACAGGCAGTTTTCCATTCCGGCTTGCGCGAAGCGGTGAACGCTCAGGCAGTATAAGGGTAATGTCTGTAGACACGCTAAGACTTTCGGCGAACAACTGGCATTGAATCAAAGCCATTGCTTCATCTCCTGTTCAACGAGATTTACGTTAGGATCATTAGATTATTTATTTAAGATACGGTCCCTTATGCTCCAGGCATACCAGGAACCATATCCATCCAAACGCTGCTTCTTACGCGGGCTGGTTACCCGACTCTGCCTGCACAGAGCGTACAGATTCGCGTTCCACCATATCAATCGTCAACGTATACGATGGATTCACGGCTTCACCATTCAGCATCTGGAACAGCAGATGTCCTGCAAGTGATCCTGCCTCGTGCTTCGGTTGCCTTACGGTAGTGAGGGGAGGACGAACGAATTCAGACAATTGAATGTCATCAAATCCGATAACCGAAATATCATTGGGTACGGATATGCCGCTCTCTTCCAGTGCCTTCAAACCACCTATAGCCATTTCGTCATTCCCGTAAAATACAGCGGTTGGAAGCTCGCCCTGCATAATCATCATTTTGGTTGCGCTATGCCCGCCTTCACGAACGAAATTGCCGCTTAGACGCCATTTGGATTTTTCCTCAAGCCCTGCTTCCTGCATGGCTCTCAGATATCCCTGGTAACGCAGGGCATTATCATACGAGTTGGATGGACCGCTAATGTAGGCAATCTTCCGGTGTCCCTCATTAATAAGGTGACGCGTAGCCAGGTATCCACCTTGTTCACCGTCAACCAGCACATTGACCAGATGGTCACCCGACAGATGACGATCCATTACAATAATAGGAAAACGATGCCCCGCAGATTCCACCAAAATGTCATCATGGATGTTGTGTGCGAGTACAATCGCACCATCCACTCTCTTTTCCCGCAAAAACCGGACTGCTGTTGAATCACGACCGCCCATAGAACTGCAGGCAATCAGATCATATCCATTCGCAAGCGCCACATCCTGAACACTGCGAATCAACTCTGAGTAATACGGACCCGAAAGATCAGTCAGAATTAGCGCAATCGTATTCGTCCGGCTCCGTTTCAGGTCCATGGCAAAGCCGTTTTTGCGATAATTCAGTTCCCGGGCTGCCTCCAGCACTTTTGCCTTGGTCTTGGCGCTAACCTTGCTGTCCCCGTTTAATGCATAGGAAGCGGTCGAGAGCGCCACACCTGCCAGCTTTGCCACATCCTTAATCGTTGCCATTCCACGTTCGCTCCTTCTAACTTGACCAATTTCATAAGTTACCTACATTTTATACTGTAAATGGTTGTGACAACCACCAAATTCTATACTATATCATTGAATGATATTCGTTTCTATTCAATCGAAACGTTTCGAAGTGATATCAAAAAAAATTCTTCCATTTGACTTCTTACCCAACGGCTCAATCGGACCAGCTTTAACTGGAGATCCATTAGCATCGAGACAAGCCCTTCAATGTACACCCAACAGGCAGTTCATTACAAAAATTGTATGGACATGCTTCTTGGCAAGACATTGAAACGTTTCGACATTTTTATTATAGTCGGTGTTGATAGCGATTTCAACCTCTTTATTCATTTTCACCGAAATAAATGCCGTTGGCAATGGTCAAGTCTATGGGATTGAAGAAGACAAGTTTTACGGATATGATCCCCTATCGGTTATTGAACAGCTGCAGACTATAATGCACAAAATAACATTGTCCATGGAACATTGATCATGGTTGTCCATTTACAAATGTAAAATCTTCCTCTATGTTATTAATGAGAATAATAATCATTATTGATTATCACAGGAGGAACTTACCGATGTTTACCGTCAATTAACGTTTTTCCGGCTTGCTGTTTATGCTGGCCATCATTATGATTCTGTCTGCCTGCAGCAGTGTGCAGGGGCGGAAACTACCAACGGGTCGACCGAAACAACTGCAGCAGCATCGAACGACTCAGGCTGATATGATCGTCGTGGACGTACGCAGTAGAACCGCAAGTAAATAGCATTTATAAAATAATTCAACACGACCGAACGCTGTGTCTGGACAGGCCTTGAAGCCTGCCTGGGCTTTTGCGTTATAGAAAGGAGAAATACATATGCTTCGCCGTTTCATGGCATATTACCGTCCTTACAGGGGACTTTTCATTCTGGATTTCTCTTGTGCCATTGCAGCTGCTCTGCTGGAACTCGTGTTTCCGCTGGCAGTAAACCAGGTGGTGGACAAGCTGCTCCCTGAGGGCAACTGGTCCATGATTCTTACGGCATGTGCCGCATTGCTCGGCATCTATCTGCTTAGTTCCTTTTTTCATTTTGCAGTCACCTATTGGGGACATAAGCTGGGGATTAACATTGAATCCGATATGCGGAGAGAACTGTTCACACGTGTACAGAAACAGTCCTTCCGCTTCTTCGACAATAACAAGACAGGCCACCTTGTTTCACGTATGACCAATGATCTGATGGATATTGGGGAAATTGCGCACCACGGACCGGAGGATTTATTTATTGCCCTGATGACGCTGGCCGGTGCCTTCGGTATCATGCTCAGCATCAATTGGCAGCTCGCCGTACTAACCTTTATCATCGTGCCGCTGATGATCTACCTGTCCCTGTATTTCAGCCGCAAAATGTCCAGTGCCTTCAAACGCATGTTTGCCGATATTGCAGACTATAATGCACGGGTAGAGAACAACGTTAGTGGAATCCGTGTAGTACAGGCTTTTGCCAATGAAAATCACGAAATCGGTCGTTTTACTGAAAATAATGAACGCTTCCGCCTTACCAAACTGATCACCTACCGCATTATGGCATGGAACTCCTCGCTTAGCTTTATTTTGATGAAATTCGTCTCGCTGTTTGTGCTGGTATGCGGAACATGGTTTGTCATTCAAGGAAGTATGACCTACGGGGAATTTATCGCCTTCGTGATGCTGTCGAATATTTTCCTGGGTCCGATCAAACAGATTAACTCTGTCATTGAAACCTATCCGAAAGGCATTGCTGGTTTCAAGCGGTACCTGGAATTGCTCGAAGCTGTGCCAGATGTAGAAGATACACTGCAGGCCAAGCCCATCACAAGCGTAAGCGGAGATATCGCTTTCCATAATGTTAGCTTTTCCTATGGTGAACATAAGCCTACATTGGACCAGGTCAATCTGGAGATTCAAGCCGGGCAGACCGTTGCACTGGTTGGACCCTCCGGAGCGGGCAAATCCACGCTGTGCAGCCTGATCCCGCGCTTCTATGATGTGGATGCTGGCCATATTACTATTGACGGCATTCCTGTGAAGGATATGACGCTGGAGTCGCTGCGCTCCAATATCGGCATTGTACAGCAGGACATATTCCTGTTTGACGGCACCATTCGTGAAAATATTACCTACGGCAAATTGAATGCATCGGATGAGGAAATCTGGGAAGCCATCCGTCGTGCACAATTGGAAGAGCTTGTACGGTCACAGCCAGAAGGTCTCGACACCATGATTGGTGAACGCGGCGTGAAATTGTCCGGAGGCCAGAAACAGCGCCTGTCTATTGCCCGCATGATTCTGAAAAATCCGCCCATTCTAATCCTTGACGAAGCAACTTCGGCTCTGGATACCGAAACAGAAGCTGCCATTCAGCTGGCGCTGTCCGAGCTGGCTCAGGGACGTACAACGCTCGTTATTGCGCACCGATTGGCAACCATCCGGCACGCGGACCGCATTATTGTCGTGGAGAACGGTGGCGTAGCCGAACAGGGCAGCCATGATGAACTTCTCGAACGAGAAGGCTCCTATAGCCGACTGCATCAGGCGCAATTTGGATAAAGATGTACATTATTTAGCTCAAATACCCTTCCCCCTGACCTACCGGAGGAAGGGTGTTTTATTAATTTAGAGTATGCCAAGCTGCACCCTAAATTCGCTTATTTTTTTACAACATGGATAAAATGAACCGTCTCAAAAGCAGTCAATTCATCTGTACGATTGTTGAAGTATCTCTCCTGAATATCGTCTGGTGTCAGATGCTCATAGATGAGAAGTCCTGCATCCGCCAGCAGGCCTTCGATCTCGTGATACGCGAAACAGGATTGCATTGGCTCGCCGGAGGACGCAGCCAGCTTCAACATGTTCTCTACCCGATTATATATGCCTTTCTCCTCAAAGAGTCGTTCATCTGCATAATCCAGTACCATCGAGCTTCCGGATGGAAGGTTGGCAAAAGCCTGCCGCAAAAGATTGAACAATACCTCTTTGGACAGGTAATACGAAACGCCAAGCAGGCTGAGGAAGGTTCTCTGATTTTTGAAACCTCTGCTGGTCAGATTTCCATAAGCAAACCCATGCGCAAAGTCCATTGGGATCAAGTGTAAGTTGTCTGGGATCGACAGGTTGGCCAAACTCAGCCTATCACTCTTAAACTGCTGCGTAGCCGGATGGTCAACTTCAAAGATATTCAGCCTGTCGCTTAGTTCCGGGGTTCTTAACGCAAAGGTATCCATTCCGGCTCCCAGAATGACATATTGTCTGGCACCCAGTTTAACTTCATGGAGCAGCACCTGCTCGCAGTAGGCTGCCCTCGCCAGGGCAATAGGCGACAGCTGAACTTGTGTGATCCACCTCAATATTTTATCGGGGTCCTCCTTCACCATATCTGCCATTTCTGGATTAAAAAAATGAATGCCCTGCACCATTTGCTCCCGAATCAGTTCAAACTCCTGTGGAGAAATCAGAGCCTTGGCTATGTGGTCATCGAAAATCAAAGGTGTGTCATACTGACTGTGATAGGCGCGGCCAAAGGCCGAGATCAAAGACGTAATGCTGGATTCATTTGGCTTCATATTTATCCTCCCGCATAACAAAATAAGGTCCCCCCTGGCCAGGAGAACCTTAGTATATACGGAAACATTTAATATGTAAATTATAGCATAAAAACATTATTTTGTCAACCATAGTTTTGTGAAACATACAGACATGCTGGATGGATCTTCTACTCGTCCAACATGTCTGCTCCAATGATATCCCGCCTAGAAGACTCTAGGTATCCAACCCATACTCCTTTACCTCACGGTGGCGATTCAGGACGGCATGAAGTGCAAAACCGAGCAGGGCCACCCCTGCCATCGCCGTTGCCAGCCAGGCTACGGAGATCAAGCCCTGTTTATCGTACATCACACCCATCACATAAGGGCCAATGACACGACCGATCGATCCGATACCGCCGGAGACTCCAATATAAAATGGTGCAGCTCTGCCCGCATGGTCGGAAATGAAGGCAGGGGTTGCAGGTGAGATCAGCATTTCTCCAAAGGTGGCCAGCACCATCGCAAACACCATGCCCGGATAGCTGTACATCGTGATCATGACGATATAAGCCAATCCATAGAAAATCGCACTTGCTGCCATCTGCGCAGTGGAGGTACGGGCCATGGTGCGTTTAACCCAGCTCGTAAACGGTTGGCCCACGAAGATCAGAACCCCGTTCAGTGTCCAGAGCAGTCCGTACATTCGTTTCTCCATCCCTTCGGAGATAATGTACGGCGATACACCTGTGTTCCAGATGGAATTGCCAAATAGGATGAACAATACCCCCAGGCTCATAAACAGGTATAACCTGGTGTTGCCAAGCAGCGCCCAGATCCCGGGACCATTCTGGACCGTTTTCCGTTTCGTCAGATGCACTTCTCCCTGATTGGTATCCACACGCGACAGATAGTACCAAAAGAAGACTGCAAACCCGGCAGAGGTCACGCCATTCAGTACAAAGCTGAGGTGATAGGAAAAGTCGGCCAAGAAACCGCTGAGTGCCGTCCCAATCGCTACACCGATATTGTTCGCCACATAAATAATATTGAACAGCTCTCCCCGCCGCTCCGCAAACCGAAAGCCAATAAAAGCCTGGATCGCAGGCAGCGACAAGGAACTGAACAACCCGATCCAGCCCATGGCACATATAAATACAACCCAGTACGCACTAATCCAGGGCAGGGCAAACAGGCCAAGTGCATTTAGGGCAAGCGATCCAATGATCAGCTTCTTCACGCCGACCCTGTGATATAATGCACCGCCGAGCAGCTGACCGAAGATGCCGCCGAGCGACTGGATCAGAATGACGAATCCCGCGTTAGCCATCGTCCGCCCGAGTTCATCAAATACGTACATCGTGGTTAGCGGCCACATCAGGGCACTGCCTGTCGCGTTAACCAGACTTGCCAGCAAAAATACTTTGACTTCTTTTGGATATGTATCCAGCCATCTCATCATCTTCATTCTCCTTACTACCATATACAACAAAACAAACCTCCACTCACGGCGGCTTAAACTACCTGAGCGGAGGCCATTTGTATATTAAACATTGCCTTTTATTCTTGCTTCAAGGTTTATCCCTTGTTCATCTTACCTGAAAAGCCTCAATCTGCAAGTACACTCATTGACGCTTCACTTCGACAGTGGCCGAGAAGAACGTTGCCCCGTTGCCCATGTCCGACAGCCGATTTGATGTCAGTAAATTCACCCGCTGTTTCCGTCCACTTCCATCCCACCACAAGCCTTGGCTAATCACCGTACCTGGCAGCATGGATTCACTCACCTTGGCAGTAAGTTCGATCCGTCCCCGGTCATTCCACACGACCACCGCATCGCCATCTTCAATGTTTCTGAGAGCCGCATCCTCCGGATGAATCTGCAGCATGGGCATTTTCTCCATACGTTGATGCTTCTCCGTATTGGCAAAGGTTGAATTGAGGAAATTGTGATTCGGTGGCGACAGGAACATAAGTGGATGCACATCATCAGGTCCGGCCGGATGTTCCCCGTCATACCCTTCAACTAGAGCACGATATGTAGGCAGCGGCGGAAGTCCCCTCTCTGCCATCGTTTCCGAATACAGCTCGATCTTCCCGGATGGTGTAGGCAGCTGTTCCAGGAATGAATTATGCGACGACATGTCCAGTTTCACAAAACGATGCTCCTGAAGAGCCTCCAGCGTCACTCCGTTCATATAAGGATTGCCTGTATCCACCAAAGCGTCCGCAATCATCTGTTCCGGTGTCTCACCGAAGATTTCAGGGTCATATCCCATCGCCTGTCCCAGCAGCGAAAACAGTTCCACATTGCTCTTGCTCTCGCCAATTGGGGCAATGACCGGTTCTTGCAGATGAACATACTGATGCCAGTAGGACGTATACAGATCTGTCGCTTCAAACGAAGACTTGGCCGGCAGCACAATGTCTGCATACTTGGCCGTGTCCGTCATGAACAGATCATGCACCACGGTAAACAAATCTTCCCGTGCAAAACCTCGCTCCACCCGCTCGGTATCCGGTGCCACCACCAGTGGATTGCTGCAGTAGACCATTAATGCCCGGATCGGCTGCTGCGCTTCCAGCAATGCTTCGCCAATCCGGTTCATGTTCACAACCCGTGCTTCCGAATTGCTACGAAGCTCTGGACGCTCCAGTGCGTCGCTATTGGTGCTCGCATAACTGTTGGTGCGTACGGCTCCGCCGCCTCGGTTCAGCCATTGTCCCGTGATGGCAGGCAGACAGGCAATGCTGCGTACATTCATGCCTCCGTTGTCATGGTGCTGAAGACCGTTGCCGATGTGAATATGTGCCGCCTGTGCGTTTCCGTACAGCTCAGCCAGCTTCACGATATCTGCTTCCGGTACACCCGTGATGCGCGCAACCCGTTCAGGGGTGTAGTCGCGGACATGATCACGCAGTGCCTCATGGCCCACAGTATACTTTTGCATAAAGGCTTCGTCCGTCAGGCCCCGGTCAAACAGTACATTCATCAGTCCCAGTGCGAGTGCGCTGTCTGTCCCCGGGTATAGCGGAATAAACCAGTCTCCCCATTGAGCTGTACGATTCCGGTGTACATCGATGACCACGATTTGGGCCCCTTTTTTGCGGGCTTTCTCAGCCAGAACAACCTGATGCATGTTTGTACTGACAATGTTGCCTCCCCACACCAAAATAAGGTCCGAATGCTCCGTATCTTCGGGCAGCGTTCCCCGATTGGCGCCCATCGTATATTTCCATCCGGTATTCCCGGCCGCATTGCAGATCGTTTGCTCCAGCATACTTGCACCAAGCACATTGAAGAAACGACGATCCATGCCATCTACCCCAAGGATCCCCATATTGCCGTAGAAACTGTATGGCAGGATACTCTCCGAGCCGTACTTTTCGGATATCGATTTGAATTTCCCCGTAATCTCATGGATAGCTTCATCCCAGCTTATACGTTCGAACTTGCCTTCGCCTTTCGCGCCGACACGTCTCATCGGATATTGCAGCCGCTCGGGGTGATATATCCGCTCTGCCATGTTTCTGACTTTATTGCAGATGGCGCCTTTCGTAATCGGATGGTCAGGGTTGCCCGCCACCTTCACGATCTTACCGTTCTCTTTATGAAGCAGCAGGCCGCAAGTATCCGGGCAGTCAAGCGGGCAAACCGCCGGGAACACGCCATTCTCCTGATCGATCATATGTACAAGTCCTCCCCATTTAAAACTATCCTTACATCATATAATTTTGGAGGTAATGACGTAAAGAGAACAGTCATGTTTTGTGCGCTCAGGCTTGATGCCTTTAATTCAAAAAAAGTTTTGGCCCCATGATTCATCCTCGAAATTCAGGGGTAAATTAAAAACAAGGCATTAGGTTAGTGTTTCCCCACTTCCTCCTCATGCCATATCATGGACCACTCCCGAAATTCGCCATGAACAGGTTTCGTTCCCCCGAACCTTGTCATGGCGAATTTATTTTGTCTGTAGTAAAAAAGCGATCCCATCTTCGCCGGCTTACGGTATAACATACACCGTGACCTCATGGCAGTAAGGGATCGCTTTAATATATTCAGTTGAAATTGTGCGGGCGATTACGCCTGTTTGCTCCACATCGGTCTGGCTTCCGGCTCTACCGGCTGAACAACCGCTTTGACCTCGGGTTCCGCCTTACGCAGGTACACCATCCAGTAGGCAGCAGCAACGAACAATGCGCCTCCCGTCAGATTACCGAGCCATACCGGGATAAAGTTCATAATGTACTGCCCCCATGAGTAATGCCCTTCGAAGATGGCAGCCGGAATAAGAAACATATTGGCAACCACGTGCTGGAATCCAATAGCAACAAAGGCCATGGTCGGAAACCAAATGCCGAGCACTTTGCCACTCATTGTATCCGAAGCGTAAGATAGCCACACCGCCAGGGCTACCAGCCAGTTACACCCGATTCCGGATATAAACGCCTGTAGAAAGCCGTCATGCAGCTTGTGTCCCGCCATATCCACAACCTTGGTCAGATACACTCCTTCTCCTGTGAGACCAAGCACATGCCCGAACGCATATGCCACGAACAGTGCACCCAAAAAGTTCCCGATCGTGACCAGAGTAAGATTCTTCAGCATGCTGCCTACGGACAGTTTACGGGCTAGCGTAGCAAGCGGTACTGCCATCATGTTACCTGTCAGCAGCTCTCCCCCGCCAATCAATACCATGATCAAGCCTACAGGGAATACCGCTGCACCGATCAGGTTAACCAAGCTGCCCCATTCCGCCGGGGCGGAGGCAATCACGCGAATATCCAGCAGGAAGCCAAGCGCAATAAATGCCCCTGCCAGGAAACTGAGAACGAGCACAGAGGACACCTGGTTCTGTCCTTTCTTCATCCCTGTGTTCACCGTATATTGTGCAACCTCAAGAGGTGTTTTTGCCGCCATGCCATCCTCTCCTTCACTATTCATGAACGAAATCAGTGTACATCGTTGATATGTTCATTGTATCGCGAAGGGTTCGGCAAGTTTGTTACTTTTATCACAAAGTCCTGAAAGTCCCCTTGTTCCAGCTTCCGTGCTCTCTTGCTTGAGTGCAGCTGGTTGGTTACTTATTCTGTTCCCAAGTTATGATGTTCACCAAAAATTTGCTGCAGATGGTGCTGCAGATGCTGGACGTAATCTTGTGCCAGCCATTCCATCGTAACCACACTTCCATCAGGTAAGACGCACGTTGGTGATTCCCCTGTCTCCGGCATGCTGGATAGAACACGAATGACGGACTGATTCAGACTGATCCAGAGATTTAACACCTCTTCAATTGGTGCACTGACATATTGTTGGCTCTCTACCCATTGGTCTTGATGATAAGGCGTTATAGACAATGGTTCGGTCTGATGCTGCATTTGGACAAACCTGCTTACGTTATGAAGTGCCGAATCACATAAATGACCAAGAATCTGAAGACGGGACCATTTTCCTTCCATGCGTGGCTGTACAAGTTCATTTGGATTCAGCTCAAGAAACGAGCGAGGTACAGATTGTAGCAGAACTTTAAGCTCGGATACTGTAGTTGTAAGCATGTTGTGAACCACTCCTTCATGTTCATATCTATTGCGTATGACCTCTAACCTGTTGTTAATATAGCACTCATTTCCAGAATCAACTACATCAAGTTAAATAAAAAAACTGCCGCATTGCTGCGGCAGTTCTCGGATTCATTAGTTACACCATCGCTGGTGCTTTTACTTCTACTGGAGGCAGAGCCTGAAGACCGGCAGAGTTCAAGAAGTTCCATGGTTTGTTGTAATGCGGTTGGAAGAAGAAGTCGATGAAGGCGAGCTCATCTACGGTCATGTTGTTCTGAATGCAAACCGAGATTGTATTGATTGATTGCGTCAGATCCGCCTTGGACATCACTTGTGCTCCGACGATTCGGCGTGTAGCCTGTTCGTAAATGACTTTGAGCAGCAGTTTCTCAGCCGTTGGCATGAACTCCGGACGATAAGCATCTTCAAGTGTTACAGCTTCCACCACCAGCCCGTCATCTGTAGCAGATGTTTCGGTCAGTCCTGTACCTGCAATATTCTGGTCGTAAATTTTAATTCCTGATGTCCCTTGTGTACCCATGTAAGGAGTTGTTGGACGAACCAGGTTACGAGCTACCAGTGTACCCATTCTTACGGCATTGGTTGCCAGTGGAATGTAAGAAGCCTTGCCTGTTGGATTATAGTGAATCGCACAGCTGTCACCTGCAGCGAACACGTCTTTTTGGCTTGTTTGCATATATTTATCCACGATAATTGCGCCGTTCGGCAGCATATCCACCTGGCCTTTGAGCAATTCGGTATTCGGACGGAAACCAATACACAGGATTACGAGGTCTGTCTCGAATTCACCTTTCGATGTGATCACCTTCGTTACCTTGCCATTCTCTCCGGTGAATTTCTGTACCGTCTGGCCCAGTGCAAGCTTGATCCCGCGTTCAGTCAGTGTGTCCTCAATGGCATCTGTAAACTCGGGGTCCAGATATTTATTGAGAATCCGGTCCACACTATCGATCAAGGTGACTTCCTTACCATTCATTTGGAATGCTTCAACCAGTTCAATACCGATATACCCTGCACCGACAACGGTAACACGTTTGGCTTCTTTGGCTTTTTCGATGATTGTATTGGAATGATTGTAGTTTTTGCAGAGCAAGATGTTCTCCATCTCGATCCCCTCAAGTTTCGGAACGACCGGCCATGAACCTGTTGTCACGATGAGCTTATCGAACGTATCTTCAAATTCTTCCCCTGTTTTCAGGTTTTTAGCCTGAAGTTTATGATTCGCGGCATCCACTGCTGTAACCTCATGCAGCATCTTGGTGACTACACCCAGCTCAGCCAGCTGGTTTGGCGAAGAGTAGAACAGTCCATCCGGATCCTTCACAACCCCGCCGACATAAAGGGCAATACCGCAAGATAGGAAGGAAATGTTGTCATTGCGCTCATACACCGTGATGGTAGCATCCGGGTACAATTTGGCGGTATTGATGATGGCTGCGGTTCCTGCATGTGTACATCCGATAACTGCGATTTTCATAATAAAGGTCCCCCTTGAAGTTAATAAAATATAAACCGTGCTTCATTTATCAGATTGCTGCGCTTGATTCCTGGAATTTAAATTGACAATGATTTTACTCCCTTGTGAATACATTCACTAATGAAACTAAACAATTATGTGAAAACATTCACTACCAACCTGGTGACTTTGTGATTTGTTTCACTTCATGTACTCATTATAATGTGATCTTTTTCACATTACAAGTGTTTTCTTAAAATTATTTAAAAAATAGGATATCGCCCTGTGGACGAGCCGCTGCTTCAACCCCTAAGACCTATTGTCCCCTGAGCAATAACGGTTTATGCTATTGAACCTTTTGGAGAAAAAAGACCTTCATCCTAACCGCTTAGTGGAGCTGGCGGCTGATCGTTGAACGATAACAAATATAAAATTTTAGCTTACAGTTGATTTTTATATTAGAAAGCGCTTACAATATTATCGACCCTTTATTTGGATTTTATATGAATAGAATACCAATTATGTTGGGAGGCATTCATTTGAAGAAACGTTCCATCTCTGTTTCATTAACGCTGTTTCCTGTCTCTGCAATTATCGCCATGTTGACCGCAGATATTGCCAGGCCCGTGGTTGCTTTTGCCGATTCCCCGCCTGTCACCATTAAAACCGAGGTGTTATCCTCCAAAACTTCTGCAGGGGTTGATGTATCTTCGCTGCTGAATAAGTTCAGGGATTACAGCACGTTCTCCACAGGTGACTTGGCCAAGGACACCGCTTATGCGCTAAACATCGTATCCTGGCAGCTGCCGCATGGTGGGTTCTTCAAAGCAATGGAGGAGAAGTACAAGTCCTCCTGGGACGGGGTAGCGCCGCGTTCGGATTGGAAAGACCCCAAAGGCGTAGAGCTCGGAACGTTTGATAATGATGCAACGACAACCGAGATCCGCTTCCTGGCTGATATGTATGAAAAGACGGGCAACCCGCTCTTCCGGGACAGTGTCCGCAAAGCGGTGGATTTTATCCTCGCCTCCCAATATCCTTCAGGCGGATGGCCTCAGGTTTATCCACAGCGGGGCAATTACTCCGACAGCGTTACCTATAATGACAATGCCCTGGTGCGAACCATGGTTCTCATCGATGACATCATTGAGAACCGTAAAGGCTTCAACAACGATATTCTGAGTGAGGATACACGGTCCAAGCTGGCGGCGGCCTTGGATCGAGGAATCGCATATACATTGAAAACTCAAATTAAAAACGGCGGTGTGCCTACAGTTTGGGGTGCCCAGCATGACCCGGTAACCTACGCGCCTGTATCCGGCAGAGCCTATGAACTGGCATCCAAATCCGGATCAGAATCTGTGGCCATCACGGCTTTCCTTATGTCCAGGCCTCAGACACCCGAGATTGAACACGCAGCCAAAAGCGCCCTCCGCTGGTTTGATCAGGTCCGAGAGAATGGAACCAAATATAATCGTCAAGGACCGGTGTATTTCGAGCCTGACCCGTCCAGTGTTATCTGGTACCGTTTCTACAATGTAGATGAAGATGTGCCCTTCTACGCGGACCGTGACGGCAAGAAGTACATGGATATTATGGAGATCAGCGAGGAGCGGCGGCACGGCTATTCCTGGGCGGGCAACTATGCCCGTAATCTCCTGCAGCTTGCCTCGGATCAGGGATATTACAATTTAAGCAAACCGCTTCCTTAACTTTCTTGGTATAAATAGCTTTTAAAAAAGCCTGTCCTCCAACTGGAGGCAGGCTTGATCTGTTCTATTTGATTATCCCAGCAGTTTCTCAATCTCTGCAGTCATAGCCTCAGGAGACTCTTTGGGTTCAAAACGTCCCACCACTTCACCTTCACGATTGACCAGGAATTTGGTGAAATTCCATTGAATCGTGTCGTCTTCAGCCGCCCCTGGCTGCTGCTGGCGAAGATACTGGAACAAAGGATGCGCATCCTCACCGTTCACGTCCACTTTTGCGAAAACAGGGAAGTTCACACCATAGTTTATTTGGCAAAAGGATTCGGCTTCCTCGCTTGTTCCCGGCTCCTGTCCTCCGAACTGATTACAAGGGAAACCGAGTACTACCAAACCCTGATCGCGGTAACGATCATACAGCTTCTGCAGTTCTCCATATTGCGGAGTCAATCCACATTTACTGGCCGTATTGGCGATGACAAGAACTTTACCTCGGTACAGATCTAGTGATACTTCCTGATTGGCTGGCGTTACGGCCTGATATGAATATACGGACATGACTGATTCCTCCCATGATCGATGTTGGTTTTGGGACAGCTGTCATTACCTTGTAAGCACACAACATAATACAGCGCCTGTCTCCATATTATAGACCCGGTGCTCACCAATTACCAAATTCAGCCTCGAGGCCTTCCTGCTTGTTATCCGGACTTGGCTGCCAGGATGTCATCATAACGCTTCTGCCGCTCGGCCTTACTGAGTTTGGGACAGCTATAACAGTAATTTTGGCCTCCATACACCTGATGATGAAGACAGCATACCGGCTTCATTAGCATGGTCTCTCCCGGTTGATGTGGATTATCAATCTCTACCGGCTTGAACGATAACAGATTCTTCTTCAACCCAAGCAGACTGGCAGGTAGAGCAATGACATGTTCATACCCTTCCATCACCGCTTCTCGCTCAGCTTCTTCAATGTTCATTTGTAACGCTGTCGTCTTGTACCAACGGAGCATGGAGGCAAGCTGTGACCACATCTGACCAAGGCTCGCTTCTCCGGCAGAGGCAACCCCTTCGATCAAAGGACGAAGCTGCTCCGTGTAGTATGCGGTTAGGATATCCTTTCGCCATGAGGATTGGGCTGTATCTATGAGATTCACTGGTTCAGGGTGAGGATGTTCTGTTCCATCCAGCAGTTGAAAACGAAAGGCTGCACGGCCATCCTGAACCTCGAGCTGCAGCTTCATGTTCTCCAGTGAAAGATTAAGCCGTGTATCACATAGTGCCGTCATGTAATGGATCCCCAGCATCAGCCCACGCACCGAATGCATGAAGTACACCGCTGCGGTTCGGAATGAATCTGCCTGAAGATGTTGATTATATACATCCAGCAGCTCTCTCGCCTTCTCCGGTTGTCTAAGCTCGGTCATGTGAATCTCCCAAACTGGTTCATCCCCAGGTACGGTTGTGATTCTTCCATATTGCTGTAACCAGGTATAGTTGATTGCTCCCATTTCAGCATGCCTCCCATGAATGCGAATGAGCCGCCTGCATATATGCAAAGCGGCTTATTCTATATTTCAAGACCACAAATGGTCCGATATATTAACTTCCTGTTGCGGTACGAACACGTTGTTCGGAGCGTCCTGCAGCATTCATCATGGCACCGTTCATCACCATTTGCTCTGGCGCTGCAGTTTGCTCTGGCGCTGCCGTTTGCTGTCGTTCGCCGGCAAGTGCATATGGCAGGCAGAGTGGCACACCAGAACGTGGATCAATCACGATATCGGCTTCAATGTTGAACACTTCGCGAAGCACATCACAGTTCATGACTTCTACAGGGGAACCTGTAGCGATTGCTTTACCTTTTTTAATGCCGATCATGTGATGGGCATAGCGGGAGGCATGATTCAGATCATGCACAACCATAACGATGGTGCGATTCGCGGTCTCGTTCAGCATCTCCAGCAATTGCAATACTTCAAGCTGATGAGCCATGTCGAGGAATGTTGTCGGCTCGTCCAGGAACAGGATATCCGTTTCTTGAGCAAGAGCCATGGCAATCCAGGCACGTTGACGCTGTCCGCCTGACAATTGATCAATTGGGCGGTCGTGGAACTCCGTCATGCCCGTTACTTCGATGGCCCACTCAATCATGCGCTTGTCTTCAGCACGCATGGAACCGAAGCCTTTTTGATAAGGAAATCTTCCGTAGGATACCAGTTCCGTTACTGTGAGTCCCTCCGGCGCCGTAGGATTCTGCGGCAAAATCGCAAGCTGCTTGGCTACTTCACGGGTGGATTGCTTATGAATGGACTTCCCGTCGAGCAAAACACTACCTGCTTTTGGATTCATAATCCGTGCCATCGTCTTCAGGATGGTTGATTTACCTGAACCATTGGCTCCAACAAGCGCTGTAATTTTTCCTTGGGGAATTTGAATATTCAGATCTTCAACAATCAGTCTTTCCTCATAAGCGATATCCAGCTTGGACGTCTCCAGACGAAACATGCGATCATCCCTCTCTCATTTATCCCGGTTATGTATTCCGGCTATCGATAACGAAAACGAATTTATATGTTCAGCGTATTTCCGGCGCAACAAATCTTATATAACAAAGATACTGATAATCATTATCATTTGTCAATAAGAAATACCAAACTTCTTGCTTGTTTGGAGCGATTATATAGCAGTTCAGTGGACTTTCCGATCGGAATTCACCTCATTTATGTGAGAGCTTTTCTCAACGTATACGTGCAGTTGGTCCCTGTTGGGGATTGTCCAAAAAGGATGAATCCAGATTTTGTGTCAGATTTGTGAACAAAAGAAAGGATCTACTCTTCTTTCTGCATCAGAGCTTGGGAAGCACTTAGGATCATCTTCTTCTCGTCTTCATAACCTGAGCATCCCTGCTTGCATCATTCGAACAACCAAAGAGTACAATGCACATATCAATATAAAATATAACGCATTATGGTCCCCTGCTTTCCTTCGGTTTTGGAATAGGCCCCTCTCTTGTCAGACATCCCAGGAAACCGGAAAGTTCCATGATTAGCATCATCTCCTCAAATAAGATCGTCCTTAAAAGATTGGCAGCAGGAAAATCAAAAAAAAAAAGATGACCCCGATTTACAATCGAGGATCATCCTGCAATGATTTCATTTTGGTTTAAAAACAAATCATAACGATCCTAAAGCTTAGGCTCTGGCACCAGTTGGATAACCATTGTACCGCTCTGGACACTTACGATATCTTCCGGATTAACCTCATCAGGCAGCGGCACTTGCTGACCATAAGGATACAGACGGTCCGCCTCAGCAGGCGTCAATTCTGTTGAAGAGGACGCTCCTGATTCGCCTGCTGTGTCCGAAGAACCGGATGATGTAGTTTCTGTTCCCTGCTCAATATTCCCATCCGCGGCAGCAGAGCCAGACGCATCTCCGGTCACTCCACTCGTCTCTGTACCTGCTGCTGCATCTGAAGCAGAGTCATCTGACGTAGTCGAATCTGTCCCTTGAACAGGCTCCTCACCCTGCTGATCTTCGTTTGTAGATCCTGTAGACCTATCCCCGGACGTTCCCTCAGACGAAGTCCCATCTTCTGCTGGTCCTTCCGTATCCGGGTCCTCATTCCGGTTAAAACTCTCCCAGTCCGACGCAGCATCCATCTCCAGCGTTGTGCCATCCTTCAAAGTTAATTGAACTGGACCTGGCAATAACGCATTGCTATCCGCTTCATTCATGAAACGGATTACGAGCTGCGCTTCGGTCGTCGTTCCATCCACCTCGGCTCCCGGAATGACATAAGCGATCTGCTCAGCTAACTGTACCTCAGGCTCTGCCGGAACCACGGGATCCTGTGTCGATGGCGCAGCCTCTTCTGGCGCGTCCGTCTTATTCGTCAGGGCATACGTTACCCCGGCGATCCCCAGGATCAGGATCACGATAACCGACCCTAGAAAAAGATTTTTTCTTTTGCCTGTCAGCATACGCACAAGCGGTGATGAAAGTTCGTTCTTGGCCCGATCATAGACCGTCTTCATTGTTTTACTCGCTCTAGTGTAATACGGCTTGAATGCCGATTTGGACTTGAACGCTTCACGGTCATGACCTTTGAAATAGGCTACAATGGCATCTGAGTAGGCTTTGCTCGCCTGGGAACTCCGTATGAACAACCTTTGGCTTCCCGACCATTCAAAAAATGAATACAATACTTCCTTACTGCCAGCACTGCTGCGGACAAACTCAATCAGCCCTGCATAATCCAGTTTGCTGCCGCTTCCTCCCCGGTAGAACGCCAGCGGAAGCGCCTCATATGCAGGTGTTCCCGGTTGATCCCGCAGTTCCCCTGCGAGCCATCTGCGTACCCAACGCTGAAGTTCACTCCGCTCCGCAAGGCTAAGTGATTCAAGCACCTCTTCTTCACGGTCTTCGCCGCTCAGCCATGCTCTGGCTGCCAGCATCATGTTTGTACGAGCCGTTACATCCTGTCCCTGACGCGCCGCCCAATCACGTACCTCGCTGTCGTGCAGCAAAATATCAATGCTCAGTAACTGTTCACGGTTCACCCGTTCCAGATCAAGATCCTGAATCAAAAACAGGTTAATGACATAGGCCAGCTTGTCAGCCAGGCGTGTCAGTTCTTTCTGATACGCGGATAATCCCGCTGACTCGGCTCCACTCGAACGGGCGGATCGGGTGACGGTCTGAGACTGCCCAATTCGGGCCTTAATTCCATCACCCACGAGCATGTCAGAAGAAAGGCGATCCAGCACGCTCACACGCTTAAGTGCTTCACTCGCAGCATGAACGGGATTCGGCGCCGAACATAATCGTTCACGCAGCTCTGTGGCTGTCCGGTCAATCAGGAAGCTGTTGTATACCGCAGATACATGCGTGGTTACCCAGCGTTCGATTACGCCGATCACATCGGAAGCAGTTTCGGTACGTTTCAGCTGATTATCCAGATAGGGCTCAAACAGCAGTTTTGTCAGTGATTCATTGGCCAGTACCTTATCGAAGAATGCACGACTCAGCCCGGAATCACGGTCGAGCAGATCATACAACTCCTGTACCGCCCTCATCCGCTTCTGAGACCTGGCATTGTTCACCGCATAGATGAAATAATCCACGATGCGGGATTGAACGACAGGCGCAGCGACGCGGAAATATTCCGCGATGCGTGAGGCAACCGTCTCTTCAGGTACGTTCTCTCTTTTGACACTGTCCAGTTCCCGGCTGAGCAGCGTGAGGAACAGTTCGTTCAAACGTGAACGTCGCTGTACTCCACCTTCAGGTTTCAGATAGGTAAGCAGTCCACTCAGAACCCCTCCCTTATCATTCAGGTAGAGGTCTTCCATCCCTTGCTCGAGACGATAAAACATGGACAATTCCCCATAGGCCTGGATGGAAAGCTCGCGTCCAGGTTCTGTGCCGGCTAACATCTCGTCTGCAAAAGTATAAAACGCATCCGCCACACCTGGCTCCTGCAGAAGCGACCAGGCAAACTCCGCATAGGGAAGCTGGGCAACCGACATTTCCGCATGGGTTACCCTGCCCGTAGCCAAGTCGAAGGTAAAGTCCTTCTCCGTATTCCGGTCTTTTGGACGGAGCGTGCCCCGCTCTACAAACTGAAGATGGACTCCCTTCTTGGCCTGAGGCTCCTTGGCAAATGTCATGAAGCCGAGCTGCCGTCTAAATGCATAGGGCAGTGCTGCATAGAGCAGACGAAGCAGTTCCTTGGCTCCAGCTGTGATCTCCTCGGCAGGAAGGTCGAGTGCAATGTATACCTTCCGCCGGGTTGCTACTGCCTGCATGACGGCATAGAGCAGGCGCTTGAAAAGAGTTTCGTTCATTTTCAGTGAGGCCAGCAGATCTGCTGGCGCTACGGAGCGGGCACTTGGGCCTGCTCCTGCTCCAGTGGCGGCCTCCCTGCCATTCAGTGGTGCACCCGGCAATTCCGTCAGGGCAGGTAATACCGTGCCTTGTTCGATGTCATATGACGTGGCGAATACGGCATCCAGCCAGTTCCCCTGCTTCATCTGTTCCTCGGAGCGTTCCGGGGACAGGACATAGTTGTGTGCAAAAAAGGCGCTGCGCAGCCCCGTAAAATCAGCGGACTGGTACACATTCTGACCAAGGATCGTCTCTCCGCTCTCCAGATGAATCAGATGTATGGATGGCGGGAATTTCGCCTGGTCCTTCTCACTCCGACCCGTTAATTCCGCTGGAGCGTCATAGACGCAATAGGGATGAAGTACTTTTTTAATAAAGGAAGGGTCCAGTCCTGGTGATGCCGCAACCGTATCGAACCCCTCCGTTGTGCGAAACACCCCGCGCCGCTCTCTTGTGTACATCTGTTGTTCAATGGGCGGGGTCATGGAAGAACGCATCATTCCACTCTCCCCTCAATGTACTTCAGCTTGTACAGCAGCCATAGAAAGGGCTCGTCCACACGGATGGGACTCACGACGCCCTGCAGCTTCATATCCACCGGATTGCTGCCCAGCGCAGATACCGCGAAATAAGCCGTATCCTTGAAGTACACATCCATCGTGCCCTTGAACGGACGGTCCACCTTCTCGATAAAGCGCCGAATCTCCCCGTCGATATTCTCGAATTCAGTCAGATCGAACCATTCACGGTGTACCATATTGCGGAATACATTGCTGTTGGATTTGATATAATCCCCCTCTTCATCCTTAAGGGAATGCAGCATGTCGCTCTTGGTCAGCACAACGGCTGTCGGAATATTTGTCTTGGCTTTATCCTGATAAGCGATAAAATCACCGAACAGGGTCAGCACAACATCACGTGGTTCATCATACCTTGGCGTCCACTCGCCTGGCTCGTTGCCGAGGTTAATGCGGATCTTGTCCCGAATGGAACGAATCTGGAGCGGATCCACCATAAACAAAATACCCGCTGAGTTCTTGATATGCTGACCATGCAGACCCAGATAATCCTGCTCCACCATACCTTCACCCGCCACATCAAAAAAGACCAGTGTCAGCGGTGCTTTATCTTCATCCTTGAATACAAATTGAAAAATAAACGGCTCCTGCAGCTTCTCCTTCTGCGTGGAATCCAGCAGATCTCCCCGCTCGAACAGCGGTTCTTCGTAATCTGCGCGGAATCTGCGGCTAATTTCCGCATTCAGCGGCATGCAGGCCGCATCAAAGTGGTCAGCCGTATAATGCTGAAGGGTGTGAATCAACGATGTCATATACACCGATTTCCCCACCTGGGATGCCCCAATAATGGAAATGATATTGCTTGGTGCCTTGCCTGCCGTTACCGGCAGCTCATTATGACAATGCGGGCACAGCCGGCGCCGTGTAACCACACCATACCGGTCGTTCAGTCCCATCACGATGTTATCCGAATAAATGCGATGTTCCTCAGGCACATCATGCGGAGCCAGAACGGCTTCCATATCAAATACCGTGTCCAACCCAAAGCGTTCACGATACCGATTAAGCTTCGCATCTTCCCCCAGTGCATAATCCTCATCATCATCCCGGTGATGCGCAGCCCGGAACACTACTTCTTCCGGCGAAAACTTGCTGAAGCAATATGGACAGACAATATCGTAAAACAGCGGCCGTTCTACGGGCTGCTGTTTCTTCAAAAACCGACTAAAAAAGCTCATAGCCACTCCCCTCCCCGTTCAGGCAGACTGAACTGCCTCACATTCATCTAGTCTGATATTAGGCGGTAAACGGCTCCGTATCTCGGTCCGTCCGTGAAAAACAGCCTCACATAGTCATCCTTGGCCACTTCCACGGGCGGCATCTCATTTCTCCCTGGAGTAAAATCACTGACAAAAGGATAAACCGTGCCATCTTCCTTGTTGAGTGGAACTCCGCCCTGCTTGCGTACATAACAGAGAGCTTCCTTCGGCACAGGTACTTCAGCTGTCACAGTCATGAGAACCGTCTTCCTTTTTTGAAAAAAACCGCTTTTGTATCGAATGGAGAAACGGATATCCGCTTTGCCAGCACTGGCGATGACCGTATTCTCGTCATTCTGCTGACGCAGCAGCACAGGACCGTCTTCGTCCATTCGGCAAACATGTATCGTGTACCGGATGGCACCAAATCCTGTCATCCGGTCTGTATATCCGTTACTCGCCTTGTATTCTTCTCTCGTATACAGTTTCAGCTTGCCATTCACAGTCTGATCCCTGCTCTGTCCACCTTCGACCATTTCCAGCTCCAACCGCTCCACGTATACGGCTTCTACACCTTCGGGCCAGAGCCAGCGCAGGGTACAGTAACCATCATCCACAGCAAGTGTAAGTCTGCGAATCAGAGGTACCGAAGGGTCCGCATCTGCATATCGCATGTGTCGCCAACCTCCCGATGTTTAAAATCCTTTGCTGCGTGTGTCTCTCCCCCGCTGACCGAATCCGTCTGCGGTCGGAGTCCCCCTGCCCGCCTCACGGCGGCCCTTGCTCTTCCGCGGGGTATTCTCCTTGACCGGAATAATCCAGGTGAACAGGGTGAGTACCCCAGATAATATGAACATGGCACCCAGTCTCACCAATGCATCCCCTACAGAAGAACCGTCCAATCCCCACTCCAGCAAAAGGCCTGCTAGCAGGCCTGACACCGCTCCACCGATGCCAAAGCTGACTGCCAGATGGCGGTTATCGAACACCAGCCCAAGCGATACGCCCAGTGCTACACCAATCAACAGCATAGCAGCAACGCGGAAGATGGCCAGATAGGTACTGTGTTCCATCATGCCTGTACGTTCCGTCACCAGCGTCCGTTCATCAATCGTATCGTAGATTTGCTGAAATGCCATGCTGAGACCACCGGAATCCGGTACGTCATAGTACATGCCACCTGTCTGCTGAGCGATACTGCGCAGCAAGTCGGTACCCGATGGGTCGACCAGACTCAGACCTACCGTATTCACGGCAATCTGCTCGTTCGCATACTGGGATAAGATATCCGAAGTATCTGCTTCACTGAATCCATCCGACAGCAAAATGGCTACAGTACCGCGTTTTGGATCCTGCTTGTTTTGGATCTGCTCCATGGCTTCCCGGAGCACGGCATCGAAGTTTGTACCACCCGATGTTGTGACAATACCGTCGATCTTACCGTTCACCTCTGCTTTTGCCGCTTCGCTATCCAATGCGGTAAAAGGCTGCAGCAGCTGTGGCTGATCATCAAATGTAATAACAACTACCTGCTTGTCACTTTCCATCTGACTGATTAACGTCTTGGCCGCCTCGAAACGTCCATTATCCGGGTCCGTTTCCGACATGCTGCCCGAGTTATCGATCATCAGTACAATGTCCTTCACCTGCTTCACGCCGCCTGGATTGATCTGATACAACAATTGAAAGACCAATCCAACGACAAACAGGAATACCAGTGTTGCCGGAACGAGCAGTTTCCACGACAAGCCAAGATATCTCAGCTTCCAGGAAGCTCCGTTAAGCTTCGGCGAGATCATCTCGGCGAGCAGACAGAACAGACCTACGCTCAGCGCCAGCACGCCGAAGTATAACCCCATCAGCAGAAGGCGAGGCATCTCCCCAAGCCACTGATGCAGCATGATTTCTCCTGCCGCAAATCCCACGGCTCCGCCAATCAGGCTGAACAGGACCAGGAGAAGATTGATTTTTCGCTGCATGTTCGCATGCATCCTTTCCAAACCAGCCCATCATAGGCTGAATTAATACCGGAGTCGATCATGACATGTCGTTCTATCGCATAGGTGATAGCTTATCAGCCAGGCCTGCTGGATGAAGCTCATAACCGTTCTCCGTATACGAGTCGTAATACACCTTGCCGTTGCGATAGACCATCAGATCCTCCAGATGGAACCCTCCCATCAGGTTCAACTTTTCCACACCACTGCTGCGTTCTTCGTACACCACTCCCAGCTTATAGATGCGGGATGTTTCCTCCGCATGTGCCGCATAATCCATGAAAGCACTGTGATGATCGCCAAAGAAATACTTTTCTTCATACCGGTGTTCCTGGGTATAATCGAATACCCGTATTCTCACAACCGCCTGATCCTCCAGCGTACGGTATAACCTGCGGAATAGATCATCGCGGGTCAATACGTTTTTGTCCCCGTAGGTAATCGTTACATTCGCCCGCTGCAGCAGTTCTTCCTCAAAAGGCAATCTTAGTGGTTCTGCTGTGAGCAGCAGCGCATGACATACCTCCATCAGACGTTGCAGCAAACGCTCGTTGCCTTCGGCAGCAAGCCGGTTAATGTCTCCCATATAACGCTCTTCAAACCAAACATCCCGGCCCCGCTTGGCCTCCAAATCGGCAATCAATGCTTCTGTTACCTTCCCGTAATACTCCATCACATTCTGTCCGATATATTCATCCGCTGCCGCGATGCGCTCTTCTGCCGCTTCACGCAACGTACGTTCCAGCGCTTCAAGTGCTGTCGTTATGCTGCGGCTGAAGCTATGAAGCTGTTCCATCTCCGAATCGTAGATGCGAAGCAATTGCAGTTCATTTTCCAGTCGCAACAGCTCTGTCTTGGGCACATATACGCGTTCCAACAAACAATCGATCAGATTCCGTACATTCTGCTTGTCCCGGAACAACGCCCGCTTGATTGGCTGATCCTCCACTTGCTCCTGCTGACGCTGTTCCAGCAGGGCACGTACCGATTCAAGCTGAACCGATTTGTCACGAATGAGTCCCAGCAAAGCCTCACGTACGCTCCCAGGGCTGCTGTCACTCCATGAAGCCCATTGGAAATAGCCAATCTCCGGATACTCCGTCCGTGACTGCTCTGCCCGGCGGAGTAGGGAACTCTGACTGCTGCGCTGACGGAGACGCTCTTCCGCCGGACGTACCATATTGTCACGGAAGTACGTCTCAGCACCCTGACCAAATAACGCCCGCTCTGCTTCGCGCAGGGATAGCGGCTTGAGATCGGAGAAGCTGACGTTATGGGTCATAATGCCGCTCATGCCACCCACCAGATCTTGCTCGGGCAGCAGCCCTTCCACCTTACGCTCTACGGATGAAGCGTCCAGACCGAAGAAAGCAAGCTTGTCTTTCATGCTCAAATCCGGCTCCTGTCGCATAAGATCCAACAGATAGCGGTATAGATGGTACAACACCGCGAGCGCAATCGGTTGGTTGGGCCGTCTGATCTCGGCAAAACCCGCACTGGCATAGCCATGCTGATCCGAGGTTGTTCGAATGTTGTTTTTGAACGATGTATTATTGTAGGTATTGGCCCCTGTACTTGCAACCGCACCGAGTGCATCCGGATCCTGTTTCCGATTCTTCAGCAGGCAGATTCGGCAGATAATCTCGGCATTCTCTATCCATCCCCCGGCCACGCCGGTTCCTCGCTCATTTTTGTCAGACAGGATATAGACGAGATCAAACAAAGGCGAAGAAGGGTGCACAACGGGAATGGAAATCCCATCTTCCGTTACGAGCAGATTACCGCTGAACGTATAGTCCAGCGCTTGCATATGATCCAGTTCCCTCAAAAAGGCAAGTCCGGCTGCACTTGCATATCCGAAGGACTCCACCTGCTCCATCTCGCTGACCAGTACATGCAGATCCGTCTGAACCGACTTGAAAGATTGGGCCAAAATGTTCTCGGTGAGCTTCGTCAATTCCGGAAGAAGCACATTCAGCGGATCATCTGCCCTTGTCACGACGGTTACATAGATCCGATCAAATGATGAATATAACCGGCCGTATTCAGCGATCCGGTTGCTCACCCGGCGCAGCGTGCGATTCAGACCAAAGAGCGCCTGCTCCGAATCGTGAAAACTGCGGTGTACATCCTTGCGCATGGTCTTCGAAGGACGTCCAGCCTGTTCGGTGGATAGAGGCAGGATATGACGGGTCACCTGACCGTCTTCCAATGAGTCACGATGCTCCCGTCCTCCTTGTTCCTCCCGGCCCTCTGTTCCAATCTGGAGATATACCACACCTTCTCCGTTATCCCACTTCAACTGATTAATCTCGCGCACTGCAGCCATGGCCGGTTCGACCAGGTCACCAACAAACAGAAACAGGGCCGGGTAATGGATGCTGCTTCGTCCATCACCCAGGCTGCCTTGCCGCTCCTGCTCTGCCGCATATTGTGCTGCGTACTTCTCCAGATCCCGCTTCAGGGTATTGTTCAACTTGAACTCCATCCCGGCACCCATGTTACTTCAGCCTTCTGCGGATGTCATTCAGCTTCGACGACATCGTTCTGTAGAACTGATAGATGTCTTCACCGTTCGCCAGCTCCACGCGCTCATATTCCAGACGGTCACGCGATTCCATGAACAGGGCAGCCAGATCATCCAGTTTGGCCAGCAGCGGAGCGATGTCCTCAGAAGCCGTTAGTTCGTTATCCCGGCGGGAAGCTTTGCGCAGCAGCGTACTGCGATCTTTTTCAGGCAAACCGCGGAAGTTGCCAAACACTTCGTACTCGGCGAAGTTGCGGCTCTTCATCAGGTTCGCGAACGGTTCCCAGGCATCCTCTTCCGGATCGCGGTCGTAGACATAGAGTGCGCCTTTCTTGACGATCGTGTCCGTATACAGAGCTTCGATGAAGCGATCATACCACTGTTCCTCATCCTGATGCTGTGCAAGAATGCCTTCGAGTTCAGCCACTTTGGCCGAGATGGCATTCATCTTCGCCAGTTCTTCACGTACCCGTGCGATAAGCTGCGGGGAACGTACCAGGTTTTCTTTGGCCATATCTTCATTAATACTGCCGAAAATATCCTTGATCCCTACACGCTGCAGCCCTTCGGATTGCAGTCGTTTCAGTTCGGTCACGGCCCGTTTTACCTCACCCAGATTCGGGGTCGTCGACGTCAGACGCATGTCGTAAGCATTCAGCTTCGCGGCCAGGTCAAACGGCTCCGTTGTGACAACGGCATAACGATTGCTCGTATTCTCATCGATTGTTTTGGCCGTAATGATGTTGTATCCAATCGCTTGCTCGAATTCGGTACGTACCCGCGCATTATACTGCTTCACCCGGGCATTCTCGTAGACATCACCCCAGGACTTTTCTGGAATCGGAGATGGCAGGTAGGTCCAGTTATTTTTCTCTGTCTGTACCAGATGGCGTCCGATGCCTTCCTTGTCCAAAATGGTGCGTTCATAGCTTTCCTCATAAACCTTGAGCGGCGTATACACAAACAGCGGCACCCCGTTGCGCGTATTCAGCCAGAAAATCCGGTTGCGGACTTCACTTTCCTTGACGGTAAAGTGGGATTTGCCCACCGCATTGTTCTGATAATTGCGAATCCCTTTGAGAATGCCTGGCGCCTGTGTCGGCACAGAGACGAAACCCCATGACGGGAAATGCAGACTGCCTGTGCTGTTGCTGAGATTGAACACCGGAACGGCCTCATCATCCAGCTTGCCAGCGATGTGACGCTCCACGAATTTCTCAACAGACTCGTCCTGCCCGTATTTGATCACCAGGAAATCTTCCATGGAACGGGTAATGAGATCCCCGAATTTCTCCGTCAGAAAGTCCGAAATGGAACTAACCACGTCAATTTCGTTCTCTTTCACCCACTGGTTGGAGTTCTCCAGCAGCTCACGAGAGAAGTCGCGAATCAGGTCATCTGTGTCGCGCTTGTCCAGCAGCCCATCCACCACATTGACGATATCCGGTACACTAACGACGTTCCAGTAGTAGGTTTTGTTGCCTTTGTGATCGGACTGTTCTTCACCGCGCGTCAGAATATCTCCGTTCTTGGAGAAAATCGAGCTGAGCGCATTCAGCGTCTCGGTAAATACGTTATAGATGCGGCTGTTTTCCTGATTCAACAGTTCATAGAGATCCTCATAGAACTCAATCATCTGATCGTTGCGTTCCACGTCGGCGTGCAGCCAGTACTCATGGATTTTAGCTTCAATATATGCATTCTTTTTCTTCTCTTTGGAAACAAAGGCACTCTTCGCGTCACCCAGCTTCTCCTCCGATTGCTCCTGCGCAGCTTCAATGTCACGCGGAATCCGGAATGCATTCTCCCGCAGCGTTTCGATATACGACTGGATCATCTTCAGTATGCAGAAGCCTTTTTCCGTGTAGATCAAACGGGAGACGTAGAAAGGACCCTGTTCGGGATGCAAAAACATGCGCCGGATCTGTTCGGTAAACTGACCGGCAATCTCGCCCGGCAGCTGTTTCTTCGCCTTGATGTATTCTTCGCGGGCACGGGCCAGGAAGTTCTGCTCCAGCTCGGTGTCCATGTTCACCACCTGTGATTTCACGACATTGCCGTAGGACAGACGTTCACTGTTCTGATAACCCGGCAGCGGCTCTGGCACGCGGGACTCGAAGGACTTCACGACACTTTCGAGATCGATGCCCAGCTTGCGGGCAAACTTCTCCGTATCCTCCTGGTTCGGAGCTTTGGAGAACATGGTGCTCATTTTGTCGAACATCCGGTATGCCAGATACGTCGTCATCTCTTCAATCGGCAGTACCGCTGAGGAAGCACCGATAATGTTGTAATCATAGTTGGCCGGATACGCCTTGTTCATCTGTGCAATGTTGGTACGGATGTTGCTGATATAATCGTGAATCGCAAATTCTTCGCCCGACTGCTTCTCCTCGCTGGCCATGAAGTTGGTGATGTTCTCGGCCGTCACGTTCATGCAGTAGTCATAGGCATTCTCCAGCAGCTTGCCTTCCGTATTCGTTGCCGAAATCAGGTGACACAGGTTAAACGGCGGCAGCGGTGAATTGACGTTCAGGATATTGCCGTATTTCTGCGTGAAACGCTCCCCGCGGCTGTCGACGTTCATCCAGTAATCCAGCTCTTTGAGCGCAGCATAGCCATTTTTGCGAATATATTCGCGTGTGTGCTCACTCAAACTTTTGTTCGATAGATTCACGTCTGGCGTAAACAGGTAACCCAGCGTATTAACGCGGTCAATCCCGGCAGAACCGTGATCCCGTTCAATGATACCGCGCACGATATAGGAGATATCGAGGAAGCACCCGCTGCCTGTACCACCGGATAGACCGGTAAGGAGGAACACCATTAGCTTTTTGTTGGTGCCTACAGATAACGTTTTGATCTTTTTGTCGATCGCCTGCACGACCTGATTGATTTTGGTGAACAGCAGCAGCCGTCCAGCCTGGCGTACCCCTGCTGCTCCATTCATGCCGTCCGTGATGCTCAGTTCCGGAGACAGCCAGTCCGTAATATATGGCTCCAGCACGCTGCGGTTCTGCAGCAGTCCACCAATCTCGGCATTGGACAGCAGGACGAATTCGTTAATCGGGTCCAGTCCGATGCCTTTGTACTTCTTCGCACGGTCCTGCTCGTTGGTTTCAAACGCGAGAAATTCCACGTTGTCCGGCTTGTCCATTTTTTTCTTGGATACCGGGTCCTGAGGCAGCTTGAAGCGGCGGTTAATCTGATATTTAAGACGCAGCAGCGCATCAATTCCCGTTCCTCCAAGACCGATAATCAGGATCGGGTTATCGATTGTATCGACCCTGATCTTCTCGCTGACGATCCCTCCGCCTAGCGATACATCCAGCTGCTGAATATGTTCTCTGACAATTGGTTTCATTCCATGTCCTCCCTTTGGTTAACACACTACCTTGCTTAGGAACTCCAAACTTCTTATACCAGATACTCAATCAAAATCGTTTTATCCGCCTGTTGCAGCGGGATGCTCAGCCGGTCACCATTCTTCAGTTCAACGCCTGAGCTTGCATCCACGGCACGTCCGGATTTCTCCAATGTACCGCCTGCGGTATTGCGAATGATAATTCGGTCCCCATTGCTGGGCGTAAATATATATTTCTCAGTTTCCTTCAATTCCGGATCCAGCTGTAAGAGCTGATGCAGATGGAATCTTCCCCGGAAGGATGCCAGTTTTTTGTATTGTGGATAGGACTTGTCTCCAGTGTTCTCATCCCGAATCTCGACAATGATCTGGCCGACAAAGCCGCGGTTTTTGCGTTTCAGCCAGCCCATTAGGAACCAGGCACCAACTGCAACCACAATCAGGGCTATCACTCCCAAAATCACCGGTAACCATGGAAACGGCTTGTCCTGCTCACCACCTGAGGTGGTTGGCTGTGTTCCCGCACCTGCCGTACCGCCTGCATTGATGGTAATAGGCGCACTTTCACGATAGAAGCTGTCCTCCTCCGCACGAATCACCAGTTCATAGTTATGATTGTCCGGCACTTCAAAGGTACCTGCAAAGCCGCTGCCTGTATTCTCCAGCGGTTGTTCCTCACTCTTGTTCGTATCCAGATCGTTTACGACCAACGTCGCCTTCATATCTGCATACAGAGCGTTATCCTGGAGCGGCTGACCTCCATTCTCCAGCTTGGCTGTCAGATCCACCTTGTCGCCCTTTGTATAGGACTTGGTCTTAATTGGGTCCACGACGAGCTGCAGATCGTAGTTGAACAGCAGGTTGATATCGATGCTGTCTTTCGGAGCCCCTTTTACCCGAAGTTTCCAGTCGCCTTCCTGAGGCTTGAGCAGCTTGACCAGTGAATAACTTTTGGATGTCGAGAGCTTGGCCTCATCCGAGTTCAGATCCACCGCTTTGCCCGAAGGATCGATCAATTCAATCTCTACCTGCTTGGAAGACATAATTGAAATATTGGCCTCAAGCACGCTGTCATTTGGTACGTTGACCGTAACTTCCTGAAAATTGCCGCTGCCTGTGATGGAAGGCAATTTCACGACATTCAGCTTGGCATGATCTGCAAATATCTCACTCAGAATCTGCGGCAGATCATCCGGCGTATCCGTGATGAATGACTTTCCTCCTGTCTGACTGGCCAGATCAGCTAGCGCATCCTTGTTCAGTTTGCCATCTGCGTTTAGTCCGATCGTATAGACCGGAATGCCCTGATCCTGTGCTTCTTGAACGGCCTTCGCCAGATCGGCATCAGACTGTGCCTGGGTGCGGCCTTTGGTTTTGTTAAAATCATTGTTGCCGTCTGCAAGCAGTACGATCATGGGTGAGTGTGATGCATCTGCACCATGATTCAGCACATTCACCGCTTCAGCCACCCCGACGGAAATATCAGTGTATGGCCCGCGGCCCAGCTGATCAATAAAGTCCTTCAGGCTGCTCTTGTCCGCATCGGACTGAATCTCCAGCAGTGCCTTTTCCCGCTCTACCTGATCGGTATAAGCAACAATCCCTACCTTGTCCCCCTGGACCGGCAGCATATCAATAAACATTTTCATGGCTTCATTACTGATCTTGTCACGGTCACTTGTATTCATCGAGTTACTTACATCGGCTACAAGTACGGCATCGATCCCGCTCGTCTGTGCCTGAGCAGCTGCAGCTTGGGGCAGCAACGCCTTAGGCAGCAGCAGGGTTAGAAATGTCAGCAGAACCAGGGTTCCGCTAAGCCAGCGTATTTTGCGTGTCCGCAGCATTGGGTGTACTCCTTCACGTTTGAGATTAAAATGGGAATAGTTTATTATAGGCGTCAAGCCTTAAGGAAATCTTAACAGTCTACTAATATATTCTGAAAAGCACCCCTATCTTGAGTTACAGTTTTGTAATGATTGACAAAAATCGACCTATTCGGCGCTACTACTGGCATTTTAATTCCAACTATGGAAATATGATATAGTTATTGCCAGTAAACTGCAATATAACGAAACCTTGTTTCAGATTTACACTATTCTGCATAACAACTATGCCTAGAAAGGAATCGATTATGGTTACATACGGATGCCTCGCCATATTGTTTCTTTTTGTCCTTATAAAAGGAATCTCGCTCTTTTTCCAGGGCCGCAAACCCGTGACACGGGAAGATACAGACCGTACCCTGTACACTATACTGAATGGTGAGCGTGATTAAGCATGAGTGCCAAACGAGTGGTATCCATCAGACCTTTTAACCGAACGACCTATGCTTATGAGAAGCTGCACGTCTGCAAGCGCTGTGGACAATATACCTGCTTGTGGGAGGATGAGTGTACCTCCTGTGGCCGCAGCGCCCTCGTTTCTGTCCAGCAGCGTGCCGGATCACGAGTGAAACGCCGGATTGCACGCGATCTGTTCCTTGCAATTATAATCGGAACCGCTGCCACCTACTTCGGTGAAACAACGGATCAGACCATGATGGCAGCCACCGTAACCCTGCTGCTGATCGGATGGCTCATCTTCATACATCACCGTACCTTCCCTGCCCAGCGAAACCGGCAGATGAAGCGCATGTTATACGAAGATCGGGAAGAGATCCGTCAGGGGATCAACCGTAACTGGGCGCTCGTGGCCGAAGCCCGCAAAGAAGACGAGGCGCTCGCTTACGAGATGCTGCGCGAGATTGGATCGCTCGTCTATAATGACCGGATTCGCCTTCAGCAGGTTGCCCTGCTGCAATCCTTCGTGCTTCGAAGTGATATGGATCTGCAGCTCCAGCCCCTGCTGCTGCGCAGCTTCGAGCGGCTGCTCGCCGAATACATCGGTGAAATCGCCCGGCTTAAGCCGGAGCTGATTCGTGAAGATGCGATCCGGTATATCGCCACATACGAAGTTAATATTTTGCAGCTGCACAACGGAATTCAGATTCTAACTGCTGTAGCAGCTGCGGCTGTGCGCAAAAGCAAATATATCGAGTTATTCCCAAGTCTTATTACCCGTTACGCACGCTTTATGCCCAAAGACCGGTTCATGCGTCTCTATCGTACGCTTGAGCTATATCCTGGCAAGGCACGTGGCGGTATGGCTGAATCCGTTGGGAGAGTATATAACGAGAAATATAGGGACAACCTTGCAGATGTTCATGTCCAGAGCTAACGCATGTGGGTTGCATACGTAAATTAGTGCATACTCATTCCCCATATATAGACGAACTGAAATGGATGTATCCCTGCATACCTTTCGGGACTGACTTGTACGCATGATTGTAATCATATAAGCTTCGATGAAAAAACACCCCATCCTTAGGTCTAGGATGAGGTGTTTTGATGTTTGGAAAATTTTTGTCTGGATACCCCCATATGCCGCATCTGCAACATTTATGATTTACACGTCGGTTGCTTCAACCATATTCATAAAAGTTATACGATGTAAGGGAAATCCGGCAGTGTATAGGCATATCAAAAAAGGCCGCAACGAGATCCCGTCGCGACCTTCATTGAGGACTCGATACATCCGTGCCGAGTCCTATCGTATTCTCGCCATGCCGCTACTAGCTGCATGGCGTTCAAACTCATCGTCCAGCACGGCTGCCCTGTGCTGACGACAAGTTCTTACCGTCCGCGACGAGAATCGCGGCGGTCACTTTTGGCTGGCCCGCGCCCGCCTGAATTACGCTTGTCCGCACTGCGACCAGCCCAGCCGCTGCTGCGCTCATCACCGCTGCGACCTGCACCACGACCGCCACGGCCACCTTGGCCTGCTGCACCGCGACTGCTGTCGCTGCTGCGTGCCGATCCGCGTCCTGCGCTGCGCTCATCGCCACTGCGGCCGCTGCTACGGCCACCGCTGCGTCCACCTTCACCACCGCGGGAACCACGGCCACCACGACCGCCTTCACTCCGGCCGCTGCGGCCTGCGCCGCGACGGGCACTGCCTGTTCCGGCAGAGCGTCCACCCGAACGTTCATCATTATCCTGACTGTTGATGGAACGTCTGGCTGCTCCGGTAGAGGCCACTGGACCCTCGCTCGTCCACTGAATGCGGGTCAGCTTCTGATTGGTTCCTTCCTCAATACGCGCTAGCTCCGGTCTGTCATGCTGCGTTGCAAACGTCACGGCTAGACCCGTTCCGCCGGCACGACCCGTACGGCCGATCCGGTGGATATAGCTCTCTGCGTCGTGTGGAATGTCATAGTTGAATACATGCGTTACGCCTTCAACATCCAGTCCGCGTGCCGCCACATCGGTAGCCACAAGGATTTGCAGTTTTGCATCGCGGAAGGCTTTCATGACATTCTCACGCTTGGATTGGGACAGATCCCCATGAAGCTCGTCACTCTCGTATCCTGCTTCGCGCAGATCTTCATTCAGCTTGGATGCACGGCGCTTGGTCCGGCAGAAAATAATCGCCAGGTACGGGCGATACGTATCAATCATGCCGCGAAGCGCATCGAACTTGCCGCGATCCGTACACTCCAGCACCTGTTGACGAATCTGATTGATCGGGATAACCGATTTCGAAGATACTTTTACATCCTCGGGATCTTTCATGTAATTCTTCGCCAAGTTGCGAATACCCTTCGGCATTGTTGCCGAGAACAGCATCGTCTGACGTTTATGCGGCAGTTCACGCAGAATGGTTTCTACATCGTCCAGGAAGCCCATGTGCAGCATTTGGTCCGCTTCATCCAGCACCAGCTTCTTCACGTTATCGAGCTTCAACGTGCCACGGCGCAGGTGATCCAGAAGACGCCCCGGTGTACCGATGACGATCTGAGTCCCATTTTGCAGCTTGCGCAGCTGTTTCTCCACATCCTGTCCGCCATACACAGCTAGCACATGAAGCTTATCGTCATTGGCCGTCAGCTTCTTCGCTTCCTCTGTAATTTGCAGGGCCAGCTCACGCGTAGGGGCGATAATCAATGCCTGTGGTGAGCGGTCCGATACGTTGATTTTCTGAATAATCGGCAGCAAAAAAGCCAGCGTTTTCCCTGTACCTGTCTGTGCCTCAGCAATAATGTCACGTCCGCCTAACAGTACGGGAATCGAGCGCTCCTGTACCGGTGTCGGCACGGCGATCCCCTGATGTTTCAGGATCTCGCACCATTCCGGGCGAATGCCCAGTTGTTCAAAGTTTGCCAATCGTTACACCTCTGTATGTTCATTTAGATAAGCCCATTTCGATGTATTCTTCCCCATGAAATGGATTTTCAAAAAGCAATCAGTCCGCCTGCTCTTTTTCTCCATACCGTGTAGTTTACACGTTTGTCCAGCAAAACAAAAGGGTACCAGACATGTTCCGGCACCCTTTTATTGTATTTCATGTTCCAGAGATCATTTATCTTCGTTAACCATGGCTCTGTGAGACCGCAAACCCGCTTCTCTCCAGCAAACGCGAGCTTTCCTCGTTCAAGCCTCGGAGATGCACCGTTTTGCCCAGTTTCGCATATTTGAACTTCACCTTGCCGATGGCAACAACGGCCGTGTTATCCCAAATATGTGACCCGCCAAAATCAATCGTGATCTCCTCCGGATCCGTTTCGGCATGAAACTCATCCACGAAGCGGGATGAAGAGCCGAAGAAGAACGGACCATGAACACGATATACCTTTTGACCCTGCTCCTCGCTGGCATGAACACGAATCTTGGCCTGTTTCCACCCAAAATGCAAGGCGCTAAGCACAACGCCGACCAGTACACCGATGGAAAGATCATTGGTGATGACGACGATCACAACCGTAACCACCATAACGAAGGCCTCTGCGCGTGGAACACGTGCAATATTTTTGACGGAACTCCAGTCAAACGTACCGATACACACCATAAACATGACACCTACCAGCGCACCCATCGGCACCTGTTTTACCACTCCGCTGAGCAGCAGCAGCAGGATGGCTAAAAAGGCGCCTGCCGTAAATGTGGACAGCCGTCCCCGGCCGCCGGACTTCACATTAATAACGGATTGTCCGATCATTGCACAGCCACCCATTCCGCCGAATAATCCGTTAACAAAGTTGGCAATCCCCTGACCGCGCACCTCACGGTTTTTGCTGCTCTTGGTCTCCGTCATTTCATCCACGATCGTAGCGGTCAGCAGGGATTCCAGCAAACCTACCAGCGCCATCGTAAATGAATAGGGCAGCAAAATCATCAGCGTGTTGAAGGACCACTCAATATTGGGCAGATGGAACATCGGGAGGGTACTCGTCAAATTCCCCATGTCGCCTACCTGCTTCACATCCAGATGGAACACCACCGTAATAATCGTCATGACGATAATGGCAATGAGAGGGGCCGGAACACCTTTGAAAAACCGTGGCAAAATATAAATGATGGCCAGCGTGCCTGCGACCATTGCATACATGATCCAGTTCGCACCTGTAAAATGCGTCAGCTGGGCCATGAAGATCAAAATCGCCAGGGCATTAACGAATCCGGTAAGTACCGAATGCGGCACAAACGTAATGAACTTCCCAACTTTAAAAATCCCTAAAATAAACTGAATAATTCCCGTCAATATCGTGGCCGCGAACAGATATTCCACGCCGTAATCCTTGACGAGGCCAACCATCAGCACCGCCATGGCGCCCGTAGCAGCCGAGATCATTCCCGGTCTTCCGCCTGCAATCGAGATCACAATTGCAATCGTAATGGATGCGTACAATCCGACCATCGGATCGACACCTGCAATGATGGAGAAAGCAATTGCTTCCGGAATCAGCGCCAGCGCTACCGTAATGCCTGCCAGCACATCTCCGCGAATGTTGCCAAACCATTGTTGTTTTAACGTATTCATATGTTCTTGCCGTTCCTCCTACACCGTTAACCTCGTGGGTTGATTACCTGAAATGCAGCAGCTAGGCACGTCACTGACCAACCACGACAGGGCAGCACAAAAGAGCGGAACACTCCCTCCGCATCATGGCCTGTCCGTGTTGATATAAGAAGCTCTTCATCCGGAATAAAAGATGTCCGAAATCCGCAGCTATCCTGCTTAATCCGTTCCAGTGCGTTCCACATGATTCTGTTACATCATTCAGGTTCAAGCTAAGAAGACATCAGAAGCCGACTCTTGATGTCGCTGGTCTTCCCCTCTCAGAAAGACCGGGTCCGTTATGTACTGACCTATTATTATAGACAGGACGATCCTTTTATACGAACAGGATATATCTTCGCAAACGATAGATTATCCCTGGATTTCTCTTATTTTTATAATATATCTCGGTCATGCTCTGTTTATCTGCTTTATAGTTAATGTAATATTTCCCAGAACAAAAAAGCCGTTAACGCTCCTTCGCCAAGAAGCATTAACAGCTCTTTCCTGCCTAAATGTAACTAGAATCTTCCCGATTTGAAAATCGAATAGAGCAGAAAGGCCACCATCAGAATGGCAACCAGAAAACCGATCTCAATGACCGGGATATCCCACAGCATCGTTGACTGATGACTGATTGAGGAACCAATAATGAGTCCGACCATAATGATACAAAAGGCGAGCAGCACGATACTGAAGGACAGACGATTACTGATCTGGTCCAGCCTGCGCATCAGCGTGTCCAGTTCGGGTACGCTGACCTCAAGCCGCAGCTTGCCTTTACTGATAATGGAGGATAGCTGCCGGAGCTGCCCCGGCAGTCCGATCACACTCTCAGTCAGATCTGCCGCACTGCGGAACAGCCGATTCTTAATTCGGCCCGGACTGAACCGGTCCTTGATCAGCTTCCGGCCGAAGGGCTCCGCCATATCCACAATGCTAAGTGATGGATCCAGATGTTCAATCACGCCTTCCATCGTGAGCAGCGATTTCCCCAGCAGCACGATGTCGGCTGGCATGACGACCCGGTGTCTCTGTGCGACACCGAACAGATCATTAAGCGCCTGACCCACGCTGATTTTGGAAAAGGGAATATCATAGTATTTGCTCCGCAGCTTGTCCAGGTCATTATGGAGGCCGCGGAGATCCATGTCATCAGGCATCATGCCCAGTTTCTCAATCGCCCGGATCATGCTGTCTGTATCCTTGCGCATCAAACCGATGATGAGCGAAGCCAGATGCTGCTTCATCTCATCGCTCAGAGTGCCAACCATGCCAAAATCGATAAACGCCAGTCGCCCGTCTTTTAACACCATCAGGTTACCAGGATGCGGATCTGCATGGAAGAAACCATGAATAAAGATCTGATTCAACAAGGAATCTACCAATCGCTGGGCAATGTCATTCAGGTCATGTCCACGTCTGACCAGTTCGTCACGGTCATTCAGCTTGATGCCCTCCACGTATTCCATGGTTAACACACGTGAGGAAGTCTGATCCCAGTAGATTAGCGGGATTTTGACCTTGTTATCCTGCTGGTACTGCTGGGCGATCTTCTCGGTATTCCGCCCCTCGACGGTATAATCCAGTTCAGCCATCAGCGCCTGGGCATACTCCTCTACCATCTGCGGAATCTGGTACTGCTTCACCCAGTCCCATCGCTTCTCCGCCATCGCTGTCAGCTCACGCAAAATATCCAAATCTCGCTGCACTATCCGTGAGATGCCGGGACGTTGGATCTTGATGGCAACGGCCTCCCCGCTTCGAAGCTTGCCCAGATGCACCTGCCCGATGCTGGCTGCAGCCACAGGGGTATCCTCGAACCGGGAAAAGATCTCCTCCAGTGGTGTATCCAATTCCTGTTCCAAAATCCCCCGTGCCGTTTCCGAAGAGAAAGGGGGCACCTGATCCTGCAGCTTCACCAGTTCACGAATGACCGGCTCAGGCAGCAGATCTGCCCTTGTGCTTGCCAGTTGCCCCAGCTTCACGAAAGCCGGCCCCAGCTCCTGCAGCACCAGCCTGATCCGTTCACTCAGCGTTTTGGTCGTGTGTGCTTCACGTGACATCCACCGCCGAGGTATGGCCAGCAGCTGGAACAGCCCCAGCTCCTCGACCATATAACCGAAGCCATGACGCACCAGCGCCATGGCAATTTCCCGGTATCTGCCGACATGTTTAATTCGCACAGCCATCTACTCGATCTCGTTTCCTTTGTGCGGAGGAGGAACTTCAAGTGGAGCTGGGGATACATCTGGTTGCATTTGTGGTGTTTGGCCCAGTTCGGCGAGCTTTTTCTCCAGTACAGCAACGCGCTGTTCCAGACTGGTCACATCACTCTCCGAAGGTACGCCTACTTCCTGAACCACCCGCTTGACCTGCTCATGAATCACTCGCTTGAGCTGGCCCTGTTCTTCGTCGCCACGTTCCATCAGACGCTCTACTAAAGCTTTGGATTCACCGGGCGCAAGTTCCCCGCGCTTGACCAGATCATCTACGGTTTTTTCGATTTTTTCCTTACTTACGACAGTAAGACCTAAACCCAATGAGATCGCCTTTTTGAACAAATCGCTCATTCTTGTCATCCTCCTCTTCGTTGATCTCTACATTATACCCTTTATACCCAGCACAACAAAGAAGCGGTCCGGTTACACGTAGCGCGCTGCCCATTTGCCTGCCTGCAGAATCAGCTGGCGATAGGATTCGTGTGCAAACGAGGGCACATGATGCCCTGGCATGAGGTACACGATCCGGCCCAGTCCATAGGTATGTGCCCAAGCTGCAGGCTTAGGTCCGTCTTCAGTCTGGTATTCAAGTAGGATTGTGGTTTCGGCAAACGACCCAAACTCGAACAGGTAAGGCTCTTCTTCCATGGTGAATCCGGTAATCCCCTCGGTCACAGGGTGTTTATGTTCCGTTACGGTAAACTCCAGCGGTCCATACGGTGGATGATGCAGGAATTTCGCGCCAATCATCTGCTTGAGTTCATAACGATTCTGAAGCGAAATCCCGTTATGTAGAATAACCAGGCCGCCTCCATTGCTCACATAGGACAGCAATCCAGCTGTCTGCTGAGGAGAGACTTTCCCCTTCCAATCGTCCATGTATGAAATACATACATCGAATCCCGATATGTTCTCCTGCAGCAGCATATTGCGATTCTCGCTGCACTGCACGGTCATGCTATCATGAAAAATACGGCTGATCTCTGCGTCAACATCCTGCAGCGGATGCCAGTCCGGATGTGTATAATCGCCGAGCAACAACGCCTTTTTACGATGGTCCATTAATAAAACTCCTTTCATGTTAAACCTATATAAAATGAGAAAATTTTCTACACCGTTTCACTCCGATTGCAGAACCATCTTACGATCGCTGTTATCCCCAGATTTTTTTGTATTCTTTTAATAATGAGAAAATCTTGGATAAGCTTATGCTTCCGATGTAGCTTTCTTATAGAAAGCTTTCAGCGAGCACTTCGTTTCTTCAGATTGGTTCTGCTCTCTCCGTTATAGTGTAGAAGTTGACTCACTTTATAAACAAGATTACCAGGGAAGCTCGTCCCCCTTGTAGTCTACATAGGCAGGCTGATCTCCCATAAAATCCTTGTGGCGGTCAATAAGTGCTGCGATATGCTGTGCAGAATATTCTGGCGTAAGGTCTGCGGCTGTGTTCAATTCACCGCTCATATAGCTCTGCACCCACCCGGGATGGATCAGCATGACCTGCCCACCTTCATCCTTGATCCCATTATGCACAAGCCTAGCCTGCATGTTTAGTGCAGATTTGGACATGCAGTAAGCGAACCAGCCATCTCTGTCGCACTGCTCAATACTGCCCGCCTCCGATGAGATGTCCACAATCAGCTTGCCCGTGCCCGCAAGAAGGAGGGGCAGCAGTGCGTGAGTTACACGCAGTGAACCCAGCGTATTCACGTTGAATACCTCCGCCATTTCGGCAAAGTTTAACGGCCCTCGGACATGATCCGTAATATTCCCTAGTATAGCCGCATTATTGATCAGCATATCCAGACGATCTGTATCCAGTTTGATGGTCTCGGTAAACAGCGCAACGGACAGATCATCGGCAATATCCAGCTCGATGACCCGAAGATGCTTCGGATAAGCTTGCACGAGCAGACGAATCCCCTCAGAGCTCTCCATATCCAGACCTGCAGCATATACAATATATCCTCTCTTCAGCATTTGTGCTGTCAGAGCCAATCCAAGTCCCCGGGCTGCCCCGGTCACACATACGGTTCTCACCATGCTTCCCCTCCCTATCCAGGCTGCTCTGTCTTTTAATTCATTCCACATGGTCAGGCAAAAACCTTTAAATGTAAACAGGAAAGCTTAACTTCACGACCAAAGTCTCATGATGTGATAAATGCAGGATTCTCTTTTCTTCTGTCACTTCATTTGAAAAATCTACACTTATATATGCTGACCACTTCTTCTCAGTCGGTATGACAGACAATGCTGCACCCATCTCCCTGCTGCACCTGGATGAGAACCGAGATGAACATGGGTATACCCGGCTACAACGTTACCTCTGGCATATCCCTCCTGCTTCATGCCCCGTAATCCCTTAGTCTCATAAGCATAGGGAATGTCGTCTTCCTCTTGGTAGGTCATGATGGAGTAATGAAATTCATGACCCCGAATCACCTCTCCTTTCTTCAGCAAAAAGGAATCCTCTACAGCTCTGGCCTCACGATAACCGAGTGCTGCACGCTTCGCTTGCATCTGTACTTGAGCAGGTATAATCCCTGCCATGTTATACGTTAGCCCTTCCCGGTTTGTTAACGTTTCGGCAAGCACCATATAACCGCCGCACTCCGCAAACAAAGGCATCTCACTGCGAACGGCCTCACGCAACCCCTCCAGAAACGAGACGTTATCTGCAATCAATGCAGCGAACTCCTCCGGGAAGCCCCCGCCAAGATAAATGCCATCCGCCTCAGTCGGTATGCCATCCCCTGCAAGAGGACTGAAGTACTTCAATCGGGCTCCTGCTGCTTCGAGCAGCTCCAGATTATCCGGATAATAGAAATTAAACGCCGCATCCCGGGCAACAGCTATTACCGGACTGGACGAAGTTCCGCGTTCATCGGACTCGCCAGACATACTGTCTTCGCTGCACTTCAAATGGACACCGGTCCACATTGGATCTGTGTTTTGCCTTGAAACATCCTCATGGTTCATGGTTAACTCTTCTTCTATGGCAGGTGCAGCCCTCGCTATGGCAATAATCGCATCCAGATCGGTGCCTTCCAGCAATGCGTCTGCAGCCCGCTCGAACAGAGACCCCAACTCTCCCCGTTCAATGGCAGGGACCAGCCCTAGATGACGCTCGGGAATTGACATGTCCTCCTCCCGTTTCAGCCATCCGACCACAGGAATGCCGCACATCTGCTCAATGGCTTTCTTCACAATACTGTAGTGGCCGGCACTTCCGCAGCGATTGACGATGACACCAGCGATGTTAAGGTCCGGCTCCAGCTGCTGAAAACCAAGTACGATCGCGGCTGCACTTCGAGCCATGCTGCGGACATCCACGACCAGAATGACCGGAGTCTGTGTAATGAGAGCAATCTCCGCAGTTGACCCCGTATTGCTTAAGGGATCTTTGCCATCATACAATCCCATGACACCTTCAATAATGGAAATATCATGTCCCGCTGACGCTTTCGCAAATGCTTTTTTTACATATTCCGGAGACGTCATCCATGCATCCAGGTTCCGTGATGCCCTGCCCGTTACAGCCGTATGATAGGTTGGATCAATATAATCCGGCCCGCACTTGAAGCCCTGTACGCTCATTCCGCTCCGGGCCAACGCCTTCATTAGGCCCAGGGTCACCGTTGTTTTCCCTGCACCGCTTCCCGTTCCGGCTATGATCAGCCGTGGTCTGGCATGTTGATTTGAACTGCTCATGATCCATTTCCACCTTTCTTCGATATAACAAAACCGCACCTCTAAACGATGCGGCCTACATAATACCTATTTGCTTCATCGCTGAAGCGCATAATTTCAATTTTGTTAGTCAAAAGGGATTCGCGTTACGGAAATCGTCAGGTTTCCGCTCTTTTTCTTCTCCAGCAGCCAGTGGTCTGCTCCGGAAGACAGCAATGCCGCAGGCTCGCTCACACCGTAAGCTCCGGTATATTTAAATACCGTCTCCGATGGATTTGGAAGCTTGACGGTATTCAGCTCGGCTGGCGTATACGTCACAAGTTCCCAGCCGTATTTGGCGCATAGAGCCAACAGGCCTTCTTCATCCTTTTTCAGATCAATCGTGGCTATGTTTCTTACGCTTTTCACCGAAAGGCACAGCTCTTCCAATGTGGCGAGCATCTCCTGCTCCAGTTCTTCCATGGATGTACCGCGATTGCAGCCCATGCCAATTACGAGGCTCTTCGGTCGATACAACACACCATTGGTCAGAAAACGTGTCTGTTCATCTTCCGTGAGCAGGCGGTCGCTAACCACAAGTGCCGCATTGAACGGAAACGACTCGGTTTCCTCCATGCGGCTGAAGACGCGGATATGATCCGGGACAGGCTTGTTATATCGCCACCAGTTCCGCTCTCCCGTCTCCTGAATCAGCACAACCGGCTCCTCGTTAACAACCGCTGCACTGACTGGCGTGGCCTTGTCGAAGCTGTCCACGATCCAGCCCAGCTCCCGTCCGAACATGTCTACCGGAATCGTCCCTTGCACATCCGAAGCCGTTGTGATCACTGCGCGTGCACCGAGTACTTCCGCGACCTGACGAGTCAGTTCATTCGCCCCGCCGAGATGGCCGGACAGCACACTGATGACATTCTCGCCGCGGTCATCAATGACCAGCACGGCGGGGTCGACTTTTTTGTCCACCAGCAGCGGGGCAATCATGCGGACTACCGCACCCAGAGAGATAAAGAGAATAATGCCGTTGTATCGCTTGAACAGATCCGGCAAAATCAGCTTCACCGAGCCTTCAAACAGCTGATAACCCAGCTCTTCTTCATCCCCGCGGGCGAACTTGCTCATGTAATACACGTCCGTACCCTGGAATTGTCCAGCCAGATTGCGTACCATCTCCACGCCATGCTTCGTGATGGCCACGGCTGCAAACGGATTACTCACCGGACTTCACTCCTTTGCGATAACCGTGGGTGAAGGATTTGTCATACAGCTTGGAACGATGAGCATCCCGGTTCACGAGATCGGGATCAAGCGCCCAGCCTGCCAAAATCATCGCATGCATCGTAATACCAGCGGCACGCAGATCGGCAGCCAGATTGGCGAGCGTGGTCCGTACAATCTTCTGATCCGGCCAAGTCGCCCGCTGCACGACCGCCACTGGTGTATCTTCGCTCCACCCTGCAGCGAGGAATTCAACCACGACTTTTTTCGCCAGCGTTGCACTCAGGAAGAGGGCCACCGTACAGTGATGTGACGCCAGATCACGCAGCTTCTCGCGTTCAGGTACTGGCGTGCGTCCTTCCGCGCGTGTCAGAATAACCGTCTGCGTCAGTTCAGGCACCGTTAGTTCCGCTCCAAGGGCTGCTGCCGAAGCAAAGACCGAGCTAACACCCGGGATAATCTCATACTCCACGCCCTGCTGCTTCAGCAGTACCATCTGTTCCAGAATTGCGCCGTACATCGCCGGATCACCGGTATGCACACGAGCTACGCTCCGGCCTGCACGAGTGGCTTCGCACATGAGCTCAACCTGCTGCTCCAGATCCATGCCGGAGCTTTGCAGCACTTCTGCTTCAGGCTTTGCCGTCGCAATCAGTTCATCGTTCACGAGGGAGTCAGTGTACAGGACCAGATCCGCATTTCTCAAAATGTTCGAGCCCTTCACCGTAACCAGTTCGGGATCGCCCGGACCTGCACCTACGATATACACTTTCGGTTCCAGTGTTTTCATTTGCTCACCACCATCAGGCTCAGATATTCCAGCTCCTGCCCTTTCAGTTCACGGGCATCGCGCCAGATCAGTTCATATGGAGAAGTGACTTTGGTGACGACCGAGGCTTTACCCCCGAGACCCATCTCGTCCAGCAATTCAAGCATCGGGTCAAGCACCTTCGCCACTTTGATAAATACAATTGTATCGTGATGCTCAATTGCCCGACGCATCGCTTCCTTATCGGCGGTTGCAGGGATAATGCCCACCTGCTCATCGCCGTCTGCCAGATGGATATCCAGTGCCGCTGCGGCGCCCAGTACAGAGGAAATTCCCGGAATCGAAGCAATCGGTACCTCGGGATGCAGTTCACGCATCAGTCGTGCCAGATGAATGAAGGTGCTGTACAGATTCGGATCGCCTTCGGTTACAAAGGCCACATCCTTACCCTCCTTCAGCGCACCCCAGCAGGCTTCGACGGTTTTGCCCCACTCCCGTTCAAGCACAACCGGGTCCTTGGTCATCGGAAAGATCAGGCCGAGCATCTCTTTCTCTTCCGGGTTAACATACAGTTCCACGATTTCGTGGGCATACGATTTGCCGCCCTTGCGTTTCTTCGGATATGCCACCACCGGACACTCCCGGATCATTCGGTATGCCTTCACCGTAATCAGTTCCGGGTCTCCTGGCCCGACACCCACGCCATACAGTGTACCTACTGCTGCCGTACTCATGTTGTTTTCCCCCTTGTCCTGTCCTTGAAAAGTCATTCTTCCGCTCCGGCTACCGCTTCCTCTGTCACTGCATGCTGGGCTGTGATCACGTAGATCGGATTCAATCCGTCAAAACGGGTCATGTTCAGAATCGGCTTGCTGCGCGCCGTCTGAAGCAGCGTCACCGAGGCAATCAGGCCCGCTTCGCGCATGGCCTTCATGCTGTCATGCAGCGTCTCGATGGTCGCTGCATTCACGACGATGCGTCCCTCCGGGCGCAGCCGGGACGCGCATAGGGCGATCAGCTGCGCAAGCTCGCCGCCGCTGCCGCCAACGAACACCGCATCCGGATTCGGTAGTTCCTCCAGCCCTGCTGGTGCTTTGGCATGAAGGACGGTAAAGTCCGTCCGGAATTTGATCCGGTTGGCCTCGATGTTCACGAGGTCACCTTCGTTCTTCTCGATGGCGAAGACCTGGCCTCGCGGCGCAAGCCGCGTGCACTCGACCGCCACCGAGCCGGAACCTGCGCCGATATCCCACACGATGCTGTCCTCGCCAAGTCGCAGCTCAGACAAGCTGAAGGCGCGGACCTCGCGCTTGGTAATCAGGCCCTTCTCCGGTTTGCGCTGATGGAATTCCTCATCTGCAAACCCAAACCCTTTGCGCGGCGCAGGCGCATCCTTGCGGCGCAGCAAAATAACGACGTTCAGCGGGCTGCATTCGGCTGCGGCCAGCTCGTCCAGGGTGTAATGACGAGCACGTTCGTCTGGCCCGCCGAGGTTCTCGGCAACGTAGGCATCATACTCGGTCATGCCGAACTGCTGCAGATAAGCCCCAACCGCAGCGGGGCTGTTATGCTCGTCCGTGAGCAGTGCAATTTTGGCTTGCCCATCAATGCGCTGTGCAAGGCCCTTGAGCGGACGTCCGTGCACGCTTTCGAGCACGGCGTCGTGCCAGCTCTCGCCAAGCTTGGCGAATGCCAGCTGCAGCGAACTGAGATTAGGCCGGATTTCCAGCTGATCCGGGCCCAGCTTGCGCGCCAAGTACCCGGCGATGCCGTAGAACAGCGGGTCTCCCGAGGCAAGCACAACGATGTTGTGTGTGTCCTGCAGCGCTTTTATTTTCACAACCAAGTCGCTTAATCCGCTCTTAATCGTGAGTTTCTCTCCCGCAAATGCTGGGAAGTACTGCAGCTGACGTTCGCCGCCCACCAGTACATCCGCTTCCTGAATCAGATTCAGACTATCCGCCGTCAATCCTGCCGCACCCTCTTCACCTACGCCGATGATACGGACTCTATGATTCTTTGCTCCAGCTGCTGTCGTCCAGTTCACTGATTTCCGCCCTCCCCAATTCCATTCCTTTCATCGTGACCAATACCACTTCGACCGTTACTCCGCCTCCGGCATGCTCCAGACAGTGCCTACAGGCATATGTACATAGCTTTTCAAAATAGGGTAAATACCCCGCTTCAGTCATCATGTCGGCCACTTGAGTCGCCGTGTTGGCTTCCTCGATCGCTTGCGCCAGTTCATCTCCAGCCCCGGTCTCGCGGGCCACGGACGCAAGAAATCCAAAATCCACCGGCGCACTCTTGGAGTGCACCATCATGACACCTTGAGCCACTTTGGCAAATTTGCCCGGCATCCCCACCAGGCTGATACGTTTCATGCCCAGTCGCTTCCCGTGCTTGATGGCGAACCCGACAAAGTCACCCATCTGAATGAAGGCTTCTTCAGGCAAATCGGGCATCATTTTCATCGCATATTTCTCACTGCTGCCGCCTGTCGTCAACACAATGTGATCACAGCCAGATGCCTGCGCAACTGAAATGGCTTGTACCACACTTGCTTTGTACGCGGAGGTGGAGAATGGAACGACCACGCCACGTGTGCCCAAAATGGAGATGCCGCCCAGAATGCCGAGACGCGAATTCAGCGTCTTCTTGGCAATCTCTTCGCCGTCCGGCACGCTAATGACGACCCTCACACCCCTGGCTGTCCCATGTTCGGCAAGCACCTGGGTCACGGCCTCGGTAATCATGCGTCGCGGAACGGGATTAATCGCCGCTTCACCCACAGGAACAGGCAAGCCTGGTTTGGTAACACGACCTACCCCGATTCCACCATCCAGCTCCACACCGGGCTCCTCACGCCAGTATACATGTGCGATGATCTTCGCCAGATGCGTAGCATCCGGATCATCCCCGGCATCCTTGATGGTGGCACAGGTAGCCGTGCCGTCCGTCATCAGTTCCTGCTCGATCAGTTCGAACGAGTGGTCAAAGCCCGCGGGCAATGAAACCACAGCCTGTGCAGGAGTAACCCCGGTTAACAGGAGCTGCGTGGCCCCCTTAGCAACGGCCGTAGCGCAGGCTCCTGTGGTGAAGCCGGAACGCATCGGTTTGTCCGGATCGGGTGCTTCCCCGCTTTTCATGCGTTTCTTTTCCATGGCTTTGAACCTCCCGTCCATTCTTATCACATTACATAGTAGATGACACTTGGCTGCGAAAACTACGGGGTAGCCGCTACGGGTACGGATCGTTCTTCCGATCGCTGTTGTCTCCAGATTTCTTTGATTCCCTTATGTATAGGGAGAATTCCGGAGACAAAGGCGAACGCTGTCGCTTCTACAGAATCGATTCCGTCCCCTGCGCTACTCCCTGCGTCTTTGGATACCTAACAAAGTTCGTGATCAAACCTCATGAGGTTTATTATGGGTAACTGGACATTCCATGCTACTAGCAGATAGCTTGGTAATGTAGTTACCAAGTTTACGGTTCATGCCTTTACAATTTAGCAATTGAGTGATGCTTAAGGATTGAATCTACCTCATGCATTTTGTACCATGCTTGCTCCAACATTCGCTCCGATTTAGTTGATGATTTCTACACTCTAACGAACTCAGGAAGTCCTATTCGAGCCAATTCACAAACACTGATAATCTAACGAATCATAGCGTCGTTATTTCAACATAGAGCTGATATTCCCACCGTTTTTGGCGGCTTTGAGCAGAATAGCTTCACTCAGGTTCGTTAGAATTTATAACTTATAATTATCTGCGATATAAGGCTCTTGAGGTTCGTTAGCGCTGCCCTGGTACTCCCTGCTCGGTACGCTCAAGGACTTTCTAGGACGCTCTAGATACGCTCAGCTTAGGCTGAAACAGAGACTATACCTTCACTGCCATCAGCGAGATCGCGTTCAGGGCAGCTACCACGATGGTGCTGCCGCCTTTGCGGCCGATGTTCGTGATAAACGGGATGTCCAGCTTGCGCAGCTCATCCTTGGATTCAGCTGCCGATACGAATCCGACAGGCATACCAATGATCAAGCCTGGCTTGGCTTCGCCTTCTTTTACCAAACGAATCAGCTCCAGCAATGCTGTCGGTGCGTTACCGATGGCATAGATTCCGCCCTCGTAGGCCTTGGTTGCTTTTCGCGTCGAGATGATGGCCCGCGTTGTATTCAACCGCTTCGCTTCCTCCATCACATCCGGGTCGGAAATATGCACGTGCACATCTCCGCCGAACCCGCGAATACGATCCTTGCTTACTCCAGCCTGGATCATCTGTACGTCAGCAATGACGGATTGTCCTGCACGAAGGGCTGCAATTCCTGCCTGGATGGCATCCGGATGAAAAACCATGCTGCGGCCAAGCTCGAAGTCAGCTGAGGCATGAATGACACGCTGAACCACGGGATATTGTTCTTCCGTGAATGGATGCTCACCCAGCTCCTCGGTAATCATTTCGAAACTTTTCCCCTCAATCTCCTGGGGCTGTACAGTTAAAGGCTTAAATTCCGTTTTGAAATCCATATGCACTCACTCCTTCAATCGTAATATGATTCAAAATGGGTCTATCCCAATTTGATCTATTGGGGCGTCCTACTCCATCAATACGCGCTTTAACTCGGAGAGTACGCCTTCAAATTCATCAAACACCGTTCCGAATTCGGCCTCTGGGCGGGATATCAATACAACCTGAATGCCAAGCTCCAGTGCTGATTGAATCTTCTCATCTACAGCCCCCGTCTTGCCGCTTTCCTTGGTCACCATAACGGTGGTGGCGTAATGCTTGTACAATGCTTCGTTCATTTCACGGGAAAAGGGTCCCTGCATGGCAATAATATTGCGCTGTTCCACACCCAGTTCACCGCATTTCTCCATATTGTCAAGACGCGGAAGCATACGGGCAACGAGACGAATGTCAGGATCACCGAGCAGATGCTTGGTGAAAATCTGCAGCGTTTTACTTCCTGTCGTTAACATGACAGAACCTTTGAGTTCTTTCGCCTTAAGAGCAGCCTCTTCATAGGAAGGCACGACATGAAGCAGCGGATGGTCATCGTAAGCAAGTCCCGTCCGCTCGTAACGGATATAAGGAATTCCTGCCTGTCTGGCTGCTTCCATGGCATTGGCATGGGCCTCTTCCGCAAAGGGATGACTTGCATCCACTATGGCACGGCTTCCTTTTTCACGGACAAGCTGGACCATGGCCTCTATCGTCAGCCTGCCTGTTCGAACCGGCAGCCCCGCCTCAGACAGACTGTGCGCTGCACTCTCGGTTACAACCGATGTGAGTACGTCCATCCCCTGCTGCTGAATCTGTACAGCCAATTCCCGCGCATCACTTGTACCGCATAACATCAAGATCATGGACGGTTCACCCGCTCCGAAGCAGCTGCGATCTGAGCATGCCCTGCATCTTCTGGTGAGTAGTTCTCTCCGTCTCCGCCCTCTTCATCTTGATGATGCAACGCACCGTCGTGGTCATGATGCGAATGATGAAGTTCACCGTCGTGGTCATGATGATAATCCAGGGATGCTTCACGGCTGCTCACGGCATGTTCGTGAGTATGATGCTCCTCATTATGGTGGTCGTGATCATGTGCGTGATGATCGTGGCTGTGCCCATGGTCGTGGTCATGATGATGGTCATGACTGTGATCGTGATGATGGTGGTGGTCATGACTGTGATCGTGTGCATGATCATGATGATGGTGGTCATGGTCATGATCGTGGTCGTGATGATGATCATGCCCGTGATCGTGATCATGGTGATGGTGGTGATGTTTGGCAGCCTCAAGTCTGAATTGGCAGTTGTCGCAGTTGGCCGCTACCCGTCCATTCAACCCTTCGTTCGCGCGTTCCAATACCAGCTCCACCAATTTGGGATGGAATCCAAAATATCCACCGATCTCTACCTGAATGTCCGGATTGGCCGCAGCAAATTCAGCGGTCATCTCATCAATGCGTTTGATCAGCACACCTGTGAACAGAAAATAAGGCATGATGACGATCTTCTTCGCCCCGAGCAGGAGACAACGCTGCAATCCATCCGGGAATGAAGGCTGCGTCACACCAATAAAGCTGCTTTCAGCCCACTTATAAGGAAGTTTTTCCCACAACATCCGGGTCATTTTGAAGAAATCACTGTTGGCATCCGGGTCACTGCTTCCCCGTCCAAGGACAAGTACGGCTGTCTCTTCATCCGTAACAGGAGCAGGCGGAGCCGCCACTGCTGCGCCGCCTTGATGGGCGGTAACAAGAACAGGCTGAGCTTCCTGCAGGCGAGTCTGCATAATTTGAACGACTTTCTCATGTACGCCAATCGGACGCCCATATACAAATTCCACTTGCGGATAACGAATCTTGGCCCGGTCGATGGCATTCGGAATATCAATTTTGGCGTGGCCCGCAGCAAACAGAATAATCGGCACCAATACGACACGCGTTGCCCCTTTATCTACACAAGCCGTAACGCCTTCAGCAATGCTTGGTCTTGTTAATTCCAGAAAACAGGTCTCTACCACGGTATTCTCCGGCGCTTTCTCCGCTACCGCTCGTGCAAACTCCATTAACTCCCGGTTTCCCTCTGGATCACGGCTGCCGTGTCCAACCAGCAAAATGGCATTCATCATGGCTTCTTCCTCCCCCGCCTGATCCATAGACCAGGCATCTCAATTTTAGGTTGTGCTTACTTGGTAAACGAGCCTTTCACGCTGGGTAACCTGGTTACCCAATCATTTCGATCTATATAAAAGTGCAAAGGGATTTTTTTCGGTATAACTACAAACGCTGGTTAAAAAATATCAGATGGTAACAACACTCGCGTGATCCCTAGTCGCCGCATACCGGGTTTACTTCCACGGTCACAGGCGCATCGACGTGACGGAAGCCTTGGATTACTCCAACGCGTTTGAAAAATTTATGGAATCTCTCATTCGGGTGTCCCTTTTCCTTGTACTCCGCTACGATCCGCTCCACAATCCCGCCAATCTGATCACCTGGAATCCCTTCGGCTACCGGCTGGGCAGGGTGAGCGTTTCGTCCGAACTTCTTGCCGCCAAGGAACAGGTCGTACCCGCCCTTGCGGTAGACGATTCCGATGTCCTCCAGTACGGCACCGTAACATGCCATGCCGCAGCCATTCAGAGCTACGCTGGTCTCTTTCGGCGCACTAAGTCCGCCTATAACTGCCTGCAAATGATTGGCCATCGGAACGGCATCATCCTTCTCCATGTTGCAGAAGTCACAGGCCTTCACCTTGATAACGTCACCGATGGGCACCACGATAAAATTCGCTGCACGCAGCTCCTCTACCAGCTGATCCGGCTCAAAGGTCGGTACCCGCAAAATAATCTGATGCTCCGGCGTGTATTCCAGCTCGCCTTCTTCACTCGCGCATTGCGCCAGCAGTGCCATTTGGGCTGCAGTAAACTTCTTGTTGCCGACGCCAGGCGACACGCCAATCTCGAACAGCGGTGCCTTGCGTCCCGGCTCGGGCGCTGTCCGCACAGCAGCTGCCCCTGCAGCCTGCGTTCCGGCTGGCACGCCTGACCCGGCTGCATCCAGCCAGCGGCTGGCCGCTTCGCCAGCAAGCTTGCCGCCTGCCGCAAGCCGTGTCAGCGCTTCGGCAGCCAGTTCGGCCGCACCAGCATGTGGCACCGCTAGGGCAGCACGCGGTGCGCCTTCCACTGCCGCAGGCCGCTCGGCTGCAAGCACTGCGGTGCTGCCGCCCGCTGGCTGAGCAGCAGGCATGCCAGCGCCCTGCTGCCCTTGCGGTCCCATGCCCGTACTGGTGCTGGCGCCGTGCAGGGCTGGTTCCGCAGCTGGCTGCGTGGTCTGCGCATCGCGGACCGTGCCTGCTGCACCATTGGAAGCGGCAGAACGGGCCTCCATCGCGCCGAGCGACCAAGGCTCAGCTTCCGTGCGAAGCCGCTCATGCGGTCTGAGCGGCTGTTCCGCGGTATTCAGCGTATATTTCCGCTGATATCCGCGCGGTGTAACCATGAGTCCTTCGTACATCATGGTCGAGGAGTTACCAATGATCACAGTCGTCAGCATGCCAATATCATGATTCAACATGTCTTCCAGCGTGGTCATCACGACATCCTGACGTTCACGGTAGGCACTTTTTACAAGCCCCACCGGTGTCTGGGGACTACGGTAACGCAGCAGCATCTCCTGCGTCTCCACGATCTGGCGTGTCCGGCGTCCACTGCGAGGGTTGTACAGAGCAATGACAAAATCAGCTGATGCTGCTGCTTCAACTCGTCGAATAATCGTCTCCCATGGCGTAAGGTGGTCACTCAGACTGATCGTACATGCATCATGCATCACGGGTGCACCCAGCAAGGAAGCACAGGATTGAATGGCAGATATACCCGGGATAACCTCAACGCCAACGCCGGTTCCCGGCTTCCAGCCTTGCTCCATCAGCACCTCATACACCAGTCCGGCCATGCCATATACACCTGCATCGCCACTGGAGATTACTGCAACGATTTTGCCCATCTCGGCCTGTCTGACCGCTTCCTGTGCCCGGCTTACCTCTTCGGTCATGCCTGTCCGTACAATCTCCTGTCCGTCCAGGAGTGGACGAATCAGATCAACGTAAGTGTTATAACCAATGATGACCTCACTCTCCCGTAGTGCCTCCAATGCCCGTGTGGTGATATGCTCCATCGCTCCTGGGCCAAATCCGATAATCAGCAGCTTTCCTTGACTCTGCATTGCTTCTCCTCCTCCATCTCCCTGTTCACCCTTAGCACGTCAATCACATCTATATCATCGCTTCTTCAGCCGGGTCTGTATTTGAGCTGTTGATTATGGAGTTGCTCTGTGCAGCTCAACCTTCTTATCCGGGCTATTCCAAAACAGTGAAAAAGGACGGCTTGACCGACCTTCTTCTTCGCGGCATGTTCGATTAAATCCAGTTCCGGATGGACTGTAAAAAATAAAAAAATCCCATCCTTATAACGGATGGGATACGCATGTACGTACACTCAAGAAGACAGTCCACGGCCCTATTGAGGATAGACCTGTGGCTGCATGGCCGCAAAGGGCCTGCCAGGCGAACCGGTTGTTCGCCCGTTTCCTGATTCTTCGTACACCACTCCTTTCCGCGAAGGGTTCGGTGACACATGCAAGGTAGGTCTCCTGGCTCTGGATCATCAGCTTCCTTTTCTGTCTTCCCCGGATGTACGAGTGACTTGGATGAAAAGGGCTTCCCCATTACAGTGGCGGGACCGCTCGGGATTTGCACCCGATTCCCTGTTACCTCTTGCTCGACGCAAGAGCACCTTGCTTGTTTTCATGAATGATATTGCTTTCATCATAACATCGCTCAGGAAAAAATGTCCATGCTTATGATGTTTGTCCACGATTCTATTTTCAGACAAAACAGAAAAAAGTTCTGATCCAGAACAGATCAGAACTTGAATGATGTATCCATCTGCGAAACCCTCATAACGATCTTACCGGATCCATTAACAGACCTGCATCCTGATCTGCTTATCAGGATTGATCTGCGTGTGCTGCAGCAATATATCGTCCCAGCTCAACGATGAGTGCTCCCATCTTTTCTTCCTCCGGAACAACTCGTGCTTCAATCCCCTCTTCACGCATGGCGTTTGCAGTCACTTTACCTACAGATGCAGGAATCACACCGTCCCGGAAAGCCTGCTGCATCTGTTCCAGCTTACCTTGGGAAGCTGCGTATGCTGCCAGAAACCGTACTTGGGGGCCGCTGGTGAATGCTACAGCATCAACTTCATGCTGCACGATTTCATTCAAAAGCTGTTCCAGTTCGGCCTCTTCCGGTGGTACATGACGATAAGGCAGAACCTGTCTTACTTCAGCACCCTGTTCTTCCAGCCAGTTGACCAGCTTCGGCGCAGTTTCTCCATGAAGCTGGAGCATGACTTTTTTGCCGGCAAGATCATGTGGCGCGAATTCTCGGATCAGCCCGTCCGTACTGCCGTCATCATCCCGGACCAGCGGTGCAAGCTTACGCTTGCGAAGTGAGTTCACCGTTTTGTATCCTCTTGCTGCAATGGAAGCTTCCGACAAGACATCCAGCAGTTGACCAGCTATGTCCATATCCTCTGCCATTTCAAATATGGCATCAAGTCCCATCCCTGTAGTTAATACCGCCCAGTCGGGCGGATCAGAGATCAAGGAGACGAGACCATTGCGTATATTCCGATCATCCAGGAATACCGTTCCCTGTGCTGGCCGCACGAGTGGAATACCACCCATTTTCTCAACTAATAACGCCATTTCCTTGGATTTACGCGGTCCCGTCAGTGCTACACGTATACCTGCCAAATGTTGAGCCATTCATGTTTCCCCCCAGTTCGTTCGTCCGAACGTCATTCGTTTGACTACAGTATACAGGGTAGTTTCATGGAGGGAAACCTTGTTTCACGTCATTTGGCGTGTTCTTCTATAACGATTTTTTATGATTGGCATCAGGAAGGCTGAAGCTCGCCCCCCTGCATTTCATCCTTTTCTGTTTCACCCTCCTGGTCGGCATCGCGTCTTTTCTTCTCCCGTTCATTGTCTTTTTTGGTTGTATCCCGCTGCTTTTCTTCTCGGTGTGAGGATCCCTTTTCCTTTCTTCGTGGACGAAGAAACACAAAGAACACGAGGGGGAACACTATCTCAAAAACAATCGCAATCCATGTCCATTCCCGCGTGAAGCGGAACAGCTGAATCGCATTCTTAAAGAACCAAAATGCACATACGAATCCTACGAGCGCCACCGGACCCGTCATCAGCTTACCAGATACCTTAGGAATCATCCGTTTCAGACCCCAACAGATAAAGTACAGGTCAAATGCAATCTTCGTAATCATGGTAGGCAGGGTAGCTGCAGCTAGGGCCAAGTCAAATCGGTCCAGAAAGTCACTTACTTGCAGCTGTCTGGCAAGCTCATACGACGGGTATACCAACCGGGATGCGATCGGTACACCGATTGCTGTAATGGTTTCGATCATGATCAGCATCATCAGCAAGGCGGCAATCGTTACTCCCCAAGTCACCGATCTGAACCGAAAGTCGCTTCCCTTGATTACAAAAGGCAAAGCAACCATCTCTCCGAAGAAGGAAAAGATATACCAGCTTCCTTTGCCCACACCCGCTGCATCAATATCGAAGTACGGCATCAGATTATCCAGGTTAATTTGTTGAATCAACATGAATGGGACAATGACCGAGTTGAGCAGAAACAAGGTAATGTACAGCTCAGACATCCCAATTAAAGAACCCAGTCCTCCTCTGACAATAAATACAGCCATAACCAAGAGAGACAACACGATGATGGAAATGGGCGTGGTCTCAAGCAAGGTTATACTTACGTAATCACCGATCAACCGGATGTCACGGGCAAATATCAAAAGAAAAAACATGATATACATTAAGCCTGCGACCCGTCCCAAGAAGGGAAATCTTTCGACCAAAGACTCAAACAGATCCTGGTCGGGAAACCGGCTCTGGACACGATTTAGCATCCACATGGATGCAAATATAACAAGAAACACAGGAATATAGGATAGATAGGCATGCTGTTCGGCATAGAAAATGGCCTGTGCATGGGGTTGAATCAGCGTACCTGTTACACTCATCAGCAAGATCAGCAGCGTAAGCTGCCGGCTAGTCACTCCCTGATTCATCAAATACCTCCTTTCTGCCTACTCAACCGGAAGACGATAAACAACAAACAACCATCTATGGCAGCGGCAAATTTCGCTGAATCCAATGGGTCAGCCAAACCGTAATAAAGAACGTTTTGCTCAAATGGGTAACATAGAACCAAATTCCGGTGCTGCCTGCGATCACCACATAGGATAACCAACGGTTAATCGCTGCTGCCTGCCTCAGGTGCTTAAAGTCCATGATAATAACAACGATGACCATAGCCAGATAAGTAAACATGAGCGGCTTAATCATGGACGATCTCCTCCTCGGTCAATCCAATCGGTTTATTGGTGATACCCACATTCTCGATGATGATATGGGGCTCTACCACAACCTCCATATTGGGATAAATGTCATACCAACGGTCCTTGATCTTGTCCCATTCTTTCGGCATCTGCTGATGGATGGAACGACCAAGCCCCAAAATATCGGCATTATACTTTCGTTGGGTCAGCCTTACGCCCTCCTCAATATCTTCTTTCACTTTCTTGTGAATTGCTTCGTTAAGTGTTATAATTTCACGCTCCCTCAGGTCGCCGTAATTCGATTCGTTATCCACCAAAACTCCCTTGGCGTATAGTTGAATCGTGACACTCACTTTGTCATTACGAATATGCGGCTGGAACGAAGAATTATTTTCGTTCAGCTTCAGGAACAACGTCCCCTCTCCCTCTGGAGCTTTAATCATTACCTCTGGCGTATTGGCTTCACCCATGGCCAAAATCAGTGCATCTGCAGGAGCCTTTTCGATCATTCCCACCAGTTTGTCCTTTTTGAAGATGGCCAGTCCATCCAGCTTGATATTGGTTTTGACATCCTTCCAATCCTTCGGTACATTTTCTGCAACGGAAGCAATCGGGAGAAAGGGATCGATTCCGTCGGAAAGGATGGAATCGATAAATAGTTTCAGGGAGCGCGGGTGCCGCATATTCAGGAAGCATAGCTCGCGCACCATCTCCGAGGGGAATTTTTCAATCGGTGCATCTGTATCAAGCACCTTAAATGCCTCCCCCTTGGTCACGACTGGCATGGCTGACAGGCGGTTTAGCGGATATCTGGTTAATAGGTCCAGCATCGGAGCAACGCCTTCCCTGGCCAGATCCTCTCCGATCAGCAGCGTACGACGATGGGCATAATAGAGACGCCGGGATAGGGCCTTTTGCCCTTCAAGCGAGGTCCCGCGAAACGTTTTGGCCGTCGTGGATAGCATAAACCAGGATTTATCCCCACTTGTACCTCCACCCCCACCTTCACTTCCGGAAGCACCAGACTGACCAGGTAGCGCAATTTGCAAGCTTGTCCTGTAATCCTTTTTCTCCTTATCGACGGCGATGCCAATCACAAATGCAATATCGTTAATTTCCTCACGATCCCAACAGCCTGATAGCAGAAGGGTACACAGGAACAGCAGCACCATGGTGCGATACTTATGCATGAAATGCATGAGTTTACCACCCCTCCTCAGCTTCTGGCGAACCATTGATCTTGGCATTCATACGCTTCTGATCCCGATGCACCGTGGAAGGGCGATTGATCATTTTCCACCATGGTGTACGAATTACAATATCCTTGGTATCCGTTCTGTGATATGGACTCAGCCCCGACAGATAAGGAACCCCGAAGGAAGTCATCTGCGTCAGATGGACCGAGATTAATACCAGTCCGATGACAATGCCGTACAGTCCGAGCGCTCCAGCGAGGAGCATGATCGGAAACCGCAGCAAACGAACCGTGATAGCAAAGTTAAAGCGCGGGATGGTAAAGGATGCAATACCTGTCATGGATACGATGATAACCATGGGCGCCGATACAATTCCGGCCTGAACCGCGGCCTGCCCGATCACGAGTGCACCCAGGATGCTGACTGCCTGACCTACCGTCTTCGGTAACCTGACCCCCGCTTCACGCAAGGCTTCAAATGAAAGTTCCATAATAAGAGCTTCCACCAGAGCCGGGAACGGAATGGCTTCCCTGGCTCCGGCGATACTCAGAATCAGCGTTGTTGGAAGCATATCCTGATGAAATGTTGTAATGGCGATATAAAGCGCTGGCAGAAACAAGGCAATCGCCACAAACAGAAACCGGATCCATCGCACCAGATTGGTGATAAAGAACCGTTCATAATAGTCCTCACTGGCCTGCAGCATCTGCCACATGGTCACCGGACCAATCAGGGCAAACGGGCTGCCATCCACCAGAATGGCAAAACGGCCTTCCAGCAGGTTGCCTACTACTGTATCGGGGCGTTCCGTATAATGCATCTGCGGAAACGGGGAATAGGGGTGATCTTCGATCAATTCCTCGATATACCCCGTTTCCAGCACGCCATCAATCTTGATCTTGTTCAGGCGTTTTTTGACATCCTTAATCAGTTTGGGATCCACAATATCGTCCAGATAGGTCAGCACCACATTGGTCTTGGTCTCTGTCCCGATGGTCATGCTCAACATTTTGAGTGACGAATTCTTCAACTTGAATCGAATGAGCGCCGTGTTCACACGCAAAGTCTCCGTAAATCCTTCACGAGGTCCCCGAATAACCGATTCGGTCTGGGGTTCCTCTACTCCCCGGCGCACGCCGCCTTTGACATTAAAGAGCCAGGCATCCCGGCTCCCATTAATCAGCAATAGTGCTGACGCCTCCAGCACACCATCAGCTGCTTCAGCCCAGGAGTCCACCTTTTTCACCTGTGTTAGCGCAATTCGTGTATCATCGATCGGGACGTCAGGCTCATCGGTACGCTGCTCGATCAGCCCCCGAATGAGTGGACGGAGCATATGGTCCTGGATATCAGCCGAATTCACAATCCCTTCGATGTACACCAGAAGCCCCTGAACTTCAGGGGATATCATGACGTTGCGGAATACCACATCCGAACTGTCCGAGAAAATGTCTTCCAGGGCGAGCATATGGCTCTCATGTGTCAATCCGATGGGCTGCTTCAATATGGGCGGAGATGGCAGCCCCAAGGGGATATGTTTTTTTTCGGCTGCGTTTGAGGCAGCTTCTTTTCCTGTTGTCCTGTCGGCCATGTCCGTCCCTCCGCTCTTTTTTTATACAAGGTAGCTTGTGCCAAATGAACGGGAATTATGTGGACGATTTACAAAAATTCATGTCATCCTTCCGTCTTCAGGAAAACAAAAAAGATCCCTGCATTCGCAGAGATCCTTCTTCCCAATTCCAATATGTTGCTGTTATATACTTCAGTTATTCGACGCTTGTGTCCACTTCCTTGATCATTTCCTGAATGGATTCCAGGCCGCCACCGGACAAGTACCAGTAGTTCGGGTCAAGGTACACAATGTGTCCTTCTTTGTACGCTGTTGTATTCTTAACCAGATCATTCTCGATGACCTGTTTAGCTGGAGCTGCTTCCCCACTACCTGCAACCACTGCACTGCGGTCTACCACAAACAGGTAATCCGGATTCGTCTCCATCACATATTCAAAGGAAACGCTCTGTCCATGAGTTGACACTTCAATATTGGCATCTGCTGGTTTAAAACCAAATACGTCATGAATGACTCCAAATCGAGAGCCTGCACCATATGCGCTCAGTTTGCCTTCGTTGGTCAGCACGATCAGTGCGTTTTTGCCTGCAGCCGTTACTTTGTCTTTCAATGCTTTAGCAGAAGCTTCGATGGTAGTCAACGCTTGCTCCGCTTCAGCTTCCTTGCCAAAAATCTCACCAAGTGTCTTCACGTTTTCCGTCAGGGAATTCATGTAATCCTCGGTGTCTACCGCCATATAAATGGTCGGTGCAATCTTGCTCAACTCTTCATATGAATCAGACAAACGTCCCGAGATAATAATCAGGTCAGGACTCATCGCATTTACTTTCTCAAAATCGGCTTCTTTCAAACTACCCACGTTGGTGTACTTGGCGTCTTTATACTTTTCCAAATATGGAGGAACGCCTTCTTGAGGAACACCGGCAACTTCTATGCCCAACTGATCCAGGGTGTCCAGTACGCCATAATCAAACACAACTACGTTTTGCGGATTTTTCTTCACTTTGGTTTCGCCAAGTTGATGTTTGATAACCATCTCCTCATTGGACTGTGCTGCCCCCGCATTGGCCTCTGAACCTGTACCTGTGCTTGCACCCGCATTCTCCGCTGTTTTATTACCTCCGCATGCTGCCAGCACCACAGACAATACAACGAGCAGCGTAAACAACCAACCCTTTTTCATAAATAGACACCTCTCACTCTCTATATTGGTTTTACTTTCTTACGAAAAGTACACACAAATCTTACGTCCATCGATCACCTGCACCGGAATATGCATGTCATATACCTGCTGTAATACTTCCGTATCAATGATGTCCTCCGTTTTACCTTCCTGAACGACCCGGCCCTCCTTGAGTGCAACAATATAATCGGAGTAGCAGGATGCAAAATTGATGTCATGAATGACAATGACTATCGTTTTGCCAAGCTCGTCCACCATTTTGCGCAGCACTTTCATAATCTGCACCGAATGTTTCATGTCCAGGTTGTTCAGCGGTTCATCCAGCAGGATATATTCGGTGTTCTGCGCAATAACCATGGCGATGTACGCCCGCTGCCGCTGTCCACCGCTGAGCTCGTCCAAATACCGTTTTCGGTACGGACCAAGATCCATATAATCAATGGCTTCCTGTACCCACTGGCGGTCTTCCGGCGTAAGCCGTCCTTGTGAGTAAGGGAAACGCCCGAACGCCACCAGATCCTCCACTGTCAGCCTGATATTGATATGATTGGATTGTTTGAGCACAGATATTTTCTTGGATAACTCCTTGCTCTTCCACCCTTCAATTTCCTTGCCTTCAATCAGGACCTGACCGGTGTCTTTGCCAATGAGCCTGGTAATCATGGATAACAGTGTACTCTTGCCGGCGCCGTTTGGTCCGATAAAGGACGTGATCTTCCCTTTGGAAATATTCAGTGATACGTCATCCACTACCCGGACGCCGCCGTATTGTTTTGAGACATTTCTGACTTCTACCACGACTTACTCTCCTTTAGCAGCAAATAGATGAAATACACACCGCCTACAAAGTTGATAATGACACTTACGGTTGTAGAGAAGGTGAATACCCGTTCCACAATCAGCTGTCCGCCTACCAAGGCAACGACGGCGATGATGACCGAGCCCCAGATCAGCACGTTATGCCGGTGTGTCCGGAACACCTGATGAGCCAGATTCACCACCAGCAATCCCAGGAACATGATCGGACCTACAAGTGCAGTAGAGATGGACACCAGCACCATGACAACGAGCAGCAGCCGTTTGACGATATAGTGGTAATCCACACCGAGGTTCACCGCATGATCCTTCCCAAGTGCCAGAACATCAAGATACTTGGTGAATTTCCGCGCATACAGCAGGATCAGAAGGATGGAAGCCATCGAAATGATCAACAGATCCGTATTTACATTGTTAAAACTGGCAAACATTTTGCCTTGCAGGATGAGAAATTCATTGGGATCAATCAGGACCTCCATGAAGGAGGACAGGCTCTGAAAGAGCGTTCCCAGAATCAGACCCACAAGCAGCAGCAGATAGATATTGCGCCCTCGTTCCCGCCTGAACATGAATTGATGCAGCAGCAGGGCAAAAAGGGTCATCAGCAGGACAGACACTGCAAAATTAAGATTTTTATTTACAAAGCTGATGTGAGTGCTTCCAAATACAAAAACCGCAAACGTCTGAAACAACATATACAGGGAGTCGAGTCCCATGATGCCAGGTGTCAGGATACGATTGTTGGTTATCGTTTGGAAGATGGCTGTTGAGTATGCAATACATGCTCCAGTGAGCACGATGGCCAGAATCTTCTTCCCCCGACGCGGCAGGATATAATCCCAGTTGCCCCCGGACTGAATGACCAGAAACACACCAATCAGAATGAGCGCCGCTGCGATCAAGATGCCAAACTTTAGAGTATTCGCTGAAAATTTCATTCTCATGACCCATTTGCCTTTCTTCGAAGCAGTAAATACAGAAACAGCACACTGCCTACGACTCCTACTGTCAAACTGATGGACAGCTGATACGGATAAATAATCAATTGACCCAGAATGTCACAGACCAGAACGAATATCGCTCCAAGCATGGCCGTATGGGGCAGCGTGTCGCGCAGATTATCTCCCTTATACAGCGTGACAATGTTAGGCACCACCAGACCCAAAAACGGAATGGTTCCTACGGTGATAATGACCACAGCCGAGACCATGGCTACCAGAATCAATCCGAGGTTGACCACTCTCCGATACGCCAGGCCCAGGTTGGTCGCGAAGTCTTCTCCCATTCCTGCCAGTGTGAAACGGTTGGCGAAGAGATAGACGATAATCAGCAGTGGAATACTGATATAGATCAATTCATAACGGCCCTTCATGATGGTGGAGAAGTCACCCTGCAGCCAAGAGGAGATGTTTTGGATCAAATCGTTTTTGTAGGCAAAGAAGGTCGTCACCGAACTAACGATGTTACCGAACATCAAGCCCAGAAGAGCGATGTAGATCGTGTCCTTGAATTTGACCTTCTCGAGAATTCGCATAAAGATCAGCGTACCTGTCAGGGCAAAGGCGAAGGCGACCAGCATTTTTTGCAAAGAGGACGCTCCAGGGAACCACATCAGGGTCACCAGAATCCCAAGCCTTGCGGAATCCATGGTACCTGCTGTTGTAGGCGAAACAAACCGGTTGCGTGTCAGCTGCTGCATAATCAGACCGATAACGCTCATACTGATACCCGCGACCAGAATGCTGATCAGGCGTGGAAACCGGCTGACTTGCAGTACCTGCAGCTGTACTGGGGTCAAGTGGAATATATCCAGGGGCGAAATGTCCGAATTGCCGATAAATATGTAAACGATAGACAGAACAGCCAGTACGACCAACATATAACCTAACTTCATCTCTCTACTAAACCCCTCACCGATAGCCTTAAGACAACGTAATGACTCTATTCTCTAGCTTATGATATTGATATTCATTATCAATTGATATGAATTATATCTATATTAATTTCCAGATGTCAACCTTGTTTGGCTTCGCAATTTCTGGGATTTCCTAAAACAACCTGAAAGACGTCACATGCATATTGAAATAGACAAAAAGAAATAGGCCTTCCGGTATGGAAGACCCATCTAAGTATGAACATTAATCAGCGAAGTAATCTTCAGGCACATATCGAATCTCGGAATTCGCAAAAATTGTAAGGGTACCACGATCCTTATCGTATGCAACCCGGTCTCCTTGAACATAGTACCAGTGCTTCACGAGAGGCTGATCCTTGCGCTGCACGAAACGAAAGACGTTAAGCTCCTGCCTGAGATTAATGATCTGTTCCACGGTTGGATCATCCAAACCTGTAACGGTGAATACGAAGCCTTCGCCCTCTTTTTGGAACCGATAGGACAGGGAATCTGTTTTGCTATTTGCCAGACCTCGCCCGGTTACCCCATGTTTAACCATAAACCATTCCTGCTGTGCCATAGACGTTTATCCTCCCTTATTGCTCATGTCTATTAATGCTGCGTTCCACTCAAGTTAAGGCAAATCAATGAGCATGAAGAACGCATCCTCACTTGCCTGCAATTCCATGACCTGAGTCTGTTCTACCCTTGCTGTATCGCCTGCCGCCAAATCGTGCTCACCATTCAGTCCGATTTTACCCTCAATCACAAAAATATACTGGCGGCGTCCCTCACCCTGCTTATATGTTAGTGCCTCACCTTTAGTCAAACGGCTTAGATATATGGTCATATCCTGATGAATGGATGCAACCCGCGGTCCGCCTTCAGGAGATACTACAGGCAAGAGCGCTCCCGTTAGTGCAGCAGGATCAAATGATGTCGTCTCATATGAAGGCTGCAGTCCCTTCGTCGTAGGCATGAACCAAAGCTGGAGCAAACGTACCTCTTCCGTATCGGACGCATTGTGCTCGGTGTGAATCATGCCGCTGCCCGCCGACATTCGCTGAATTCCCCCAAACGAGGTTACAGCTACATTGCCAAGATTGTCTTCATGGCGAAGCTTGCCATTCAGCACGATGGACACAATCTCCATGTCACTATGCGGATGTGCACCAAAACCACGTCCAGGTGCTATCACATCATCATTTGCTACCCTCATCGGTCCAAAAGCTGTGTTCTCCGGGTCCTGATATTCTCCAAAGGAAAAGCTGTGACTGCCGCGCAGCCAGCCTCGGTCGAAGCTGGCACGGGCTTCGGATGGAATGACATTAATCATAAAGCACATCCTCCTTGATGTTCTTATTTTTTTTCAGTAGCATACTTATTCTCATTGTACCAAAAGTTTAGGCTTGGCGTCCAAACCAAAAAAACCTTCTCCTGCCAGAGCAGTTCACAAGTATAATTACCCGCAAACCAATCTAGTAGGAAAAGGCTTCGCTGCAGGCCTAGCCTGCTTTTAATGAAATACATGCTTACAAACGGCGGGTCTTATGAGCTTGCATTCCGAACCTTACCTTGTCTGGCTATATACTGATCCACCGCCAGGAAGCGGCTGCCTGTAAATAGCAAGGTCAGGGAACCTGCCAGCGTCAGGTAATCAAATTCAGTACCACCAATAAATGGCTGATCTACTTTGGCCGTAAACAGAACCCCTGCCATCAAGATAATAAACAATGCAGCAAACACACGTGTTCCCAGTCCCAGAATCATCGCGGCCCCGCCGGCCAGCTCAATAATGGCTACAACGGATGCGAGAAATCCAGGGATGCCCATGCTCTCAAAAAGGCCTACCGCACCACTGATTCCACCTTCAAACTTGCTCCACCCATGCAATACAAAGATAAGACCGATCATGATTCTTAAGAAGAACAAGCCAATCTCTACACTCCTACTATTCATGTACATCTTCCTCCTTGGCATTAAAATGTGCCACATTCAAATTATCCGATCGACCAAACAAACAAAACAGACATCAACAGAAACACTGTCGCCGACATTAATATGGCGAACCACGGGAGAGCCAACTCAACATCTTGTTCCGGGTCTAGCAAACGAGAGATGCGCACATTCACCGACGTATCGGCAAACGAGGATTGCACAGCCATCTCCCGTACCCGCCATGGTTCAGGACAAGCGCGGATCAGTTTGAGCAAGGCACTGCCAATTCCCGCTGCATTTCCCGTACGTTCAATCGCTTCATTATCGGCTAAGATTTCGCGGACGATATGATATTGCTTTGAAGTATGCTTCAAAACAGGAATATACGGCATCATCATGGCAAACACCGACAGCAGCGTTGTCTTCAACGGATCACGGTGCCATAGATGATGGACTTCATGATAGACAACAGCTGCTTCTTCTTCAGCATCGAGCATACCGAGCAACCCCGTTGAGAGAACAATGTATGGCCTCCATAAACCAATCGTAAAAGCAATCGGTGACTGCTTGTCCACAACGATAAACCCCGGTTGTTTAAGATGACGATATTTGACCTCAAGAGCTCTGGACATCGCTTGGTTCTCGATCGCATGGAGCTTGCGTACGGCTGCTCGCGTCTTCATCATTCGATGCATGAACAGCCAGCCTGTTCCTCCAAAGGTTAGCACGACAAGCAGCATCAAAAAGTGGCCAACCGATAACCACCCCATACGGCTCATCCAATGATTGCATAGCCAGAGCAGATTAAAGGGAATATCCCAGCCAAACAGTTTGTACATGGCGTACATAAACATTTGAATGAACACGAGTAGCGGAATGCCAAACCCGACAGTAAACAACAGTTTCGAGCGGGCCTTCCACATATCAGTCGCTATCCTTTTTCCATTGTTTGATCTTCTGCTCCAGACGTTCAATCAACCCCGCATCGGCTTCATCCAGTGCATCCAGCATGTGGCTCACTGCAAGTGCACCGAATTCGTCTACCAGTTCATGCGACAGCTCCTTCGATTGGTCGTTCATAAACTCCTCCTTGCTCTGTACCGGGTGATACAGTGACGTCCGGCCCTTCTGTGTTTTGCGAAGCAGCCCCTTATCCACGAGCCGGTTCATAACCGTCATGACGGTATTGAAATTAACATCTCTATCTTGTTCAAGTGCTGTTTGCACCTCACGGATGCTGCTGCCTGGACGCGCCCATAAGATATCCATAATCTTCGCTTCCAGCGGGCCAAAAAAACGATTCAGCCCACGCTCACCCACTTTAAAATTGTGTATTTTCATATTCAGACACCCCTCACACTACCCATTGTAGTGACAACAAACAAGAAGTCAACCTCTATGTCAGTTATTTATTGTAAATGATTTGTAAATTTGTTTTCCATTTCAGAATATCATTGCGAGGGTATATGAGAAGCCAGCTCGGCTGCAAAGACAGCAAAAAGACTGGACAATCCTGCATATCATGCAGTCATGCCCAGCCTCATCATATTAATTTTATTTCCTACATGCTATGAAAATATATTAATAATGTCTCTTATTTACGGTCTGCCGGGTGGCATATATGCCGAGATATCTACACCAAGTCCACGAGCCAGTCGGCCACCAAACTGTCCGTCAGCCTGGAAGAAGTGACATAATGCACGCATCTGCGTCTGGGCCGGAACACCTTTGAGGTCATTAATCAAATTATCAATCAGATTATTCTGTTCTTCGGCCGTGAAAGAACGGAACAGTTCACCTGCCTGCGTGTAATCATCCGTTTTCTCAATTTTCTCCCGTGTAACATGACCGTGCAGCGGCATCTGACTGTCCCAGTATGACGGATCTTCCTGCGGACTGCTGGAGGAGCTGTTCGGCTCATAGTTTACAGGGGACGGATCCTGATTCACATTCATGAGTCCATCGCGCTGATGGTTGCGAACCGGTGCATACGGGCAGTTCACCGGAATCTGCAGATAGTTTGGTCCAAGCCGGTGACGCTGGGTATCCGGATAGGAGAACAGGCGACCTTGCAGCAGTTTATCCTCAGATGGCTCAATCCCAGGCACCAATGCACTTGGGGAGAAAGCGGCCTGTTCTACTTCGGCGAAGAAGTTTTGCGGATTGCGATTCAGTGTCATGGTTCCTACCGTTTGAAACGGAATGATATCTTCCGGCCAGGTTTTGGTTGGATCAAGCGGATCAAATGAGAAATCATCCATCTGCTCAGGCTTCAGAAGCTGTACCTGCAGCTTCCACTGCGGATACTGGCCGTTTTTGATATGGTCATACAGATCCCGGGTAGCGTGGTTGAAGTCCTGTCCTTGCACTTCAGACGCTTCCTGACGAGAGAAGCCGCGCACACCCTGCGCAGACTCCCACTTATACTTCACGTAGCGGATCTCGCCTTGCGCATTAATCCATTTGAACGCGTGCACACCGAATCCATCCATCTCACGGTAACTCGCAGGCGTACCCAGATCAGAGAACAACCACGTCATCATATGTGTGGACTCGGGTGAAAGGGTCATGAAATCCCAGTACCGTGCAGGGTCTTGAATATTCGTATCTGGCGCAGGCTTCAGGGAATGTACCATATCCGGGAATTTCATCGCGTCACGGATGAAGAATACAGGCAGATGGTTACCGACAATATCATAGTTGCCTTCCCGCGTGTATAGCTTGACTGCAAACCCGCGCGGATCACGCGCAGTCTCTGGCGAACCTGTCCCGTGAATTACCGTGGAAAAACGGACCAGTACAGGCGTTTCCGTTCCAGGCTCCTGCAGGAAATCTGCTTTGGTGAACTCTTTCATGCTGTTCTCCAGGGTAAATACCCCATGAGCACCCGCACCTCTGGCATGTACTACCCGCTCCGGAATACGTTCACGGTCAAAATGGGCAATCTTCTCGATCAAATGATAATCTTCAAGTAGAGTTGGTCCTCTTCTGCCTGCTGTGCGGGAGTTTTGGTTGTCACCCACGGGTGCTCCCTGATTGGTTGTCATACGTTCTGTCATATCAGAATCCTCCTCATGTTGGCCTCATGCCTGCTGTATCTATTATTTAAATCATATTCGTCATTACTATAAATATACATTTAGACTTGATCTAACTGTTAAAATGATTCTAACATGTCCCATAGAGTGTCTGCATGAGCTTCGCATGAGGTTATCATGAGTTTCCTGATCGTTTCATGAATGAAGGATGAACATCTACATATGCCATAAATAACTGGAAATAAAAAAAAGCGGACTAATCCGCCAGGCGGTAGCCCACTCCTCTTACTGTAACAATATATTGCGGGGAAGCTGCGTTATCTCCAAGCTTTTTGCGCAAGCTTTTGATATGAACATCGACTACATTGCTTCCACCCGTAAAATCAGTCTCCCAAATATCGCTGAGCATCTCCTCCCGGGAAATGACAGCTCCTTTGGCATCAATCAGCTTCAGCAGCAGATCGTATTCCGTCTTCGTCAGGTGAATCCGCTCATTGTCCCGCTGAACACTCATCCGCTCCCGGTCCAGCCACAAGTCTTTGAAGCTGATCCGTTGTCCTTCCTCGGGCAAGAAGCCGCGCTTGGGCGTAACCGGACTATTGCCAATCATGCGCTGTACCCGGTACAGTGCTTCCTGCGGACGGGCTGGCCACACCAGCAGCTCTTCCTGAAGCATGGGTCCGCTTGCGCTCCCTATCATATTCTCGCCCACCAGATATAGGCAAGGTGCCATATGCTCTGCCTCCCGGTTCAAACGGCTGCTGATGCCAGCGAACGCGTCAATCGTTCCAGCCACAGACAGATCATAGATCAACAGATCAAATACCAGCCGTTCATGAAGATCCGGTTCCCAGCGATGAAACACCAATACATCGAAGCAGCTGTCCGTCAATGCTTTGACCAGTTCATGAACCTGGCCTGGCATTGGACTGATCAAAATGACACGCCGTGTAACAGGACAAGCTTCCACAAAGGGGGCCGGATCAGCAAGAGCCGGCTTAACCCGCAGCGGCAAACGACGATCAGACATCCTGATTTTTACTTGATCCGTTTGTTTTTGCATTCCCCGCAGACACCTCCAAAGACCACATGAGCATGATCAATTGCATATCCGGTTTCCTCGGCCACCTGCTGCATCCATGCTGAAGGGACCTCTGTCATAACCTCATCCACTTTGCCACAGACTTCACACATAATATGCTGGTGGTCATCCATGCGGGCGTCATATCGGCTGGCGGTCTCACCCAGCTTAAGCTCCCGGATCAATTCCTTGTCCGTTAAATAACGCAGCGAATTATATACGGTGCCATAGGCGAGATTATAGCCTTGTTCGACCAGACGGTTCATCACGTCTGCAGCAGTCGGATGGTCTTCCGAGTGGCGTACTACATCATATACGGCCTGTCTTTGTATCGTCAGATTTAGAGTTTTCACGGCAATTCTCCTTTATTAATCCATTCCAGAATATATACAATGACACAGCAATCCATCGATCGCTATGATTCCCAGAAACATTATAAGAAATTTTGATTTAGATTAAGTATAAATCTTAATGTATAATGAAGTCAATACGAGTTCATTACCAGAAAACTTATATTAATAATAGACCATTTCCAGCAATCGAATTGCACATTTGCTATAATATGGTTCGCTACTGTGCTCTTTTTCAGATAAAATATAGTAATGTGCGTCAAAGGAGGGCTGTTCATTGTTAAGCACGTTCTTTATAAATATTTGTGTCATGATTACATTCATGTACATATCCGGAATTATTGCCAAATACTATAATATTCGTATCCCTTTCCCCTCATTACGTGTGCAGGTGATCGGCGGCTTCCTGTTTGGTATCTATGGTACTGTGCTGATGAACTATTCCTTCCCTCTCAATGAAGATATCATTGTGGATCTTCGCCATCTTGCGATTGTTACAGCCGCAGTGTATCTAGGAGGTCTGGCATCAGTCATCTCTGGACTTGTCATATCCATCCTGCGCATTGCCATATTTGGTCTGTCGTCTCCAGCGATTGATGCCGGTTTCGTCATGACACTAATCGGTTTATCCGGTGTATACTTTGCCTATGCTTCCTGGTCGAGATTAACCAAAATCATAACGATGAACCTGCTGGGGATTACACTAATATTCGTAATCCTGTTCTTAAACTCCAACAGCATGAATTCATTAATGAAAGTATATCCTTTACAAATGACGATATCTTTTGTCGGTGGGATCTTTATTTATTTTATCGCCGAATTTATTAATAAATCGAATGAGATGTTATTCCTTCTGGAACGCAGAGCATCCACAGACCACCTCACCAATCTCAGCAATCGCCGTCAGTTTGAGAAATCTCTGGAACTGCAGCTGGAGCGTGCCCGGGAAAACAGACAGAAGCTTTCCCTGCTCGTCATTGACATCGACCGTTTCAAAAAAGTGAATGATACGTACGGTCACAGTGCTGGAGACGCTGTTCTGAAACAGCTGGGGCAATTACTCATCGAACATTCGCGATCAGCCGACATGGTCTCACGAAACGGAGGCGAGGAATTTGCAATCCTGCTGCTGGACTGCGGTAATCATCAAGCCCTGGCCATTGCAGAATCCATTCGCCAGTCTGTTGAAAAGTATCTCTTCGCTCTGCCGGACGGCACAACCATTCGCCTGACCATTTCGATCGGTGTAGCCGTCTTTCCGGATCATTGCGACGAGCAGGATGACGCTGACTTCTTCGAGCAGGCAGACCGCGCATTATATGAAGCGAAAAATACCGGGAGAAATCGGGTCTGCGCCATTCCGAAGCGATCCAAGGTGCTTATTGGCAATCGTTTGTTCTAGCTTAAAACCCAAAAAGGATGTCCCGCAGTTAAGCCTATTCTGGCTGCGGGGCATCCTTTTTTACGATTTAGTTTGCATAATTACGCCTTGAAAGGCTGCTAACCACTAAGACAAGATCTGCTCGATCTCTTCAATAATGGCTGAATCCAGTTTCACACCTGAAGCAGCAACATTCTCCTTCACCTGCTCCGGACGGCTTGCCCCTACAAGTGCACTGGACACATTGTTTTGACGCAAAATCCATGCAAGTGCCAGCTGCCCAACCTTCAGATCCAGCTTGTCCGCTACTTCAATCAGCTGACGCACTTTTCCGATTTTGTCTGCATTGATCTTGCCTTCATCCCAGCCGAGCTTCGCCGCACGGGAGTTCTCCGGAAGATCTGAAGCTGAAGTGTACTTGCCGGTTAACAAGCCTTGTGCAAGTGGAGAATAGACCACTTGTCCGATACCCTTGCGCTCACCAAGTGGAATAATCTCCTTCTCAATATAACGGTCGAACATGTTATAGACCGGCTGATTGACCACGATATGATCGAGCAGCAGACGGTCAGCAGTACCGAGCGCTGCCTCCATCTGAGCAGCAGTCCATTGGCTTACGCCTACGTACAGCACTTTTCCCTGCCGAACCAGGTCATCCAGTGCCCGCAGCGTTTCTTCGATCGGTGTTTCCGTATGATAACGATGGCAATAGTAGATGTCCACATATTCCACGCCTAAGCGTTTCAAACTGGCATCACATTGCTCCTTAATATGTTTGCGGGATAAGCCCTGGTCATTCGGACCGTCGCCCATTTTACCGAACACTTTGGTTGCAAGAACATAGGAATCACGGGAATATGCCTTCAAAGTCTGCCCAAGCAGCTCTTCCGCCGCGCCGCGCTCGTATACGTTTGCTGTATCAAAAAAGTTGATACCTTCATCGAATGCGGTTTCAATCGACTTCACCGCATTTTCACGCTCCACATATCCTCCGTACGTCAGCCAGCTGCCCAAGCTGATCTCGCTTACTTTCAGTCCGCTTCCACCCAATCTGCGGTATTCCATTGAATGCACATCCTCCTCTAGATTAATTAGTAGGGTTCTTACTTTTCTATTGTAACGTAACCAGCGTGGATGAAAAGGGATTTAACAAAAGAAAACGGATAAATAAACAGATCGGATTTGAGGCGCGCTCTTTCCATATACAATAAAAAAAAGCGTACCTGATTAGGTACGCTGCTTATATTTTATTATGCCCGGTGCAATGTCGCGCTCAGTGCGTTCAGCAAGTCCAACTGTCTAACCGGCCTGGTTAAGACAGCATCAACGTTCCCTGCCTCCTGAGGATCCATATGCATTCCGTAGGGGATCAGGATGATAATGGGCAGTTGTTTTGCCATTCCCTTTAATTCATGAATAAACTTCATGGCCTTGTCTGGCTCTAACCCCATGTCAATAACCGCAATTTCAGGCTCAAATCCATCTTCCATCCATTGTTTTGCCTGGCTCGTGTCTGATGTCATGTTCACATCCATCTGCCACCTGCCCATGAGGGAAGATACCCCCTGCAGAATATCAGGAGCTTTGACCAGCAGTACCGTTTTACCTTTCAATCGCTCTTGAATGCCTGTAAGCTGCGGAAGTTCCCAGTGCTTCATCAGGGGCAGCCTGATCTGAAATTCCGTCTCCTCTTCACCCAGGCTGCTCACCTCAATACAGCCATGCATGAGAATGGCGAGATTTTGGCTGACGGCCAAACTGAGGTTGGTACCCACAAGCTTTTGAATGCTGACATTTCCGTCCAGTGTATTAAACGCCTGCAGTTTTTTGTCCGATGTCAGCATCCGACCTGTATATTTGATATGAAGCAGCAACGTACCCGCCTCATCCACATTCTGACCATCTACGACTGCCGTAACGAGCACAGAACCTGTACGCGTGGAATCAATGGCATATTTCAGCACATTTGCGAGCAGCTGACCGATTTTGACCTCATCTCCCACGAACACCTGAGAGATGTTCATTTCAAGGTTCAGACCCAGCTCGATTCCTTTCTCCATTGCCAGCCCGGCATGCAGATACACGGTGCTCTCAATAGTAGAAACCAGATCAAAGGGATCATCATGAACTACCGTTCTACCTGTTTCATTAATATTAAAGTTCATTATATTATTCAGCAAAGACAGGAGGATGTTGCCACTGGTCTCGATCATGTCCACATATTCCACATGCTCTTCAGGCATATCCGGTGTACGCATCAGATCGGTTAAACCAAGAATGCCATTGAGCGGGTTGCGAATCTCATGACTCATTAGCGCAATCATCTGCGCCTTCGTCATCGCTTCCGATTCTGCACGCTCCTTCTCCATCTGCAGTTGCTGTTTCAGCTGCTCCGTATCATTCAGCTTTTGTTTCTGGATGAGCAGAGTATTCTCCAAGTCAACGACATATCCAAGAAATACAGCCATGGCGTTCAACGTCTTCATATCTGTTTCACTAATGACATAGTCCGGCTTGTCCATTAAACAAATCGTCCCAAAGGTTTCACCCGAACGCCGCATAATGGGTATGCCCACAAAAAAACGGTTACCGAGCGCCTTGGTTACATCCATTGAGCAAGTCAGCGGATGTGCTGCAGTATCCGTTATGATCAGGTTTTCTTTTGTATTTCGCAGTACCAGACTGCAGTAGGAAGAATCCAATGGAAGTTCGTTGCCACTGATAACCAGTTCCTCGTTTCGGTTAAAAGCTTCCAAAATGACATTGGTCGTCCCATCATTGGTGGCAACAAAGATCGTATTGACCTCCAATATCCCGCTTAACACGTCCACGATGTGGGACGCTGCTTCCTGTACATTTTCATAGAAGCCTCTAGTAATCCCTGCCGTTCCCATGATCCACCCCTCAAATCTTAGCTGTATTTCTACATCTCTATTTCAAAATGAATCTGTCCTGTATATGAGGGTCAAATTTCTCAAGTTAACTGTCACAACATGTACATATATGTTTACCACCATAGAAGTCCAAGAGAATCATAGTATATGAAAACCGCACTTACCTAGTACAGCATAAATAGGAATTATACTCTTCCCGGTTCACTTTGAAAACCTTTATCCACTCCTTCCGATGCAGCTCCTTCTGGTAGAAGGTAACTATGTGAGAATGATCACACCCAAAAATCCACATATAGTTTATAAATGGATAATGCGAATCTACATATAGTATTTAGTTGAAATAACCGATAATAAAAATCAATATTTGGGAGGAATCTCACATGAACCTGCTTGAGTATGCCACTCCACCGGCATCCGATCTATTATCCGACCTGGGAAGACGAATTATTGGCGCAGAAGACGCGGACACACTGAGGGAGAACGCTAACCTCAATGGCGATTCGTTCAGCGGCAAGATGAGCAGGCTCGGCTCGGAGACGGCCAAGTGGCATGCTCTTCGTCATATGCTGCCGGAAGAGCTTGCTGCATCTGTGGAGAATGGAGACCTATATGTGCATGATCTCGATCAGTATGCACTTGGAACAACCAACTGCATCTTTATTCCTTTTGACCGACTGTTAGCATCCGGCTTCAATACGGGTAACGGCTCCGTGCGTACCCCGCAGACCATCATGTCGGCAATGGCGCTCGTCGCCATCATATTTCAATCACAGCAAAACAGTCAGTACGGCGGGGTATCGGCCAACAAAATCGACTGGGATCTGGCTCCTTATGTACAGCGCTCCTTCCGCAAGCATTATCGCAAAGGACAGCGTTTGCTTGGAGAGCACACACAGATTGACGACGAGCATCTGCACCTGGATAGTCCAGTGGCACGAGAAGCATGCCCGCGTGCTTTTGCTTTTGCCTGTGAGGAAACAGAACTGGAGACCGGACAGGCTGCCGAATCCCTGATTCACAACCTGAACACCATGAGCAGCCGGGCAGGTGGACAGATCCCTTTTACCTCGCTGAACTATGGACTATGCACATCAGCCGAAGGCAGGCTTGTATCCCGTTCCCTGCTGGAAGCAACCATTCGCGGTCTTGGCGGCGGGGAGACCCCTGTGTTTCCACAGCATATCTTTCAGTGCAAGCAAGGAATTAACCAGACTCAAGGGGAACCCAATTACGACTTGTTCCGTCTAGCCGTGACTTGCTCTTCCCGGCGCATGTATCCGAATTTTGTCAACGTGGATGCATCATTCAACCTGCCTTATTATCGTCCTGAAGATCCGGATACCATCATCGCCACCATGGGATGCCGTACACGTACGCTGGCAGACCGCTTCGGACGAAATCGGCAGAGCGGTAAAGGCAACCTTTCGTTCAATACCATCAATCTGGTCAAACTCGGCATTCGCTATGGCATCTGTCAGGGTGCACGGGCTGTCGCCGACCGTACGGGGTTCTATAACGCTCTCGAAGAGGTGATGGAACGCGCTGCTTCCGGACTGCTGCACCGCTATCGTATCCAAACAGCACAGCCTGCCAAGGCATCTGACTTCATGATGCGGGAAGGCGTGTGGGAAGGCGGTGAGCAGCTCGCACCAGATGAACCGGTAGCCGAACTGTTGAAGCATGGCACCTTGTCCATTGGTTTTATCGGGCTTGCCGAATGCATGACCGCTCTGTATGGCCGGCACCATGGACAGGACCCTCATATCCACCGTGAGGCGTTGAACGTTATCCGCACCATGCGTGAATTCTGTGATCACATGAGTGAACGGCATAACCTGAATGTTACGCTGTTCGCCACGCCTGCCGAAGGGTTATCCGGCAAGTTCACCAAGATTGACCGCGAGCGATATGGCCTCATTGTTGGGGTTAATGACCGGGAATATTACACCAATTCATTTCACATTCCGGTCTATTACACCCTGCCAGCTTACCGTAAAATTGAACTAGAGGCTCCCTTCCATACGCTATGTAATGCCGGAGCCATATCCTATGTTGAATTGGATGGAAATGTACGGGCCAATACCATTGCCTTCCAGCGGATTGTTCAATATGCACTCGCACAGGATATTGGGTATTTCTCCATTAATCACCCGATTGACCGCTGTCCGGCATGCGGATATGAAGGTGTCATTGGTGATGTATGTCCTGGGTGTGAGGCACACGAGGACCACGTGCACTTTCAGCGATTGCGCCGGGTCACCGGTTATCTTACCGGCGACTACAAGGTGCGCTTCAATTCCGCGAAACAGGCAGAAGTGCGGGATCGGGTGAAACACAAGTGAATCTGTACGGTTATATTCCCGAGTCTGTAAATGAAGGACCTGGTCTGCGAGCTGTCATCTTCATCAGCGGTTGCCGTCATGCCTGCCCAGGATGCTTCAGTCCGGAATCATGGAGCTTTCGGGCAGGGGAACAGATCACCGCAGAGCGGCAGCAGCAGATTTTGCAGGAGGTAACTGCCCATCCCCTGCTGGATGGGATTACATTATGCGGAGGTGATCCGTTTTTCTCAGCAGAGGAATGCCTCCCTTGGGTTCGCCGTTTCCGCGATGCATGCCCTGACCGGACAGTGTGGGCCTATACGGGATTTACCTATGAAGAGCTTGTTGCAGATCCGATACGGGCTGAACTGGCTCGGCTGTGTGATGTCATTGTAGATGGTCCCTACGTGGCTTCTGAACGGGATGTGTCCTTACCTTTTCGGGGAAGCCGTAATCAGCGCTTGGTGGATGTGCAGGCAACGTTAAGAGACCAACAAATTGTTATAGTGAGCCTTGAACCGTTATAGCATGATCCCAATCAATATTCTCATTGAAAATACGCAGAGGATGAATTGCGTGTATTTTCGGTGAGATTTTTTTGGTTTTCACTACTCACTTCTTTCTTGCATGTCGATATACTATATAGGTGGTTACTAAAATAAACTTTGGTACTTTTCTATATTAAACATTTTAGGAGGCATTTACCCAATTATGGATATTATTCAAGCACTCATTACATGCATGCCATTTTTCCGCGATACCATACGCCAGGATGTAACCCTTTCCATCATTGATCGAGAGAAGTTCCTGTACTTTTCTGCAGGAGAGTCCTTAAAGCAATTGGAATTCAAAGCGGGAGATCCTTTGCTTGAACCCAATCGTAATTTTGCCGATCTGAAAGGCACTACGGAGAAACAATTCGATCATTACCCCAAAGAATTATTCGGTGTTCCATTTGATGTATCGTATCTGCCGATCAAAAACGATCAGGGTGAGGTCATTGCCATATTCAATCTGCTCTACAGCATGGACGACCAGGCTCAGTTACAGCAGCTCATGGAAGCGACAGAGCATCTGACCAATCAGCTTATTGATAGCGTGCAGCATGTGGCTGCACATTCCGAGGAGCTGAGCGCCACGACCGAGGAAATTCGGAATAACTCCAAACAAGCTGTACAGAAATCAGGAAACGTAACTCAGGTTGCAAGCTTCATTCGGGAAATTTCCGAACAAACCAACCTGCTCGGGTTAAACGCAGCCATTGAGGCTGCCCGTGTAGGCGATGCAGGAGCAGGATTCGGCGTCGTTGCAAAGGAAATCCGCAAACTGTCTGTAGATACCAAGCAAGCCACCACTCAAATTGAAGAATCCCTCCTCTCTGTCCGGCAATCCATTCAAATGATGGAAAATGAGCTTGGAGAGATTACCGCCAGCTCGCAGGAACAGGCGGAACTCGTCAACAATTTCATGAGTACCATTGAACAGCTGAATGAAACCAGCCAGCAACTGAAACAATTCGTGAACAAACTGATTACGTTTGACGGCAAATAATATACATATCAATACTCAAGTCGAAAAGCCCCCGAATCTGATCCGGAGGCTTTCTTCTATTCAATTATTCAATATGCGGTAAGCTCATTCTATCCGTTTAGTTAGCGAATCTCAAAATGACTTATGCGTACACCTGCAGACAATACAAGATAGATGTCTCGCTCGCCTGCTGCACCTTGAAGATCGGCTTTCACCGTAGACCATTGCTGTGCACCACTTTGGGCAATATCGACACGTCCTGCCAGTGTTCCATCTGCTGCGTCCAGACGAACTTCAAGTGCTGCACCAGACTGTTCTGACGATACACGTGCTTCAATGACTACGGCATGATCACCCAGATCGGCGTCTTTGAAAGCAATCCATCCTTGTTCACCCGTTACGCGGACAGAAGTTCCACCTTCTTTGCTCTCATCTAGATCCACACCAAAGTAAGCATCATAATTCTCAGCACGGGTCACCACGCTCAAATTACGGGCAGGGATCGTTTCACCATCGACCGTCAGATCAGCAACAAGCTGAATATCGGATGACGATTTGCCGACCATGATCGAATACGTTCCTGCTTCAACCACATAACGATCACGGGTGACATCCCAGATGGCCAGTTCCTGTACTGGCAAGTTGAAACTCACTTTTACGGTTGCGCCAGCTTCAACATGGAGACGACGGAATCCTTTTAACGTTTTGAGTGGACGTTTCACCCGGGATTTGCCGGCGCGTACATACAACTGTACCACTTCATCACTGGCAATGGTTCCGGTGTTGGTTACGTCGACGGTTACTTTGACCGTTCCTTCTGTTCCCGCTTGGTCAGGATTCAACTCCAGGTTGCTGTATTTGAACGCAGCGTACGTTAATCCATGTCCGAATGGATACAGTACGTTGCCTTCAAAATACTGATACGTACGTCCGGATTGGATGATGTCATAGTCCTTGATATCCGTTAATTGATCTGCGGATTGCACCCACGTCATGTTCAGACGACCTGCTGGTGCGTAATCTCCGTAGAGCACGTTGGCGATAGCCGTACCCAGTTCCTGGCCTGCATGGGAAGTGTACAATACAGCCGGGATGTTCTCTTGAACCCAATTGGATGTGAACGGGTAACTGCCCACAATAACCACAATGGTGTTCGGATTGGCCGCATAGACAGCCTCAACCAGACGTTGTTGGGATTCAGCCAGGTCCAGGCTTGGACGGTCAATCTCTTCCTTCCCGTTCACAAGCGGATTGTTCCCGACAAATACAATGGCCGTTTCTGCTTCTTTCGCTACTGCTACAGCTTCATCCAACCCGTTCACAACGATGTCCTTCTTAAACGTCTCGGTCGCACCAAAAGACTTCAGCTCTTCCGACACGGCAAATGCGTCGTTTCCGCCATTTGGCGCGGTAACCGTTTTGCCATTCCATGTTGTCAGACCAACACTACCATCTTCCTGCGGAAGCAAGTGGAATACTTCCTTCACGAACCAGCCGTACACTTCATCTGCTGAAGCCGTTACCGTTTCTTCATCCGTGGTCACATATTTGCCATTGCTTTCTGCCTGCAGAGTCAGACTGCCGAAGCCCCAATCCGTCAGCGTGAACGTCTCTGCTTCTCCCGATGCAATGAGTGGTGACTTCTCACCTTCAGCCAGTCCGATTGCTTTTCCATTCGCTACCGAAGTCAATGTAATCCGGTCGTTTCCATCCTTGAATGCAACCTTATCGCTGCCTACCTTGCCGCTGATCGCCTCAAGCGGAGATACGCTGTAAGGCATGGTACCAGCGTACCAGTCACGGTAAACGGTGCCGCCCAGCTGACCAATGACAGCCACTTTGCCTGATTTTGTTTTATCCAGCGGCAGGGTGCCTTTATCGTTTTTGAGCAATACAACCTGTTCTCTTGCTGCTCTTAGCGACAGGGCCTTCGCCTTCTCTGTCATCATTGCTTCTTCGCCAATGGACGCATACGGATTGCCTTCAGCCGGATCGAACTCCCCCAGACGGAAACGTACACGGAAGGTATTGAACAATGCCTGGTCGATATCTTCCATTGTTAGCGTTCCTTGTTCAAGGCCTTCGCGCAGTGCTTGCTTGGACAGATCCGCATCATCGGTAATGCTGTCGATTCCCGCTTTTACGGACTCCACCGTGCCCGGTGTATGAGAATCATAGTACTTATGATCGTTCTTGATCCCCATCACATCACCTGCATCGCTGACGATGAAACCATCCATACCCCACTCGCCTTTGACAATTTCGTTCACAAAAGGATGAAGCAGCGCCGGCGTACCGTTAATGGAGTTATACGCGGTCATCATCGACTGCGCACCGCCTTCTTTGAACGGCTTCTCGAATGCCTTCAGATAATATTCACGCATGTTGCGTGGATCAATGCTCGATGAGCCGCTTCCGCGATCCACTTCATTATTGTTGGCAAGGAAGTGCTTGAGCGTTGCAACAGCCTTGTAATATTTCGGATGATCTCCCTGAATGCCCTTAACCAGTGCTGTGGTAAGTTCGGCAGTCAGTTCGGGATCTTCGCCATAAGCCTCTTCATTGCGGCCCCAACGCGGGTCACGTTCCATATCAACTGTAGGTGCCCACAGGGTGAGACCATTCACAGCCGGATTGCGTTTGTAGAACACGCGCGCCTCGTCCCCAATGACAGAACCGATTTCCTTCATAAGTTCCGCATCCCATGTGCAAGCAAGTCCAACAGGCTGCGGGAAGGATGTAGCTTCGCCAAGCCATGCCAGGCCATGAGCGGCTTCCGTTCCGTGTTTATAAGCAGCAATACCTAGGCGTTCTACCGCTGGCTGGTATTGCAGCATGGATTCGATCTTTTCATCTTCTGTCAGACGGGATACCAAGTCTTTAACCCTTGCGTCCAGTTCGAGCGTTGTATCCTGAAATGGATATTTGGTTTGATTAGTCATGGGTTGAAATCTCCTTTGCACTTCAGATCGTTTATTGGCTAATGATAGCGAATACATAAAATGTAATGAACACTGTGCACTCCGATAAATCTTCGACTCGTTTTATATAGATAAAAACATTGTTAAATCAGCGTTTATACATCTGCACACGTTACCTTTTCACATTTACTAAAACGGTTTCGATAATCTTATCATAATGCATGTCTGACAAAAAAAATAGGGGGCCTCTTCAGGAAAATGTGAACAATGATTAGTAAAGTCTCTGCTACCTCGTTTTATTCTGACGCAGTGTGGCAATCATGGATAGGAGTACATCCCCTTCGCGCTTACGTGGGATACGAACCATTTCAGTTTTGACCTGAAGAAAGATCAAGGAGGACAATTGAATGAGCAACAATCAACAGCCCCCTACGGGCCTGCCCCCCATACCGGAATCCATCTGGAGGGCCACTCATGAATTTGATGCCTACCCGAAGCTTACTGAAGATATCAGTGCAGATGTAGCCATTATTGGTGCAGGGATTGCAGGCATCACAACAGCCTATCTGCTTGCCCAAACCGGGATGCGTGTTGTGGTGCTGGAAGCCGGGAAAGTATTGGATGGTACAACCGGACATACAACAGCCAAGGTTTCTGCGCAGCATGGGGTCATTTTCGATGAACTGCTTCACCACTTCGGACAAGAACAGGCACGCATGTATTATGAAGGCAATGCTGAAGCTGCCAACTGGATGCGCAATCTCGTAAAAGAGAAACAGATCGATTGCCAGTGGGCAGAAGAAGATGCCTATGTGTACATTCAATCCGAAGATAATCTGAAAAAGCTGGAGATTGAGCTCACCGCTTACGGCAAGCTGAACATTCCAGGTCAGTGGGTCGATCCGCTTCCGATTCAAGTTCCATCGAGAGCAGGGATTAAGATGCCTGGTCAAGCTCGCTTTGACCCTCTCGCCTATTTACACCATTTGCTTGATTCTGCCGTCAAACAGGGAGTGCAGATCTATGAGCATACAACGGTCACCGACGTGGAGGAAGATGCTTCACTTCATGTGCGGACTTATGGTAACGGTCCATCCGTGACTGCAGAACATGTTGTTGTAGCCTCCCACTTTCCGGTGTATGACCCCGGTTTTTATTTCACAAGGTTGCACGCCGAGCGTTCTTATGCGGTTGCAGTAGAACCTCAAAAGCCCTATGTCGGCGGCATGTACCTCTCGGATGATGAGCCAGCCCGTTCCCTACGTAAGGTGCTCCATGAAGGAAAGGAACTCATCCTTTTCGGCGGGGAGAACCATAAGACCGGACAAGGAATCTGCACCTATGGTCATTATGAACGCCTCGAGCGCTTCGCAGAAGAAACGTACGGCATCCGCAGCATTCCATTCCGCTGGTCTGCCCAGGATCTGATATCCATTGATAAAGTGCCTTATATAGGACCGATTACCGGAAGGCATGAACGAGTTTATGTCGCTACCGGGTTCGCCAAATGGGGCATGACCACTGGAACGATGGCCGGACACATCCTGGCAGATCGTATCACCGGTCGTGACAACCCCCATGCCGCTGTCTTCGATCCAGCCAGATTCAAGACAGATCCTGGTGTAAAAAACTTTATTATCGAAAACGCGAATGTAGCGAAAGAGTTGATCTCCGGAAAAGTAGGCATCGTTCACAAGGACGTCAGCGAGATCGGCAATGACGAAGGTGCCGTTGTTCGTCATAACGGCAAACGAGCCGGTGCTTACAAGGACACCAGCGGCAAACTATTTTTGGTCGATACAACCTGCACGCATCTGGGTTGCGAAGTGGAATGGAATGAAGGAGAACGCTCGTGGGACTGCCCTTGCCACGGTTCCCGCTTCGACTTTGCAGGAAAAGTGATTGAAGGACCTGCCGTCAAAGATCTTAAAGTGCTTGAAGCTGCAGAATAAACAGAAAAGATTCAGTTTACAGACCCGGGTGGTCCTCCGTCTTCAGACGGAGGCATCAGACCCGGGTTTTGCGTATGCTGTTCTTATGAGAAATCGATAAGGCAGCACTCATCACTTGGCCTTCATTCAAGGCCGATTCGTGATCCGGAACTATTTTAAAATCACTACCTTGCAATATACAGTACTGAGTGCTATTATGATTTCATAACTACTGATCAATACACACTAGTGATTGAAGAAGGATGAAGGAGGAACCTGTGTGAACGTGAATATCCAGTTCAAAAAGGGAGTACTGGAGCTATGCGTCCTGGTGCTGATTAACCGCCAGGATCGGTATGGCTACGAACTGGCTCAGGCGGTTTCCAAACATATTGAAGTTGCCGAGGGTGCACTGTACCCACTACTCCGCAGACTTGTTCAAGACGGGTACTGCACCACCTATTTGCAGGAATCAAGTGAGGGACCGCCCCGTAAATATTACAAGCTGTCGGACACAGGTCGTGACTACATGCAGGCACTGACTACGGAATGGAATGAATTTGTGCGCAACGTCGCAAATCTGATTGAGGAAGGAACCGATAATGAATAGACAACAATTTATACAGGCCATGGAAATCCATCTGCGTCCGATGGAGCCTCAGGAACGGGCGGAGCTGCTCGCAGACTATGATCAGCACTTCGAGCTCGGGCTTCAGGAAGGAAGAACCGAAGAGGAGATTGCCCGCGAATTGGGCCGTCCGGAAGAGATTGCACGGGAAGCACTCGGTGACCGCTATGACGTGAACACACCGGGTAACGAACCCTTCTACGCCCCAACTTACGGTGAAATGCGGCCGCCGAAGAACAGCAACCGGGCAGCTCGCAATTTTTTCACGGCTGTTGGCCTGATTTTTCTGAATTTGATTCTAGGCATTCCTCTGGGATTAACTCTCTGGTCGCTGTGGCTCGTAATCGCCAGTATGTCCCTGCTGGCCTTGGCCCCTGTCGCTGCCGCTGTAGATTTCCTCTTTCTTAGTCAGTTTGATAAAGCTGAGCTGTTCGTGGCGATCGGGGCATTTGGTGTAGGTATCCTATTCGCTATCGCAGCGAAACGGGTATTCAAGGGCTTCAAAGCAGTCACGCTACAATACATTAGATGGAACAAGAAGACGATGAAAGGAGACGTTTCCGTATGAGTACAAAAAAGTGGTTGGCTTTGGCTGTCATCTGTATCGGAATAGGTTTGCTAGGAACGTCCATATATGGAGTTCAGTTCGGAGATGATCGGGAAGCTTACTCCAAGCGGTGGGATTTCAAAAATGATGAGTTGCAAAATGTAATTATGGATGCCAATTTTAGCGCAGATATCGAATTCGTGGTCAGCCCGGATTCCAATGGTTATATTGAGGTAGACGGTAAATGGGACCCGGTTGTCATCCAAAGTTTCGAACAGGCCACGTTATCAGGGGGCACGTTCAAGCTAGTTCAGACAGAACGTCAGCGATTACAGTTTCTTACCCTGTATTGGAATGATCGGGATTCCAAAATCACCGTAGCCCTGCCTGAAGGTCACCAATTAAATGAGGTTAAACTCGATTCATCCTCAAGCGACTGGAAGTTGGCCGGTTTACATGCCAAGCTGCTTGAGCTCAACAATACCTCGGGATCCATTCGTCTGGAAAATATAGCGGCTCCGCGTATTGATCTGGATCTCACTTCTGGGGACATCAAGGCTTCAATTATTGATGGCGACATGACTGTAACTCAAACCTCCGGAAGCTTCACTGCAGATCAGTTAGAAGGTAATGTAAACAGTGAAATAACATCAGGAGATGTAGAAATCACACAGTTAAACGGAGCTGCCAATATCCGCTTCACTTCTGGAAGTGTTCATATCGAACAGACCCATTCTGCCCCGGTGGATGTATCGGGACAATCAGGAGACGTCTTTATTCAAGCAGCACCCGATTTTGAAGGAGTCTACGACGCTCGTACCACTTCCGGAGATGTAAATGTACCGGAATCTCCGATGAACAGTAAGGAAGTCATCAAGGCCCGTACCACTTCAGGCAGCATCAAAATCACCAAATAGTAATGAAGCAAATATCTGAACTGTGGGTAATATAGTATAATCAGACGCCAGTCCAACCTATAAGGAGGAATTACCCACATGGAACTTAAAAATAAAACGGCTGTCATTACCGGCGCCGGTAAAGGCATTGGCCGTGCCATCGCTGAAGCACTCGCCAAGGAAGGCGTACATCTCGGCTTGATTGCACGTACGGCTTCCGATCTGGAGGCCCTTCAGCTAACGTTAAGCGAGGCATATGGCATTAAAGTCACAAGTGCTGTAGCTGACATTTCTGATCGTACACAGGCTGAAGCAGCAGTAGCAGCAATAGAAATGGAACTTGGTGCGATAGATATCCTCATCAATAATGCAGGTATTGCAAGCTTCGGCACCTTGCTCGACATGGAGCCTGAAGAATGGGAGCGCATCCTGCATGTCAACGTTATGGGTACATACTATGTGACTCGTGCCGTCCTGCCGAGCATGATTAAAGAAAGCAGCGGCAGTATTATCAACATTGCTTCTACAGCAGGTGAACGTGGATTTGCTACAGGTTCAGCATACTGTGCATCCAAGTTCGCGCTGCTCGGGTTGACCGAATCCCTGATGCAGGAAGTTCGCAAATCCAACATTCGTGTAACGGCGTTAACCCCAAGTACGGTAAATACAGAGCTTGCAACGAATGCAGGTCTGAAAATCGGAGACGAGGATCGCATGATGCAAGCGGAAGATGTAGCCGAGCTTGCTCTGGCAACGCTTAAGCTGTCAGACCGCGTATTTGTTAAAGCGGCAGGAATCTGGACAACCAATCCGCAGTAAAACAACCAAGAGGAATGCAAACAGACCGCCGGGAAAGTCCCCGGTGGTCTGTTCCATATTGCCATACAAAGCATGCCCCTACCTTACTGGTTCCACAAACGGTCCAGATCCAGCTCTTTGGATACGGCAACGAGCACTACTGCCGTCTCCTCACCAATATTGGTCACCTCATGGGGGACGATGGCATTCCAGCTAAACGAATCTCCAGCCTCCAGAATCTCCACATCCTCACACTGCTCTGCCCGAATCCTTCCCTGGAGGACAAGGTGACTCTCCTCACCCGCATGCTTGCTAACCCCTGTTGAAGCATGAGGTGGAAGCTCCACAATCGACATGCGCATGGCTCCCTTTGCCGTCAGATGCTGCACTTTGATTGACCCGCTTCCGGCAGTCGTTTCCTGACGTTCGTCCTTGCGTACGACGTTCATTCGCTGCTCAGGTGCGAGCAGCAGGTATGGCAAGGGCACCTCCAGATAATCCGCGATACTTTCAAGTGTAGCAATGGAGGGTGATGTTTTATTATTTTCCACGTTGCTGATGAACCCTTTCGATAATCCCGTTCCCTCACACATTTGCATAATCGTAATCTGTTTCTGTTTCCGAATCGTTCGAATGGCCAAGCCAATATCCATCTTGCTTCCCTACCCTTCTCTTGCCAAATCCTCAGTCTGTCCGCTGGGAGACTCATAATAAATGATCCGGTTGCCAAATGGATCGGTCACGGTCATTTCCCGCATTCCCCAAGGCGTATCCGTAATTCCCGGCCTGGACTGTTTATATTTTTTCTGATTAAGCCGGCTGCACATCACATCCAGATCATCCGTTTCAATTCGCAGCGCAGCTCCCGGAGTACAATCGCCGTGATGCTCGGACAGGTGAAGAACAATGGAATCAAGCGATATCTGCATATATAAGGGCATCCCCTCTTCAAATCGATGCTCCCAATCTACGACAAACTCCAGGTAGTCGACGTAAAACTCTTTGGCCTTATCCTCATCAAATATTCTCAAAATAGGCACGATCCCTTGCAGCATCCTGATCACATCCTCGGGCTTAATTTGAACATCACAATCAGCATCGTTATTTCAGTATTTATTAGATATTCTAATACGTAACATATTTTCATAATACAAAAAAAATATTGACCCTTCAATGGATCCATGATAAATTTTGTTCATAAATAGAAATATTTATTTCATATTAGTGAACTATTATAATATAACTTTCTTCAGGCGGTGATTCCAATGAATACATCATTTACTTATGAAGTTCGACTGCCTTCGGACTACAATACAGATCAGCAATATCCCGTTATTTTTGCCCTCCATGGCATGGGTTCGGATGAGCAGGATATGCTTCGTCTAATGGAACCCCTGCAATCCGATTTTATTATCGTAGCTGTTCGGGGACCCCTTGTTCAGGGCAGCGGTTATGCCTATTTTCAAATTAAAAGCATTGGTAATCCTGTTCGTGAGCTGTTTGACGCTTCGGTTCAGGGGTTGCAGCAGCTGATTGGAGATTTGTCCTCTGAATATGCCATTGATCCGGCGCGACGTTATATTGCGGGCTTCAGTCAGGGTGCCATTATGGCGATGACGCTCTCCTTGATCATGGGCGATGCTATCAAAGGAATCGCAGCCTTGAGCGGATACATTCCGCAATTTGTAAAAGACGAATATCCTATAGAGCCTGGAACATCGTTAGCCGTATTTATCTCCCATGGAGACCAGGACCATATGTTTCCCCTGCAACTGGGTGAAGACAATGCGAATTATTTCCGTGAGCATGCTCGAAGTGTAACTTACGTTCCTTATCATGGCGGACATCACGTCACCGCCGAGCTTTACGATCAATTCCAATTATGGCTTCGCAGCGATGCTGAACTGGCTGCCGACAATACGAAAGGACTGAATGCATAATGATGCCCTCCTTCTTTATCGCACATGGTGCACCTTCACTTGCACTGGAGGAGAATGTTTATACCGAATTCCTGCAAAAACTCGGACAGGATCTGCCCAAACCGCGAGCCATCGTCTTGTTCTCCGCCCATTGGGAGTCTGCAACTCAACTTGTATCCTCTACGACTCAATATGATACAATCTATGACTTTGGCGGTTTCCAGCCGGAACTGTATCAGATTAAATATCCGGCTCAAGGTCACGCTGAGACTACTGCAGATGTTCTTCGTCTGCTTGAGGAAGCTGGCATTCCCGCTGAGGCTGATTCCGTGCGCGGGCTGGATCACGGTGCCTGGGTTGTTCTTCGCTTGCTCTACCCGGATGCGGATATCCCGGTCATTGCACTTTCCGTGAATCGCTACTTGACGAATGAGCAGCAGTATCAGATCGGTCAAGCGCTTGCTGCACTTCGCGAACAGGATATCCTTGTGATTGGCAGTGGCGGCACAGTCCACAATTTGCGCCAGCTGAACTGGGAAAGTAACGGCGTGGACTCCTGGGCCATGGAGTTTGACCAATGGCTGGAGGACAAGCTTGTCCAGTGGGATACGGAAGCCCTCTTCGCTTATGACAAGGTGGCACCATCCGCTCGTGCTGCAGTCCCTACACCAGAGCATTTTGTCCCCCTGCTGCTGGCTATGGGAGCTGGCGATCAAAGCAAGAAGGCATCCCTGTTATTCAAAGCATATCAATACGGCAATCTAAGCTTGTCCTGTTGGAAGTTTGATTAAATCTGAGCATTAAATATTCATATGGATTGCAAAGAATACATCAATCGGCACTCTTGAGGAGTGCCTTTTTTGCATGGCTTTCTTAGGAATCAAATATGGATGAATTACTTGTATTCAATATTCTGAATTTTGTCCATATAATAATATGACCTTTTTTGCATAATGCTGGGATATGTAAAGCGGGTTATAATAACATTTAGTGGAAATGCACAAAATGTAACTAAGAAGCTTGTATTTTACACCTATCAAATCTTCTGGGAGGAACAATCAACGTGGCTGATCAAGCAAAGTCAGAGAGCTTTATGTCTCTCGTCAAAAAAGGAAATACGTCCTCGGCCGTAGCTATGGCAGGTAATGCCGTCCTTGCCTTGTGCAAAGGAGGAGCCTTTTTATTCAGCGGCAGCGGGGCCATGTTTGCCTCAGCCATGCACTCGCTCGCTGATGCCATCAATCAGGGATTCGTCTTCGTCGGCAGTGTACTGTCCGAGAAAAAACCAACACGCCGCTTCCCGACCGGATTCGGACGGGTCATCAACATTTTCTGCATGATTGCCGTTATCGTCGTTACGATTATGGCCTACGAAACCATCCATGAAGGAATTCACCTGCTGCAGCATCCTGCTGGTCATTCAGGCGGCCTCTGGATCAACATCGGTGTGCTCGTCTTGAACATTGTGATTGACGGCGCCATCCTGATCAAAGCCATGAAAGAAATTCTTGTGGAAGCACGTGCGCCCAAGGCGTCAGGTTTCGCCCTAGTTCCTGCAGCGATCAAAAACGTCGGACGTGCAGCACCACCAACACGACTGGTGTTCTACGAAGACGTGGTAGCTGTACTCGGGGCAACGCTCGCCCTGATCTCTGTCGTTGTCATTGCGTTGACCAACTTCGCATTGCTGGATGGCATTGTGACTACCCTGATCGGCTGTCTGATGATTGCCGTAGCTTTCCGGGTCGGATATGACAATATGATTGGACTCATTGGGGTAGCTGCACCACAGGATATTGAGGACAAAGTGTCCCAGACCATCCTGGCAGACTCCCATGTGGCCGATATCCAGATGATGCGCATTATCCAGGAAGGTCGTTATTACCATGTTGAGGGATTGATTGAGCTGACCAAAGGACTGTCTCTGGCCGATGCCGACGATATCAAGTTCCGTGTTCAGGAGAAATTGATGACCAATCCGGACATCGCTGATGCAGCCATTTCCATTATCGAAGATGATGGGGTAAAAAGCTGGGGCAAGAAACACTCGGATGTCGTAAAATAACCTGCTTTTCAATGTATAACAAAACCGACCAAGCCCACCCCAGGAGGAGTGGGCTTGCTGCGTGTTCAACGAACAATCTTCAACCATTGCCTTTGGATTCAGGAACTTCAATTGAACTATTAGAATTAGTGCCTATCACCGGGGAAGGTGCCTTATCATCTCTTTCCCTGTTTACTCCCCATTTCCTCGATTTTCCTAAGCCATTTTAGCCGGAATGCTTCGGTAGATCCCTTGATCGGACTAATCTCTGTAACGCGGACCGGGGATACACCGGAAAATTTTAAAATATTTGAACTCATGATCCGGTGCCCGGCTTGCCTGTACATCAAACGGTAATACCAGCGGGGTGTATCCATCGTTACGATGAGCTGCGCGGACTTCCCTTTTAATAATTTGTCCCACAGGGGCGAGCCTTCCCGATACCTCATGGCAAACCCCGGCAGGAATACACGGTCGAAAAATCCTTTCAGAACAGCCGGCATTGCTCCCCACCACAAAGGATATACAAACACTAGATGATCGGCTTGACGGATCAATTCCTGGGCTTTGACCAGATCATCCTCAAGTTCCGTCCGCTTACGATAACCGTATTTGAGGTTTGGATTAAACTCGATATGGCTCAAATCAATAAAGTTTACATCACTGCCGGATTTCCGTGCCCCTTGGATATAAGCATCGGATAGAGCTCTACAATAACTCTCTGGATCAGGATGGCCATTAATCACCAGAATATTGGATTTCATACTTGGGTTCCTCCTGTATAATAAATAAAAGCCGAAGAAGATGGCGTATCCCTATCATAAGGTGACTTTACATCGAAACAAATGATCGAGGGCGCCGAAAATATTGCTCATTCGCGCAATGGAGGTACATGAACAATCACAATATTGGAGTATCCATTTCTTTGCTGTATCCCATCATGAAAAACCTTGTTCATCAAGGATATGAGGTCGAAGAATTTTTCAAATTCGCCGGTTTTGACCCGGCTGTATTGCAGCATACTGAAGCCCGAATACCGGTCGAAGAACTGGAACAAATGTTACAAAAGGCTTCTTCATACTCAAATGATCTGTACTTCGGCTTACATCAAGGCTTACTTCTCGACTTCGCGGACCTGGGTATTCTCGGATACGTGATGATGCATTCCCAAACGATCGGTGACGCCCTCGCTGCATATCAACGGTATAACATCATTCTGTACAGCGGATTTAATCTGGATTGGGAAATAGATGGTCAGGATGTGGTTCTCCGTCTGTTTTTGCAATCGCCGCAGCAGATGTCCCGTCATTGTGTGGAAGACATGTCCGTATCCGTCTTGTATCTTATCCGCAAACTGGCAAATCGCCCGGTGGTGGTAAAAGAGGTTCATTTTAGCCATGAGGCTCCGGATAATACGGGAAATCTCAGCCCATACATTGACATGTTCGGCGTAGCTCCCCAATTCGGTGATGACCATAATCTGCTGCGTCTGCCCAAAGACATTCTCAGTCAGCCTGTTCTCTATTCGGATGCCAAGATGCTGCAGGTGTTTGAAACGATGGCCGAGAAAAGCAAGGATCTGCTGCAGCCTTCTCATACGTTCTCTGGCAAGGTCAGCCGCTGGCTAATCGACAGCCTTCCTGCCTCCTTTCCCACATTACAACACACCGCAGAACATCTCGGCGTGAGCATTCGCACACTTCAAAGCAGGTTGCGTGAAGAAGGTACGACGTACCATGAGATCTCCGTTCAGGTACGGAAGAAGCTTGCCCTGAATTTTTTGCGGGAAGGACAGTATTCTGTCGGTGAAATTGCCTATGCCCTTCATTTTTCCGAGCAAAGTGCATTTCAGAATGCTTTCAAAAAGTGGACCGGACAGACGCCCGGGCAATACCGGGCTGGACGGGCCTGAATCTCCATGGAATTTTTGCTCAGGGAATAACGAGGTAACAGCTAGTTGATGCCAAGATCATGGGGTCCCCACCTAGACTTAAGTCTAGGTTCTTTTTAACGCCAAAGACCGAGGATGGATAATTCCAATTCATGGTATGCTGTGTGTATCGAGAAAAAAGACTTCATGTCTGTTCGGAATGACTCTAATGAAACGATGAAAAGGAGAGATATCATGGCTAAACGTACGATCCTGGCGCCTGTACTCATTTTGCTGGGCGTGTACCTGATCCTGAACCAGGGAGGTTCACTCGGTCCGGGTACGATCTTCGCCAACTTCTGGCCTACCCTGTTCGTAATTCCGCTCGGCCTGTTCTTCCACTGGCTGTACTTCTCCATGATTGGCAGAGGGGTTGGCTTGCTTGTACCGGGCGGTATTTTGCTGACTGCCGGCGTAGTTAGCCAGATCGCCATGCTCTTTGGTAACTGGAGCACGATGTGGCCTGGTTTTATCCTCGCGTTTGCTGTAGGTTTGTTTGAATTGTACTGGTTTGGCGGACGAAACAAATGGCTGCTCATTCCCATCAACATCCTGACGGTGATCTCGCTGCTCTTCTTCACGGTTATGTCCATCGGTTCGATGCTGAGCAGTATGTCCTTTATTCAGCCGTTCGTGGCCATTGTACTGATTATGGGCGGGGCTTGGTTAATCGTGGGCCGCAAAAGAAACATGTAGTGGTATAAATTGATTACACTAGGCCACTCCGATGACAGAACAACTTCCGATCGCTGTTATTCCCGGATTTCCTTGATTCCCCCTTCGACAGGGAGAAATCCGGGAATAGCTTATGCTTCCGAAGTAGCTTTCTTTCAGAAAGCTTTTAGGCGCACGCTTCGCTTCTACAGTTTGTCTGTCCTCTCCGTTCCGTGTAAACCCCGTTATGACAACACCTGAGCTGTTTGCTTGGAGTGCAGGTAGTCAGAAGAAAAATCCCCTGATCCTTTAAACGGATTCAGGGGATTTTTTCTTTAAAAGCATATATACAAGTGTGATACAGCCTAGTATGCAGCTCCTGCTGCATCTGTTATGGCCGATCAGCTGTTATTTGCTGTGCATTTTAAACTCAAGGAACAGGTCGTTATAATGCGAAAGCATTTTTTTACCCAGATTATCGTACACTTCCAGCTTGCTTGTCAGTGAATCATCCGGATAGAACCGCTCATCACTGGAGATATCCTCTGGCAGCAACTTGAGCGCCTCGGCGTTCGGTGTGGAGTATCCGACATATTCGGCATTACGTGCAGCATGATCCGGGTCCAGCATAAAGTTGATAAACTGATGTGCTCCTTCAATATTGCTTGCCGTCTTCGGAATGACCATATTATCGAACCAGAGGTTCGATCCCTCCTCAGGAACCACGTAATCGAGCTTGTCGTTCTCATCCATAATCTCCGAAGCGTCTCCGGACCAGACGAGTCCAACCGCCGCTTCTTCATTGGCCAGCAGCATTTTGATCTCATCACCAACGATGGCTCTGACGTTAGGCGTCAGGGTAGACAGTTTCGCCAGCGCCTCCTGCAGATGGTCTTCATTGGTGTCATTCAGGGAATAATGCAGACTGTTCAGTCCCATCCCCATGACTTCACGGGCACCATCCAGCAGCAGGATTTGATTTTTCAGACGTGGGTCCCACAGGTCATCCCAGCTCTCAAACGTCAATCCGTCAACCAGCTCAGGATTGTAGACTATGCCCACCGTTCCCCAGAAGTACGGAATCGAATACTGATTGCCTTCGTCAAAGGACAAGTTTAGGAAATCCGAATCTATATTGTGCAGGTTGGTTAATTTGCTGTGATCAAGTCGAACGAGCAGGTTCTCTTCTTTCATTTTACTAATCGCATACTCAGAAGGAATCGCTACGTCAAAGGTTGTTCCGCCCTGCTCAATCTTGGTGAGCATCGCTTCATTGGAGTCAAACGTCTGGTAGATGACCTTGATGCCTGTCTCCTCTTCAAACTCCGTCAGCAGATCCGGGTCGATATAATCGCCCCAGTTGTAGATGGTCAGCGTATTGCCGCCCGAGTATCCCTGACTCTTGTTGAGATAGGAAGCCAGGATCATCAGGGCAAAGGCTGCCACAAAGACAATCGCAAATGTCCGTACCAGTTGCTTCATGGACGCAGCCCCCTTCCGGCAGGTGTCCGTGCAGCGCGGCGGTTAATGAAGTAATAACCAATAACCAGCAGCACTGTCAGCAGGAAGAGCAGTGTCGACAGCGCATTAATGGACAGCGATACACCCTGTCTCGCCCGAGAATAGATCTCTACGGATAGCGTCGAGTACCCGTTCCCCGTTACAAAGAATGTTACCGCGAAGTCATCCAGGGAGTACGTCAGTGCCATGAAGAACCCGGCAAAAATCCCCGGTTTAACGTATGGCAGTACTACACGTGTGAGGATCTGCCATGAGCCTGCGCCCAGATCGCGTGCCGCATCCATCAGCGTTGGGCTCATTTCCTGCAGTTTTGGCAGCACCATGATGACAACAATCGGCACGCTGAACGCGATATGGGACAGCAGGACCGATGTGAAGCCCAGCTTGATCCCGATCATGGTAAACAAAATCAGGAAGGATGCACCGATGATGACATCCGGGCTTACGATCAATACGTTATTGAGAGATAGCAGCGTATTCTTGGTCCGTTTACGCCGCACATGATAGATCGCGAGCGCACCTGCCACGCCAAGAATCGTCGAGATGGCCGATGACAGCAGCGCGATAATAAAGGTATTGAGTACAATGATCAGCAGCCGGGTATCGGCAAATACCTCCCTGTACCATTCCAGTGTGAATCCTTCGAAATTACGCATGTGACCGCCGCTGTTGAAGGAATAGAAGATCAGGTACGCAATTGGTGCGTACAGGATCGCAAAGACGACAGCCAGATAAACGTTAGACAGCTTTCCGTTTCTTCCCATTACGCACCTCCTTCTTCCCTGATCCGGTCAGAAACATAATGATCGCCATCGCAATAATCAAAAAGACGGCAATCGTCGACCCCATCCCCCAGTCCTGGGTGACGAGGAAATGCTGTTCAATGGCTGTTCCCAGCGTAATAACCCGGTTACCCGCGATAAGGCGGGTGATCATGAACAGCGACAACGCAGGGATAAATACAGCCTGACATCCCGATTTGACTCCAGTGAGCGTCAAGGGGAAGATGACCCGGCGAAACGTCAGCCAGGATGAAGCCCCGAGATCCCGCGCCGCGTAGATCAGCGAAGGATTCATCTCTTCCAGCGCGTTGAAGATCGGCAGAATCATGAACGGGATGAAGATGTACACGGATACGAAGATAAAGCTGAAATCGGTGAACAAGATCTGCTGTGATCCAATGCCAATCACTTCAAGCAAGGAATTGGTCAAGCCATATGTTCCGAACAGGCCGATGAAGGCATAGGCTTTTAACAACAGATTAATCCAGCTAGGCAAAATAATAAGCAGCAGCCACAGCTGCTTGTGCTTCGTCCGGGTCAGCAAGTAGGCCGTCGGGTACGAAACCAACAGGGCAAACACCGTGATTAGCAGGGCATACCAGAATGAACTCAGTGTCATCTGCATATATACGGGCGTGAAGAAGCGGGCATAGTTGCCAAACGTGAAATTGCCCTCTACATCAAAGAACGAATAATAGACAACCAGCAGTACCGGAGCGACAACGAACAGCACCATCCATAATACATATGGAATCAGATACGCATTGCGTGTACTCGCCTTACTCTGCATGGACGGCCTCTTGGTAGGCTTCAAGTCGTTTGTCGAATTCCTCTTCGGTCTCATTGAAGCGCATGACGTGAATGGCTTCCGGATCAAAATACAGCCCGATACGTTCGCCCACGACAGCTTTCTTCGTGGAATGCACCAGCCATTCGTTCCCTGCATCGTCATAACTGGAAATCTCGTAATGCACCCCGCGGAACAGCTGGGAGTCAACATTGACCTTCAGCTTGCCCTGATCCTCGGTCGTAATCTCCAGATCCTCCGGACGGATCACGATCTCAACAGGCTCGTTCGGCTGCAATCCCTGGTCGACACATTCATACTGTGCACCAGCGAATTCCACCACGAAGTCCTGCTTCATCTTGCCAGATACGATGTTCGATTCACCGATAAAGTCCGCCACAAAACGGTTAATCGGTTCATCATAGATGTCATTCGGCGTACCGCTCTGCTGAATCACGCCGCCGTTTAGAACGAAAATCTCATCCGACATGGCCAGTGCTTCCTCCTGGTCATGCGTAACGAAAATAAACGTAATGCCCAGACGCTGCTGCAGCTCACGCAGCTCATACTGCATTTCGGTCCGGAGCTTTAGATCGAGTGCGGACAACGGCTCGTCCAGCAGCAGGATCTCAGGCTCATTGACAATCGCACGTGCAATGGCGACCCGCTGACGCTGTCCACCGGACATTTCGCCAATCTCGCGGTTTTCATACCCGGACAGGTTGACGAATTTGAGGGCTTCCAACACTTTGCTGCGTATTTCAGCCGTTTTCATCTTTTTGATCCGCAAACCGAAAGCCACGTTCTCAAATACATTCAAATGCGGAAATAAAGCATAATCCTGAAATACGGTATTAACCTGGCGCTGATGGGCAGGGACACGGTTGATCAATGCTCCGTTAAAATAAATGCTGCCCTGAGTCGGCTCCGCAAAGCCGGCGATCAGCCGCAATATCGTTGTTTTGCCGCAGCCCGAAGGGCCAAGCAGCGTATAAAATTTACCCCGCTCAATCTCGAAGCTGACTTCCTTCAATACGGCTTCATCCTGATCGTATTGCTGGGTCACCCGGTCGAACCGGATAATTGGTTGTTGATCTGACATGTTTCATCTCGCCCCCTTAAACTTGAGGTACAACTTCCCTGTACACTTTCTATAAACACATCGTTAATACAAATCCCATCTATTATATATGATTCAGCTATATCCGCAATGGTTTTGATATAAACGCAGTATGTCTTTTCTTCTTATTTTCACAAATCCTGCATACATTACGTTTATATGTCGATATCTACGCATGCCTATAAGGCGATTGGAAGGTTTTTGAGCTTACCTGAGTCCGTAGGAAAGGAGTCTGAACGTGGACATTCGCCGTAATCTGCCTTTGCTGATGATCATCTGTTTTCTTAGTCAGATGGGCGGTTTCATGATCCTCCCCCTGTTTCCTTTATTTATTGAGGAATTCGGCCTGTCCGGCTGGATGATGGGGGTTATTTTTGCACTCTTTTATGTCGGAAAAGTCATTGGAGGGGTTCCGGCTGCGGCACTCTACCGCAAATTGGGAGGTCAACGGGCCTTAATCGTAATGCTGTTCATTCTTGCTGTCTGTATGGGCGGTTTCGCTGTCTCTTCTGCTGCACTTCTGTTTGGTTTGCTGCGGCTGCTGCAGGGTCTCGCTTCCACCGGACTCACCGTCATTGTCCGATCCATCATCGGGGATGGGGGCAATGCGGATAACCGCGGTCTGTACAATGGATATATCAGCAGCAGTGAAGGCGGAGGCATGGTTCTTGGGCCGGTGATTAGCGGCTGGCTTGCCCTGCATTGGCCGTTATCGGTTCCATTTCTGCTCGTTACACTATGCTGCCTGATAGCCATGGGAACTGCTATGGGGATGAAGACCCGGCCAAAATCTGAACAGATGATTAAACATGATGAGCGAGAGCAAATGCAAGACCCGGACTCAGGGGCAGACTCAGACATTCCATTAAATAATGCCCATGAGAATAAACTCCTCCCTGCGGCAGCTACGGATACCGCCATATACGATATTGCTGTGGACGATACGGCCGCTGCTTCTCCAACATCCAGTGCTCTCGATCATGCCCATGCAGGCTCTCGGAAAGGGCTAACCCAGCGGCAGCAGTTAATCGGTTACGGTACGGTACACTTTCTTGAGATGAGTGCCTATGCGGTATTTCTGACATACTTCGCCCTCTATGCGGCCCATATCATGCACTGGGACCCGTTTGCGACGAGCCTGGCTTTTACCGTAGCCGGGATCTCCACACTGGCTGCTGCACCCGTAGCCGGTTATCTATCCGACCGCATGGGTGATCGACTGCTGCTCTGCATGCTCGGCATGCTGATGATTGGCATTGAAGTGGTTGTTTTTCTAAGTACCTCTTCTTATACGTGGGTTTACATTGGCATGCTGATTGGCGGGGTTGGCGGTGCCTGTTACATGGATTCCTTTTTTGCTCATATCGGGGACCACATCCCTGATACAGGCAGAAGCGAGGTCATTGGCAAAATCGTCTCTGCGGCGGAGATCGGCTCCATCATTTCTCCTCTGATTGCTGCGCTGCTTGTAGAGTACGTTTCGCTCTACGCCGTGTTTGTATTCAATCTGGTGCTGATCGCTGCTGCTATTGCCGTTCAGGCGTTGATGCGGAGCAGGTACAGAGCGAAACAGGGGTAACATACAAAACCGCTCACATGAGTGGGCGGTCCTTATGCTTTTATTTTCTTCTTATTAAAGAGGCGATATGTTGAGCTATAGGCAAAAAACAACCCGCTCGCACCTAGTGTGCAAACGGGCATCTCATGGATGAATCTCCAGCCTGTGGCCGATGGTAATTGACATCCGTATGCTGCTGTTCAGCATTCTCTGGTTCAGCTCCAGATGGTTCTCCATCTAGTGTATACGCTGACTCCTGACGGAAAAAGTTTGGCTTCACGATTTCATTGCGATAGGAGCTGTGGAAAATGTGCGTCGTTGCCGGAGAAACAGGCGGAATCAGCCAAACCCAGTCTCCAGTCAGCTCACGCCCTGCCTTTGCCTCCCGCTGCTCAAACAAAGCAAATTGCGACGCCGCCGTATGGTGATCCACCATACTGACACCTGCTTTCTTGAAGGAATGCAGTACGGCTACATTCAATTCAACGAGTGCGCGATCCTTCCATAGCGTCGTTTCGCTGGAGGTGTTCAGTCCGAGTGCTGCCGCCACTGCAGGCAGTTTATTGTAGCGGAAGGTGTCCGCCAGATTACGTGCACCAATCTCAGTCTCCATATACCAGCCGTTAAACGGCGCAGCCGGATAAGAGATGCCTCCAATCTCAAGCCGCATATCCGCAATCATCGGTACACCGTACCAACGCATGCCGAGTTCGGCAATTTCAGATCGCTCGGGGTGTTCAATGTCCACTTCGACAATGTCCTCCTGGGGTACAGCATACCACTCGGGAGCTTGCCCTTGCGCCTGAATAATGAGCGGTAATACATCATAATCTCCCCCTGCCCCTTGCCAGCCAAGTGACATGGCTGCCTTGGTCAGTTCCAGGGATGCAGGATCTCCAATGATACCTTGTTCCGTCTCGTACCCAGCATAACGGATAAGCTGGTGATTCCAGATCCGTACAGGAGCTCCGCTTGGCCCATTCGGCGGAAGAATCGTGATCATCGGAATAATCTTACCGCCATTGGATGCCAGTCGAATGTGATTCATCACGGCCTCCGCAGCAGTTCCGGCTGTATCTGCATGACGCGCATCCACAATCCGCAGCTTGTCCCAGAACAATCGCCCGATACAGCGGTTGCTGTTCCGCCATGCCATTTTGCAGCCGTGCTCCAGTTCTTCGGTCGTATGCACATAAGTGCCCGTATCTTCAATCTCCTGATGGACAGCAATAAGCCGGGCCTCCGCGTCTTCTCGCGAATGGCCCAGCTCTTCATAACATGTATATATAAACCGTTCAGCTTCTCCCTGCAATGGATCCAGGTCTGTCCGCATCATTCATTCCACCAATCTGTACATCTCGAATGCCACTATTATACGGCAAGCATACCGGATTTGTAAGCGAACGGGGACTTTGTTCACGGACTCTACATATCGTTGTCAGGATGCGGGTTATCTTAGCTTATTTGCCCAGAAATGCGTTTAACATCCAGATTTCTTTGTCCAATGCGGCTGTGAATCCAATCAGCATATCTTCCGTAGCGTTATCCTCTGCTTCTCCTGCTGCATGGATGCCTTGCTCAATCACTTCTACCATAGTGCGCAGATCGGCAACCACCGACTCTACCATACGCTCAGCAGACAACTGTCCCTGTGCCTCATCAACCGGAGACAAACGAAGCTGTTCAGACATCGTAGCTACCGGACGTCCACCAATAGCAAGCAAGCGTTCTGCGACTTCATCCATATTCGCTGTAGCCAGGTTATACAGTTCTTCGAATTTGGCGTGCAGTGTGAAGAAATGTGGTCCTTGAACATACCAGTGGAAATGGTGCAGTTTCGTATACAATACAGACCAGCCTGCAATTTGGCGGTTCAGTACCTCTTGCAATGCTGCGGTATGGTTGGCAATTGTGTTCATTGATGTTTGAATTGTGCTCATGGATAGGTTCCCCTCTCATATACAATATAATGTGATTTTAATGCAATGAATTCTGATATTTGTTGCTTTCTTTAATTTAGACTTAATCTAAATCTTGTTTTAATTATAACACCGCCTATCTACTTTGTGAAGGCTTTAGCCTGCTCTTCCAAATGAAGATTCCATGAAGTTCCACTTCATCTTCTAATAGAAGCGAGATCTTGCTGCTTGTCAGAATACATACTGCATTTATACCTCGGATTCACTTGATGTGCAGCGATTATCCTCACATTTTCCACAATCCAAATAGCCCTGTTACCTACCTCAATAAGGCAAACAGGGCTGCAAAAACACATATCACTCTTTATTGTAGAACAAACTCGGATGTAAGAATGCGAGTTATTTCATTATAATCTCGTGCCACATGATGAGGCTGATGGTTTGATTCTGGCAGAGCATTCCGATGGTTGAACCAGATGACATTCCATCCGGCGTTTACCGCACCTACTACATCATTACGCCATGAGTCCCCGACATAATAACTGGAGCGAGCAGCCGTGCCTGTCTGTTTATTCACATGTTCAAACAATTGTCGATCAGGCTTGGCATACCCGAGGGTTCCCGAGATGAAGATTCGCTCCTCCGGGACGAGGTCAAACACATTCAGTGCTTCGAGCTTGCGTCTCTGATGTTCCCCCTCACCATTCGTAATAAGTCCTACAAAGTGTCCGTCTGCCATAAGGCTCCTCATCAGATCATATGCACCATCAAATGGCTGAATCTGAAACTGTCTGCTCAGATACTGCGCTTGCAGTGCTTCAGCCTGCCCTTCAATCAAGGTTACCCCGAACTCCTTCATCGTCAGTTCAAATCTTCGTCTGCGCATCCGTTCCACGGCTTCTGCTTCCGGAACGGCAGAGAGACCCTCCTGATCGGACAACCAGTCGCTGTAGTAGCGGAATCGGTGATAAACCTCGGCATAAGGAACATCATCGGCTAGACCAAGAACCTCCTGCAATGCTCCTCTAAGGGGCTGCAAGTGGTCATACAATGTATCATCCACATCAAAAAATATGGCCTTTTGAGTTTGGTCTTTGGATAACATAATGGTCCTCCTTCTCTATCTCCAATGAAGTGAGTTATATTTCACTCATAAAATCAATAAAATATTAGAATATTATGGGAACAAACTTTAATAAATGATACAATAACTTTTTAACAAATCTGCAAGGAGGCAGCCAAACTGCATGACATTCTCCACATACCCGAAAGAAAAGAAACAACATAATATTTATAGCTTAGTCCTAAATCTCATTTTTTTCGTGGTAGCTGCATTTATACTAGTCTACGCCTATTATACTTACGATGCCAAACCCTCTTCCAGCTATCTGTTAGTCTTAATCCCGATGACGGGGTGTGCAATAAGGTCAGTGTACCACGCAGTAATGCTCTTAAAAATGAAGAAGCGTAAAAATGAACATTGAACGTGGAAAAGAAAGATTGATGTTTATCTGGCCTTAACCCAACTGCAAAAAAGGTAGATATACTGCACTCTTTCTACAGTATACCTACCAATTCATGTTCTTCAATTGAATGAACAATCCATTCACTCTACAACGAGCGGTACAACCTTGCCTGCATTCACATCAATCAAACCGTGATCTGTAATTTTCAGCGCAGGGCTCACTGCAAGGGAATGGGTGCTGATCGACATGATCGGGTTATAGTGAACATAACCAAGGGAGAGCATGGCTGCCCGCAATTCCTTCACTTGATGAGACACAACCGCGAGCGGTTCTTCTGTCAAAATGCCGCCTACAGGCAGTTCCAGATGAGACAGCACTTTGCCATCCTCTACCACACAGAATCCACCCTGGCTCGAAATGACCGTGTTAGCCGCCAGAATCATATCTTCACGATTGCGACCCACGACCAGAAGGTTGTGGTTATCATGTGAATATGTCGTCGCGATAGCTCCCCGTTTAATCGTATCTCCACCGATCAAACCATGTGCCCGATTGCCGTTCACCCGATACCGTTCAAAGGTAGCAATCTGTCCGTATCCACTATCTTCCCACTGAAGCTCACCACTCGCTGCCTGAACCTCTGCGATATGTTCTTCCACGAAGGTCGAGCCGTCCTTCACCATCATTACGCGGCAGTTGAATGAATCTTGTTCCGCCTGATTAGCGGCATCCCTGACTTTGGGATCGCTCAATGAAATCGTGAAATCCTCTGCTGTCAGCATGTCCAATTGCACACTGTTATAGAAATGGGGCGGGAACTGCCCCGTTATCCGTTCCTGCTTATACGGTTCGTAGTCGTCATAAGCTTTCCGGCCATTTTTGTACACTTGATCAATCGCCAATGTTTCCAGATTGGATACGAGAACGTAATCTGCCACCTTGCCTGGGGCGATGCTGCCCCGATCCGTCATTTTCATTCGGGATGCCGGCGTAGACGTTGCTGCGTAAATGGCATCTTCCGGACGCATGCCCATCTGAATGGCCTTACGCACAATATGATCCAGATGACCTCGTTCCACGAGGGAGTCCGGCATAACGTCATCCGTTACGAAACAGAAATGCTGGGCCACATCATGCTGAATCAGGTAATCCATAACCTCAGGGGTCATCGATTTCTCCTGGATCTCAATGAACATGCCTGCTGAAATCCGCGCCTGCAGTCCTTCTATGCTCTGATGAGTATGATCCGAGTCCACACCTGCATAGATCAGTCGGTGCAGATCCAGCCCTAGCAATTTCGGTGTATGACCTTCGATCACGAGATCAGGATAATTTTGGCGAATATGCTGAAGAATCTGGTTGGTCTTGCATTCCGGGTCACGGATGACATCCACGTAGTTCATGATTTCGCCCAGACAGATGATCTCTCCGGTTGCTAGAAGTACATCCATATCTTTGATCTCAATAGATCCGCCCGTTGTTTCCATTGGCGTTGCCGGAACGGAGCTCGGGATGGCATAGAACATGTTGACCATGGTCTCCCGACTCGCAGCCATCATCTCCTGCACACCTTCCAGTCCGAACACATTGGCCATCTCATGCGGTTCCGCTACAATGGACGTTACTCCGCAGCGGATCAGGCCATGGGAAAAGGTAGCCGGCGTCACCATGGTACTCTCAATGTGCAGGTGAATATCGATCAGGCCAGGAATCATGTATCTTCCCCGCGCATCGATCACTTCGTCTGCCTGAATAAGCTCAGGACCACCGGGTCCGACATACATGAATCTGCCGTCAAGTACAGCGACGTTATTCAATTCAAACCGTTTATAATAACTGTTATACACATTTACATTCACAATCAGTTGATCTGCACGCATGGGGCATAATCTCCTTCTTTTGAGCATGCTGCATATCCAATCATGCAGCATGCTGCCTTTGCTGCTTCTGTTTCTGCTTCCTGCTGCTATTCACGAATATGACTTATATTCAACGAGGACAAGCTTGTCCTGTGGGAAAATCAGGCTGACACGCTGCCCGCTGAGGTACGGTGTCTCCATCTCCTGGTTTGCCGTAAAATCACCGAGTTCGGTCTCAATCACATATTGATAGCTGCGTCCAAGATACGTACTCACCTTCACGATACCTGGCAACGCATTGGCCAGATCCGCTGACGTATCCCCACTGACGATCAGATCGTCCGGGCGGATTGCGCCTTTGCGAGCGCCGGGACGTGCCGTTCCGGGATGGGCTGTCGCCGTAAACAAACGACCTCCCGCTTTTAGCGAGATCTGATCTCCTGCATCACTACGTTCTGCAAACTCAATAAAGTTGTGGAATCCAATAAATTGGGCTACAAATTCCGTTGCCGGATATTTGAAAATGGTCTCCGGGCGATCGAGCTGCTCGACAACACCCTTGTTCATGATGGCTACCTGATCCGAGATCGAGAAACATTCTTCCTGATCATGGGAGACATACAGCGTTGTAATACCAAGCTCCTGTTGAATCCGGCGGATCTCCACCCGCATGTTCAGTCGCAGGTTGGCATCGAGGTTACTGAGTGGTTCGTCAAACAGCAGCAGATCCGGCTCAATCACGAGTGCACGGGCAATTGCCACCCGCTGACGCTGTCCACCGGACAGTTCCTGCGGAAAACGCTTCTCGAAGCCGTTCAGGTTCACCACTTCCAGAATGCGCATAACACGTGCAGAGATATCCTTGTCTTTTACCTTGCGCATCCGCAGGCCGAAAGCCACGTTGTCATAGACAGACAGATGCGGGAACAGCGCATAACTCTGAAATACAAATCCGAAGTTCCGCTTGTTTACCGGAACCTTCGTATAGTCCTTGCCGCCGAACATAAACTTGCCCTGTGTTGCTTCCAGGAATCCGGCGATGAGGCGCAGCGTAGTTGTTTTGCCGCAACCGCTCGGTCCGAGCAGGGAGAGCAGCTTACCTTTTTCCAGCTCCAATTGAAAATCCTTCAGGATCGTCTGGTTATCGTAAGCCACCGATACGCGATCCAATGTCAGCAATGCCATAGCGTTCTGCGCCTCCAATTAACGTTTAGTAAAGTATGAAAATCCGCCCATGATCCGTTCGATCACGAACATTAAAAGTCCGGTCAGTACCATCAGCAGCACGGAAATGGCTGCAATTGTTGGGTCAAAATAGTTCTCAACATACGTCAGCATCTGAATCGGCAGTGTACTTACCCCTGGCCCGGTCATGAACACGGAGATATCCACGTTGTTGAACGACTCCAGGAAAGCAATCAGCACAGCCGCCAGAATCCCCGAACGAATGTTGGGCAGCACGATCTGGAAGAACGTTCTTACCCGTCCCGCACCAAGACTCAGTGCAGCTTCTTCCACGGCAAAGTCAAAGCTCGACAGACTGGAAGCAATGACGCGAATGATAAATGGAAGCATGATAATCGTATGACCGATCAGCAGACCCAGATACATCGGCAGATGGTAGATCACGATCAGGTATTTCATCAATGTAAAACCAAGCACGATTCCCGGAATGAGTACCGGGGACAGGAACAGTGCATTCAGCACAGACTTGCCTTTGAAATCGTAACGACTGAGTGCATAGGCAGCCGGAACTCCGAGCAGCAGCGCCAGCAGGTTCCCCAGCAGGGAAATGATGATGGATGTCTGGAACGTGCGGAGGAAACCGCCTGTGTTGAAAATATTTTCGTACCAGCGGAAGGAGAAGCCTTCCGGCGGAAATTTGAGTACCGTTCCCGGTTCAAACGAAGTGACCGATATGATCAGAAGCGGGCCCAGCAGAAAGATAAAGACCAGCAGACTGAACAGGCCCAGCCCGATATGTTTCTCCCGCATATGTGTCTACCCCTTCGGATTTAAAGTTTTGGCCATTTTGTTCATGACACCGACCACAACAAACGTGATGACAATCATAATTGCGGCAACGACCGAGGCCAGATACCAGTCGTTAAGGGTCATGGCGTTTTGATACAGGAACGTGGCGATAACGCGCTGCTTGCCTCCAAGAAGTGCCGGTGTCGTATACGCCGTGAGGCTTCCGACAAATACAAGCACGGCTCCGATCACAAGCCCTGGCACAGCCAGCGGGAATACGACCCGGCGGAATGCCGTGATACGGGAAGCTCCCAGACTTTGTGCCGCTTTAAGCAGGTCATTGTCGATGTTCTCAAGCACACCGACCAGGGAGATGATCATGAGCGGCAGGAACAGGTGAGTCAGACCAATCATCATGGCTGCCGGCGTGTACAGGATATCCAGCGGTTTATCCACGATGCCCAGGCCAACCAGTGCATTATTGATCAGACCTTTGCGTCCAAGAATGATCATCCAGCTGAACGAGCGTACAACCGGGCTTGTCAGCAATGGGAAAATGGCCAGTGCCAGCAGGATACCTTTGCGGCGCGGCGCTTTTTGCGAAATATAATAAGCTGTCGGGAATCCGAGCACCACACAGACAAGGGTGGTGACCACGCTGACCTGCAGCGTCGTAAGCAATATTTTCAAAAAGTAAGGGTCTCTGAAAAAGTGCATGTATCCTTCAAATGTGAAGGAGTTTTCCTGGAAAAACGTTGATCCGATCGTCAGGACAATCGGAATGATCATAAATGCCGCCAAAAACACGAACCCCGGCAGCAATAGCCAGTAGATTACTGATTTCTTCATCGCGGTACTCCTGACTTATAAAATGGTTTGTTTCGAAAGTTTAGATCATTTCAAAAACAAGTACTTACTATCTCTGCTTGGCAACCGTTCCGGTCCGAATCGTTCTTCCGATCGCTGTTATCCCCAGATTTCTTTGATCCTTTATTAAAGGTTGAAATTCGGGGATAAAGGCGAACACTGCGTTTCTTCAGAATCGATTTCGTCCCTCCACTACAAGCGAATCATATTAAGAACTAATTTTAAGACTGAGCCTAACTTTACTCACTGAATGGAGTAGAACTACGCATTTAATGCGTTAATAAAAAGTTCAAGGAACGCTTCCGCGTCCACCGTTTCGCAGACTAGCGTGTTGGGCTGCTGGCCCAACCGTTTTTGGAAGTCGCATACCATCTGGCCATCGCACAGGCGGCTGGCCGTTTCGACATCCACGTAATACGATTTGCGTCCTACCAGTTCAGGTGCAAGGGCAACGCCCACAGCCAGCGGATCATGAAGAGCGCAAGCCCGGATGCCGTTCATTTGTTCGTAACGGTTGATGTAAATTTCTGTGCTCTGAGCAACGTACGCACGCAGCGCAGGATCTATGAGACGTTCAATTGTAGCTTCATTCAGCAGCGTTTGACGCGTAACATCCAGGCCAACCTGCGTAAGCTTCTCAATGCCTGCATGCAGAACAATGCGTGCAGCTTCCGGATCAGCGTACGTATTGTACTCTGCCGTCGGTGTAATATTGCCATGTCCGCGAACAACGCCACCCATGAAGATCACTTCTTTCAATAAAGAGGGCAGTTCCGGACACTTCAGCAGGGCAAGTGCCAGGTTGGTTAGTGGCGCAGTCATAATCAGCGTGAGTTCACCCGGATACAGCTTGGCTTGCTCGATAATATAGTCCGGCGCAAAGCCCTCTTCCGCTTGCTTGGACACGGCCGGATCAGGCAGTGCTCCGCCCAATCCATCCTGTCCATGTACCCGATGCTCATAATGTGATTGGCGGGTGAGCGGACTGGCCGCTCCAGCCATCACCGGAATATCAGGCGCATCCGCCAGTTCAAGGATCTTGCATGTATTATCTGTTGCCTGCTGGAGCGATACGTTCCCGCAGACTGTGGTAATGCCGAGAATGTCCAGCTTCCGGCTCTTGACGGCCAGCAATATGGCCAGCGCATCATCAATACCCGTATCTACATCCAGGATGATACGTTGTAATGCCTCACTCATACGTTCTCCACTCCTTACCATTCATCGTGCTTGCTGCAAAGGTTATTCATTCTGACAAGTCGCTATCTGTCGTTCTTATCTAGCTCTATCCAATGTTTCTTATTGTGCAATTTCACGGTTCCAACGATCCGTCCAAGCTTTCGCTTGCTGGTTCACGAATTCCATATCCAGCTTGTTCAGCTTCTCAACCACGTCAGCGCCATACGTCACGCCTTCTGCTTCTTCTGCAGTCAATTCAACTTTGGTGTTTACCGGTGAATCCACTTTGGCTTTGGCAGACTTCGCTTGTACATCCTGGCTCAGCTGCCAGTTAATGAACTCTTCGGCGAGTTCTTTGTTTTTGCTGCCTTTCACCACGTTGATTGTATTCATGACTGCATATGCGCCTTCGCTAGGTGCAACAAACTTCGCATTGGGCACAGCTGCTTTCAGATCCTTGAAATACATTTCCATGATCGGTCCGCCTGCAATCTCTTCTTGCGAGAACATGTTCACGAACTCGGACGTTTGGCTGTAGAATTTAACAACATTACCGCTCAATTCTTTCAGTTTCGTAAATGCCGCATCTTCATTAAATGTATCGTTTCCGGATACACGGGAAGCTGCATCCACGACCATTGGGCCTGCTGTTGCTGTAATATTTGGGATCGTCAGGTTATTCTCAAATGCCGGATCCCACAGATCACTCCATGAAGTCACTTCTTTGGAGACGAGGTCAGGATTGTAGGCAATCCCGAGCTGTCCAACGGTGTAAGCCGGGCCATAGTCTTCGCCAAGTGGTGCTTTGGCAATATCGTAAATATCATTAACATTCGGAATTTTGGAACGATCGATTTTCTCAAACAGACCTTCATCGATACCTTGTTGTGCATAGTAGTCGGAGAGGTAAATGACATCGACATTCGATGTACCTTGACGGATTTTGTTCAGACGCTCAGCGTTGTTGCCGACTTCAAGCACGATGTCCACATTATGTTCTTTTTCGAATGGACCAAATACTTCTTCATTAAAGAAATCTTCGGAGAAGCCCCACGTGGAGATCACCAGTTTGTTTGCTGCTGTTCCCTCGCTGCCTGATCCACCTGTCACATCATCCGTGCTGCTGCCGCAACCTGCAAGTAATACCGATGTCATTGCCACTGCTGCCAAACCGCTAACCCACTTTTTCATCATGATCCTGAATTCCTCCTGAAATGTGTGATGTGTATAAAAAAAACAAAAAGAAAAGCATTCTTGTAAGAACAAGAACACTTTTCTTCGTAAACAAAGGAAAGCGACACCCGCTGCCGGTACATCATTGGTTTCTGCTTCAGAATCAATCCGAAGACTAGACGCCATCATATGAAATTGTTGGGGACGATATAATCGAAACGCGCGCATGACCCGAATCGAACCAGTCGATCCACGTTATGCCTGTTCCAGAATGATATTCGTAATGGCCCACTGTGTGGACGCATCGTAATCCCTGAGTACAGCTTCAATTGGCAAACCCATGTGCTGCTCGAGCTTCTCCCGGAATTTCTTCTTGTATAAGACAGACATGCGGAAGTCCACTTCCAGCTTCAAGCCGGGGGCCTCCCCTTCCAGGGCGTCAGAGCGTGGCGAACGTCGGTGCTTGGCAAAGAAGGTCACAATATTCTGATCCACGGTCACTCTCAGGAGAGTGGTCCCGAAGCCGAATAGTTCCTTCGAAATTTCGTTGTAATACTGGCACATCTTTTTCTTGCTTTCATTACTGTCCAGCAGTTCCATGAATTCACCTTCATCATTTACTACCGTACATTCGACGTGTTAACACGTTTGATTATACATAAATATGAGGTAGGAGGCAACCCAAAAGATATACTTAACATGCAAATAACACATAAAAGCGAACGATGACCAAAAAAACACCGAAATTCATATGCCAATTCCACTGTAAACGAAAACTCTCTACCTGATGACTTCCTATAATATTGTTGCTTGAATAATCATTTATGATACACCGTTCGTCTAATTTGGGAAATTACGGTTATTAATTACGCTATAAACATAGACAAACTTCGCCACCAACCGTTAAAATGAGACAAAATGTCTATATTACTTAATATATGAAATTGGAGGCCCCTGTTATGAAATGCCCGGTATGTAATCATGAAAATGGAAATGCACATTACTGCGAGAGGTGTGGTACAGATCTGACTCAGTCCCCATCTTCTTCTACCGCTCCCCGTGACCAAGAATCAGCAGCTGCTGCCGAATCGGAATATACACGTTGGTCCAGTACGCAAGCAGCACCTTCTTCATCCGTTCCCTCCCGCACACCTTCTGCTCCAACACCTCATGACCAGACTTATGACAATTCCGGCCCGAATGACCACTCGTCTGCAGGAGACACCAATCAGTGGAACAATGTCATGCAGAATGAGAAGGTGCAGCAAGCCAAAGAAGTCAGCAAACAGTACATATCCTATTTTCTTAGCGTCCTAGCCCGTCCTTACCAGACGATGAAAACCGTCGGCGATCAACATGCATTGAACGGATTAATTACGATGGCTCTCATTGCAATCCTATCCTCTACATATTTTTTACTTACCTTCAGCCGGTTAGATATGGGTGGTTTATTCGTTGCTGGATTCATACGCCCGCTGCTTTTTACCGCGATCATCCTGATTGTGGCTGTAGTACTGATCTACGCTGTATTGAAAATCGAAAAAATCACGTTCCGTCCGAAAACGCTAGTAGCACAGTATGGTACCCTACTTGTTCCGTCTGTTGCAGCGCTCGTGCTCGCGAACTTGTTTATCTTTATTTCATATCCGATCGCAATCTTCCTTCTGGTTGTCTCGTATGTCATTGTTTTTGCAGGTATGAATGCGGTGCTGTTCCAACATCCGCTCAATCGTACGAAGTCAGCCATCGACAGCATGTATACTGTCCTTATTGCCAACGTTGTGTTGCTCTACATTTTGTACCGTCTGCTCGCAGGCTCCATTCTTGGAATTCTGGGCATGATGCTGTCACCATTCGGTCGTCTGTAGTCCGATTTTCATTTCAAATTACATCTACGAAAAGACTCCTCTGGTTTGTTCAGAAGAGTCTTTTTTCGTTTTCCGATCCAGGATTGCACTGGCATCTTCGATACACTATAATGTGTAGTGCAAACCTTATGTTTGAATTTACGTACCGGGAACTTCACTGTTTCCTTGAAGAAGGGTTTTCGGCGCAGCCAAACACTACATGATGTAGTGTTATTAAAGGCTATTTCCATTTTAGAAAAGAAAGAAGAGGACAATCGATGAATCACGATATGAATCATATGCAAATGAACCACGAGGCAGGAACATCCTATGTCTGGCTCATTGTAGGAGCAGTCCTGCTGCTGCTCTCCATCGCTGCTTATATTCTGGGTTCGCGTACACAGGGGAAAGTACTAAGTCATATGAAGAAGGATGAACGAGCCACCATCAAAAAGAAAAGCCGGTCCATCCGGCTGGCTGCACACGCATTGCTCGGCGTCTCCGTCATCATCCTTATTCTGTTCTTCACGCAAGGCGCATTCGACAAATATGACGTGGCTGATCTTAACGCTAACGCCAACATTGAGGTAACGGATGACCCTTACTATGGTGCAGAACATACGGAAGACCCTATTGATTACGACATGACCATTCCAACTTCAGGGCCTCATAACCCACATGACATCAAGTTTGGCTTTTACACCGATTTCCCGGGATATCCTTATCTTGTTCACAATCTGGAGCATGGCGATATCATCATCTACTATCGTGAGGATGCCAGCGACGACCTGAAGGAGCACCTGAAATATCTGACCAAGTTCCGTGAGGCCGGGGCTGGCATACTGGCTGTACCAAACAAGGATATTCCAGAGGGCAGTGAAGTCGTCGTGACGGCCTGGACCAAAACGATGAAGCTGGACACCTTCGACGACGCCAAAGTTGGAACATTTATTAACCGGTACATTAACCAGGGACCAGAGAAAATTCCTCCTTCCATTCGCCAAGGTGGCGGAACGATGTAATAATCGTTGATGCTCCATGATCCGTTGAATCCTGGATTCACGGAGAACGCAATGATACGCAGCTATGTTTGTGTGACTCAAAATAACAAAAAGCCGCACGGCAGCACCCGGGAGAAATCCCTGGTGCTCTGCCTGCGGCTTTTTTATAATTTTCTAGTAGTAGTAGAAGAAAACTCTGTGGTTGTCTGGATTAGTAGCGCTGCGGAGCAGCCTTTTTACCCAGATCAGTCATATAAGTAAAGAATGCATCCGGATCCGTATCGTACACCAACTGCACTGGACGCCCGTCGGCTTGCTCTACCGTACGGCCTTGGCTAGGACCATCTGGAATTACGATGCAATTCACGGTTTTCTTTTTCACGATATCTTCGCGACCCACGGAAGCTGTTGTCAGTACGTCCCACAGATAATATGTGGAGTTTGTTTCACTGTACACCAGTGGAGGGCATCCTGCGTAACAGTTTCCGAGGAAGTCCACACCTTCGAAGCGGCGCTCGGCTGCCCAGCGATTACGCACAGCAGGTGTAAGAGGTACTTTGTTCGTGCTCTCCAGTGCAACCAGGTCGATCTGGATGCCACTTTCCCATACACGGTAAGCCGCTTCCGGATCCCAGAATACGTTCCATTCCGCTGTGCCGTCATGCTCAGGCTCTTCCACGTTTCCTTTTTCAAACGTACCGCCCATCCAGACCAGCTTGTCGATTTTCTCTTCAATGTCTGGTGCTTCGTCAAGTGCACGTGCGAGGTCTGTCAGTGGGCCCGTGAACAGAAGAAGTGTTTTGTCTTCTGTGTTACGAACCTTCTCAATCAGGTGCTGGTGAGCCGGAATAGCTGACAAAGGCGCTTCCATTTTGCCAGATTCGTTCAGTATAGGCAGTGCATCTACATAAAAGGAGTGCAATCTCCACGCTGCAGGAAACGGATTTTTACCTCTGGAGTTAGATTTCGATACTTCGACGGAATACGTACCGAAGCGATCAATAATTTTACGGCTGGCATCGGTCGCTGGCTCCAAATATCCGTCTGCCGGAATGACCGATACACCTGTAACTTTTACATTATCCATCTGCAGAAGCATGAACAGCGATACGAGGTCATCCACGCCGCCGTCATGGTTAAAATACACATTAAGTTGGTTCGTCATTACTTACTTTCATCCTTCCCCTGGTTGTCCCATTGATGTACTTTCATCCGTCAGCCTCTGGACCAACGTTCCCTCTATTATGTCCCAAAACCCTGTTATACGTAAACCATCCCCTCAGAGTTGGCATAAAAATGCGGACAGCGCTGTTGTTCGCACTGCCCGCATCTTCTAAGTCCATGCGCTGCTCATCGAGGGTGCATGGATCCATCCTGTCTGAATTCGGACTTCAAATTACATGGAGGACGTTTGCTTCTCTTTTGCTTCCTCGGCAACAGGCTTGTATTTGCCTGGCCAGAATGCCCATTTGCCCAACAAGGTTGTAATGGCCGGTACCATGAATGGACGGACAAGGAATGTATCGAGCAGCACACCCGCTGCCGTAATAATTCCGAACTGCACCAATACCTGAATAGGCAGTGTTGCAAGTACAGCAAACGTTCCTGCGAGAATCAGACCTGCAGAAGTAATAACAGAACCTGTCTCGCCTACACCTTCCTTGATCGCTTGGCGTAAAGGCATCGTTTTGCGTTTCTGCCAGATACTTGAGATCATGAAGATGTTATAGTCCTCACCGAGTGCTACCAGGAATACGAATGAATACAGCGGAATCGCACCCTGAATGGCATCTGCACCCAAGCCATAATGGATGATAAGCCATCCGAGACCAAGGGCCGAGAAATAGGAGAGCACCACTGTGGCGATCAAATATGCCGTCGCTACTACTGAGCGCAAGTATAACAAAAGCAGCAATGTAATCATGCCGATGACAACAGGGATAATGATACTCGCATCCCGCTCTCCGGTCACTTCGATGTCGTACTGCTCTGCAGTTTGGCCATCAATCCAGACGTGACTGTCCACACTGGTAATTCCTGCGTCAGTTAATGCCTGCTCAGCGGTCGCCCGCAAATCCGGAATATGCTGCATGGCCTCCATGGAGTACGGATTCAAGTTAAACTCAACATCATAGGCGGTGATGTTGGCATTCTCAGCACCCTGCTGAGCTTCACCCACCTTGCTTACATAATCCAATGCTTCGAGACGCTGCTTCAGATCGGTTTCCTTGCCCTCTGAATCTATAATGACCTTGGCTGGAGCCAATTCGCCTTCGGAAAACTGTTCCCCAATGACCGTAAATCCTTCACGTGAAGGTACGTCTTCCGGGAAGGAAGACAGCAGGTCATACGTAAATTTGATCTGGCTGGAGAAGGCAGCCAGTCCACCGAGCAGTACCAGCGTAATGGCCAGTACAGTCCATGGTTTGGTGATAACTGTGCGACCAATCCAGCTTTCCTTGATTTTGCGCGGAGCAGGAGCCGGTTTGCCTTTTTTCTTGGCACGCTCCACTTCCATTTCGTGCGTACGCGGTACGAACGGGTAGAATGATCCCCGCCCGAAGATGGCAAGCAGTGCCGGAACCAGCGTCAAGCTGGCAATAAACATGATGAAAATGGACAAACTGAATGGAACAGCAAAACGGTGATATGCACCGTACTCAGCGAGCAGCAGCACGAGCAGGGCTGCAACGACTGTGAATCCACTCATGGCGATCGCACCGGATGATCCGGTGATGGCCTGGAACAACGCCTTCTTTTTGTCCGGCTCATGATAGAGAATCTGGCGGAATCTGGAGATCATGAACAGGCAGTAGTCCGTACCTGCTCCGAACAATAATACGGTCATGATGGAGATGGACTGTGCATCAACCGTAATCCAGCCCTGATCTGCCATGAATCCAAGAATAGGACTTGTGACCATGTACGCGAAACCAACCGCAATAATGGGGATGATCGCCAGTACCGGAGAACGATAGATCAACAGCAGCAGTACCAAAACAAGAATCACTGTTGCGATCAACAGGGATACGTCGGCCGATGAGAAAAGCCCACTCGCATCGATGGATATACCAACCGGTCCAGTGACCCGTGCACTTAATGCATTGGCATCATCTATAGCGACATCAAACGGATTGGAACCAAAAATGTCCTCCGTTTTCTGCTCAACCGCCTCAATGCCTTCCTTCAATTGTTCAGAGTCTGCGCCTTCATTGAAGAAAAGCGGCATAACCAGCGTACTTCCATCTTCCGACAGCTGGCCTTGAATGGCCTGCGGCGGCAATTGGTACAACGGCACAACCGCTTGCTGCTGCTCTACCGGATCCTGATCCAGCCGCTCGGTTAGCGCCTGAATCTGTTCGATCTGCTGATCCGTCAACCCGCCAGCTTGATGCCATACAATTAAGGCAGGGAGACCTTCCCCGCCTGGAAACTCCCGCTGGGCAATCGCTGCTGCCTGTACGGACGGTTTGGAATCACTCAAGTCTTGTGCGTTATTCGTTTCGCGCTCGCCTACGGCTGGCCATACCACACCGAGTACAACCGCAATAATAATCCATACTAACAGTGTAATCCATTTGGTTCGTTTGCCCGCAACCCAGCGGCCGTAGCCCGATCCTTCTTGCATCGTTTCTTCATCTCCTGTTCTGTTTCTATGAAACCGTCTTGTATATGAATTGTAGAAATGAACCACGGGTCATAGTATAATCGAATTAATTATATATACCGTAAGGTTAATTTTGCAATACTAATTTTTTGAACACTTTATGCCAAGATAATTTTTATGTAAAGAGGTATGCCGTATGACTAAAAAGACTACACCTTCCCGGTCACCAGGAAGACCCAAAGCCGGTACCGATCAGACCTCAGTCCAGTCCAAAATACTAATGACTGCTTCGCAGTTATTTATGGAATATGGTTATGAACCCGTCTCTCTTCAGCAGATTGCCTCACTATGCCATGTGACCAAGGCGTCCATCTATTATCACTTTTCCAGCAAACCGGAGCTCTTCACTGTCGCCATAACGCGGATGATGGCCATGGGCAGGCAGCAGACGGCACTTCGTTTGGAGAAGCCCGGCTCCTTGCAGCAGCGGCTGGAGAGTGTTGCTGCAGCCAAAATGCAGCAGTCCCATGTGGACACGGAAACCATGATGCGTGAAGCCGAGTCCTATCTGAGTGCCGACCAGCTTGCGCAGATCCGTGAAGCCGAGACTCAGATCTTTGATGTTCTCGCCACACATTTCAAGCGGGAGATGGACAGCGGTTATTTGCGCACTACGAACCCTATGCTGCTCGCCCAAGCATTCACCTCCTTGCTCATGCTCGGGAACCGGGAGGATGTGCGCAGCATGCATGGAAGCATTGAAGACTTGGCTCATGAGCTGGTTTCCTTATTTCTGGATGGGGCCGTTCAGCGAAAGTGAAGTATAATTTAACGAGATATACTCATGTCAGAATCCACTGACGATTAGTACAGTAGCATTGATAGTGACAGACCACTTGTCATGCCCCAGATGTTTGACTTTTTAGGAGGTATCACGAATGTCCCAACCAACATCATCCCCACGTGTTCCCCGTCTGCTGGAGACAGAACGCATCTATCTTCGTCCGTTTGAGACGACGGATGTCGATGACTACTTTCCAGGTTTGTTTGACCCTGAGATGCGAAAACTTACAGGAACACAGAACAGCTTTACCCGTACACAAGTGGAACGCTTTGTCGAGAACGCTGGTCAGGACGACTCCCGGCTCATGCTGCTCATCGCCTTACAGGAAAATGATCAGCTCATCGGCGAGGTTGTTCTCATGGACATGCATGCCAAGAACCGCAGTGCACACCTGCGAATAGGCATTGATCGTTCGGAGCACCAGGGCAAGGGCTACGGCAGCGAGGCATTGCTGTTGATGCTTGATTACGGCTTTGGCATTTGCAACCTGCACCGAATCGAGCTTGAGGTATATGCCTTCAATGAGCGAGCCGTTCGTACCTATGAGAGGCTGGGCTTCCAGCGCGAAGGCATCCGCAGAGACGCACTTTACTACAACCACCAATATCATGATGCCATTCTCATGAGTATATTGGAGCATGAATTCCGTGAACGGCATGTCGCAGGTCAGATGACAGGCCCTGCGCGGCAAGGGTAATTGATATAAAAAAAACCGGAGAAGTGCCTAGTACACATCTCCGGTCAAAAAAGTCAGATGACCCGCCAGCACCGACAGCTCGGCGGGTGTCTTCATGTACAATTCGCCATCCGTATCAACGGGCATGGGAGCATCCGTCTCCAGCAGCAGGGTTGACGCCTTGAAGTAACTGATACTTTCATTCTGAGGCTGCCACTCTCCCTCCGGTTTGTGCGACAGGATCTCTCGCAGCAGCGGAATGCCCGTCTCATGAATAATGAGGATATCCAGTTCGCCATCCTGCAGCGCATCTGGGGCAAATGGAAGTGAATTCGTTCCAAGAAACCGTCCGTTCGCCGCATAGATCATGACAGCTTCCCCTTCCATTGTTTTGCCGTCTGCCTCCATCCGGTAATGAAAAGGCTCGGTGTTACTAATGGTCTGCAATGTGCTGATGAAGTAGCTCAGCTTGCCCAGCGTACCCTTCAGGTTGGAGTTAATATTCTGCGATGTATCACTAATTAATCCAATGCCAAAAAAGTTCGTAAATACCCGGTCATTGGCCTGCCCAATATCAATCGAAACAGCATGACCCTCAAGCAGCTGACGTGCGGCAACCTCCACATCCGGTGACAATCCGAGAGAACGTGCAAAATCATTACAGGTCCCTCCAGGCAAAATCCCAATCAGCGGAGGGTTCTGCAGACGGGCCAGTCCATTCACGCATTCATGCACCGTACCGTCCCCACCCAAAATAAAAACGACATCGAATTCTTCCCCACGATCCCGGCATAAGGCTTCCCCCTCTCCGGGTTCCTCGGTGCGTACAACAACAAGCTCACGAACAGCAGGCGCAAGTACTCCGGCTGCAGTACCTACAGCATCCGCACGATTCGCTTTTCCGGCATGATTGTGATGAATTAACAGTGCTTTGTTAAATGCCATCGCTCTCTTCCTCCATTCTAATGCTTGTTTACCCTTTAGCCGTCAAGGTTGAAGCAGTAACGAAAGAGCCAATACTTTTACTTACTAAGATGTCAGTGGGAAGCGACCTGTTCAGGCTGCTGGATGGCTCCAGCGAAAACCCATGCTCCAGTTGAATCATCCACCACAGCAACCATAAACGGACGATTAACCTCCATCTGGACACGATTCGTAGGTGGAGCACTCCCTGCTCTCATATCCAAAAGTGTAGAAGCAGCCGCTACGGTTCCTTGCTCACTCACTTCCATCACAGCTCGGTGGATAATTTGGCCAATATAGGCCTGCCAGTCCGGTCCACGCGGAATCATTTTTGTAAAATCAGCAGTATACGGGTCAAAGGCCTTCTCTATCCCAAGCTGCTGCATGGCTTCTTTTAAATGAACTCCATACTCGGCTCGAAAACGGGGCAGAGACAAGTCTACCAATCTGAAGTCAGATTGTTCATTCAGCTTTTGGGGATGATCCTCCAGCTGCTGCTGGATTTCTTCCAACGTATGACCGTCCCGTGGCAATACAATCAGCATATACGTTTGTTCATTCCCATAGGGAAGCCGAATGGCCTGCCATTCCTCATTTTCCGTGTAATGGAATTGCTTGGACTGATGCATCATCGGTACAGACACCGTGCTGCCGTTTGCAAGCCGGAAATCGCCATCTTTTGTATGCTCAGGTTGAAATTCATTTGTCCAGTTACCGTCAAATGCTATGGCATTCACCAGTATCATGAGCGTTTCCACTGCAGGGGATTCATGCAGCATTTGAGGGATCCTGCCACGAGTATGCTTTTCCACCCAACGATTAATTTCATCTTTGGCCTGTTCGGGTTGTGTATGTAATGGCCCAATTTCGGCTTCAAATGCTTGCTGTAAGTCAGCCTTATACTCATCATCTACCGTGACTCCGTTCTTAATCCACACCGCATTGGCAATCCCCATCTCTATTCCAGGGCCTGGATGCATTAACAATTGATGCAGCGCAGCATCCGTCGTGTTTAACTGCCTATCATCCCATTCCGACCAACCCAGCGCTTCTGCCATTTCCCGCCTTGTTTCTCCCTCACTGCCAAGGTATGCCATACCCATAGCTGCTGCGATACTGTAAGGAGAGATCAGCAGATTCTTCTCACTGGGTGCCTCCTGCGCTCCAAGCTCTCTGATCAGCTGCAACCCCAATCTGTTCATCGCCTCAATCTGTTTCGGCTCGATTTTCTTCAGAAGTGCATTCCGTTCATCAGCGGATAATTCCTGATTAGTACTGGATTCCATCTGGTCCTTCCCCTCCTGTTCTGAACAGCTTGTAATGAACAACCAACATACACAACATAATAACAGGTGTACATATAACCGTGTATGCATCGTAATCCCCTCACATCCGTAATAATTAAAGATCGCACATGGCAGATGAGTATTTTCCTTTTTTTACTAAACGCAAGATAGCTAGAAAAGGTTACTTCACGCTCAATATTCATCCCCGCGGGGGAAACGCCATTCAAAAGGAGCTAAATCGGTTATATCTATACCATATACGAATGGAGGGATTTCCTATGATTCCGGCAACGTTGGAACAATTGGAGCAAGTCCGCAAGGAATGCCGCACGATGGTCCGCAAGAGAGCAACCGCTTCTGCTGGTACTACACTTGTCCCTTTACCTGGTACAGACGTACTGGCTGATGTGGGGATGCTTATGCAGCTACTGCCTGCCATTAACAATAAATTCGGATTGTCGCAAAAACAGCTCGACGGCATGGACCCTGAAACCAAATCCATGATTTACGGATTCGTCATGTCCATCGGAAGCAAAGTCATCGGCCGCATGGTAACGAAGGAACTTGTCGTTCAGGTACTGAAACGGGTTGGAGTACGCGTAGCCACCAAATCCGTTGCCAAGTTCGTTCCACTTGCAGGCCAAGGTCTAGCCGCTGCTCTAAGCTTCACGGCCATGCGTTATGTGGGTAACAAACATGTCGATGACTGTTATGAGGTCGTGAAACGTATGCTTGAACAGCGTGAGCAAATTCCGGGCGAACCTGCCCCGTCAGCTCTTCAAGAAGCGAACACGGACGCAAAGCAAGAAGAGAAGGCCGATTCCCGTGATGACGCAGATCGTACAGCTGTGGTGGAAACCAATGACAAGTAATTCATTTCGACTTTGCGGCAAAAGGATACGACACAGCAAATAAGCCGGGCTCCCAACAGGGGAGTCCGGCTTATTTCTATATCATTATATGCATCGTTTCAATTAGATCGCCTGGGGCTGCTGCTCAGCAAACTGGCTGTTGTACAGATCCGCATAGAATCCTTGCTGTGCCATCAATTCCTCATGATTGCCCTGTTCAATCACATTACCGTGATCCATGACAAGGATGAGATCCGCCCCACGAATGGTAGACAAGCGGTGAGCAATGACGAAGCTGGTACGATCCTTCATCAGATCATTCATTGCTTTCTGAATAAATACCTCAGTCCGGGTATCCACGCTGCTCGTTGCTTCATCCAGAATAAGAATGGACGGATTCGCCAAGATGGCTCTTGCAATCGTCAACAGCTGTTTCTGCCCCTGAGAGATATTCGATGCTTCTTCGTTCAGCACGGTATCATAGCCATCCGGCAGCGTACGGATAAAGTGGTCGGCATGGGCCGCATCAGCTGCTTTAACCACTTCTGCTTCAGTTGCACCCTCACGTCCATACGCGATGTTGTCCCGAATGGTTCCGTTAAACAGCCATGTATCCTGAAGTACCATCCCGAACAGGCTGCGCAGTTTGCCGCGTTCCATGTCCCGAATATCGACACCGTCGATCGTGATTTTTCCATCCTGAATTTCGTAGAAACGCATCAACAGGTTGATCAGTGTCGTCTTACCGGCTCCCGTTGGCCCTACAATGGCTACGGTCTGACCCGGTTTTACATCAATATTCATATTTTTGATAAGCAGTTCATCCGGTTTATATCCAAAATTAACGCCTTGGAACGCAACCGCTCCTTGGGGCTGCTGTAATTGTACTGGCTTGTTGGACTCTGGTACCTCTTCCTCTTCATCCAGCAGTTCGAACACCCGCTCCGCCGAAGCAATGGTGGACTGAATGATATTGGAGATATTTGCAATCTGGTTAATCGGTTGTGTGAACTGACGAGAGTACTGCGTGAACGCCAGAATATCCCCGATCGAGATGGCGCCGCGTGTGACAAAAATCCCGCCGACCACACAGATTAGAACGTAGCCCAGGTTACCAACAAAACTCATAAGCGGCATGATAATCCCTGAGATAAATTGAGCCTTCCAGCCCGATTCATACAGCTCCTCATTGACCTTCTCGAATTGCTGTACCGATTGTTCTTCGCGTCCAAATGCTTTTACGACCTTGTGTCCGGTGTACATCTCCTCGACATGTCCGTTCAGCTCACCCAGTGATTTCTGTTGTCCCGCAAAATGCTTTTGTGAACGGGATGCCACCAGCATCACAACGATTACACTGAGTGGCAGCGTCAAAATGGTGATCAGTGTCATCCATGGACTAATCGTCAGCATCATGATAATTACGCCGACAATGGTTACGACAGAAGTAATAAACTGGGCCAAACTCTGCTGAAGCGTATTACTGATGTTGTCTACATCATTGGTCGCCCGGCTGAGCGTCTCCCCGTGGGTACGGGAGTCAAAGTATTTCAGTGGCAGCCGGCCCACTTTGGCGCTGATCTGCTCACGCATGTCATAGACCACTCGCTGAGCAACACCAGCCATCAGGTATTGCTGAATATACATAAATGCTGCACTGAACAGGTACAATCCCAAAAGCAGGTACAACACTTTCATTAATGCAGGAAAATCAATACCCGCGCCCTGTATGCCCTGCAGAATGGCAATGGCGCCTTGGCTCAGTATATCGGTTCCTTCAGCCATAACCTTCGGACTGATAATGCTGAACACGGTACTGAGGATTGCAGCTACCAATACACCGAGCAGACGATAACGGTGTGGCTGGAGGTACTTAATCAGCCGCCGCAGCGTACCTTTAAAGTCCTTCGGCTTCTCACCCGGAGGACGCATGCCCATACCGCCACCAGGGTGACCTGGCCCGCCGGAACGTGGTGATCTGCTTTTATGTTCGGTACGTTCACTCATGCGATCTCCTCCTCTGTCAGCTGGGATGATACAATCTCGCGGTACACTTCATTATTCGCGAGCAGTTCCTTATGGGTACCGGAACCAACAATGCGTCCTTCATCCATAACCAGAATGCGATCTGCATCCATTACTGTACTTACTCGCTGTGCAACAATCAGCACCGCCGCTTCAGTCGTTTCGGATTTCAGCGCTGCACGAAGTTTGGCATCTGTTTTGAAATCCAGAGCGGAGAAGCTGTCGTCGAAAATATACACTTCCGGGCGGCGAACAAGTGCGCGTGCAATGGACAAACGCTGTTTCTGTCCACCAGAAACGTTGTTACCACCTTGAGCAATAAGGCTGTCATACCCGTCCTTCATCTCGGAGATGAAGTTCTCGGCCTGAGCAGTCCGGGCAGCATGAACGATTTCCTCCATCGTGGCATCTTCTTTCCCGTGTCGGATATTCTCCGCAATCGTTCCCGTGAAGAGGACTGCCTTTTGTGGCACAAAGCCAATTTTCGCACGTAAGTCTTCCTGACTAATCTCTCGTACATCCGTACCGTTAACCCGCACGCTGCCTTCCGTGACATCATAGAAACGGGGAATAAGGCTGAGCAGCGTGGATTTTCCTGATCCCGTACCACCAATAATGGCTGTGGTTTCCCCGGGACGGGCTGTAAACGAAATACCCGACAGTGCCGCATTCTCTGCTCCCGGATAACGGAAGGTAACATTGTCGAATTCAATGGTGCCCTGCAGGGATTTCATGCCACGAGGCTGCTCTGGATCACTAAGGTCAGGCTGCATATCCAGCACTTCGTTGATCCGTTCTGCGGATGCAGAAGCTCTTGGAATCATGACAAAAATAATGGAAACCATAATCAGCGAGAACATAATCTGCATCGCATACTGGATAAACGCAATCAGGGAACCAATGTCCATGTTTCCACTGTCTATGCGCTGTCCTCCGAAGTATAGAATGGCGATCATGGAGAAGTTCATGACAAGCATCATAACAGGCATCAATGTCGCCATCAGAACGTTAACTTTGATCGAAGCATCTCTCAGATCCGTATTTGCTCCGTTAAAACGAACGCGTTCATGTTCTCCGCGGTTGAAAGAACGAACAACACGAATACCTGTCAATTGCTCACGCAGAACCAAGTTCAGTCGGTCCAGCTTTTTTTGGATTTGTTTGAATAGCGGCAGACCCTTGGCCCCAATCAATGCAATGGCACCCGCCAGCACAGGCAGCACGACCAGGAAGATCGTGGACAACTTGGCGTCCTGGGATACCGCCATGAAAATACCACCGATACACATCATCGGAGCCATGATCATCATGCGCAGCATCATCGTTAATACGTTCTGAACCTGTGTAATGTCATTCGTCGTACGGGTGATTAGTGATGCGGTGCCCAGCTTATCAAATTCCTGCAGCGAGAAATTCTCCACGTGGCGGAAAACCCGGCTGCGCAGCTGCTTGGCGAATCCGCCTGCTGTACGGGAGGACAGGTAACTGGCCAATACGGAACACGCTGTGCCCCCAATGGCAATAACCAGCATCCAACCGCCAATTTGCCAGATGTACGGAACATCACCCTTGACGATACCATCATTGACGATATCGGCCATCAAGGTTGGCAGGTACAGCTCGGCGAGTGATTGCAGCAGTACCAGACCCAAAATGAAGATAATGGGGATTTGATAAGGCTTGAGCATGCGAAACAGTTTCATCATGGCGTATCATCTCCTTCGGTTGAATGCTCCTTTTGCTGGGAAGCGAGCGAGTCAAAAAAGCTATATACTTTCGTCAGCAGCTCGGCTAACTGGGTACTGTCTTCCTCTCCCAGATGTTCAACCAATCTGTTGAATATCTGCATGCGCTCGTCATGAGCAGCCCGAATAATATCACGGCCTGCTTCCGTAATCGTAATACGCACGGCACGGCGATCATCAGGGTCCATGGTTCGCTTGACCAGCCCCTCATCCTCAAGTCCACGGATGACTGGGGTAATCGTCGGTGATTTTACTCGCAGCAATGCACTGATCTCCGATACTTTCAGTCCTGGATGATCTTCATTCAATTCGCTATGAAAATCGGGGGGATTATCTCTCCAATCCAGACGCTCTCCCGGATGTGAACCGTGGAGCAAACAGGCCAATACCATAATTTCATTATGGTTGCGCCCGTGGGGCTTATGCTGTCTCCATTTGCCTTTATTAAACTGCATGATGGAATACAGCAGCTTCTGGGCCACTGGATCCAGACCTGTCATATAGGTTTCCTCCTTTTTACATTCTCAATGAATTCTCAATTAACATAGGATTACTATTAAATAGTATATCAATTAATTAGGTATCCTAATTATATTTTCACCAACAGCGAAAGTCAAACAGGTAAATGACACCACAAAAAAACCGCGGCAGATCGCCACGGTTTCCAAAAGTTCAATGATAATCAGGACTGCGAAGCAGATACGGTTTTGAGGGAAGCCGAGAAGGGGAAGTACGCCTTGGCATTGTTGTAGGCAATACCTTGAACCATCTGTCCAAGCAATTCCATATCATGCGGTGCCTCTCCTTGCTCCACCCATTCCCCGATCAGGTTGCAGACCAGACGGCGGAAATATTCGTGCCTTGTGTAGGAAAGGAAGCTGCGCGAGTCCGTCAGCATCCCCACAAAACGGCTCAGCAAACCAACGTTGGCCAGCGCTCTCATCTGGGCGAGCATGCCGTCCTTGGTATCGTTGAACCACCATGCTGCGCCAAGCTGAATTTTGCCCGGGATACCGCCGCCCTGGAAGCTGCCGACAATCGCAGCCAGCACTTCATTATCCCGTGGATTCAAGGAATATAGAATGGTTTTGGGCAGTGCCTTCTCCTGCTCCAGTGCGTCCAGCAGACCGATCATCGCAGAAGAGAGCGGCGTATCATTCACCGCATCATATCCGGTATCCGGTCCAAGCTGAGCGAACATCCGGCTGTTATTATTACGGGCTGCATTCATATGGAACTGCATCACCCAGCCCCGCTCCGCATATAGCTTGCCCAGGAAGGTCAGTGTAACGGTCTTGTACTTGTCCTCTTCCTCACGGCTTACTTGATGACCTGCGAGTGCTTTGGCAAAAATGGCTGCCGCTTCTTCCCGTGTTGCCTTGCCATATGGGACATAGTCCAGTGCATGGTCGGAAACTCGGCCACCTACGGAATGGAAAAACTCCACCCGGGATTCCAGCGCAGAGAGGAATGAATCATAATCAGAGATTGCTGTACCCGAAGCCTGAGACAGCTTGCTTACCCATTCGATGAAGGTATCCCGGTTCAGTTCAAGCCCCTTATCCGGACGGAAAGAAGGCAGCACAGCTGTATCAAAGCCTTCGATTTCCTGAATCTTCAGATGGTATTCCAATGAATCACAAGGATCATCGGTGGTGCACACAACCGTGACATTGGATTTCGTGATCAGGTCACGTGCGCCAAAACCTTCACTGTTCAGCTTGGCATTTACTTTTTCCCAGATTCCTGGAGCACTGCTCTCATTCAAAACTTCATATACCCCGAAGTACCGCTGCAATTCCAGGTGGGACCAGGCATATAAGGGGTTGCCGATCATCATGGGTACCGTTTTGGCATAAGCCAGGAAACGATCGTAATCGGTCACGCCCTCACCGCCAGTGATGTACTGTTCTTCGATACCGTTTGCCCGCATTAGCCGCCACTTGTAGTGATCCCCGTACAACCAGGCTTCCGTAATATTGCCAAACGTCTTGTTCTCGTAGATCTCCTGCGGACTGAGATGGCAGTGATAGTCAATTATCGGCATGTCCTTAGCGTAATCCTCATATAACTTGACGGCTGTCTCATTGTGCAGCAAAAATTGTTCATCTAAAAAAGACTTCATTCGCTTCGCACGCTCCCTTTGGGTGAGTTTACGTTCATATGGGTACACTTCCCATCTTTACGCTACACTGTTTCCTCCCAAAGTTCAATAAAAAATGATAGCGTATTCAAAAATGGTTGGTTTGGGCATATGCCCCCGAACAAGATATACTGGTTTTAATGAACGATATGCTGATCTGAAGATCATACAAGGAGTTGAAATCGTTGAAAATTACATTTCTAGGCACAGGGGACATGTTCAGCGTAGAGCAGTATCACAACAGCATGCTCGCCGAATTTGGAAGCACGCATCTGGTCATTGATTTTCCGGAATCGAATGCAAAAGCCCTCAAAGAGGTTGGGTTCCCCATGACTGATATCCATAATGTATTTATCACACATTTGCATGAAGACCACATTAACGGTGTACAGATGCTCGGATACTATTCGCAAATTGTAGGTGACCGCAAACCGCGCCTGTTTATCCACGAACAACTGGTTGAGCCGCTATGGAGCATCTTATCTCCAGGCATGCGCTACACCACCGATGGCGAGCGTACAATGAGCGATTATTATGATATCGTTCCACTGCCGGATGGAGGCACATTCGAACTTGGCGGTGTGACGTTTGAGACATTCCGTACACAGCACGTTCCGGGCATGGTCAGCAATGGTATTGTTGCGAAGCCCTACTTCTACTACAGTGCAGATAGCACGCTGGATCAGGAACGGGTAGAACAGGCTGCCGCAGATGTGCAGCTGATTTTCCATGAATGCCATATGCATGATTTGGTGATCAAATCTCATACCTCGCTGAAGGACCTGGAACAGCTGCCTGCGGAAGTAAGGCAAAAGACCGTCTTAATGCATTATCATGACGAATATGCAGATGCGAGTACCCGGGAACGGTTCAACCGTGAGCATGACCTGCGGATGGTCGGCACACTGGAATCGTTTGAGCTGGATGAGAAATAAGGTAGTATAGGATGCTTCGAGTAGTTTCAGGAGCTGAAGCATCATTTTACTAGAAGATGAGGTGGCCTTCGTTCACGTTCCCAAATGGAGCCGAATGGAGGCTGCCTTCATTAGCACAATAATAAAATCTGGACCCAGCAAAAAAACCACCTGCAGGCATTCCATCGCCATTTCAGGTGGTTTCGTTGTCTATATTTATATTCAAGCTTACGCAGTCGTACTCTCTTCATCAGGCAAAGCCCATACGGATAAGCCTCCGCCACACACATGGAACGTAGCCCAACCGTCCTTCTCAATGGTAATGCTATCCTCGCAGCTGTGCGTCAGATCGGTCCATACTTCACCGGCACGATGTTCGCCGACAAACATTCGTTTCTCGCCATCATCCCCGTTGGAGACCACCACCGCGCAACCGGAGCCCTCGATTTCTTCCACGCCGCGGCGTACCCATCCAATGGTATTGGGATGATCGAAGTAATCCTCCTGCTCGCCATAAGCCTTGTTATAACGGGCAGACAGCAGGATATCCAGAATCTCCTTTTTACCCTCCACAGGTTCAGGACCGCCAATACCATAATAATCCCCGTAAAAGACGACCGGATACCCATCACGGCGCAGCAGGGTCAATGCATACGCGCTGGGTTTAAACCAGTCGCCAATCCATGATTCCAGTGCTTCATGAGGCTGGGAATCATGATTATCGACAAACGTTACGGCATGCGTTGGATGTGTCTGAACGAGTGTATCATCGAAGATTTTGGACAGATCGAAGTCTCTGCCTGCCAGGGATGCCTCATGCAGCTTGTAATGAAGGGACACATCGAACAGGTCGATCTGATAATCCACCGTATCCAGGAATTGACGGCAGGCATCCAGATTGGAATTCCAGAACTCCCCTACAATGTAGAAGTCCTGCCCACGCTTGCGAATCATCTCTGCTGCAAATTCCTTGATGAATTCATGGTTAATATGCTTGATCGCATCCAGGCGGAAACCACTGCATTGCAGCGTGTCGATCAGCCATTTTCCCCATTGGAGCATCTCCTTGCGGACCTCTGGGTGATTGTAATCGATATTGGCGAACATCAGATAATCATAGTTGCCGAACTCGTCATCGACATTCTGATTCCATTTCTTGTTCTCTCCTGCGATGCGGAATATGCCGCTGCGCTCTGTCTTGGCATCAAAGTCCGTACCGTTAAAGTGCTCGGATGTCCACTTGAAGGAGGAGTACTGGTCGCCACGACCCGGAAACGTAAATTTGGTCCAGCCTTCGATCTCGAACGGTTTGGATATTTCCTTCGTCCGGTCGTTAGGGTCCACTTCAATAACTTTAAAAAATTCTTTCTCGTCGGCACCAGCCTTATGGTTCATCACCAGATCGACATAGACGGCAACACCGTTTTTCTGACACTCGGCAATGGCATCCACCAATTCCTGCTTGGTACCGTACTTTGTCCGCACACTGCCCTTCTGGTCGAACTCCCCGAGATCGTACAGATCATAGACACCATATCCGGTGTCCTCCGGGGTAATGGCTTTGGTCACAGGGGGCACCCATACCGAATCAATGCCTTTGGCTTTCAGCTCCGGAGCCATTTGGGCCAGTCGTTTCCAATGCTTACCGTCTGCAGCCAAATGCCATTCAAAAAACTGCATCATCGTATGATTTCTTTTCATCAAAAACCGACCTCCTTGATTGCTTTCGAAGCGGACGTTGGAACGGATATGTATTCGCCCTTGTTCGTTCGTTTGCTATCCAAGTAATACCCTTTTTGGCCTATGCTTCAATCACCCGCAGAGAAGTTTCCGGTTGAAGGGGAGATGCGCTTGTAGTCCAGCCACTCCTCGGGCAGAAGGGAACGATACGGCTCCTGGGTGAACCGATCATCCACCAATACGAGTACGCCCGTATCCTCTTCCGTCCGAATCAGCCTGCCGCCTGCCTGCAGCACCTTGTTCATCCCCGGAAAAACATAAGCATAATTGAAACCATTACGTCCCGAGCGGTCGAAATAGTCACGAAGCACGTTGTTTTCCAGTCCAATCTGGGGAAGCCCTGCACCTACCACGACGACCCCATTGAGACGATCTCCCGGCAGATCCACTCCTTCTGAAAATACGCCGCCCATCACGGCGAATACGAGCCTTGTTCGTTCCGGATGTGGCTGGAATGCATTCAGGAATGCCTCCCTTTCCAGCTCATTCATGCCTTGCTCCTGCATGACCGTATCGGCCTCACCAGGAAGCTGCATGTAGGTCTCATAGACTTCACGCATATACGGATACGAGGGGAAAAAGACAAGCAGGTTGCTCCGCGGCCACTCGGATACGAGCTGATGCAGCATGTTCGCAATCGGCTGCCTGGAACGCTGCCGGTCCTTGTAGCGAATGGACAAGGGAAGCAGCCTTACATCCAATTGTTCCCGATGGAAGGGTGAAGGGATACGTAACGTGTAGTCCTCTTCCTCTGCACCAAGCATGTCCCGGTAATAACCCAGTGGTGACAAGGTTGCCGAGAAATGAATGATGGAACGGAACCCCTTCGCTGTCTGACGGAGCAGGACGGATGGATCAAGACAGAACAGCTTCACTCTCACTTCGCTTCGCACACATTCGGCATACGTGACGAATCGTTCATCATACAGCTTGGCGATACGCAGGAAGTTCTGGGCTGTGAAGTAGGCATCCAGCAGCAGTTGATCCGTCTCGGCACTTCCCGAACCGCCTTCCACAAGATTCTGCTCCGCAACCATGACAAAGGGCTCCAGCAATTCAATCAGTTCCTCCGGCGCTTCCTGCTGCAGCAGCTTGCCCTCTTCTCCTCCGTTTTTACGCAGGGTAATCAGATACTTATCGATGGCTCCCGCATGGTCTGTAATGGCCTTCGCGGCAGCGACACTGCTGCCCAGCGTCTTAAACTCCCTTTTGACATCCAGAAAAACAGCCTTCTCCAGCTCAGCAGAGAACATCATGCGGCCGCGATCGACTAGATTATGCGCCTCATCAACCAGCAGCACCGTCTTGCGTTTCTGCTCCTCCAGCATGCGTTTGAGGGAAATACGCGGGTCGAAAATGTAGTTATAGTCACAGATGACTGCATCGGCCGCATATGCCGCATCCAGTGAAAATTCGAATGGACACACCCGGTGCTTGCGCGCGTACTGTTCAATGACTGGGCGTGTCATCAATGTTTCATGCTCCAGCATATCCAGCACTGCCCCATTAATGCGATCATAATACCCTTCGCACATGCTGCACTGTCCGGTATCACAAGCTTCTTCTTCCTTGAAGCAGATCTTATCCTTGGCAGTCAGGCTGATCACATGCATGTTCAGCCCTTCCGCCTGCATTCTGGCAAAAGCCTCTTCTGCCGCAACACGAGTCGTCGTTCTTGCCGTAAGGTAGAACAATCGACTGGCTTCGCCTTCACCAATCGCCTTCACTGCGGGAAATAAGACGGACATTGTTTTCCCAATTCCGGTTGGTGCCTTGGCCATCAGTCCCTTGCCTTCACGGATGGTCTGATATACTGCGCCTGCCAGCTTGCGCTGCCCTTCCCGATATTTGCGAAAGGGAAACGGCAGTTCTTTAAGAGTGACGTCCCGCTTCTCTTCATATGCAGCAATCATCTCGGCATAAGGAGCATATCCGGCAATGACCTCAGCAGCAAATTGCTCAAGCTCCTCACGTTCGAGCATGCGCCGATATCTTCTCTCCTGACTATTCACGGTCTGCACATAGGTAAGCTGTACTTGCATTCTTGGCTCATCATGCTGAACGGCATACATATATGCATACATGATGGCCTGCGCCCAGTGGACCGGAAGTCCGTCGCCCAGATCATCCAGGTTGCCGGCTGTTGATTTGATCTCATCCACAGTCAGCTGACCCTCCAGACGAATCAGACCATCACATCGCCCTTCGATTATATAGACTAGGTCTCCATGCCGGATTTCAGCTTCAAGCACAACTTCTTTCAGATCTTCTTCCGTATACTCCTTCTGCACCCTCTGGTGAATTCGGGTGCCTTCCTGCATGGATGCATTGGAGCGGAATCCGGGACGAATACTGCCGCTGCGATATACGTATTCAACCAAAGGCCTGACTGATATTCGAATGGTATTTGTCATACGATCACCCGTTCTGTTTTTAGTCCTTCTACTTTATCATGAAAAGACCTGGCCAAACCAGCATTCCGCAGATTGGACTCGTCCCTCCCCATATGCTATGTTGAAGAGGAACGTACATTTAAGGAGGCAGATTCCATGTATATTTATTTGGTTCCTTCCCCGATTCCGGACGTGCTCGCTGCATATCCGCATCTGACCTTGCGGAGCGAGGAGCAGGTTCGTCTTGCCATCGAAACGACTGAACGTCTGCTTCATGTTGAGTCGGATGATAGCATAGCCGCATATGAGGCATTTGATGCCGCAGGCTCCTGGACAGGCGGCAGCTTTGCGGTTTTGAATAATATCCCGGTGACGGAAGACGGCCGTGGTGACTTCGAGGATCGGTTCAAAAACCGTGCACGCAAAGTGGAGGACGAGCCAGGTTTTGTCGGTATCCGGGTGCTCCGTCCCCTGAAAGATGATACGTATGTTGTACTTACCCTGTGGGAGTCAGAGGATCATTTCAAAAGCTGGCAGCAGTCTCAGGCCTATAATCATGCCCACCGCAATCGCAGTACAAGTGAAGGGCTGACCGCGCAGAAACCAGCCATGTTTCCAAGAGCCTCTTATGTCACGACATATACGATAGAATAATGGGTAGCCTGACAGACTCATGCGCCCCACCAGCTTTACTTATGCAGCAGATCACAAGGCCTCTCCCTGAATGGGATGGGCTTTTTCTATTTCATACTTTTGACACGACATACCATGAGGTAGCATAATACTTGTTAAATGAAACTTCGGAAGGGAAGGCGGTTATGTTGTCACGCAGTTCACTCACCCGGTTTCTAAGCGGACCGTTTATATTGTTTACCGTGATCATGATTATCAAAAGCTCCCTGGCCTGGATGGTCATTTTCGATGATATCCCCGTCTGGAAGCCATTGCTTACTGAGCTGCCGCTGATCTGGATCTGCTTTTGTCTGATTGAGTGGTTTGCAGCCAAAAGACGGATGTGGGCCTATCTTGTCCTGAACCTGGTGCTGTCTGGCATTTTTTTCGCTGCCATTATGTATTACAAATATTATGGGGTTATCGTCAATTATCATGCGCTCGCGCAGGTGAATCAGGTGACGTCGGTGAAGAGCAGCATGTTCTCCCTGCTCGACCCATATTACTTGTTTATTTTTGCGGATATTCTGATTATTGGCGGCCTATTGATCCGGCGCCGGATCAAGCTCGGCGTTACCGAACGTCCGGGAAAGATACCTTTGGACCGCAGAAGCAGACGCAGAGTTGCCTCCGTTATTCTGATGATTTCCCTGGTAATCTGCATGCTGAATATATACCCTAACCGGGCAAGCATGAGCGAAATTACGCAAGCGGAACAAATGGGAATCCTCGGATACGAGGCTTTTACCATTCTGGCGGATCGGCCTGACAAGCCCGTTCCGCTTGATGAAATTGATCAGGATCGCATTGATCAGATCAAACAAACGACAGAGCTCGATGCCATTGTGGATTCGGGAGCAGCCAAGGGCCGGAATGTGATTGTCCTCCAGCTGGAATCGTTCCAGAATTTCCTCATTGGTCTGAAGGTGGATGGCCAGGAAGTCACACCACATCTCAACCAGCTTGCACAGGAAAGCCTGTATTTCCCGAACTTCTATCAGCAGGTAGGTCAGGGGAATACATCGGATGCCGAGTTTGTTGTCAATACATCATTCTATACACCGCCAAACGGAGCTGCATCTACGGTCTATGCCGATAAAGCCCTGCCAAGTCTCCCCAAACTATTGTCGTCAAACGGGTATCAGACCGCTACATTCCATTCAAACGATGTCCGTTTCTGGAATCGCGATCAGCTGTATAAAGCGCTTGGTTTTGATCACTATTACGATATAGATTATTTTGGCACCGAAGATTCCATTGCCTTCTCGGCATCGGATGAGGTGCTGTATTCCAAGACACTCGATAAATTGGAAGAAATGCAGGGAGAAGGCTCGCCCTTCTATGCACAGATCATCTCCATGTCAGCACATCACCCGTACCATTTGCCGGAGAGCAAGATTAGTCTGTCGCTGCCAGAGCGGTACACGGACACTCTGCCTGGTGATTATCTGGTATCCCAGCATTATGCCGATCAGGCGGTGGGACAATTCATCGATGGTTTAAAACAACGCGGACTATGGGAAAACAGCCTGCTGGTGGTATACGGAGACCACCTTGGCCTGCCTATCTACTCGCTGGACCGGGACGACAAAGAGTTAATGAAGGAAATCTACGGCCGGGAGTATACATCCGCGGACATGATTAACATTCCACTTATCATTACGGCCCCCGGTGCTACACCTGCTAAGCAGCTGGGTCAGATCGGCGGACAGGTGGACATTCTGCCAACGATAGCCGGACTCACAGGGGCATCTCTCCAGGATCAACTGCACTTCGGGCAGGATCTGCTTCGGGAGTCAGGCAATCTGCTGCCGGAACGCTATTATCTGCCTACCGGTTCCGTGCTTAATGATGCCTCATTATTCATTCCGGAAACCGGTTATGGTGACGGAACCCATTACTCGCTTGCCGATGCCGGAAGGCAGGACATCAGGCAGGTGGAGAACCGTTCGGAACCGAAACCTGAGTCACCGGAAGGGAATACTGTTCCGGCAACGGCCTCAACGGATGACGGCTCATCGTCTTCCTCAGGTTACATTACCAAGGACGAGTATGAGCGTGCTTTGGATCTTATGCATTTGTCCAATAGTTATTTAATACAGCTGCCTGACCGGAATACAGAGAAGTAGCCCCAGAAGCAATCATTCAATCTATTAAAAAAGCCCATGAAACAGGATTGGAATCCTGCTTCATGGGCTTCATGCATTTCCAGCCAATCGTGGCTGTGTCATGCTGTATATTCAATCTCGTAATTACAAAGGCAGCAGCGGCACCGAAGTGCGAGCTTTCAGCTGATCTACCATGGCAAGCCATTCCTGCGGTTTATTCGGCAGGACAGCATAATAGCGATTCAGGAAATCGGCCACCAGGCTGGCTGGCAGCTCCCCTTGCTCCTCATTGCTCGGCATGAAGCAGAGGTCCAGTCCACCCACCGCTTCTCCGTCTCCTTGCCAGGAAGGATGAACATACGGGAAATCCAGTCGTTGATATCCGAGATGGGACAGCACTTCGCGCCGTACATACGGATCCATGGGCTTGATGCCGCCAAATTCATGATCCTGGCTAAGATACGGGTTATAGATCTCGGCGAACATGCCGAACAGTTCCTTCCCGTTTGCTGCGGCAAGCTGCTGCAGGTCTCGTTTCCGATGGTTGGCAAGGAAACTGCCGATGCCCAACCCTTCACGGCCGATAATCGTAAAATCCGTCATGGCCACATTCCAGTCTTCGTAATAGCGGTATTCTGTCGCTCCCACAACGTTCCCTTCATGCACAGCCACAAATACGCGTATGCCGGGGTCTTCCAGCGGTTCCTGCCACAGCGGGAAGTCCAGCACTTCCTCAGGCGGGAAAATCTCCTGCATAAGCTTGTGCATTTGGGCAAACAAAGGATCATTTATTGAAGTAATTCGTTTAAATTCCATGGATTCATCTACCTCCAATAATAAATATGCATTATGTCTTGAACGGATTGCGCCATTCCATAAGGGCTGCATAGTTGCAAGACTCCTCATCATCCAGATAATCCGTCGCCACGCCCACTGGCATACGTCCGCAGCGCAGCAGGAACGAGATCACGGGATCGCGTTTCTGACCAGATATCACCTGCTCCAGATACGATTCAGCCGTCATTTCATCTGCCACCAGATGGTATCCGGGCATTCTCCCGGCACCGAGCAGCCGGTCGAGCCCCTGTGCAATGACCAGATGATACATGGCCTGCATCATGAGCTGTGCCAGTCCCCACTTGCGAAATTTCGGACGTACGCAGAGATCAACGATGTAGAGCGTGTTGCCATCCGGCTGATGATTGCGAATATACCCATCATCAGTCACATCAACCCACGTGTGGCTTGCCGGATGTGAAGGGTCCCATTGCATGCGCAGCGAGGTCATCGATCCCGCCAACTCACCATCTACCTCAATGCAGATGGCCCCATCCGGGTAGTTGGCTACGTGACTAGCAAGCTGCTCATGGTTCCATAGCAGCTCTTCCGGATAAGGCGGAGGAAAGCTCTCGGCCTGGATGCGAATCAGTTCATCGAAGTCAGCCTCCTGATACGTACGAACGATAGCTTTTACGGGCTTACCATATCGATCCGGACCGGTAATCAACATTTCTTTTTGATACATGCTGATCATCTCCTCCTTCCAACAGACAATACGGGTAGTTCAAGCCTCAGACTACTCCCAGTCTGTATATAGATCGGTGCGGCGGTCACGCCAGGTCGTTACCGATCCGCGCTCACGTACTTCATAGAGCAAATCCAGATCCAGATCTGCTGTTACGATCATATCATCGTTAATCTCACCTTCGACCAGAATGCCGCGCGGCGGGAATGGGACATCATTCGGCGTAATGATGGCAGCCTGTCCGTAGTTGGCACGCATGAAGTCCACTGTCGGCAGATTGCCCACTGTTCCGGTCAGTACAACATAAACCTGGTTCTCTACCGCGCGGGCATGACTCGTATAGCGCACCCGATAGAAGCCGTGCCGATCATCCGTGCAGGAAGGACAGAAGATGACGTCAGCTCCTTTGGCTTTTGCCATACGCACAATTTCCGGGAACTCAATATCGTAACAGGTCAGCATCGCAATTCTGCCTTTATCCGTGTCGAAAACTTCAAGGCCATCACCCGGTGCCATGTTCCATTCCTGTACTTCGGTCGGTGTAATATGGATCTTGGCCTGGCGTGCAATACGGCCATCCGGATAGAACATGTGGGCGGTATTATACAATTTCCCTTCACGACGGATGACATGAGTTCCCCCGATCAGATGCATGTTGTACTTCGCCGCCAGGGATGTGAACAGCTGTTCATACTGCTCCGTGAAATCCGGCAGATCCTCAATGGTCAGCGCGTTGCCTTTACCGTCACCTATGGACATGAGCTGAGTTGTAAAAAATTCAGGGAACAGCACAAATTCAGTTCCGAATTCGTCGGCTGTCCGTATGTAATGCTCGGCTTGAGCAGCAAACTGCTCAAAGGAGCTGATGGTTTGCAATTGGTACTGTACAGCGGATACCCGCAATTTCATGTTTCTCCACCTCCATCATTATTCTGCTCTCATTGTATCAACGAAATGAAGTAATTTCTATTTCCTTTCTTCGCTCAACATCGCCTTGGTGAAACCGATCCATTCCCTTGTGGCAAAAGAAAGATATCGGTCCTTGCGCCAGATCATGCCGAGCTGCCAAGGGATCACGGGTTCCACAACCGGCATAATGCGTACACGCATATGATCCACTTCACGGCAGATGGTTTCGGGAAGTAATGCCACCCCCAGATTGGCCGCAACCATTGCACTGAGCAAATCCCACTGGGAGCTCTCATAGACAACCCTCGGCTGGAATCCTACATGCTGACAGGCCGCAATGATCCGATCATGCAGGGCAAAATCCTCCCTGAACAGCACAAAGGCATCATGCTCCAGTTCACGCAGGGCCACCGATTCTTTGCCCGCCAGCGGATGCGAAGGATGAACGAGCAGATTCAGCTTTTCTTCCACGAACACAAAATGATCGAGCAGCTCATCCACCGTCGGCAGTACAGCCACACCAATATCCAGTGCACCACTGATGACATCGGCCTCTACCTTTTTCGCACCATCCTCAAACAGTTGAATGCTCACTTGCGGATAAGCCTTATGAAATTCACCAATGATCATGGGGAAAAAGCTCGAACCCACCATGGGCGGCAGTCCGATACGCAGATGTCCTTTCTTCAGGTTCATCAGATCGTCGAGCTCGGACGACAAGCTGCGAAACGATTTTTCAATTTCCAGTGCCTGCCGGAAAAAAACATGCCCTGCATCGGTCAATTCGACTCTCTTGCCGTACCGATCCAGCAGCGTAACCCCCAGCTCATCTTCAAGACTTTTCACGGTTTTGCTGATGGTTGGCTGGGTGATATATAACACCTCGGCTGCCTTGGTAAAGCTCTGCTGCCTCGCGACTTCCAGAAAATATTGCAAATGGCGGATATCCATCGTCTGATTCCAGCCTCTCATAGATAAATGGAATAGAAAACATTCTTAATATGCATTTTACTCATGAAAGAATGCGATGTAAAATTTGTAACAAGAAAGTGTTCTTCCATTCATTTTCATAAAAAATAAATCAATCACGTTGATATAAGGAGGAATTGAAGTGAAAAAATGGGGACTTGGGATATTGCAGGTTGCTCTCCTCATGGTCTTTTCACTGCTCATGGACCAGTTGGCCCGTGCTCTCCATTTGCCTGTGCCAGGTTCGATACTCGGCATGGTTGTGCTGTTTATTTTGCTTCAGACACGGGTTGTGAAGCTGCGCTGGATTGAAGTCGGAGCCGCATGGCTGCTCGGAGAACTGCTGCTGTTCTTCATTCCTTCAGCCGTTGGCATCATGAACTACATGCCCATGCTTGAACATGACGGACTGCAGATTCTGTTCATTGTCCTGCTGAGTACATTTCTGGTTATGGTCTGCACCGGCCTGGTTGCCACACGAATCGCCAAACGAAAGGAGCGTCACACCGGATGATTGGATTTCTCTGCTTGCTGTTAACTGTCGGTATTTATTGGGTCGCCAAACGCATGTATCGCCAATTGCCCAAGGTTTATCTGTCTCCACTACTGATCACGCCCCTGCTTGTCGTTGGCGTGCTGCTTGCGACAGGGACGGATTATGCAGATTACAGCAGCGGCGGCAAATGGCTTAGTCTTCTGCTGCAACCGGCTACGGTAGCTTTTGCTGTACCGCTCTATACCTTTTTCCATGTGCTCAAAAAGCATATATCCGAGATTGTCTTCAGTGTCATGACCGGATCGGTAGTCGCCGTACTCTCGTCAGCCCTGCTCGCCAATTGGCTTCAGCTGGACTCCGGGCTGATTCACAGCCTGATTCCGCGTTCCATTACAACTCCGATTGCCATGAATGTCTCGGCTACCATTGGGGGTATCCCCGCTGTTACTGCTGTTTTTGTCATCATGACCGGTTTGCTTGGTGCGATTATGGGTCCTTCTATCGTTAAAATGCTCCGCATTGATGGAGAAATTGCCCGCGGAACCCTGCTCGGAACGGGTGCCCACGGCACAGGGACTTCCAAAGCTTTTGAGCTCAGTTCCCTGACAGGAACCATCTCCAGTATCTCCATGGTACTCGCTGCATTGTTCACTCTGGCGGTAGCTCCCATTCTTTCTAAACTTATTTTCCCATAATAGATAGAATTGTCCCTATTATTTGAAATATTATTGTTGTATTAAAGCCCTTTCTTCCTTACAATAAGGACATGTTTTATAAGCGAATATTGCGGGGGAGATGCGATGAAAAGAACCGGAATGAAGAGATCTCTGGACCGCCTTGGACGAATTGTCCTTCCCAAAGAAATGCGGGATACGATGGAAATCCATATCGGCGATCCGCTTGAGTTTTTCATTGAAGGGAAAGAGTTGATTTTGAGAAAGTACAAATCAACGTTGTGTGTGTTTTGCGGTGATATGGATACGGAAATGTATTTCAAAGAGCAATTCATCTGCCGGACGTGTGCTGTTCAATTAAAACACCCGGATGACTCTCCCGAATGGTTCGTTCCTCAGAACAAACAGGCTCCTGCAGCCGTGGAGCGTCCTGCTTCCGATTCCGCTAAAGTCTCTTCCCCCACGTGGGATGAAGGAACTGTACCTGCCAGCACTGAATACCCTGACCTGCGGCCCAAGACGGCACGCATGCTGCAACAGATGAAAGAAATTGTTGAACAGAATCCTGGTTTGGCTCAGCAGCAGATTGCGGAAAAGCTTGGTATTAGCCAAGGACGCGTCTCCCAATTAAAGAAATTGCTATAATACGATTTCATTTTATTATTTATAATCAGGAGATCTTCCCAATGAGGAAGTCCTACTGCAAGAGAACCCTGTATATGTGTGGGTTCTTCTTTTTTTATCCTAAAGAAAAATGAATTAAATAAAGGCATCGTAAAAGAGGGCAACTGTTTTGGCAGCCGCCCTCTTTGGTTATTCAATCTATACATTGCTCTAATAAGGTTACGCCTGAATGACTTCCAGGATCTCTTCTTTCTCCAGCTTGCGCATACCGATCGCCAGAACAACAATATTGGCAACGAGCAGGATCGCAGGAAGAGCAATAGCCCCGTATTGTCCGTAGATCAGATGACTTCCGAGTGCACCAATCAGAATAAATGTCAGCACACCTGCTGCTACCATGCGGGTGCGCGGGATCAATAACCCCACTGCACTAAGCAGTTCTACTGCGCCGAGCAGATACATCGTCCACTTGGGATACGAGAAGCTCTCGAACGTCTGTACCATCATCTCAGCACCCATCACCTTGTTAAGCCCCGTCATCACAAATACACCTGCAAGCACGACCAGAAAAATATATCCAATAACTCTCATTATGTATGTTCCTCCTGTAACTGATCTAAAGGTTAGATGAAAAGAAAAGCTGGAGCATCTTGCCTGCTGCACATGCCACATTCAATTCAAATCTGCAAGATGCTAAATCTATGTCAAAGCCGTCTTGCGACGACTCGGTTTTCAAGCCAACATGTGAACGAATAACGTACTCCATATCGATCTATTAGGTATTATTGGATACTGGCTTACTTTTATGAAGTGAGTATATAATAATAAGATTATTTATTCAAGTAATTTTTTGATAAATAGTGTATAATACATACAAAAGGGTTGTTGCATGGTTTTTTGCCGTAACCTTTATGAATGAATGCTTCTTATTTTTCGTCAGAGTGGCGGTAAGCCAGGCACTTTTTTTTATATACAAGACAATTAGACTATTCCAACATTGTTATGCGAATTGAGGTGAACACGTTGAAGCTGAGAAAAGCAAAATCACCAAGTCCCTGTTTGATCACACAAGCTATGGACATCATTGGTAAGAAGTGGGTTCTGCTGATCATGTATCAGCTGCTCTCCGGACCTAAGCGCTTCACAGAGCTGGAAGCAGAAATGGCCATTAGCGGCCGTCTGTTATCCGAGCGTTTGAAGGAAATGGAGATGGAAGGCATCGTAACCCGTCATATGTATCCAGAAATTCCGCCACGGGTTGAATATGAGCTGACTCCCAAAGGCAAGGCTATTGAGCCGGTGATCAACCAAATTTATGGCTGGTCCTCCGACTGGCTGAAACGATAGCAATGCAGATCCCTTTAATCTAAAACACCAAAAGCCTGAATAGGTGCTGATCTTCTCCAGATCAGCTTCCCATTCAGGCTTTTTTCTTAAAGCGCCATTGGATCATTCAATGAATTAATGCGAGAGATTCTTAATAGGCTTCAGCTGCACCGGCAGACCGGAATCGGCAGATGCCAGCGCTGCTGTTGTAATCTCCTGTGTACGGCAGGCATCCGCGTAATCAGACAGGATCCGCGTACGGTCACCCGTCCGAAGAGCATGAATGAACGCCTCGTTCTCCCGTTCATACGGGTTATGTCCTGCTGGAATCTCCTGGCCTGCCATCGCGTGGGCAGCAGCACTCGGCAGCAGCAGACGGTCCGGAGTCCAGTCCCATACTCCGGCTTCCGTGTAGAACTGAAGTCCGGCACCACCTTCTCCGTCCGGCAGCAGGCATGTATTGGCAATGCTCGCAATGGCACCGCTCTCCAGCTTAAGCGTAACATTCGCTACATCTGCCACGTTAACATGATCGTGCTTCTCATGCATCACACGCTGGGCTGCTGCTGCATACACCTCAGTAACTTCTCCTGCACAGTACCGGAGCAGATCCACAATATGTGTTGTCTGCTCGACAAACTGTCCTCCGGATCCATCCTGACGGCGCCACCAGGCAACGCCGGGCATACCGCCCATCCAGCGTCCAAGTGCCATGCCGATCGTCTGATCCTTCATCGCTCCCCGGAGTACCTGCGCTGCTTCCTGGTAGCGAAAGTGATAACCTACCGAAGTAAGCAAACCTGTATCCTTCACCTGCTCTAAAATGTTGCGCGGAATATCCATCCCTGTGCTTAGTGGTTTCTCCACAAGGAAAGGGATGCCTCGACGAATCAGTTCCGATTCAATCGAGCCATGTGACATTGGTGGAACGCAGATGTAAACTGCATCCAGCTTCTCCCCATCCAGCATATGTTCAAGCTCGCTGTAGCCAGCTGCATCATACACGGAAGCCATGGCCTCAGCCTTCTCCAAGGTAGTCCCGAGCACACTTGCCACACGGACGCCTTCCATTCGTGCCAAAATATCTGCATGTACTTTGCTGAACCAGCCTGTTCCAATGATGCCGATCTGTAACGTCATGGATGTAATCCCCTCTCTTTGTTACGCGCTTACATGTTCCATTCGACCCCCGAATACGAAATCCTGCATTATATTTTGCCAGATGCCCCCAATATCAGCCGGTCCAGCTCTTGTTCATACCCTGTTCTCTGCTCATCCGTCCAGCACAGCCGATCATTCATGTATTGGATAACTGCCGACCTATACTGACGCACCTCGTCAATTCGGAAAAATAAGTCGCCTGTTCGTCGCACCAGGAAGTCTGCCGGGGTAACGGCCATCTCTTGCTCAATTGCATAAGTCAGCATGAGCAGCAGTTCCTGTGGCATGCCATGCAGCTCGGCCTTGGCCCGCGGTCCAGGCAATCGGTCATAAAGGGCATCCACATTGGATCCATAGGTACGAGCCAGCCGCTCTGCAGCTTGCCGATTAAGTCCAAGCGCCACCCCATCCTTAATCTTGCGCTCTATATAGACGGAATACCCTGCTGAGCCACCAACGTCCCCACCGGAAATCGGCATCTTCTTCGTTATGCATGGCCCAATCCATTTCCCTGTTTCCTGCTTCAGCTCCCGAGCTGCCAGATCAACGACCATTTCAGCCATTTTGCGATACCCGGTCAGCTTGCCCCCCGCAATGGTGATCAGTCCGGAGGGAGAGACCCACACTTCATCCTTGCGTGAGATTTCGGAGGGACTCTTGCCTTCCTCATGGATTAATGGACGAATGCCAGCCCAGCCCGATTCCACATCTTCGGCACGAATCTGGACATCTGGAAACATGCCATTTACCGCATCGATTACATAATCCCGATCTGCTTCAGAGATCAGAGGATGCGCCGGGTCATCTCGGAAAACAGTATCAGTGGTACCCACGTATGTTTTGCCATCACGCGGAACCGCGAAAACCATTCGCCCATCAGGCGTATCAAAATATACAGCTTGCCGAAGAGGAAACCTTGATCCGTCGAACACCAAATGAATGCCTTTGGTCATTTGCAGTGTCTTGCCCTGCTTTGAACCGTCTACCTTGCGGAGCTCATCCACCCATGGACCCGAAGCATTGATGACCTTGCTTGCCCTTAATTGAACACGCTCGCCTGTGATCTGGTCTGTGGCCTGGATGCCAATGATCTTTCCGTTTTCCTTCACAAACCCTTCTGCTTTTACATAATTCACAGCTTGGGCTCCACGCTTTACCGCTTCTTTCATTACTTCAATGGTAAGCCGTGCATCATCCGTCCGGTATTCCACATATAACCCGCCACCCAGCAGTCCCTCTCGGCGCAGCAAAGGTTCGCTGTCCGAGACAGCTCCAGCGTTCAGCATCGTACGGCGTTCGCTGCGCTTCACACCCGCGAGCCGGTCATACACCATCAAACCAATGGAGGTGCTGAAGCGGCCAAACGTACCTCCCGTATAGATGGGCAGGAGCATCGGCTCCGGTGTCGTCACATGAGGTCCATTTTCATAGACAATTGCCCGTTCGCGTCCTACCTCAGCCACCATTTTCACTTCAAACTGCTTCAGATATCGTAAACCTCCGTGGACCAGTTTGGTTGAACGGCTGGACGTGCCCGCTGCAAAATCCTGCATTTCAACCAGCGCGGTCTTCAGTCCGCGGGACACTGCATCAAGGGCAATACCTGCCCCAGTGATCCCTCCGCCTATAACCAATATGTCAAAATGTGCATTCGCCATGGATTGAAGATACTCGCCGCGCATTGCTGCAGAGAAAGGTGAAGTCATCGGTCTGCCTCCCACTCATTGCCATTATTTTTGCTAATCCATCTTCAAAAAAGAACAAAAAAAGACCACGTCATTCGCTGCAGCAATTGCTGAGCGGTACGTGGTCTCTCCCGATCTCCAGACATCATTTTTTAACTTGTGCCTTAATCCTATCACACATTTTGAGCGGCGTGAAGGCCTGAAATGACACATTATTCAAAAAAATTTCAAAAAATTGCTCTGCCCAAGGACGTAATTTCAAACTGATCCACTAACCTCTTTATTTTCCTAATCATGGATATATGGATTTCGTTCCCCAGGAAAATATCCCCTGTAAGTTATGCATCATTTTCAACCAGTAATTATCATCTATTGAATTTGTTTAATGAAAAAGTACAAATAGCTATATCTTCATATCCTTTCTTATTTGAAGGCCATCGCAGCCTTCACTGCTCGCTGCCAACCGGCGTATAGATCACTTCTGGTATCCTCTTCCATCAGCGGATTGAATACGCGCTCCGTGTTCTCATGATTCTTCAGTTCATCCGCACTTTCCCAGTATCCTACAGCAAGACCTGCCAAATAAGCCGCCCCCAGAGCGGTTGTCTCGTTCACCGTTGGGCGCTCAACCGGAATGCCCAGAATGTCGCTCTGGAATTGCATCAGAAAGTCATTGGCCGCTGCGCCGCCATCAACACGTAACGAATCGACAGCAATCCCCGAATCGGATTCCATAGCCGCCAGGACATCCTTGGTTTGATACGCTAGCGCTTCAAGCGTCGCTCGAATAAAATGTTCCTTCGTGGTACCGCGTGTCAGACCGAATACGGCGCCCTTGACCTCGCTGTCCCAATACGGACTACCTAGCCCGACGAAGGCCGGTACCATATACACACCATCTGTGGAGGGTACCCGTGCAGCATAATCCTCACTATCCTTAGAGGAACGCAGCATCCGTAATCCGTCACGCAGCCACTGAACGGCAGAACCCGCCACAAAAATGCTGCCTTCAAGTGCATACTCTACTTTGCCATTAACACCCCAGGCAATCGTTGTGATCAATCCATGGTCCGACTTTACCGGATCTTTCCCGGTATTCATGAGCATGAAGCACCCGGTACCATATGTGTTTTTCATACTGCCCTTGTGATAACATCCCTGACCAAATAAGGCTGCCTGCTGATCCCCCGCTGCGCCAGCAATGGGAACCCGGTGGCCGAAGAAATGATAATCCATCGTGTGCGCATACACTTCAGAGGAGCCCCGCACTTCCGGCAGCATCGCTTTTGGAATATCGAGAATACGGAGCAGTTCGTCATCCCATTGCAGATCATAGATGTTGTACATTAATGTACGGGAAGCATTGGATACGTCCGTTACATGGGTACCTCCGCTGAGCTTCCAGATCAGCCAGCTGTCGATCGTGCCAAATAGCAGTTCTCCCTGCTCCGCGCGTTCACGTGCTCCTGGCACATGGTCCAGAATCCACTTGACTTTCGTACCGGAAAAATAGGGATCAATAAGCAGTCCCGTTTTCTCACGAAAAAGGTTAGCCAGTCCCTTCTTCTTCAGCTCATCACAGATATCAGCAGTTTGTCTAGACTGCCATACTACGGCATTATAGATGGGGCGACCTGTTTCCTTATCCCACACCACAACTGTCTCGCGCTGGTTCGTAATCCCGATTCCGGCAATCTGGGCAGGCTTAATTCCACTCTCTGCCAAGCATGAAGCCATAACTGCAAGAATGGAGCTCCAGATTTCATTCGCATTCTGCTCGACCCAGCCCGGTTTGGGGAAATACTGCGGAAACTCCTGCTGAGCAATATGTACAATCTCCCCATTGTGGTTAAACAGAATAGCCCGTGAACTCGTGGTCCCCTGATCAAGAGCCATAATATACTTTTCCATATCGACAACCTCCTGTAAGCATATTGCATCATTCGATATCACAGGTGCCTGATTGACAGATGCAATATGATTAAATTAATGCTATTGTTTCGGTTCTGTAAGCGATTCCCCAAAATGTCGGATCAGGTCAAAATTGGACGTGGTCACTGCTGTTGCACCGGCCTGCAGCGCGAGCTCAACCTCTTGGGCAGACCGGATCAGTCCTCCCGCAATAATGGGAATCCCCGTCCGTTCCGCTACCTCGGTAATAATATGCGGAATAACGCCAGGAAGCACTTCAATATAATCCGGCTGTGTCTTCGTCAGCAGTTGATAACTTTTCTCCAACGCATTTGTATCCAGCAAAAACACCCGCTGAATCGCGGTGATCCCCTTTTGTTTCGCCTTTTGAATCACGGTTGCCCGTGTAGAGATCAAACCCGCAGGACGAATATGCTGACACAAATATTCTGCCGCGTACTCATCGTTCTTCAGCCCTTGGACCAGATCAGCATGCAGCAGGATTTTTTTGCTTCGCCGCCTTGCCTCATCCAGCAAGCTCTCCAGCTGGGCAATGTGGGTATCCAGCAAAACCCCATAGGTGTAAGGGCCATCAATAATCGCTTCGAACTGCTTCATGCTCTTGGCAGCGGGTAACATGCTCTGTCCCTCAAATGGCACCATCGTTCCTCCTGCATCATTCAGATTGCCTATATTGTATAATCCGTATGGTAGATCGGCAAGCAGAGCCCGGCACGAGGAAGCATCCCCATAGTGTTCATTACTCTGTCGTAAACACCAAAAGGCCGTTGTCGTGCACCCCTAAGGAGTGAACAACAACAGCCACTTTTTGTCGATTGCACAGCAAGATACCTTCACTGGAATCAACGCTGATTTAACACATAAGGTGAAATTTAAGCCTGTGCATGCGGAAGCAGCACATCGGCCCCGGCCCAACCATCGTTCTCAGCCAGGTGCCCCGATCGACTTACTTTCGTTTGCAGGTACTTCTCATTGAACGCCGAACGATCGCCCCACAGCGGAACACGTCCACCCACATTCAGTCCCGCTTCCTGCAATGCAGCCAGTTTCCGCGGATTGTTGGTGATCAACGTAACAGGTGCAGAACGCAGTGCACGCAATACAGCAATGGCATCGTCATAGTTACGAGCATCGTCCGTAAAGCCAAGCTGCAGGTTCGCATCTACGGTATCCAGACCTTCCTCTTGCAGAATGTACGCCATTGCTTTGCTGAACAGACCAATCCCGCGACCTTCATGGTTCGCCAGGTAGAACAAGGCACCCGCTCCATGGGCTGCGATCATTTTCATGGATTGCTCCAGCTGGAAGCCACAATCACAGCGCTTGCTGCCAAAAATATCACCTGTATGACAGATGCTGTGCATCCGGATCAGTGCTTCCTGCGCTTCGGCAAAATCGCCGTACACGAGCACACTCGACTGCTGACGTTCTGCCAGTTCGGCAGTAGCCAGCGATTCAATCAGCTCGCCGCTCTCCATGACCTTATCCGATTTCAGCCAGCTGTACCACTGAAATGTACGCGTCTCTCCATCCAAATTGACCGGTAGCTTAATCGGTCCAACCAGATATATAAATTCTTTTCCACTCGGAAAAGTCTGGATTTTGGGGGCAAGCAGTTGAATAATATGTGAATTGATCATCATGTTTCGTTCCTCCTGTTAAGCCATTTGATATACAGATTGATTCGTATCCAGACCGAAAAAAGATCACTGGACGTTTATAGTACGTATCTATATTAATGTCATCATCATTAGTTACTTTATGTAAGCAAGTTTAAAATAAAAATTATATTGTGTCAAGTAACTTTTGTTTTTAAAGTAACTAATAAAATCAGGATACGAAACCGACACAAATTTGTGTTTCATTTTCGGAATATTGGGTATGAGTTTATAAACTGCTCATAGAATGATGTTGTAGTCCAAAGTACTTCATGCCTCGAACTTAACGATGAGGGGGTTGTGCACATGATCCGCCGGAAAAGAACCTGCTGGACAGCCATCATGATGGTCTGCGTCCTGCTTATAAGCGGATGCTCCATCTGGCCAGGACAAGACGATTCTGCGAACAACAAAAAGGTAGCGCTTACACTATGGTACTGGAACCGTTCCATTGATGATAAGCTGATTGCCAAGGCCAGGGAACAGTTCCCCAATATTGAACTGACTGCCCAGAAGATCGGCGGTGACTTCAAGGCGAAGCTCAAGACAACGCTGGCCGCAAAATCAGGCGAGCCCGATATTGTGGCCCTAAACGACTGGATTATGGAGCTCTTCCCCAGTGAAGACCGTTTTTATAATCTGTATGATCTCGGCGCTGGGGACGTCGAAGACCAGTATCTTGAATGGAAATGGAAGCAGGGCGTCACGCCCAGCGGACAGATGATCGGTTTCCCGATGGATACGGGACCGACAGCTCTCTTTTACCGGGCAGACCTCTTCAAGGAGGCTGGGCTGCCATCTGAACCCGAGGAGGTAAGCCGTCAGCTGAATAGCTGGGAAGCATACGCCGCAGCAGGCGAACAGATCAAGGAGAAACTTGGGGGCAAGGTATTTCTGACCGATAACATTGGAAGCGTTTACAACCAAGTGTTGTCCCAAGGAGCTGAGCGCTACTTCCGCCCGGATGGTTCGTTTATCGGCATGGATTCTCCTCTGGTACGCACAAGCTGGGATACCGCCATTGATTTTAAGCAAAAGGGATTACTGGCGAATGCAGACGGCTGGACTCCAGGCTGGAATGCAGCGATGAATAATGGGGAAATTGCATCCTTCGTGGGTGCGGTCTGGATGAAGCAGGTGCTGCAGGAAGCTGCGCCAGATACATCGGGTAAGTGGCGGGTGGCCCGTGCTCCTGGCGGAGATGGCAATAACGGCGGTTCGTTCCTGTCCATTCTGAAGTCCAGTGAGCATCCTCAGGAAGCCTTCGAGCTGGTGCGCTGGCTGCAGAGTCCGGAAAATCAGCTGGAGCAATATCAGACGTTGAACCTCTTCCCTTCTGCTCCGGGTGTGTTCGACTCTCCCGCAATGAAAGAAGAGGAGCCCTTCTTCGGCGGACAGGCGACGGGGCCTGTATTTGCCGAATCGGCACAGCATGTTCCAGACGCTTTTTTTGGTGAACGTTACCCATCGGTACACAACATTATTACCCGGCGCCTGAATGATGTCGCGAAGCAAAATGCCGATCCCCAGCAGGTCTGGACCGATACCGTACACCGCGTTGAGCGGGAACTCCAGCGTTGACCTGAAGAACGTGTGTGTTCGATATCTGCATAAGGAGGAATTCATATGGCTGTAACCGAACCCCATTTCACTCCCGAACCCGGAGCCGTGCGTCCGGACCTGGATCGGAAGAAATCTCTCCTGTCCCAAATTTGGGAACATCGTGCTCTATATGCTGCGATCTCACCATTTTATATTCTCTTTGCCGTGTTTGGCCTGTTTCCCATCGGCTTTTCATTGTACCTGGCCTTCCATAAGTGGGACGGCATTGGCGTAATGACCTACAATGGGCTGAACAATTTTAAATATATGCTGACAGATGCCGAGTTCTGGCAGGCTGTAGGCAATACATTCATGATCTGGATATACTCGACCATTCCCATGTTGTTCTTCGCCCTGATTGTTGCCTTTCTGCTGCATGCGCCGTTCGTGAAGTTCCGTACACTGTTTCGGGTCGGTTACTTCCTGCCAAACGTCACATCCATCGTGGCCGTGGCGATCATCTTTGGTGCACTGTTTGCCAACAACTATGGCTTTCTCAACTATCTCCTGCAGTCGGTCGGGCTTCCGGTCGTGGAATGGCTTAATGCGCCTTGGGGTATTAAAGTGGCGATCTCCTCCATGGTCGTCTGGCGCTGGACGGGGTACAACGCTGTCATCTATCTGGCCGGACTTCAGAGTATACCGCAGACCTTGTATGAAGCAGCCAAAATTGACGGCGCATCCGGTATACAGTCCTTCTTCCGAATTACAATTCCGATGCTGCGCCCTGTGATTCTGTTCACGGTGATTACATCAACAATTGGCGGCATGCAGCTGTTCACCGAACCACAGATCCTCGTAGGCAACGACGGCGGTGCAGGCGCAGCAGGGATGACCATTGTTCTGTACCTTTACCGTGAATCGTTCATCAACAATTACTTCGGATATGGTGCAGCGGTGGGTTGGGGCATGTTCCTCATTATCGCCCTGTTCTCCATCGTGAACTGGAAGCTTGTTCAAGGCAAGTCATCCTGATGTGACAAGGGGGGAGCGCTCATGACGTCCAAATACCTCAAATCGCTCGTATTGTATACCGGTCTTATCGGGGGCATGCTCATTTCCATGTTCCCGTTCTATTGGCTGATTGTAATGTCCACCCGGACAACGTCCGACATCTACGCATTTCCGCCCCAGCTCTGGTTCGGGGGAGAACTGTGGAATAATATCAGCCGGGTGCTGCAGCAAATCGACTTCTGGGGTGCATTTGTCAATACACTGTTTGTATCCGGCATGGTGACCGTGCTCGTGCTGTTCTTCGACTCATTAGCGGGTTTTGCGTTTGCGAAGTTTGAGTTTCCGGGCAAAAAGTGGCTCTTTGTCCTGCTGCTGGCCACCATGATGGTGCCTTCCCAGCTGTCGCTCGTGCCTTCCTTCGTCCTCATGGCGACGTTCGGTTGGGTCGGTTCCTTCAAGGCCCTGATTATCCCGGGCATGGTGAATGCCTTCGGCATCTTCTGGATTCGGCAGTATGCCACGGAGTCCATCCCGAATGACCTGCTCGATGCGGGCCGGATCGACGGCTGTAATTTCTTCCGTCTCTATTGGAATGTGGCGCTGCCCATCCTGCGACCTGCGTTTGCGTTTCTCGGCGCATTTACCTTTATCGGAGTATGGAACGACTACCTGTGGCCGCTCATTGTCCTGACCGATGAACGGAAATATACCCTGCAGATTGCCCTCTCCCAGTTAAATGGACTGTACAATACGGATTACGCGATGGTTATCGCCGGTACTCTGCTGGCTGTTATTCCGCTCATTATCATGTTCCTGTTCATCAGCCGTCAGTTCATTTCGGACATTGCCGCCGGAGCCGTGAAGGATTAATATTCCTGCATTTTGATCCATCCCTCAAGTCTGATATTCTTATCTATAGATTAATACCAGATGCTCCAGAGAAAGAGGGATGACAAAATGGCTTCTTCACCCTATATGATCGGCGTAGATATCGGCACCACATCCACCAAGGCCGTATTGTTTGAACAAAACGGCTCCATCGTGGCTCAGGGTGGTGCCGATTATCCGCTGTATACCCCTACCCCTGCGATTGCAGAGCAGGATGCGGACGATATTTTTCAAGCTGTTGTAGAATCCGTTAAGCAGGCGACAGCCAAGGCAGGTGTCAAACCGGAGGAGATTCTGTTTGTATCGTTCAGCTCGGCGATGCACAGCATCCTGCCTGTTGACGAGCAGGGCAAACCGCTGATGCGTGCCATGACGTGGGCAGATAATCGCAGTGCGGAATGGACGGAAGCACTCAAAACCGAAATGAACGGTCACGAAATTTATCTGAGAACAGGAACGCCCATTCATCCGATGTCACCGCTGACCAAGATCATGTGGCTCACCCGTGAACAGCCAGAACTGTTCAAGCAAACTCACAAATTCATTTCCATGAAAGAATACGTGTTCCTCAAATTGTTCAACGAGTACGTGATTGACCACTCCATGGCGTCTGCCACCGGAATGATGAATCTGGAGAAGCTGGACTGGGATGAGGAAGCCCTGCATGTGGCTGGAGTTACACCAGACCATCTATCCCGGCTTGTGCCGACCACTCATGTGCTCAAGCAAGGTCTGAACCCGGAGTATGCCAAGGAAATGGGCATTGCGGACAAGACGCCATTTGTGATCGGGGCAAGTGACGGTGTGCTCTCCAATCTTGGCGTAAACGCGATTGATCCCGGCGTGGTGGCAGTAACCATCGGCACCAGCGGAGCCATTCGTACGGTCGTGGACAAACCGGTTACCGATCCAAAAGGACGTTTCTTCTGTTACGCGCTCACCGAGGATGCGTGGGTGATCGGTGGACCCGTGAATAATGGCGGGGTCATTTTCCGCTGGATTCGGGACGAGTTTGCAGCATCTGAGGTAGAAACAGCGAAGCGGCTGGGTATCGATCCTTATGAGGTGCTCACTCGTGTCGCGGAAAATGTACCGCCAGGATCGGAAGGTCTGCTCTTCCATCCGTATATGACAGGTGAGCGGGCTCCGCTCTGGAATCCGAATGCCCGCGGCTCGTTCTTCGGTCTGACGCTTCACCATAAGAAGGAGCACATGATCCGTGCCGCCCTGGAAGGTGTATTGTTCAATCTGTATACCGTCATGCTGGCTATTGAAGAGAAGATCGGCCGTCCTACCAAAATTCAGGCAACGGGCGGCTTCGCCCGCTCCGAATTATGGCGGCAGATGATGGCCGATATTTTCGACCAGGATGTGATTATTCCCGAAAGCATTGAAAGCTCCTGCCTTGGTGCAGCCGTGCTTGGCTTGTATGCACTTGGCCGAATTGATTCCCTGAGTGCGGTATCCGGCATGATTGGATCCACACATCGCCATCAGCCTGACCCGGATCATGTCCGCATCTACCGGGAATTGCTGCCGATCTTCATTCGGATCTCCCGCAAGTTTGAAGAAGAGTATGCGGATATCGCTGCTTTTCAAAATAAAACGATGCATCAGAAATAAGCTGCCCCGCTAACGAATCGCAGGCACCTTATGTTTAGATTAGTCTTTGGCATGTTGAAGCGAAAGAATTATAGCCACGTTATTTCAACAAAAGCTTGCACTGGAGCCGATAATGTTTGCAAATCATGGGCCTGGGATTCGTTAGCGCACCGCTTCTGCTAAAATCCATCGAATAGCGTGTCTCCAGTTCATTAGATTGAATATGTATTGCTGCACGTTCAAGAGGGCCGTCTCGTCATGTTTATGACATATGGGATGGCCCTTCTTCATGTACCGTTTTTTGTACAAACAATACTTATGAATGATGAAAACCTACTCCTCGCACTCGAGGTTCAGATTTAAAACAATGTCACCTAATGACTTGGAAAGAGATGCTCCAATATGCTACGGTCATAGATATGAAAAAACATTATCCTTATAGTTTGAAGATGGAGCTGACGAAAATCTGTGTGCACAGACCAATCTGCCACGAATTTAAATCTTATTTTCAGCAAATTTGATCCAGCCACGCATTGAAGGCAAACAGCATTTTTACTCTTTGCGGAAGGATGATCTAAACAGTCGTTTTCCCGGTCTTGTAGAATTAATATTGAATACGACAGGAGGTTAATTGCATTGTTGGATAAAAAAGCGGCAAAAATACTGCTGAGCACATTCTGGGGAGGTGGCGGCTGGAAGACAGAACGTGCACCGTTCTCCGGGGATGATTTTGAATATGCCAAGAGCAAGCATGTGATGTTCGATCCGCAGACCACCACCCACGACGAGATTGTTCGGCGTCTGCATGAAATGCATCAGGACATCAGCTTAAAGGACAGAGTCGTGTCGGCTTTTCTGCATAGCCTGTCCACCAAAAAAGTATATTTGCGCAGTGCGCTCTCAAGCTGGGCACTAACCTCACGTTTGCCTCTGCATACCTATGCGGAACGGTCCGCGCTTCATGCCAACACCAGTGCATGCGGGGATTGCAATTACCTGCGGTTACAATCGGACAAGCAGTATGTGAACGTCGATCTGAACGTCCTGAATTTTGAGCGGATCAAATGGGGCGGGGTCCGTCATGGATGGCTGCTCTACTGTCTGATGGATCTGGAACTGCTGCTTCTTGATAACGATTCAAGCTACGAGGTAACCTCGGAAGATAAGGCCATCCTGGAACAGCTTCTTGCTGCCTGCCAAACTGGTGATCCCAAGGATAGTGCCCGCTCGCTTGAAAAGCTGTGGAAAGATCTGCTCCCTTCGAGCAAACAGGAACGGGATGCCCTGCTTGAGATCTGGGCGGCTGCTGGACTGCTGATTCCTGGCGATACGCCGAGAAGAGGCAAGGGTGGTTCCGGCGACTTTGTCTTTGCAGCTACCTGGCAAGGAGATGACGGCTATCATGCGGAAACAGCAAACCACTTCTTTGGATCTTATTTGCAATAAATGTTCTGAACGTTGGCTTTCTGCCAACATGTGCGATCATGCAGGTTACAATAATGACATCGACAGATTTCCGCTCCAGCTCGTATAATAGGGGAAAAATGGTAGATGGGAGTGAATCAAGCAATTTTATGGTATACATAATGGCCTTTTTGCTGTCTTTTGTTGTCGTGCTTCTGCTCATTCCTCCGCTTAGCCGACTGGCCCACCGCCTTGATTTTGTGGACAAGCCACGGGAAGACGTAGAGCGCAAGCTGCACAGACAGCCCATTCCGCTGACGGCGAGCTACGCGATATTTACCGGATTCTTCCTGACATACATTGCTTTTACGAAGCAGCTATCCATGGAGACGGCCGCACTGGTTGCAGGCGGTATGCTTCTATTAACAATTGGCACCATTGATGACTGGTACAAAACAAAAGGCAAAGACTTTCCCGCCCTGCCCAAAATGATCATTCAGATCTCTGCAGCCGTGCTCGTATTTGCTTCCGGAATTGCCTTCACCGGGTTTGTTAACCCGCTGACCTCGGAATACGTCATGCTTCCGTTCTGGCTGCAGTTCATTCTAACGATCCTGTGGATCTTCGGCGTAACCACCGTTATTAACTTCTCGGATGGCATGGACGGGCTTGCTGGCGGATTGTCAGCGATCTCGGCAGTCACACTGTTTGTCGTTGCCCTGGCCAAAGGCCAAACCGATTCGGCCCTCATGTCCATCGTGCTTGTCGGTGTAACACTTGGGTATCTGAAATACAACAAACCTCCGGCCAAGGTATTTATGGGTGATGCCGGTGCGACATTCCTCGGTTTCATTCTGGCTGTCATTGCCCTTGATGGGGCATTCAAGCAAGCGACCATACTGTCCCTATTTATCCCGATTCTGGCCCTTGGTGTACCGATCTTCGACAATATCTTTGTCGTTATCAAACGTTTCATTCAAGGCAAAGCCATCTATCAGGCCGATGCAAGCCAGGCTCATTACCGCCTCCTGCGTGCAGGGCTGAACCATAAGCAGGTGGTTGGCTTCTTGTATCTCATCAGTACCTGCCTCTGCCTCTCTTCCATCATTCTCATGTTGGTCGAAATGTAGGGACAGGCGACATTGCTCCATACAGATAAAAAAAGACGAGCCCGTGTATCCACGGGCTCGTCTTTTGGCTGATATGACCCTTCCATCAGCTTTATAACTTGGATTAGTCTTCTCTCTTCTTTCGATCCACGTGATCTCAGCCCTCAATCCTCGAAACCAACCACACCTACCTGGAAGCTGCCGGCGGCAAAGGTACCCCAGGCTTCTGCCAGTCTGCCCATCCTGGTCGGTCGAGCTCGACAAGACGTCGATAACGCTCTTCCCGAGCCAGCAGCTGTTCGTGAGAACCCTGCATGGCAATCTGTCCATTTTCCATAAAAATGACCTCATCCATCTGTTCAGCACCTATGAGATGATGGGTAACCCAGATCATCGTTTTGCCCTGCATGCTGTTCAGAATGGTGCGCATCAGTGCGCGTTCCGTCACAGGATCAAGTCCCACTGTAGGTTCATCGAAGATGACGACTGGTGTCTCCTGCAGCAGCACCCGGGCCAGAGCAATCCGCTGCCGTTCGCCGCCCGAAAAGCGCATACCCGTCTCCAGCATCGGGGTATTATACCCCTGCGGCAGAGATTCGATAAGGCCGGACAAACCGACCTGGTCGGCCACACGTCTGATCTCCTCATCCGTTGCGTGTGGACAGCCAATTCTCAGATTGTTCGCGACCGTTGTATCGAATAGATGTGGATTCTGATTCAGCACCGCAATGACATCGGGTACATTCTCTCCCAGCGTCTGCACAGGCTGATCATTGATCAGAACTTCCCCGGCTGAAGGGAGCAGAGCACCCTGAATCAGTTTGAGCAGTGTGGATTTGCCTCCCCCACTGCGCCCAAGGATGGCTAGCCGTTTCCCCTGGGGCAGATGAAGTGAAACACCTTGTACCGCATGGGCATCTTCGGAAGCATAGCGGTAACTTACATGATCGATTCGAATATCCGCTCTCAGCTTCGGAGGGATACGCAGACGGATGCGTTGATCCCGTGAACGATTCGTCATCTCCGCTGATTCAGAAGGGGCTTCAGCCGCCTGCACCGTTTCATCTCTGCCTGACGTGGCTCCTGGAGCATGTCCCTTACCCTCCAGATGCTGCAATCGATCCAGAGATTGGCGATACTCGGGGATACGCTCCACCGCATCGGACACAGGCAGTAAGGCTTCCGTAAGTGGAAACAGAACCAATACAAATGCCGCGATCATAACGGCTGGCAGTTGTCCTGCTGCTACCTCGCTTCCTGCCCACAATGTCGCGGACACCACCATCAGTCCAATGACACATTGTGCAATCAGGTCACGCCAGCGCGCCCATCTTCGCAGGCTGCGCCGAACGGAATCTGCCCGTTCCTCCCCCTCCTCCTGAAGACGAACGAACTCCGCCGCCCGACCACTGGCCAGCCAGTCTCCTAGGCCAAGTACACCGTCGGTAAGCCGCGTATATAAGTGGCTGTTCTCCTTTTTCAACCGTACTTTCTGTTTCCATGTAATCTTTAGCGTGATGACTGGCAGCAACCCAATAAGAAATAACAAGTAAAGACCCATCCACAATGCAAAACCCAGATCCACGGTTCCAAAAGAGATAACTGCTGCACCGTACAGGATCAGTGCCGTGATGGCCGGGAACACCGTACGCAGATAAATATCCTGCAGCCGCTCTACATCCTCTGCAAGTGCACCAAGCACATCCCCCGTTTGCATCCGTGAACGCAGGAACAGGGCTTGGGGCTCCAATATTCGATACAGCTTCACCCGTTGATCAGCAAGCACACGCAGTACGGCATCATGACCGGCCAGACGCTCGGCATATCGAAACACCGCACGGAAAATCCCGAATGCACGAACACCCACAATCGGTACATATACCATCAGAATGTTTTCAGGGCGGAGCGCAGACTTGGAGATCAGGAACCCTGAGGTAAAGAGCAGCAGCACGGCACAACATGCAGCACATGTCCCTAGTGCAATAACTCCGGCAAATCTCCAGCGGTACTGCACCACGTAAGGAGAAATCCAGCCGCTCTTCACACTCCCGTTTCGGGCCGTTTCTATCTGCTCATGTTCAGCTTCCATGTTATACCGCCTCCATCTGGGCCCGAATCATCTGGTAATAGACGCCCTGTCTTGCAAGCAACTCTTCATGTGTTCCTGTCTCGGAAACCGTCCCGCTGTCCATCACGATGATGCGATCCATATGCGGCATCCAGTGCAGACGATGTGTAGCCAAAAATACGAGTTTGTCTTCAAAACACGGCAGCATCGTCTGTTTCAGCTCATACTCGGTCTCTACATCCAGATGTGCGGTTGGCTCGTCCAGCAGCAGCACTGGCCGTGCACTGAGCAAGGCTCTGGCCAAGGCTACCCGCTGCTCCTGCCCACCGCTGAGCTGTCTACCCCCGGCTCCAATTCGCTCATGCAGTCCGTTTGGCAAGGAAGAGACCAGCTGGTTCAAGCCTGCTGCATTAGCTGCCTCTCCGACCTCCGCATCCGATGCTTCCGGCATATAAAAGCGGACGTTATCAGCAAGGGTCCCACTGAATATATAGGGATGCTGCGGAATGGCAGCCGTTTGTGTTCTCCAGGATTCCATCATCTCCGGGGACACGGGCTGACCGTTCACCAACACTCGTCCTGATGTGGGAAGTTGAAAACCGGTCAGCACGTCAATCAATGTGGATTTCCCTGCCCCGCTTGCACCGATGATGCCAACCTTGATCATACCGGAAATCTGAAAGGTGACATCCTCCAGCGAGTTGGCCCCGTCCTCTTCATGACGCACTTGGATGTCGGTGAGCGCCAGTCGGCTGCCCCTGTTCCAGATCAGCTTCGATAAAGCTGAAGTCACTTGTCTGGCAGTGCGATCATCATCCAGCACAACACGGATGGTCGAGGCATGTTTACGGTCTGAAGAAGACTGGTGTACAGATCTCACTCCGTCCGTCCCTGCCTGTGTCTGAAGAACAGTAGTGGTATACGCTTCTCGCTGTCTCTGCTCGGCTGCCTTCCCCCGCTCAATCATCTGTACGATTGCTTCTCCAGCTTCCTTGCCGTCCAAGGTGGCATGATAATCTGCACCCACCATACGCACAGGCAGGAAATACTCCGGTGCCAGAATAAGTACCGTCAGTGCCGGTCCGAGCAGCATCTGTCCTTCCGTTAGCCGCAAGCCAAGGCCAACCGCGACCGAGGCAACCGAGAGCATGGTGAAGAAGTCCAGCGCGAAGGAAGACAAAAAGGCCATGCGCAGTGTAGACATCGTTGCTTTTCGGTAGCGCTGGCTGACTCGAATAATCGTGTCTGTATGCTTGCCGCTCTGGCCCAGCGTTTTCAGCGTTTCGAGTCCGCGAAGCGTATCCACAAAGTGATTGGCCAGTGCCTTGTATGACTTGAATTGCCCATCAATCTTACGCTGTGCAGCCAGACCGACCAGAATCATAAACACAATTAGTATGGGAAGGGTCACCGTCAAAATAACACCGGACATGATATCCAGCTTGAACACATACAAGAGAATAATGATTGGGGTAAATCCCATGCCCAGCATGCGGGGGATAAATAGCTCCAGATACGTCTTGTACTGGGCTGTTCCTTCGCGTGCCAACGTGACCAGATGCCCTGTTCCTTCCGTTTTGACAAAACGCGGGCCAAGCCTGAACCACTGCTCTACCATTTGCCTGCGCAGGTCTGTTCCCGTTTGCTCTGCATATCGCATCGCCACCAGCTGCAGCCAGAAGGAAATGGCATACCGGGCAGCAAATGCAGCCAGGAACAGCAGCAGCACAGGGTACTGCTCTGTGAGGGATGACCCTTCGAACAGTGCCGTTATGGCTTCGGCAAGCCATTTGGCCTGCATAATGATCGTTATCGCCTGCAGCATTACCAGCGCTGAAGCCAGCGCCAGTACAGGCCGGATCCCCGGCAGCTTCAGCAGTCCCCGTCCCATATCAGTACTCCAGGTGATGCTGCTCGTTCAGACGTTTGCGGAAAATGTAATAACTCCAGATCTGATATCCGAGGACAAAAGGCAGCAGCGTGCAGGCTACAATCGTCATCACTTTCAGTGAATATGCACCAGAGGCCGCATTATAGACCGTCAGATCGAACGCTGAGCCGAAGGAACTGACCATAACTCTTGGAAACAGGCCAATGAATACAGAGGCAAACGCGATGGCAATAACAGCTCCGGTCATGCCAAAAGCCCAGCCCTCACGCTTATGCCGCACGAAGTAAGCAGCAAGACCCAATGAAACGGCACCAAGGACCACCATGATCCAGAGCGCCCAGCCGCGAACGGCAAACACATCTGTCATGAAGTAGGTCATCACCGCATACACCGCAAGAATGGCGGCCAGCGGCAGCATTAATTTATTTGCCATATTCAACGCCCGTTCCCTGAGATCGCCAACGGTCCGCAAGGAAGCGAACAGCAGCCCATGAACGAGACACAACAAGGTTACACTTAGACCGCCAACAACGGTATACGGGTTGACGATGTCCAGGAATCCCGCACGCATCTGCATCTCCCCATCAATGGGCAGACCCTTCATGAGCGTTGCAAAGACAACTCCGAACAGAAATGGCAGGAGGCTGCTTGAGACGACAATGATGATATCCCATGTTTTGCGCCAGCGCTGCTGCTTCATCTTGCTCCGGAATTCAAAAGCGACTCCACGGCCGATCAATGCAAGTAATACAACGACAAGCGGCAGGTAAAAACCGCTGAACAAGGTGGCATACCAATGCGGAAAAGCAGCGAACATTGCGCCGCCTGCCGTGATCAGCCAGACCTCGTTTCCATCCCAGAACGGACCGATGGAGTTGATCAGGGTACGACGTTCACGATCTGATTTGGCAATCAGGCCTGTGGACATTCCCACACCAAAATCGAAGCCTTCCAAAAAGAAAAAACCGACAAACAATACAGCGATCAACAGAAACCAAAGCTCACTTAGTGACAACGGAATACCCCCCATCCATGCCGAACGGATCGGCCGATTCATCGTGTTCCTCCGGCTTATCTACTGCGTGTGGACCAGCCTTGATCTCACGAACGAACAGATAGACCATAACAATGCCCAGAACCGTATAAGCCGCTGTAAACGCAATGGTAGAGAACAGAATCTGGCCTGCGCTCACGTTGGGCGATACACTGGCTTCGGTCGTCATATATCCGAATACCGTCCAAGGCTGCCGCCCCACCTCCGTCATAATCCAGCCCGACGTATTGGCGATGAAGGGCAGGGAGATGGCAAAAACCATCAGGCGCATAAACCACGTTCCAGCTACCTCCAGCTTCTTGCGCAGCGCCAGAAATGTACCGTACAGGGCGAGTACAATCATTAAACCACCCGCAGCAATCATGATGCGGAAGCTCCAGAACGTTGTCCGTACTGGCGGGATGTAGTCCCCTGGTCCATATGTCTGCTGATACTCGGCATTGAGTTCCTTCATGCCTTGAACACTGCCGGAGAATTTGCTGTAGGATAGATAACTGAGCAATCCGGGAATCTTGATCTCACCGGAGTTCTCCTGTTTGTCAGGATCTATTGATGCGATGACCGTCCACGGCGCAGGATCTTCCGTTGTTGTCCAGGTTCCTTCACTGGCTGCCATTTTCATCGGCTGTGTCTCCACCAGATATTGCGCCTGGAAGTGCCCGGAGAACGCCACACCGAATGAGGAAACAAGACCAATGATGATGGCAATATTGAACGATTTGCGGAAAATCTCCACATCCTGCTTTTTCATCAATTTGTACGCACTGATGCCAGTTACCACGAAGGCCCCCGTCATTAATGCGCCAAAGATCGTATGCGGGAATTCAACCAGCAGCTGACCATTGGTAAGCAGCGCGAGGAAATCATTCATCTCGGCACGGCCGTTGTTGATCTCGAAACCGACCGGATGCTGCATGAATGAATTGGCTGCCAGAATCCACAGTGCAGACAGGAATGTGCCGACAAATACGAGCCAGATACAGGCCAGATGCACCTTTTTGGATAACCGGTCCCACCCGAAAATCCAGAGCCCGATAAATGTAGACTCCATAAAAAACGCCAGTAAGGCTTCAACCGCCAGTGGCGCCCCGAACACATCCCCGACAAAGCGTGAATACTCGGACCAGTTCATGCCGAACTGGAACTCTTGCAGAATACCTGTCACGACCCCGACGGCAAAGTTAATCAGGAACAGCTTGCCCCAGAACTTGGCCATCGTTTTATAAATCTCCTTGCCCTTGACTACGTACAACGTCTCCATAATGGCTACCAGCAGTACAAGACCGATGGACAGCGGTACAAAAAAGAAATGGAAGATCGTCGTGAGTGCATATTGGATACGCGATAACATAATCGGATCCATACCGTTACCCCTTCTTTCTGTTTACATCGCAGTGATTTGCATTTGGCATGGAAGCTGCACCTTCGCTGTCTGTCTGTCCGCCAAATACGTGATGAACGTATTGTGCCAGATTGCCTATTTTGTACATGTGACAATTATCACAATCTACGTCAGAATTGCGAAAAAAATGTGACGATGGTCACACATTGGATAAAATCCAGCCTAATATGCGGCTTATCTGCTTCGTCTATTCAGGGAAGTTGCTCATGTTTGGCACAACATGCCCATATGCTAGAGTCAGACATATCATGCGAAGTGCCTTAAGGGCTGTACATATGATGTGGAGAGATGGAACACCTCCGGAAGCGGGGGCTGAACATTTGAATGCATTCAAAGTGAGGTGATGACCTATGGATAAGCCCGAATGGGTACCAGAGATCAACGGGAAAAAAGCGTCAAATGAGGATGACAGCAAATATCCTCCCAATCGGTATATTCTTTTTCCCCGCAAAGGGGGATGGTCCACTTTTCCTTATCCGGACATCGCTGCCCTGCTCTCAGCCGAGGGAGATGTCCTATATGTAAGCAGTCAGAAACGTTCTGAAGAGATGCCCCCGGCCATTTCAGTAATCACCCTGCCAGAAGCTGAGATTCTGCTCCAGCAAAATCACACCGCAGCCGTCATTGCACACCCCTACTGGCTTACAGCAGTCCAATCGATGCATCCAAAGCTCAGCATTGTGCTGCTTCCCGAGCCGGCAGGCGATGAAGCAAGCTCTCCGCTGTGGGAGAGCTGCATATCCAGACTGGTTGGTACTGCCGATCTGATCGGTACGTCTTCGGAAACACGGTATATGAAGCTTGCCTTTCAGGGCGTCCGCACGGTCTGGCTGGGCGGTGAAGACAAGGCTCCGGCTGGCTCCATACACAAGGATGATCTCGAAATTCCGCTAAGAGATTATGAGCTGCTTTTTCTTCATGCCCTCAGACAAACCGTGACCGAAGCACCGGACACCATCACTCCGCTTCAGTGCAGCATGCGTGCAGACTATTACCGCCAGCTCCGTTCCAAAACGGGGCCGCATGAGACGATCTCCTTTTTGCTGGCAGCCTATGAATATTTGCTGGACGACTCCCGTGCATCAGCGTCCCTGAAGGAGGCCTTTACACATGCGATCATGAACGGACGAAGTGATTGTGTACAATCACACTATCGGTTTCTATCGGCCATTCATGCCAAAGCAGGAGAGGTTGAATCTGCGCTGCAAGTCTACGGAATCAGTGCAGGCAGCGAACAGGAACGGCATCACTATGAACAGCTGTGCCGCTGGCTGGAGGCGGGAGAGCATCAGCTTGTGCAGGCAGAGCTGCTGCGGTTAAACGATGATTACGGAGCTGCTCTTGGGATATTGGACGCGCTTGGAGGAGAAACCGCCCGGCATTGGAAGTTCCGGATATATCAGGAGACCGAATGTGTGGAGGATGCTCTGGCTCTGGTCCATGCGGCAGATATTCAAGATCGTTCCAGCCGCAGGGATTATCAGGAATTATCGGGGACTGCCATGGCCTTGCGGGGAGATCGTCACGGGGCAGTGCGACAGTTTCTCGAAGCTGCAATGGAGAATGAGGAAGCTCTCGCACGGATTGTGGAGATGGAACTGCTGGATCACGCTGTACAGCAGCTGCTTGGGGAGGTGCCGTGATGCTGGACCCGAAGAAGCGCACGCAGCATAATCGGGGGCTGGGCATGCAGTCTGACATTCGGACTGAAGTTCCCCCCTCCTCGTCTGAAATATTGGCAGACCATCAAATGGACTCGAAGAGCAATGAGGTGGAAAGCGAGTGTTCACGCCCCACATCTTCTTCCATCCGCCGTGTCCGCAAAAGTCAGGGAAACAAACTGACTGCCATGCTGCAGGTACGTAACGAACGCGGACGATACCTTGAGGAAGTCCTCCATGATCTGAGCGAATTCGTGGATGAGATCGTTATCGTGGATGACGCGAGTACCGATGGAACACCAGACATATGCAGGTCCTATCCAAAAGTGGTTCGGCTCGAGATCCTGGAGAAGCCTTTATTTGCAGAGGAATGGCGGCTCCGCAATGCGCTATGGCAAGCAGCCGTAAGTACTTCACCGGACTGGCTGCTCTCCGTCGATGCGGATGAACTGTACAGTACGGAGGCCAAGGAAGCGATACGCGATCTGATCAACCAGGACCATGCAGACTGGGCGGCATTCCGATTCTACGATATGTGGGGCGGACGGACCCACTACCGGGATGACGAACTTTGGGGCCTGCACAGACGGCATACGGCATCACTTGTCCGTTATATGCCGGAGTATCCTTACTTTTACCCACAGCAGAACCATCATGTTCCCCGTCTCCCCCTGTCCAGTTCGGTATTGCCTGGCATTCGCACGGAATTAAAAGTACAGCATCTGGGGTGGGCGGGCAGCCTAGAAGACCGGGTTCGCAAGTATCTGCGTTACAAACGTATTGATCCCAGCGGCGAGTGGGGCAGTCTGGAACATTACGAATCCATCCTGGACCCGGAACCTCGGCTGGTTCCCTGGAAGGAGGAGCAGTGAGATGGGTGTGGTCAGCATTTTGACACACAGCTTCACGGATGGATACAACCGGGAGTTCGGCCGGGTATTCGGAGGGGGGCTTGAACGTTATATTCTGGATCTATGCAGTGTGATCCGCGAACTGGGGCATAATCCCGAAGTGCATCAGTTGTCTTATTATGAAGCCTTTCAGACACGTACGGAGCAGATTGATGTATTCGGATACGCCTACGATATGGATGATGTGCCTGAAGCCTTTGCCCGGATGGCAGCTGCAGCTCGCGGCCCTGTCATCTATGCCAGCTGTCTCTGGCAGCCCATCAGCTACAAGCCCGGCAGTCTGGGCATCTGCCACGGCATTAACTGGGATCGTCCCGGATTGCCGCTGGAGACCAAGCAGCAGGTGGCTGAGCACATCCAATTGGCACTGGATGGACTGGTGCGCATCGTATCGGTGGACTCCCATTTTCAGACCTTTTGCCGGGCAGCATGTACATTTGATGATCCCCAACAGGTTGTCCTTATTCCCAATGCTGTGGATACCTCCTATTTCACTCCCGCTCCCCCCAGACCGAGGTTCGGACAGGAACAGGAAGCGGAATGGCTGTCTGCATGGAAAGAGGACCTCGCCAGCCAGGAAGAAGCCGGGGTCGCCATCTCCGGATTAAGTGCCAAAGAAGCTGTTCTGCTTGATAACGCTGACAATTCCGATCAGGCAAACGAGATCGCTGATTCTGCTTACAGCATCCCCAGTACTGCTCTGTCATCAAAGATTGCCCGTCCTCTGAGAATTCTGTATCCACGCCGGATCAGTATGGAACGGGGCATCATCCCGATGATGCTTGCAGCAGATCGGCTGCTGGGTGCCTATCCGGATCTGGAGATTGAATTTGCCGGAGAACTGGTGGAAGGCAGCACGGTGGGCAGGGTGTTTCGGTATTGGCATCGCACTCATCCGCACCAGGATCGCATCTTGCAGCGTACGTACGACTTCAGGGATATCCGCGAGGCCTACCATCAGGCCGATATTGCCGTGATTCCCACGGTGTTCTCGGAGGGAACCTCCTATGCCTGCCTGGAAGCCATGAGCTGCGGTATTCCAGTCGTTGCCTCCAACGTGGGCGGGTTAAACGATCTCATACAGGACGGTTTCAATGGGCTGCTTGTGCCCCCTGGCGATGAAGCACTAACCGCCGCTCTGGTTCGCCTGCTGGAGGACAGGGCGGAGCGGGAGCGCCTCGGCATTTACGCCAGGGAAACAGCTGTCGCCTACGATCTATCCGGATGGCGGCGCAAGTGGAGTTCGGTATTGGAGACGTTTTTGGCAGATGCAGGGTTGAGAGAGGGGATACGGGGATGATGGACACACCTAATCAGAATGAGGCATTAGTATCCAGATATGTTCGGCAAAGCGATCCCAAAACAGATACGCTGGTATTTCCACTGCATCCGGCATGGTGGAGCAGACCTTACGAATACGAATGGGCCCGCCAGTTCGCCCAACAAAACGACGTGGTACTGGATGCAGCCTGCGGCATTTCCCATCCGTTCAAGTTTTGGCTGGCCGAACACTGCCGGGAAGCTCACGCCTGTGATTGGGATGAACGCATCTTGTCGGAGGAAGCGATCCGGCAGGATATTGCTGCCGACTTCGGCGAAGAGGCTGCGCGTCATTTACCGGAGGACTACTTGACCAGGCTGCATCGCGCTCAGGCGAACCTGGCGCAGCTCCCTTATGCCTCCGGCATGTTTGACCGTATATTCTGCATTTCGGTTCTGGAGCATCTGGATACAGGCACGATGCTGCGTGCCTTTCGCGAATTCGCCCGGGTCATGAAGCCGGATGGACAATTAATTGCAACCTTTGATGTGCCGGAGATGCGGCCCGATTTACTCGAGACCATCATGGCCGTTACCGGTCTCACCATTGATGGAAAGCTCGTGGTGGAAGAGCCTGATGATGCCATCTGGTCCGACATGTATGGGACGCCAATTCGCTGCTTCCGGGCGATCATTCGGAAAGGGTAGCCAGTTTCGTTGGCAAGGATGAAGCTGTCAAACGCCAGCAATGGGGTTGGCTGTTATGTGGGTGAAAGCCCGATATGTCAGAGATGGACGAATAGCATCTTACAGCGGGATGCAAAGCCTTCGGTTGCCGCTGCGCCGGGAGATGTCAGGCGCAGCAGCGTGTGCAGCCCCGGCGAACATAGAGTCGTCGCCGGGCGGCCAGAAGCGGCAGGCTGAAGCGCGATATGCCGGGCCCTCACGGCCCATTCCTGCGCTGCGGTCTGCCGCCCGGCGAGCAGCGCGAGCGTGCCTGCCAGCAGTGCCTCTGTGGCACGAGCCGTGGCGGGCATTTCGTCTGTGAAGGGCTGCTGCATTGCCGGCGGCAAGCCGAATAGCTCCAGCAGCCCTTCACGGACGCTTGCGGGCGCGCGCAGCAGCCCGCAGCGTGCCGCAGGCGGAAGCGCCGCGAGCAGCGCCGGGGCGGCACCTTGCGGCAGGGCTCGCAGCAGGCGCAGCCATGCGGCCCAGGCGCCCACGCGCGCGAGCGCGTGCGCTGCGGCGTGCACGCCCGGCGGCGGTGCAGCTGCTATGGCGCGTGGCGCAACTACTGCAGCGTGTGGCGCAGGGACTGCGCTGTGCGGGGCTGTGTCTGGCGCTGCATTGCAAGGCGCGGAGCCGCTCAGCAGCGCATCGGCGGCAAGTGCCGCTGCAGGCAGCGCGCATGCTGTGCGGCCCTGCAGCGGCTGGTGGGCGCCTGCGCTTGCAAGTCCGCGCCCAGCGCTGCGCTTGCAGCCGAGCGCCCACAGCGCGAGCGACGCCTCGGGCCCGAGCTGGGCATGCGCTGCCCAGGGCTGCAGCGATGCCCGCGCTGCCGCATCTTCGCCCAGCTGGGCCAGCGCCAGCCCGGCGGCGAGCGGCTGCTGCCGCAGCACAGCCGCCAGTGGTGCCGCATGGCGCAGCAGCCATTCCGGCCGGTGCGCATCCAGCGCAGCCGGAACAAGCGCCTGCCATGCAGCAGACGGCAGCGGTGCACGCGATGCCGCATCCGCAATGGCGTTCGGCCGCCCGGTGGCTGCGGCCAGCAGCAGCAGGCGCTGCCACGCAGCCATGTTTCCGGGCTGCGCTGCCAGTGCAGCAATATAGGCTGCCTCAGCCTCTTCCCAGCGGCCCAAACGTTCAAGTGCGATGCCTTCCAGCGTTAGACTTCGATACGTTCCGGCACCTGAAACGGAAGTGTACTGCCCCGTTGTTTTCGCTGCGGATCGTGCCTTCTTCAACCAATCCAGCGCTGCTTCCTCTCTGCCGAGGTCCAACTCCAGTACCGCGCCAAGCTCCAGCACATCCGCGAAGTCAGCATATACGGTAGTCCACGCCTGTACGACAGCCAGCGCCCGTTCCGGTCGCCCACTTTCCCTTAAGGCATATGCTGTTTTGAGTACCAGATCTGAATGATAACCGCAGGATGGCCCAAGCCGGGCAAGCAGCGGTTCCAGCAGCCGCAATGCCTCATTGTACTTCCCTTGCTGAAACCATTCTGCAGCCAGCGCATACAGCAGCTCCGGCTGCTCATCTGCCCCATCATTCAGTGCGGAACGAATCAGACGCATATTCCGCTCTGTTTTATTTTTGCGAACAATTACCTCTTCCAGATAGCCATAATGCAGGACTTCCAGCTCCGAATGCACCAAGCCTTCAGGAGCAAAAGCCAGGATGGATGATGCGACCTCTTCGTGAATTCTACCCTTGAAAGTAATCCGGCGATCGTTCCTGAACAAGCGGCACACCGCATCCGTCACCCGTTCTTCACCAGACCGCCCCAAGAGACTTGTCACCTTGATCCAGTATCCCCAGACATGATCAGGGCTCCCGGATAATAAGTGCGTAAGCTCTGTCTTCATTTGATCCGTCTGCCCCCATACTTCATCTGCATCCAATACCAGAATCCAGGGTTGGGTTGCAGCGGTAAGAGACTGATTGCGAGCAGCAGCAAAATCGCCGTCCCATTCTGCACGAATGATCTTGGCACCATAGAGGGCGGCAATTCGAAGCGTATCATCTGCTGAACCGGTATCGACAATGATTATCTCATCAACGATTCCCCTGACAGATTCCAAGCAGCGCCTAAGACCATCCTCCTCGTCCTTCACAATCATGCACAGGCTGATTCCAGGCTCCAAGCTCATCCCTCCATACTGTCAATGATTCAGATCTCAAAACCATCCGGTCCCGGCAATTCCAGCCGAAGCTGTTGAATCACTGGCCAGCAGCGGTGACGTTCACCATTTGGTTCTCCGGCCAACTCCTGTAAATGATGATCTGCTGCATCTACAAGACTCTTCGCCAACCAGACCGATCCTGCAGCGGTATCGAAAGCCCCGGCAAAAGGTTCCTGTGCATATTTCGAATTCCGGTTCAGCGCCTGCCCTTGATGGAGCTCTTCCGACGAGCGGACATCCGCACCCAAAAACTGCTGGCAGATCTGAACGAGTCCAAGCAGCTCGGCCCATTTACCGGAGTGGATGCATCCCTCCATGAGAAGACCCAAAGCATGCCATCCCTCGTAAGCTGCTGCTTCAGTCTTTGATTCAGCATCACCAGGCCTTCCATTGACTTTGGCATTCGTGCTGGCACTGGTATGCAAGACTGCCTTCTCTTGTCCTGCAGACTGTTCTGGCCCCGATCGCACACAGAGATTCAGCCATGTCGTTAACGGATCCGATGCTGCTGTCTCCCGCCCTTCCAGCCAGTTCACACGCTCCAGCCAGCTGGCTGCTTGGAGCGCGTAATCACCTTTTTTACGCCGAACGGTATCCAGCTTGAGCCTCGCCTTGTTCCATCTCCCCTGCCCGATATGAAGTAGCGCCTCAGCAAATGACAGCCGTTCTCTCATCTCCTTCGAAGGTGTCGAAGCTGCGCCTGGCAGCATCTCCAGCGCTGCATCATAACAACGACTCTGCTCCAGAATGCCAATGATCTTGTGAGTAGCCTCTTCGGAAGACAGGGCGAAACGATGGGTAATCAGTGCGGGTATAAACGATTGCTGCCCCGAAACCCGCATGATCCGGAATATTCGGTAGAGAGGTGGCAGTAAGCTGGATTTGGCACGAACCGCTTCCACGTAAGCATCGACTGCACCCTCAAGGTCTGCCCGCCCTTCCAGCAGCCGCCCGAGGGCGTACCAAGTCTGATAGGTGCCCATTCCTTCTTCTGTATGGTACACAGGAGGTGGCGGTCCCAACTGAATGGCTTCACGCAATGAATGCTCCGCCTGCTCCGTGCGACCCAATGCTTCCTGACACACTCCCCGGTTATGCAGCAGATCCGTATAATCCGGGAATAACACAAGTGCTTCCTCAATGTGGTCCAATGCTTCCTGCCAGCGACTCAAGTGTTGAAGGCATCGTACCTCATACTTGAATAACAAGTGGGCATAACTGGTCACCAGAGGATCGATGCCTGCCTTGGCCACACGAAAGGTCTGAAGGGCGCGCTCCGCTTCCCCCACACGCAAGTACTCGACGCCCAGATTATAATGATGGAACGATTGCTCCGGCTCTTCCTTCACAGCCTGTTCCAATAATTTCAGATTCCGATTCACCTTGTCCTTGCGCTCCACAACCGCAGTCTGATAACCATAATGATGGATCATCATGTCTGTCACATGAAAAGCAGCATCCGGATTCTTCCGGCAAATGGCCCCTGCAATCTGTTCATGAATCCGCCCTTCAAACCGATGCTCAGGAGCATTACGGAACAACCGCAATACCGGATTCACTGTAGCTCCCTGCTGACCTGTACCTGTATAGTTATGAATGTTCAAAAACAATCCGTCGCATGGGCTGGCTGTCGTCCAGCTTCGAAGCTGCTCCCGCGCTGCTGCATCCAGCGCCTCGTCCGCATCCAGGAACAGTATCCATTCCCCTGTCGCCTGCTCCAGACCTGCATTACGTGCAGCAGCAAAATCATCACACCACACATAGGACACTATTCTTGCCCCGTACTGCCGCGCAATATCGTTGCTCCGATCCGAAGAGCCGGTGTCCACGACGATAATTTCATCTACAGCCCCCTGGATACTCTCCAGACATTGCGCGAGCCACTCCTCCTCATCCTTAACGATCATGCATAGCGAAATGCGGTTGCTCGGCAAGCTGGTTCCTCCTCTCGTTGGCATGCCAATCTGTACGCCAAGGGATGCCTTGGGCTGTCCTTAACCTTTGAAGGAGGGCATCCTGCTCCGCTATAAGGCCTGGATTAGAGGGAGAACGACTCAGCTCCATTTGAATAACGCCAAGAGCCAAATACAAATAACCTATGGCAGCTCCGGCTCGCGCCTGATGCGATCCTGCATCTCGCTCCAGCGCCTGCTGAAATAGAGTCACAGCCTGATCGTAATGCCCTTTGGCAAACAACGCTTCCCCGAGGTAAAAGTAACCCTCAGCATCCAGCTTCCCTTCGGTCATACAGCCAATTAGGAGATCAGCGGCCGCCCGGGTATATCCTTCGCGATAAAGAATGCCTGCAAACCATCGGCTAAATTCCATGCATTGGTCCTTCTCCGTGCAACCATCCATCCACTTCTCAAACCACTGCTGGGCCAGTATCAGTTGCCCTGTTTGTACAGATCGCTGCATAATGTCTTGAATCAGGTTAAGCGCAGTCGATTGCAGTACTTCAGGCAACCTTTCCCCACTCTGTCTCATGGGGTTCCACGCCTGCACCTGTTGTCCCCTGAACCACCGGTCCACCGTCCCCCAGACTTCGCGATCTTCCTGCTCAGATGACTCCAGAAAAGCAGGAGAAAGGCCCGATCCACTGGCCCAACAAGCAACTGCCCAATTCAGTCGCTGCTCGGGCAGGAGAGGTTCGACACTCGCCTCACGTTCACCCCACAGTTGTTCTGCGAGTTGTACGGCTTCCGGGCATCGGCCCGTACATAACATCCAGTGCAGCTGAACTGCCGGGTCAATCTGAACATTTTGAGCCAGATCCTGAAGCAGGGATAATGCCTGCCCGTATGCTCCGCAGGATGCAAGCGCATGAACAATATTCCTGATCGCATCTGCACCTTCTCCTGTATGGTTCTGCTCCCCTAAATTCAATCGCTTCTTCCAGCGAAGCAATAATGCCTCAGCAATGACCTCATCCGATTCTCCAGATTGCTGCAATACATCTGCGAGCCCCTGGAGTGTGGGGGAATATGCAGGCATGTGATCCAAGGCCAGACCGTACAGATGGGCCGACTCCTGCAGGAACCCCCTCTTCTGTGCCAGACGCGCCATGGCAGTGTAGGGTCTGTATGTGTCCGTGCCTTGTTCATGTACATAATCGGTTTGCCTGCGAACTCCCTCGGATGTATCCACTGCTCTTGCATAGGATTGATATGCTCGTTCCTCGAGACCTTGTTGTTCAAGAAATTCACCGTATAGAAAGTGAAGGTCAGCGTAGTCCGGGTAATGCTGCGTTTCCACTGCCAGAAGTGCGCGGCCTTCATCATAACGTTCCAGGGCTCCAAGAACTTTCGCATAATCGCACACGAGTGTAGACCGATACGGTGCACCAGGCTCCGTCAGGCGCAGTGAATTGGCAAACGAATCCGCTGCCTTCTCCATCTCTCCCAGCTGGCAATACGTTACTCCCAGATTGTAGAGATGAAAAGGCTGATCCGGGTGCTCCTTTAAGTCCTGCTGCAAAAGCTTCAAATTCCGCAAAGGTTTGCGCCCCTGAGCAATTTGGGAAGCAAGGTATCCATCATGAGCGAGCCGCAGCGGAGCCACGGGGTCGGACTCCCGCCAAATGTTCTCCGTATCATCACACACCAGCTGCTCATGAATACGACCTTCATAGCGGTATCCGTGGCCTGATCGAAACAGGCGTACCGGCTGAAAGACAACTTGATCTCCCGTTTTCTCATCGATCCGATTCTCTATTGTCACTTTTAACTTCGATACACTCTTATGGACTGTGGGCAGATAATTCATTAACTCTTCCATACCATCTATGGCATACTCATCCGCGTCTACACACAGAATCCACTCGGTGCCTGCCAGCGGCAGGCTAATATTGCGTGCCCGTGCAAAGTGATCTTCCCACTCGGCATGAAGTACGGTTGCCCCGAATTGTCTTGCAATCTCTGGCGTGCGGTCACCCGAGCCTGTATCTGTAATGAACCACTGAATGCCGGGCAGGTTAAAACTATTCAGACAGCGGGGCAATTGTTGTTCCTCATTTTGAACAATCATGTGAATTCCAAGCAGCCTGTTCTGCATATGCTGTCACCTCCAATGCAAAAAAAGTACATGAAGTCCATTAAATGAGACTCCATGTACCTATATGATTGAGAACCTGGTTATGTGCCTTGTCCATTGAAGAACACATCGATTGTACTTGGTGCACCGATGAGACTGGAACGATAGGAAAGGCGTGTATATTTGAGGAAACGTTGGGGAACCAGTACATCCACGGAGCCTGCCAAAATTCCCGTTACGGTGGTCACGTCCGTATACCAGTTCGATCCGTTGGCACTGATCTCAACCTGGGCATCCACACGATTGACCCCTGGGCCTCTGTTGTATACAAAGAAGGAATATGTGCCGAATACACTGGTTGTCACCGCTGGTAGAGGTGTGAACGTATTGGCAGTGGGTGTATTGATCAGCTGCGATTCCTGGAAGCTCTTTTGGGAAATCGACGTTACGCTGCTAAGTGTTCCGGCTGTGATGGTCGCGCCGAGTACACTGGTGATCGTTCCGTTCAGTAGATTCGTCAACGTTCCCGCGGTAATTGTCGCACCAAGCACATTCGTGATTGTACCGTTTAGCAGGTTGGTTAATGTTCCGGCCGTGACCGTTGCACCAAGTACGCTGGTGATCGTTCCGTTTAGCAAGTTTGTCAGCGTACCTGCCGTGATGGTCGCGCCTAGCACACTCGTGAGGGTACCATTCAGCAGATTCGTCAAGGTTCCCGCTGTAAGCGTCGCTCCCAGAATGCCTGTGATTGTACCTGCAGTAATCGTCGCACCAAGTACACTGGTGATGGTTCCTGCTGTGATTGTGGCACCAAGTACGTTCGTAATGGTACCGTTCAGCAGGCTCGTCAATGTGCCTGCGGTTACCGTGGCCCCCAGTACACTGGTGATGGTTCCCGCTGTAATGGTGGCTCCAAGCACATTCGAAATTGTACCATTCAGCAAGTTTGTCAGCGTTCCAGCAGTCACCGTAGCTCCGAGTACGCTGGTGATGGTTCCCGCTGTAATGGTAGCTCCAAGCACATTCGAGATTGTACCATTTAACAAATTCGTCAGCGTGCCTGCCGTGATGGTCGCGCCTAACACACTCGTGAGGGTACCATTCAGCAGGTTCGTCAACGTTCCCGCTGTCACCGTAGCTCCAAGCACGCTCGTAATGGTTCCGGCTGTGATGGTTGCTCCAAGAACACTTGTAATCGTACCATTCAGCAAATTCGTCAGCGTGCCTGCCGTGATGGTCGCGCCGAGTACACTCGTGAGCGTACCATTCAGCAGGTTCGTCAACGTTCCCGCTGTCACGGTGGCTCCAAGCACACTCGTAATGGTTCCGGCTGTAATGGTTGCTCCGAGCACACTTGTGATCGTACCATTTAGCAAGTTCGTCAAGGTCCCGGCTGTCACCGTAGCTCCAAGCACACTGGTGATCGTACCTGCTGTAATGGTGGCCCCGAGTACACTTGTAAGGGTACCATTCAAAAGGTTGGTGATTGTGCCTGCATTAATGGTGACCGTCGTCAAACCCGAGATGTTACTGATCGTTCCGTCCAAAATGATCCCGACAACATTACCACTCGTATCCGTTCTGACGGGCTGGGCCGTACCGGTAGCATCCTGACCAAAGATCAGGGTCCGCAGATTGTCCGGATTCGTGTTAAACGTTGTGAAGTTAGGCATGAGCCCCGTCCTCCTCCCTGGAAATCAGTCATGTTATTTCACCTTAGGGCATGCGCTGTGCCTGAAAGAAAACATCCAGCCTGGTGGGTTGATCCGGTTCCACCGATTGAATCACAAGCCGGGTATATCGAAGGAACCGCTGCGGAACCAAAGCTTTGGTTTGGCCCCCCTCAATCACCTCCTGGCTGTCCACCGCATAATCCACTGCATTGGGACTAATCTGGATCTGTACCAGAGCCGGATTCTTGCCCCGGTTCACAATGCCATATGTGTACAAGCTGAGCGATGATGTATCCTGAGCAGGAAGAGCACTGGTGGAACTGCTGGTTTCGGCCCCGACATAGGTATGCTCTGTAAAACAGTGAGTAGCACCAGGGAGTATCGTGCGTGAGGGACGACCCTGCTTGACCCGGGGACGAGTAATCCGGGAACAAGGAGGTTTCAGCAGTTTAGCGCGGCAGGATCGGCGGGGTCGGCGGCGGCTCACATATTTAGTTGGTCTCAATCTCTTCTTGCTTCGCTTCGCTGTTCGGCTCATCTCGATTCCCCTTAAAAAATGTGCTTCCGCATCGTATGCCCGGACTTAAAATACGGGCACGGCATCTGCCGCGATTTTCAATTTTGCCGTTCTTGCCCCAAACGCTTCCTTCATGTTGTACATACACTGTAAAGTACAAGGACGAGAGTATCCATTTGCATACCAAAGTCAGTTCAGTTCTATCAAAGCGGAGGTGGGTAACATAACGAACTATAACGTGTTCAACCAATCTAACGGTCCCCTGTTTACCCAGCTTACCAATACATTTTCCGCCCCCGGCATTGAGGCTTCGGCAGAGAGCGGCGCTGCTGCTGCAGGCAGTTTCTTCGCGTTAACCACAAACAACACCCTGCTTCCTAACAACCAGAATCTTCTGCTTCAGATCATTAATGCCGCTGGCAGCGGCAGAACTTTGCGGATTTCCAGCATTTCGGGAGGAGCAACCGCAGCGGCTACGCTTGTCGTATATTCCGGGGGCACCGTTACGGTAGGAAGTACGCCCGTCCCAGTCAATACATTGCTTGGCAGCACGAATACCAGTGTAGTCACCACGAGGCAAAATACTGGAACGCTGGGCGGTGCGTTTACAAGCCTGCTAAGTCTTCCACTGACCGCTGGCATGTTTCGGATGAACTTCAACGGTTCGATTATCGTGCCACCAGGACAGACGTTATCCGTTAGCTTGGGTATTGGGAATCAGACGGGAGCCATTAATTTGTTCTGGTGGGAATTCTGACAGATAACCATGAAGGAAAAGGTGGTGAATACCTTGCCCAACAATAACGTGTTTAACCCGCAGACTCGGCCTGTGTATACGTCCAATACCAATACCTATCAGTCTCCGGGCATTATTACCCCACCGGAAAGCGATGCAGGGAACGTGGGAAGACTGTTCAATTCCGGTACAACCAACTCCACCACCCTGGGGTTACTGGGCGGCAGCGTTATCGCGACGGTCCAGTTGAGCAATCCTGTGGGAAGTGGGAGAACGCTGTACGTATCCAAGCTTTCCGGTGGAATTACGGTTGCACTCAATCTCCTGTCTTCCTTCAGTGGTTCCATGGTCCTGAGTGCCAATGGAACGCTGACCTCGCCGAGTACATTACCATCCGTGAACAGCAATCTGTCCAGCACCAATACCAGTGTTGCCATCGTACGATTTTCCACCGCTGCGCCTACCGGAGCAACGACGCTAATGACGATGCCTTTGCAGGCGGGGCCCTTTTCATCCAGCGCATTTGGGAGCTATGTCATCCCGCCAGGTCAGGCCATTAATCTGACGGTCAGTGGTTCTCTTTCCGTTGGAGGCTTGCTGGCATCCACAGCTTACTTTGCTTGGTGGGAGGTCTAATGACCACCTCTACCTTTCCAAATGGTCAAAGCCGCCTCCGGCGAACTGGAAGCGGCTTTATCGTATTTCTTTTCACACCAGATATAGATGTTATACGTGTTCCTTCAGGACAGTGCCATGTGATTCCCGGATTCCCCACAATACACGCTGCAATACGATGCCTGCCACTCCAATAGCCAGCGTAGCAATGCCGATGAATTGAAAGGTAAGGCCGGGCCCCATAATATGAATCAGCGCACCACCTGCCAGCGGTGCAACAACAAGCACGACACTGGACATCGAATTTTGGATGCCGAAGACACGTCCTACATAAGCAGGAGGGGTTTCCTTTTGCAGCAAATAATTTAGAGTCACCATAGAGAGGCCGTTTCCGAGGCCAATGCACAGCCCCCAAACGATAATCCAACCATCCGGGGTATGGGGAACTACCCAGCCTAGAGCAGCAATACCTGCGCCAATAAGGACAAAACCTCCACCTAACCCCCATCCATAACTGACTCGCGGCAGCCGGTTCAGCAGCAGAATCATGATAACCGCACCTGCACCTGCCGATGAGCCCAGCCACCCGATCAAAGCTTCATTCCCCGGCTTGATGCTGCGGAAAAGCGTTACGAACTGATAATCAATCATCAGAATCGCCATTAAGCCCAAACAGCCAAACAACAGCGTGTATAGAATGGCCCGGCTGTTTCGTATAAAGCTCCACCCTTTCGTCCATTGCCTCAGCACCGATTCAGTCTCTGCTTGGTCCTGCTGATCTTGCGTCTCCTCGCCTATAGAATATTCCGGCTTCTCCGTTAACCGTCGCAATGGCCATAGCACCAAACCGGATATAAGACGGGTGTAGGCATTGATCACAATACAAATCTGAGGTGAGAATACCGCCAGGATGACGGCACCCAGAAGCGGTCCGGCCACCTTGGAGCATTGTCCGACAAAGCCGTTCAGAGACGATGCCTGAAACAGATGCTCCTCGGCCACCACTTGACGCGTCAGCGCCTGCTGGGCCGGAATGTGGAATACGCCCATCATGGCTCGCAAGGCCAGAAGCGGAAGCAGCCATGCCGCGCTTGGCGCGAACAAAATGGCAACCGTAAGCACAACGGTGATTACATCACAGAGCAGCATGATCTTTACTTTGTGCAGACGATCCGCAAGGGTACCCGCTACCGAACCCAGCAGGATACCCGGGACAGCCATACAGACGGGAATCAGTGCGATGATCAGTGGATCGGCACCCCATCGATAGGCCACCAATACCTGAATGGCAAGGGCATCAAACCAATCCCCGAAGGTAGCGAGCGCATACGCGATAAACATACGCATGAAGCGGAAGTTGGTCCACAAACTTGTGGGCGGCATCGGGGACGAAGGTGATGGCTGATGAGATTCATTTGAAACAGTATTCATTGTGGGGTTTCCTCCTACTCCTCTGATTACAGCCTTGTTGCCAGGCTTACATGTTCCTTGGCTGTAATCATACGAGAGTTATATCAGAGGAAGATCAGACGCTGGAGGGAATGAGGATAAATACGCGCGGACTTCATTCGTAATACGCTGCCCATACATAGGAACACCGTATTCTTTGGCAATTTCAGCATAGACTTGACGATATTTTTGAACCAGACGTCCCTCAATTCGGTGATGTGCCATGAACAACAAGATCTGATTCGCCGAATTGATGTATAGTGGTGCGTTCAATGTCATTTTGAGAACAGCGAGCCCGTCATCCATTCTCAGCTCTGCTTCTCGAGCTCTCCCCTGCCTCAGCAGCCACAGCCCCTCCATGACCTGGAACCGCCCGATCTCACGCAAATATGGCGCATCCTTCAGACTCGAACGTAACATGCTCATCTGTTCTTCTACTCTTTCACCACTGCCGCCCCACAACTCTACGTACAACTCCGACAGGGATACAGGCAGCTTGAAGTTGACCAGATGGTCTGTCTCAATGACGCGATATGTCTCTACTAACTGTGCTTTGGCTCGCCGATATTGGCCAACCTCTGCATAGACCTCGACAATATTCAAGATACGGAGCTCCCGAAGCTGATCCGCAGACAATGCAGGTGAACTCAGTGCCTGCTCATACAGATGCAAACTCTCCGCTGGTTCAATCAGCGCGTGTACAAAAATCAGCAGCCAGTACAACCGCTCCTCAAACGGGAATTCCTCGGTGGTCATTAGCCATTCCAGGTCCCCCTGGATAAAATGGATATACAGCTGATAGAACGAATCAATCTGGATACCCAGAGCATCCTGCTGATCAAACAAGGTTAGCATCGATTTCCCCTGTCCAAACAAATGATATTTGCGGAACAATCCATGGATCACTTCCCGCATCTCCAGATCGTGTGCGGAGGGGTTGGCGGGCAGCGCTGCCATATTCGTCCGTATGGTTAGTCTGTAACCGTAGCCCCGAACCGTATCCAGCGAAACTTCTTCCCAATGTTTCAGTTTCTTGCGCAGCCGATACACATGGTCATCCACGGTGCGTTCAACCGGATACTCCAGCGGCCATACACTGTCCAGCAGCTGGCTGCGGGTAAATGCCTTTTCCTTGTTTTCATATAGAAAATGAAAAAGCGCGAATTCCTTCGCGAGCAGCTGGATGGAATCCGTGCGCCGGGTTACGGTATATGTACCTTCATCAAATTGCAATGACATGCCTGGTCCCCCTGTATATGCTTGCTTATCCCTTGTTTGGATTCATACATAATGTGATTAAACTAAACCTGGTATTCGTTCATGTAGAAAACAACATACCACAAAAAACCTTTTGCGGGTACGCAAAAGGTTTACTGTATAATACGCCCAGCGTATGGCCTGGCCTAGCCAAGTACCACGCGGTCGTCTGCCATCTTTTTGCCGCTGATGCGCTCGAATTCACCCAGCAGCTCAGGTACGGTCAATGTGCGCTTGCGCTCTTCACTGACGTCCAGAATGATTCTGCCCTTATCCATCATGATCAGACGGTTACCCAGACGAATCGCTTGTTCCATATTGTGAGTTACCATCAGGGTCGTTAGTTTCATCTCACGGACCAGCGTTTCGGTCAGCTCGGTAATTAATTCGGCACGTGAAGGGTCAAGTGCCGCCGTATGTTCATCAAGCAGCAGAATCTGGGGCTGGGTAAAGGTTGCCATCAGAAGGCTGAGTGCCTGGCGCTCCCCGCCAGAGAGAAGACCCACTTTGGCATTGGGACGTTTATCAAGTCCAATCCCCAGCTTCTGCAGCTGGGCGTTGAAGATATCCCGTCTTGCCCGGGTAACCCCGAAGCCAAGGCCACGCCCTTTACCGCGTTTATACGCCATCGCCATGTTTTCTTCAATCGACATATGCGGAGCCGTTCCTGCCATCGGATCCTGGAACACCCGGCCGATCCAGCTGCTGCGCTTATGCTCAGGCAGGCTTTTGATGGACCGGTCATTGATCAGCACATCACCCATATCCGGCTTCATTACACCAGATATGATATTCATCAACGTCGATTTTCCCGCACCATTACTGCCGATGACCGTTACAAAATCCCCCGGATTCATCGTCAGATTCACACCAACCAGTGCTGTCTTCTCGTCTGTCGTTCCCGGATTGAACAGCTTCGTCACATGTGAAATCTCCAGCATGATCACATGCCTCCCTTCGCTTGCTGACCCGTGGAACGCATGAGCTCTTCCGTTCGTTTGCGAGCAAGGCTCTTCTGCTTCATGGAGCGCTGCATGGTTGGGAAGACAAGAGCAATAATGACGATTACCGCGGTAATCAGCTTCAGATCAGAGGTATCGAACCATTCGACCTGAAGAGCAAGCGCAACGACAATCCGGTAAATAATCGAACCGACTACAGCTGCGAGCGTTGCCCAGAATACCGTTCTTGCACCCAGAATGGCTTCCCCGATAATAACGGAGGCCAATCCGATCACGATCATACCAATTCCCATCGTAATGTCTGCGAAGCCTGATTGCTGGGCAATAAATGCCCCGGACAACGCAACCAGTCCGTTAGACAAGCTGACGCCGACGATGGTCGTTACATCGGTATTTGCACCGAAGCTGCGGATCATGCGTTTGTTGTCGCCTGTGGCGCGCAATGCCAGTCCAATATCGGTTTTCATGAACAGGTCCAGCATGATTTTAAATACCAGTACAACAATGATGATCAGCACCATGACATGTTCGCCCGAGAATGGATTATCCATTCCCATAATGGATTTATTCGGCGCACCAAGAATGCGCATATTAATGGAATAGAGGGCGATCATCATCAGAATTCCGGATAACAATCCATTAATCTTGCCTTTGGTATGCAGCAGACCGGTACAGGCTCCAGCTATCATTCCTCCAGCCATTGCCGCCAAACAGGCGAGCCAAGGAGAAAAGTCATTGGAGATCATAACCGCCGCGATTGCGCCTCCTGTTGTAAAACTTCCGTCTACGGTAAGATCGGGAAAATCGAGAATCCGGAACGTAATATATACACCAAGGGCCATGAGGGCATATAACAGACCGAGCTCGATTGCCCCTTCGATTGAATTCCAACTTATACTCACGCTACTTCCTCCCTGTCTATCGAAAAGAATGAGGCGAACCCACTGCACGTCCGCCTCGCATCCGTACTGCCGGTTGTCATCCGGTCAGATTATTGAATAATGTTGTTATCCTGGTCCTGCACTTCCGCCTTCATCTCGTCGGTAACTGTGATGCCTTGAGCTTCAGCTGCTTTAAGATTCAGGATCAGATCGAGCTTGTCCGGAACGGTTACTTTCATATCGCCAGGCTTCGTACCATTCTTCAAAATATCCGCGGCCATTTCGCCCACTTGATATCCATGGTCATAGTATTTAAAACCTACGGTAGCAAAAGCACCTTTTTCAACTGTATCCCGGTCACTGGAGAAGAACGGAATCTTGTTGCTGTTTGCTGTCTGGATGATCGTATCCACTGCACTGACAACCGAGTTGTCGAGTGTGATGTAGAAGGCATCCACTTTGCCTACCAGAGAGTCTGTTGCCTGTTTAACTTCAGATGTATTCGTAACTGGAGCTTTGACCAGCTTGATTCCGTGTGTTGCCAGTGCTTTTTCGGCATTGTCTGCCATGACAACGGCATTCGGCTCGCCCTCGTTAATGACCAAACCTACTGTTTTTACGTCGGTCATGTATTTCGTGATAAAATCAGCCAACTGCACAATTGCTTCCGGATTCGTATCCGATGCACCAGTGACATTGCCGCCTGGCTTGTCCAAGTCACTAACCAGTTTGGCACCCAGCGGGTCCGTTACTGCTGCGAAGAGCAATGGCTTTTCTTTGACCTGTTGAGCCAGTGCCAGTGCAGATGGGGTAGCAATCCCGAGCACCAGATCATTCTTTGAGTCGCCTGCGATTTTTTGGGCAATGGACAGGTTGTTGGTTGAATCACCTTGTGCATTGTTGTAGTCAATGGTCAGGTTTTTGTTTTCTTCGATTCCCGCTTCCTTCAGTGCCGCAATGAATCCTTCACGTGTTGCATCCAGGGATGGATGTTCCACAATTTGCGAGATGGCAATGCGGTAGGATTTTTCTGCAGCCCCTTCGCTTGCTGTAGTACCGGATCCTTCGGATTCCGTACCCGTACCCGTGCTGCTGTTATTTCCGCAACCTGCGGCTACAATCATTGAGGCAACCATCATCAGTGACATCCAGAATTTCTTTTTCATTTGAGAACCCCTCTCCATCTTCTAAATGTGTTGCCCATCTCCTCATCCTAGTGGCACGATAGGGCGGGACAAAGCGAACGCTTCAACGCATTGTTGCTTTTATCGACAAAAGCAGACAAACATAGACATTCCTCATGCGACTGAAGTCCATGACTCGTGTTGGTCATTTTGTGTTTCTCTAATATTAAGGTGCGACTTCTTTCCCGTCAATGGTTGTACCGCTTCCAATTTGGTTTATTCCTTAAGCATGATAGAAAACATTACACAAAATAAAAAAAGCCATCCACAATATTTCTGCCGATGGCGCGTTTATCATACTTTAATTTGCCTAACAAATGTGGAGCCTTCTTCTAATCTCGTTGATAAGCAAACACTTTTCCTCTTCGGAGATCCCATCCGCAACCAGTTTGCGTGCTGCCATAGGGAGGATCCAAGGTTCAACATCTGCATAACGGATGCCAGATAATCTTTCGTACTCCTCCATGAACAAGGTAATGCAGGTTTCCCTTGTAGCATCGAGAAGAACACTGGCCTCATTGGGCAAATGTGGGGGTAAGATCGCATAGCGAATCATAATTACATATTCAGCCAAGTCAGCTTCCGGATTTCCTATAGAAGCATTGTTCCAGTCAATAATGACGGCGTCGTTATCTCTAAGCAGTATATTGCCTGGATTTGGATCTCCGTGACAAAGCTGCTTCCTGATGGGTAACTCATCCAGTTCGGCGATAACGGCTGCCTTCTCCGCTTCTGTTAAATATTGGGCTCTACTAATATCGTTTCTGATATTCTCCCGCTGACTCGGCATATTGGCCACTGAATGAGAATGAATCTGGTGAAAAAGTTGTGCCGTGATCTTCGCATCAATGTAATCGTCCATGATATCCATGGGTTGTTGCAGTCTGGATTGCTCTACTGCTCTTTCTACGAATCTCTTCATAATGGGTTCGCCATAGATTCGTTCAAATACAGCACCTGATCGACCCCCGACGTCCACCAAATCGTAGGGTCGCGGAACTGGCAGCCCGCATGACCAAGCAGTTCGACAATGGTGCAGTTCAGCCTGTAAAGCAGCCGGAATGGTATTTGGCTTAGCCAACTTGATGATCTTGCTTCCATCTTCCCATTCAAATACTTCCGCACATCCGCCTTCTCCAATTTTGTTACCGAGCCCATGGACCACTATGCACACTCCCTATTCGGATTTAATAAGTGAGACCTTCTTTATGCAGTAACATCTCATACATTTCCCGGATCATCTCGGTGGCTTCGTCCATGTCCAGCTCTAAGGTGTGAGAGTTAAGTAGCGTTCCAATACCGATTAAATAAATCGTCAGTTTTAAGAAAATGCGCTTGAGTTGCTCGTAGGAAATGTCCTGCAATCGCTTGCTGTATCGCATATAAGATGTGGTCAGCTCTTCCCCCAGAAACTGATCAGTATGTGGATGGTATTGCCGATAACCTGATAGATACAAGGCTCTGAACAGCTGCTTCTCGTTTTGCGCAAAATTCAGAAAACCGATGGTCAGGTTCAGAGCAGGAGAATTATCGCTGTCCTTATAATCCAGCATGCTATTACGAGCAAATTCGGCAGCTTTGTCATACACACTTGCTTTCAGCTCTTCAATGTTGTTATAGAGGCTATAGATCGGTTGGGTAGAGCATTGGAGCGTCTGAGCGACGTTTCTCGCAGTGATCGCCTCCAGCCCCTGCTCCCGCACAAGCTCAAATGCGGCAGCTAACACTTTTTCTTGCGTGATCTCGGATCTTGGTGGCATTACATTCTCCCTCCAGCAAAAATAACACCCGTTATATAACTCATGTTATTATTATAAGATTCATGTGTCAAGTATACATGTACGATAAGATCTTCTCCTAAATATCGTGAACTAGTATAACTTTACTGGATGTTAAGTGAATCACAACGTGAATTCAACCGTAATATTAACGTTTTTACGTCTTATATAACAAAAAAAGAGACTGTTTCGAATAATCGAAACAATCTCCTTACGTTCATCAATTTCCCGCGGCTTCGCGAATCTGGTATGTGCACTTCTTGCCGCCCTCTGCGTAACATTCCGTGCGCTCGACATCTGCCTGCAGCAAGGAACGGAAAAGATCCAATTCACAGCGGCAAGCCTGACGATATACGCTCGCTACCTGTACAATGGGGCAGTTCAGCTCTGTTAACACATAAGAACCGTCTTCTTCTCTCGATGCGTCAGCCATGTAGCCATTAGCATTCTGTATGCGTGCCAATTCCTCCACACGCCCGGCCAGATCCTGGCCCTCCATCTGGGGCAATTTGCTCCGAAGCAGCTTGTCGCGCCGACTCTCGAAGAGCGTGTCTACAATGCCTTCACCGGCAGACTCCGTCAGCTCTTCCAGCAATTCAAGCGTAAGCGACGGGTAGGATTTTGGAAAAAAACCATCTCCGCGTGCGGTCAGATGGTACACCGAAGATGGACGTCCAGCTGTGGCCCGAGCCTCCCGGACTTCAATTAGTCCATCCTGCTCCAGTGCCGTCAGGTGACGGCGAATCGCCATGCCGGTCAGTTCAAGTTCGGCCGTCATTTCTCTTGCGGTCATCGTGCCCTGCCGCTTCAGCATGAACAAAATCCGTTCACGCGTCGTCATTTCGTCTTCACGCTTCACGTGCAGCACCTGCTCTCCTGCTTATGCGTGTACCGGCGCTGCCTCCCGGCAGGCATCCGAGCAAAAGCGGTTATGCGTCTCTTCGCAATCCTCACAGCACACATGCTGCAGGTTGCAGGTTGGACAATTAATATATCGGTCATGTGTCGTTCCACAGTGATAACAGCTGGCAATAACGATATCCTCATCTGTCCGGTTAATCGGCACGGAGATACGTTCGTCAAACACGTAGCACTTACCATCGAACAGACGACCTTGTACCTCTGGGTCCTTCCCGTAGGTTACAATGCCGCCTTCCAGCTGCGCCACGTCCTGGAATCCCTCTTTGATCATGAAACCGGTCAGCTTCTCGCAGCGAATGCCGCCAGTGCAGTAGGTAATGATCTTTTTATCCTTCATTTCGCCCAGGTTCTCCCGGATCCACTCCGGAAACTCGCGGAACGACTCAACGTCCGGACGAATGGCTCCGCGGAAATGACCAATTTCGTATTCGTAGTCATTGCGGCCATCAATGACGATAACGTCATCACGTTGCAAATGCTCGTGGAACTCTTTTGGCGAGAGGCGTTTGCCGCTAGTCACGTTCGGGTCCAGTTCTTCGTCCACGCGGAAGGTTACCAGCTCCGCTTTGTGACGAACAAATATTTTTTTGAACGCGTGCTCTTCCACGTCATCAATCTTGAACACCATATCGCTGAACAGCGGATTGGCATGCATGTCCTTCATGTATTGCTCCGTCTGCTCCGGCGTGCCGGATACCGTACCGTTAATACCTTCCGATGCAATCAGAATACGGCCTTTTACACCCAGGTCCTTGCAGTATTGCAGATGTTCTTGCGTAAATGTCTCGGGGTCTTCAATCTTCACGAACTTATAATATAAAAGCACGCGGTACGCGCTGTTACACATGTGTATCACCTGTTCCTATTCCATGTTGATATTGGCCGGATCATCCGACAAGCCTACAACGTTGCAACCTTGCTCATTAAAAAGAAAATAAACAGCCGCCCGAAACATCGTCTCGAACTGCTGCCCAACATACGACTTTTATTCCTGCACTCTAGTTTATCGGAATCAGAAGGGCTTAGTCAATATAAATGTATAGAAAGGGATGAAAGTTATGGAACATTTCAACCATAATTGAGGTGTCTCTGGAAGATATCAAAATTTATTTTAAATTTGAATTAAAATCATATTCAATTTTGCCTTCGTATCCAGTACACTATGCTCATCATTATATGGCTTACCACTGTAAAACACGAAAGTGCAGTGGATGGGGATAAGCATAACGTGAATATATTACATGAGGAAAATGGGGATGAAATTGTGAGTCTACCTTTATTCAAGAAAGTAAGTATCATCTGGTTGGTATTCCTGATTGGACTGAGTGGTCTGTGGAATAATTTCAGTCTAGAACGGGCTAACGCGGCAGCAGTAGAACCCTATCTTGGTGAGATCAAATTATTTCCGTACAATGCAACACCCGAAGGATGGATGCCTGCCAGAGGACAAACCATGTCTATCACTCAGAATACCGCTCTTTACTCTCTGCTTGGAAATAATTTTGGAGGTGATGGAAAAACAACCTTCTCATTGCCCAATCTATCCGGTGCTGCACCTGACGGCACAGGCTATTACATAGCGATAAATGGAATCTTCCCTTCGCGTGATGAGAGCATCTATGGCGCGGGACCATCTGTTCTTGGAGAAGTTCGTCTGTTTCCGTATCAGTTTACCCCACGAGGATTTTTAGCTGCGAATGGCCAAGAGCTCTCCACATCTGCATACAACGACTTATATAAGATGATTGGCACGACCTACGGCGGTGACGGGAATACCTCATTTAAACTTCCGAATTTACCTAAATTACAAAACAATATTAACTATGTCATATCCACGGATCCCACTCAAGGTGCCGAGAATGGGACTGGTAGCGAGTATTCAGGCGAGATCATTCCCATGCTGGTTAGCCTTCCGACAAACCGCTGGATACCAGCCGATGGATCAACACTGACTATCAACCAGAATCAGGTTTTATTTAGTCTACTCGGCACCAAGTTTGGTGGTGATGGCAAGGTGAATTTTAAAGTACCTGATCTCAACCGAAACCAATCAACTCTGGTTTATTATATTGTAAATGGGGGCGAATTCCCCATTCTGGACTTCGGACAGCTGCCGGAAGCAATCGAAGACACCTATACCAGCAACCAAAACTCTGCTTTGGTTGTTCCTGCACCAGGCGTGCTAGCCAATGATAGGGATGCTTCTACTGCTATTTTGACAAGTGGGCCGATGTACGGAACACTCGTTATGAATGCCAACGGCTCGTTTACTTATACTCCGATGACTGATTATGTAGGAACTGACAGTTTCACTTATAGTGCTAACAATGAATGGGGCACCAGTGTTTCGGTGACAGTTTCCATAACTATTGAGCAAACTACAGCTCCAATCATTAGCGGTGTAGTTGAAGGCACAGTGTACAATCAAGCCGTCACACCTAGCTTTAATAGTGGTATGGCGCTGCTGAATGGCGCTGCATTTACAAGTGGCACTACCGTCACGGCAGATGGAGATTATACCCTGACAGTTACCAATAGCATTGGTACAACAACGATTCACTTTACGGTAGATGCCCATCCCCCTGTTGTCACAGGCGTGACCCAGAACGGCGTCTATAACGTTAATCCCGTAATCACCTTTAATGAAGGAACCGCGACCCTCAATGGTTTCCCATTCAATAATGGGGGCACGGTCCAAACCGAAGGAGAGCAAGTCCTGATTGTTACGGATCGTGCAGGCAACACGACAACCATTCAATTTAGCTTTTATGCTCCACGGACGATCCATTTTGTCAGTAATGGCGGTTCGGATGTACCTGAACAATACGTGAATTATGGTGACCAATCTACCAAACCAGCCGATCCAACCAAAGCTGGGCACACGTTCGCTGGATGGTTCACCGATTCAGGTTTAAGTCAGGTTTTTGACTTTGACAATACAGCCGTAACTACCGATCTTACCCTATATGCTAAATGGACGATTAACTCATACACTGTTAACTTCGACTCTAACGGCGGTACGGCGGTCGATGATCAGTCCGTTCCATATAGCGAGTTGGCAACGGCTCCCGATGCCCCAACCAAAGTTGGACACACGTTCGCCGGATGGTTCACCGATTCAGGCTTGAGTCAGCGTTTCGACTTTGACAATACAGCCGTAACTGGCGATCTTACCCTACATGCTAAATGGACGATCAACTCCTACACCATCAACTTTGACTCTAACGGCGGTACGGTGGTTGATGATCAATTGATTCAATACGGTGAGTTGGCAACCACTCCTGCCGATCCAACCAAGGCGGGACACACCTTCGCTGGATGGTTCTCGGATTCCGGTTTGAGTCAGGCTTTTGATTTTAACAACACAACAGTAACTGGCGATATCACCCTGCATGCTAAATGGACGATCAACAATTACACCGTCAACTTTGACTCTAACGGCGGTACAGTGGTTGATGATCAGTCTGTTCCATATAACGAGTTGGTAGCGGCTCCTGATGCCCCAACCAAAGCTGGGCACACCTTCGCCGGATGGTTCACCGATTCAGGCTTGAGTCAGGCTTTTGACTTTGACAACACACCTGTAACTAGAGATCTTACCCTGTTTACGAAATGGACGATCAACTCCTACACCGTTAACTTCAACTCTAATGGCGGTACGGCCGTCGATGACCAGTCCGTTCCATACAGTGAGTTGGCAGCGGCTCCTGCCAATCCAACCAAAGCAGGACACACTTTTGCTGGATGGTTCACCGATTCAGGTTTGAGTCAGGCTTTTGATTTTGACAATACAACTGTAACCAAAGATATCACCCTGTATGCGAAATGGACGATCAACTCCTACACCGTTAACTTCAACTCTAATGGCGGTACGGCGGTTGATGACCAGTCTATTCAATATGGTGAGTTGGCGACCACTACTGCTTCTCCAGCCAAGGCTGGACACACTTTCGCCGGATGGTTCACTGATTCAGGTTTGAGTCAGGCTTTTGACTTTGACAACACAACTGTAACTGGCGATCTTACTCTGTATGCGAAATGGACTCCTGACAAGTACACCATCTCCTTCGATACTCTTGGTGGATCTGCCGTAGATGATGTGTCGGTTGAGCACGGGAATAAGCTTACAGCTCCGGCTTCACCAAGTCGTTCAGGCTACACGTTTAGTGGATGGTACGTCGATCCTGAGTTGAAGACACCGTTCGACTTTGATCAAACGGAGATTATCGCCGATCTTACTTTATATGCGAAATGGAACGTGACTCCTTCTCCACCATCAGGCGGCAGTGGCAATAACGGCGGTGGTTCCGGTAGCCAGAACAGTAACGGATCGAGCAATAATTCCTCGTCACCCAACTCGGCAAACTCATTAACAAACGGCCGTTTAACGCTGGCAGCGGGGCAGGCCGGTCAAGTAAGTTTAGGAAATGGCATGACATTAACTATCCCTGCCGGGGCAATGAATCAGGAACTGAAGATCACCGTTGACCAGGTTGAGAATTCATCCGATCTGCTGACCAATCAAGCCCAGCTGCTCAGTCCGGTATATGAACTACTCAAGAATGTGGCTCAGAATTTCGACAAACCCGTAACCTTAAAGATGGCCTTCGACGGATCAAGCTTGCGAAGCAATCAGCGGGCTGAACTATTTTATTTTGATGAACAAGAAAAGATATGGCTTTCTGCTGGAGAATCCTCTATGGATGGCGATCTGATCCAAGTCGACGTAGATCATTTCACCAAATTTGCTGTATTTGCGGTTGATCAGCCTAACGTCCCAGTGGAAGTCGCATTACATGATATAAAAGGTCACTGGGCGGAAGAGCTCATTCAGCAGGCTGTTCGTGATGGCATCGTGAAGGGCTATGTAGATGGATCGTTTAAACCAAACGCATCCGTTACACGTGCTGAGTTCACAGTAATGCTGATGAATGCACTGCAAACCGATTATGCTGAAGCACCTTTATCATTTACCGACCGCTCAAACATAGCCGCCTGGGCACAGTCTGCCGTAGCCCGTGCCGTGCAGGCAGGATTCATTCAAGGGGACTCGGGCGGTGCCTTCCGTCCGAATGATGCCGTAACCCGTGCAGAAATGGCCGTGATGGTAGCGAATGCCCTGCAATTGAAGGCAGAATCCGGAACCAGCTCAACCTTTGCAGATAACGAACAGATTCCTGTATGGGCGAGAGCAGCGGTTGCTGGAATGCAACAGTCCGGGCTGTTGAATGGTAAGGGATTGAACACCTTTGCTCCAAGAGACAACACGACGCGTGCCGAAGCAGTGAAGCTGCTCATGAGTATGCCAAATTAAATTCCCATAAATAAAGCCTGTGTTCTGGCAGTACCCTCTCTGAACTGTATAAACAGTTGAAGAGGAGCTGCCTCAGAACACGGGCTTTTACTTTTATAAGGAATACGGAAAAGCGCCTCTTCTTGACAAGAAGAAAACCGAGATATAAAATACAAAAAAACAAAGAAAATAAATTATTTTATTTATTTTCCTATCAAACAAACAGAGTTCAAGGAGGCATAACCATGAGTAGAGAACGCATTCTTGATATCACCCGCCATGAAGTGATCCGGAGTGGCTTCCGGTTCAGTATGAATGACTTATCCAAACAACTGGGTATGAGTACCAAGACGGTATATGAATTCTTTCCTTCCAAAGAACACTTGCTCAAAGACTTGCTCGATGCCTCACTGACCGAAATTGTTCAGAAAGAGCAGCAGCTCATGAATGATACATCGCTACCCCTTCCGTCAAAGTTAAGACAAGCCCTTGTCATGATGCCCGACGACCTCGGCATGTTTGATCTCCGGCGTTTGTCTGAATTGCAACGTTATTATCCTGCTGTCTGGAGCCAATTGGATCTCTTTATAACGAACCACTGGGATGAGATCAGACAATTGGTACACACAGGACAGGCATCTGGTGAACTGCGTTCTTTTGATACCGAAGTTTTTGTACAAGTCTATATTGGCGGCTTATACAGGTTGATGGAACAGTCCGCATCGGGATCCTGGAACGGCAGCACCTTATCGGCAGCACTGCAGGAGATGGTCGATATGCTCCTGGAAGGCGTTCTTCCAAAGGAGGGAGCATAATGGCTTGGTTATGGCTCGCTGTAGCCGTTCTATTTGAAGTTGCCGGGACGATCTCCATGAAAATGTCTGAAGGATTAAGTAAACCCGGGCTCGCAGCACTTATGGGTATTTTTTATCTGATTAGTTTTGGGGTCATGAGTCATGCGTTAAAAGAAATTCCAGTCAGTATCGCCTATGCCATATGGTCTGGAGCTGGGATAACCATTCTGGCTGTGGTTGGGCTGTTCGCGTTTCAGGAACCGATGACTTGGCTGAAAGCCGGATCCCTGCTGCTGATTATCCTTGGTGTGGCTGGATTACGTATGGGAAGCACAGAAGCGAAAGTACCGAGTAACGGGTCTCTTCAGCTGGCAGCAGAATACTCACCTTCTATTTTGGCACAGGATGTTTCCCAGCATCATGGTGCTGAATTCCAACCCGATAAGGAGGGGTAACGTTGAGTCGTTCGTTAAAAACCTTATTCCTGCTCACAGATATCGGCTTTATTCTGTATTGGGCGGTGACGTGGGGTTCATGGATTCCTAAGGAATACTTATATCAGGACTATACTAATCCTCTGCTGGTCGCATGGAACCTGTCGTTTCTTCCGCTTGATCTGCTCATTTCCGCTACAGGATTCTATAGTCTGTTCCTTCTTCGCCGTTCGGATCAACGCTCGCGGATGGTCGCCCTTATCTCCCTGGTATTGACCTTCTGTTCCGGGCTCCAAGCGATTGCGTTCTGGTCATTCCGTGGAGAGCTTGATTGGGGCTGGTGGGTTCCCAACCTTTACTTGATGATCTATCCGTTATTCTACATACCGAGACTTCTCCGTAAGGAACAGCCTGCTTCCATCTTTTCAAAAAGTGCATAAGAAAAAAGCCTGGTTCCTCTTGAGAACAGGCTCATTCTTGTATAGTCACCCGTTACTCCGAGATCGTAATAACAGAGGTGACAAAGTGATATGATTCATTCTGCAGCACCGCTTGGGACAGCAGAATCTTGTTGCCTTCCGGACTCCAGGCAAGCGGGTCGGAGATGTCGTCCATGTCGGCCGAAATCTGGAATTGCTCTGCTGATTCCGTATTGGAGACGAACAGCCCTTTCTCATCATCGCTCTCCGAGTTAATTGTGTACGCGATCTTGGAATCATCCCCGGACCAACTGGTCCCGAAGATCTGGGTGCCTCTGGCGAGCGTCGCCTTCTCGTTTCCTTCCAGATCGGTAAGCACCAGCGCCCGTTTCGTATCCGCTGTTTTTTTCACAATGGCCAGCCTGGTTCCATCATTGGACGGAATAACCCACTCCACGCTCTTCAGAACCTGTTTTACATCACCTGTAGTTGTATCATAGGCATTCAATTGTCCGTCTTCACCGGTAATATAGTAGATCATACTGCCCGAGACCCTGACACTGCGCACGTTGAAATTGCCGGTCTTCACCAACACCTTGGTTGTTCCATCAATACTGGCTGAGACGAGGTCTCCCTTCATATTCGGAAAGACAACATGCTCATTATCCAGCCACGCGCCTTCCTGAACGAAACCATCTTCCTTGCCTGCATTCACAGTCTCCCCGTTGTGCAAATTCAAAAAGAAACCTTTGCCTGTCGATTCCTCCGGCTCACGGTAGAACAGGTACTGCCCATCCGGTGAGACCATCGGCGAGCTCAGACTGACTTCGCTCTCCTTGAGCGGTGTATCGGTTCCTTTTGCCAGATCGTACATATATAAGTTATGCGGGTATCTCTCCTGGCCTTCAACCATGACGGGTTTCATCGACGTGTTCTCTTTGTCCGATACGATCCAGTCATCACTTAGCCAGGCCACGCCGCGCATATTGGGTAATTTATCAATTTTCTCGAGTTTGAAGCTCTGATACACCGATGTATTGGTATTGTCTTTTACCGTGATATCTGTGCCCGTTTTCCCACTTCCCGCATTCCCTTCCGGTTCAGTGCTTCCCCCGCAAGCCGCTGCCGACAAGAGAGCGAACGCTCCTAATGCACCCAATGCCGCCTGTTTCCAATTCATCATGGTCCCCCCTGGTTTCTCTGCTATAGACCAAGCATACACATGCCATACTTCCAAAGTTATTCAGACTTGTTTCCAACTTGTAAACTTGAATCGGCGAGCGGGAGAACAAGCTGGAACGTGGTTCCTTCCTCATTATTCACTTCACCCGGCAGCAGGGTGATCGTCCCGCCCTGTTTCTCTACAAATTGCTTCACGAGTGACAGACCGAGTCCGGTTCCACCTGTTTTTCTCGCCCGATCCTTATTGACGGTATAAAAAGGTTCAAAGATCTTCTCTCTTGCCTCTTCCGGAATCGGCAGACCCGAGTTGAAGATGAGAATCACCGCTTCACGCGTCTGTGGCCGCTGCTCGCTCTGTACCCGAATGACGCCGCCAGGCACATTATACTTGATCGCATTATCGAGCAGATTGATGAAGATATGCATGAGGCTCTCCCGATCACTGCGGATAACGGCAGGCTGAATGTCCAGCTCCATGCGAAGCGCAAATTTCTCGGCTTTGCCTCGCATGCGTCCGCAGGCGTCCTCCAGCAGCGCACCCACCTCTACATCCTCCGCTTGATTCTCAAAATCATATTTCTCCAATGCCGATAAATGCAGCACCTTCTCGACCATCTCGTATAACCGTTCCGTTTCCTTGCCAATGTTGCTGGAGGCGTCCTCCAGCAGCTGAGGGTCATCCCGATACATATCAAGCAGTTCCACATAGGCCTTGATCGAGGTGAGCGGCGTTTTGAATTCATGGCTGATATTGCCGATATATTGCTTCTGCTGCTGTTCCAGCGCCTGCAGCTTCTTAATGGCCAGCTGCAGCTTCTCCTGTTCTGCATGCATGTCCGTAATATTTTGCTGAATCGAAGTGCTCATGTAATAAATGCCTTGCCCCAGTTCGCCCAGTTCATCTTTGCGTTTAACAGGGGATTCGGTGATATACTCGCCTTCCCGAATGGAATCCGCTGATTTCTTCAGCTTGGTTATCGCGACGGCGAAGCGATTATAGAACAGGTACCCGAGAATAAAGCTCAATACAACGACGGCAATTCCCGCCCATAGGAACAACTGTAAAATGCGTGCGTAGAATTCATGGTAGCTCTGGACCGAATACTGCATCCATATTGCACCCATCTGACCATCCGGACCATCCAGCGGTGCTGCATAGAGCAGCGTGTCACCCTGTTCACGGTAGGCAATTTTATTTTGCAGAGCATAGTTCAGCGTCTCCTGGATCTCCAGACTCTCACCCGGTGTAATGGACGAGCCTACCTGTGTCCCATTCATGTCATAGAGCGCAATGGGCAATCCTGTGGAGTTCGCCAGCTCCTGGGCCAGCCTGCGGCCATTTTGCTTCAGAAAGGCATCCGTCTCCAGCCGTATGGCTTCCGTATAGTAGGCCTGACGCACATTGAGATTGACCAGACGCGTCTGCTGTGACAGAATGCCCTCGATCTGTGACTGCTGGTTGCGTTCAATCCCTCGCAGGACGAGGGAACTGAGCACCACAACGGTCAAGATGAGCAATGCCGCGAGAAACACGCTGAATTTCAGCTTGATGCTGACCCTCATGCCGAACCGCCAGGTTCAGGAGCTGACGCTTTATAGCCAATGCCGTACACCGTCTGCAGCTTTTGCTGATCTGTATCCCCGATTTTTTTGCGCAAACGCTGAATATGAATATCCACTGTGCGTGTACCTCCTGCGTATTCCATGCCCCATACCCGATCCAGCAGATCATCACGGGTGTACACCCGCTCCGGATTGGACATCAGAATGGTGAGCAGGTCGAACTCCTTGGGCGTCAGATCCAGCTTCTCTTCCTTTACCGTCACCGTTCGGTGAGCCACATGAATGCGCAAGTCCCCATTAACGATGGCCTGATTCTTCTGCTCGTCTGGCGGTGGACTGCTCTTCTCCACCCGGCGCATGAGCGCTTTCACCCGAGCGAGCAGCTCGCGAATTTCGAACGGCTTGGTCATGTAATCATCGGCTCCCATTTCCAGTCCGACGATTTTGTCCACGATGTCATTTTTCACGGTCAGCAAAATAATACCGATATCCTCGCGGTCCTCCAGTCTGCGGCATACGCCGTATCCATCGAGCCTTGGCATCATGACATCCAGAATCATGACCTGCGGATGGAATGACGCCACCTTGACCAGTGCCTCCTCGCCATCATTTGCTGTCTCTACTTCATATCCTTCGCGCCGGAGCGCATAAGCAATGGCACTAACGATGCTTGACTCGTCATCGACCACAAGCACTTTTTTAGTCATCGGATTCATCCTCTTTATTGATGTCATAAATTCATTATTCCTGGATCTATGTTAACAAGGTCTGGCCGGATAATCCATGGAGGACGATATGATTTATACAATAAGCCGTATTCTCTAAGCTTGGACTTCGCCCCACTTTTTTTATACCCGTACAAGGCAAAAAGACCTCACCTGGAAATGGATCGGCCTTCGTCTTCTACCATTTTTAAGCTTACAAGCATGCAAACGATCAAACTATTCTTCAAACGACAAGTTCATCGGCTCGTCCGACATCTCAGCTTCCGTCTCCATATGGGTCAAGGGTGTATTCAGGTCCACTTCCTCGAAGCGGAAGCTGTCCACCCAGACCTTGCCCTTACCGTTCAGGATCACGCCAAACGAGATGATTGCGCTCTCTGCGGGAACATCCAGCACAATGCTGTATTGATTCCAGGGCTGTGTCCCCGTGATCGGCCTGTTATGCATATTATCAAACTGCAGCACGTCCTGGACATGATTATCCACACGCATCCATAATCCGCAGAATGCGTCCACACGATCCGTTTTGACAAAGCCGGACAGCTTCATCCGTTTCCCTACATACTTGTCTGCACGGAATTGCTGCATCATCGTGGCAAACTCATTCGGCTCCATGGGTATTACAGCCTTTAAATACCCCGAGGCCTTCCCATGATGGACTTCGGCAGGGTCAATGCCCATTTCATAATTTTGCGGGTGGCTTCCGGTTAACATCCAGCCTTTGATTGCAGTTGCAGAATTCATCTGTAATTCTCCTCCTCTGGTTTTTCCGGTAAATAGTTTCAGATCGAATACCTTGCGAAAACGACCAGGCGGCATGCCATACATTTTGCGAAAGGCCCGGGTGAATGCTTCCTGACTTTCGAAGCCGCAGGCGAGAGAAATATCCAAAATGCCTGCATCCGTGGAGCGCAGTGCGGTAGAGGCCAAACTCATCCGGCGATGACGAATGTAATCGATAACGGTCATGCCCACCTCATGCCGGAATACCCGGTGATAGTGATACGGCGATAACAAAGCCTCCGACGCCACCTCTTCCAGCCCAATCTCCTCATGCAGATGTGTCTCAATATAGAACAAGCTGTCCTGAATCATCTCCTGATAACGGCTCAAATGGAAATTAGCCCCCTTCCATATCCTTACTATACGTGTTCGCCAAGCGGCCGTTTTGATCATTTTTGCGGAAAATATAAAAAAAGAAGAGCCGGATCAGGGACAACGATGTCCTCGACCGACTCTTACTTGATTGCTGTATATCCAATCGTGGCCAAACAATCAGACTGCTGGAACTGGCTCTGCACCAACCTCGTCCTCATCATGCTCCACCAGTTCATGTTTCTCCCACGCCCGGCTCTTCCAGCGGAAGTACATAATGACCGCACGTGTCCATTCGTCTGCCGCAATGGCAAGCCACACCCCCGCCAGCCCCAGATCAAGCTGGAACACCAGCAGATATCCGAGAGGCAGGCTCATGCATACCATCGAGATCAGCCCCATATACACCGGGAACTTGGCATCCCCTGCCGCACGCAGGGAGCCGATAATGACAATGTTGCAGGTACGCCCGGTTTCTAGCAAAAGACTAAGCAGGAGTACTTGCGCGCCCAGCTTGATAATCTCCGGGTTTTCCGTAAAGATGCTCATTAATGGTACGCGGAAGATAATAATGATCACGTCAATAATAACGGTGGCCAGAAGGGCCCATTTTACACTGTCGAATACCCGTTTGTAGGCCTCATCTTTGCGGCGTGCGCCCACGAGACGACCAACAATGATGGATGTTCCCATGCCGATCGCCATGCTGAACAGATAAATATAGCTGGAGATATTGCCGGCATATTGCTTGGTTGCCATGGCTTCCGCACCAAGATAGGTCACGTACAACGTAAATATGAGCTGGCAGGAATGATACACCATGGATTCCATCGCAGACGGAATGCCGATTCGCAGAATTTTGCCGATAAAATTTTTGGACAATTTAATGTAATAACCGAACTCTACCCGAACCTCACTTACACGGTACAACAGCCAGAAGAAGATCAGCAGGCAGATGAAACGGCTTCCCACCGTCGAGATCGCTGCCCCTTCCACACCCAGCTTGGGCAGGCCGAAATGTCCAAAAATCAGCGCATAGTTACCAATCACGTGGATAACGTTCATAAACACGGAGACGTACATCGTTTCCTTGGTATACCCGTGTGTACGAATGGTTGCAGCCAGCGCATTGATGAGCGCCTGCAGGAAAATCCCGCCCCCAACAATGCTTATATACGAACGGGCGTAATCGTAGATTTCGCCTTGAATATTCAGAAGTGTCAGTAAATGTCCACCAAACACTAGAAAAATAACACTCAGGATCAGCCCAACCATAAGGTTCAGCGTAATCGCATTCCCTGTAACCTGTGCTGCTTCACTCAGTTTTTTGGAACCTATATATTGGGCTACGACAATCGCAGCACCATGTCCGATGACTTCGAGTACAAGAATGGCAATCGAGATAATCTGGTTGGCTGCGCCCACCCCGGAGACTGCATTATCCGATACCGAACTAAGCATGAGCGTATCAACGCTCCCCATCAACATAAACAAGAAGAGTTCCAGGAAAATCGGCCAGGTCAGCCGAATCAGCTTCAGATCCTTGGCATCTGAACGGAGGGACTCTTTGGTCGAGGATATTGCTGTCATTTTCTCACCTTTCTAACGTGGGCTTGATTTCATAGGGTATGTTAGCACAGGTAATTTGAAAATGCAGTAGTTTTGTGAAAATAATTGAAAGATTTTTGAAATACCAGAAAAAGGGATTTATTTGTTTCATAAAACCTGTCTTGCAGTCACCGCCACATTGCTCTGTAGACATCGCCGAGACATAGCAAAACCCTTCTATTAAACGCAGACGATGCGTCTAATAGAAGGGCATTACCGGACCATCATCCTTTGACCGAACCGGCCGCGATCCCTTCGACAATCCGTTCACTCAGCACCAGAAATGCAATCAGGATCGGCAGGATGCTGATCATCAGCGTAGCCCCAATGGCACCCCAATCGGTGGTATACTGCCCAATAAAGTTCTGTACACCAACCGTCAGGGTTTTGTACGCATCCGAGCTAATGAAGGTATTGACGAAAATAAATTCGTTCCAGTCATAGATCATGTTAATGATGGCTGTTGTCGCAATTACGGAAGCGGTCATCGGCAGTACAATGCGGAAGAAGATCCGGTTGACGGAGCAACCGTCCATCACCGCGGCCTCCTCGACCTCTCTCGGAAGTGAATAATAGAATCCAAGCAGGATCATAATCGTGATCGGCATATTAAATGCAATGTAAGACAGAATGACCGATAACGGATGGTCTGTGAGATGCAGTTTCAGGAACAGGCTGAACAATGGGATCAGTGTGGAGTGCACCGGAATCATCAGACCTACCATGAACAACCCCAGCACCAGCGAACGTCCCTTCCAGCGCATCCGTGTGATGGCAAAGGTGACGAGACTGGCAAACTGAACCGTAAACACCACAGAAACCACCGTAATCCATACACTGTTGAAAAAGTATAAGCTGATATTACCTTCCGTCCATACCTTGACATAGTTCTCCCAACGCGGCGTAGCCGGAAGGGCAAAAGGAGCCATGTCAAATACTTCCTGATTATTTTTGAGCGAGAATAACAGCAGCCAGATCAAGGGCAATATCTGAAGCACAGCCACCAGAGACAAGAGCACATACAGCAGCACATATCCAAACCTTCTTAACCATGCTGAGCCTTGGCCTGTCTCCGGATGTACGGGCAGCCGAACAGCCGTATCCGTCTTCACCAGGATAGACCTCCTTTCATTTTACGTTCACGTCAGGAATACTCGATCGTATCTTTGGACGCCGTTGCCTTGCGGAGCAGCCATGTGACCACCAAACAGATCAAGAGCAGGAAAAACCCTACAGCACTGCCGTAACCAAAGTCGAAGCTTCGGAAAGCCTGACGATACATATAGGAGGCCATAACTTCACTGGAGCCATTAGGGCCCCCATCGGTCATCACATAGATGAGGTCAAAATACTTGAGTGAGCCAACCACAGCCAGCACCACGGTTACCTTAATGACTTCCGTGATGAGTGGCAGCTTGATCCGAAAAGCAATCTGCCACGGATTTGCACCATCAATTCGGGCAGCCTCGACCAGAGATTCCGGGATGTTCTTCAGCGCAGCATAATAGATCAGAATATAGAAGCCCGCATACTGCCACAGAATCGGCACGAACAGTGCATACAGCACAAGCGATGGCTCCGCCAGCCAAGCCGGCGGATTGCTGAATCCGACCGCTTCCAGAAAGCTGTTTAATACACCGTTGCTGGGATGATAAATTTTCAGCCATAACTGGGCAATCGCAACAGAAGACAGCAGCATCGGGATCAGATATATTTTGCGAAATAGATTCGCGCCCTTGATCTTGCCTGACAGCACAAGTGCAATCATCAGATAACCAATCAGGCTCAGCGCAGAGAACAAGGCGAGCAAAAAAGTATGATTGGCGCTCTGCCAGAACGTACTGTCCTGAATCAATCTGGCGTAGTTATCCAAACCAATAAACGTCATCGCCCCAATCCCATCCCATTGCATCAAACCGTAATATCCGGTGAGCACAATCGGGATATAGACCAGAACCAGCAGCAGAAGCAGCGCAGGCAGCACATACAGCGCAGCAACCAGACGGTTCGACATGACTTTGTCCAAGACGTGATCCTCCCTTCAAACGTTCAAACCTTCAAATGGTGTAGGTGAGGTGTACATCAGTTGCCTTTATCAATCGCAGCCTGATGATTCTTCACAAAGTCCTCAGGGGTGACCGCTTTGCCAAACAGTGCCTGAATCATGTCCAGGTGCGCCTGAGCAGCAGCAGGTTTCATCTGCACATCTGCAAAGAGTGTCAGGCTGCTCGCCTGATTCAACTCGTTCAGCAGATCGATATAGAGCTGTGGCAGCTGTACTGCCGCCGTATCGACTTTGGTTGCCGGAATGACCCCTGCTTCGGTCACGGAGCTTTCACCCCATTTTTCCACAAAATACTGCACAAACTTCTGCGCTTCTTCCTTCACTTTGGAGTTCTGGGCCACAAACAGGCCTACGCCCGGTCCGCCTACCCAGCTGTTGATGTCTCCGTTGCCGCCGTCAATCGTCGGGAATTTGAAAAATCCAACCTTATCCTTGAATTCCTGTGGAATATCCGGGTTCGTTGTAAAGTTCGGCAGTTCCCACGTTCCCATCAGGTACATGGCAGCCTTCTCATTCATGAATTCGGATTTGCCTTCATCATTGGATAGCCCGTTAAAGCCCTTGTTGAATGCGTTCATATCGACAAGCTTCTGCACTTCTGCCGCAGCCTGGGTCAGGGCAGGATCTTCAAACTTGCCTGATCCACTAATCGCTTTCTCCAGCGCATCCCCGCCTAGACGATTCGCCAGATACATATACCAGAGTGAACCGGTCCAGCGGTCTTTATTCCCGAGTGCAATCGGTACTTCACCGTTCTCGGTCAGCGTCTTCAGCACATTCAGGAATTCATCGTATGTGGCTGGCGGCTGCAAATTATATTTGGCAAAAATCGCTTTGTTGTAATATATAGGTGATATATTCAGCTCAATCGGAAGCGCATAGGTTTTGCCGTCTACCGCGTAAGCCTCTGTCGTTCCGGCGATGAACTTCTCACCAAGGGATCCATTCAGCAGTTCATCAAGAGGCGCAAACAGATTGCCCTTTACATAAGGCTCCAGGAAGCCTGCGGCCCAGGTTACCCCGACATCGGGAAGTTCATTGGATGCGGACAGAATCTTCAGCTTGTTCTTGTATTGTTCATTCTCCAGTACTTCCTGCTTGATCGTCACATTTGGATGATCCGTCTGATACTGCTGGATAATATCATTGACCAGCTTGTTCTGCTGTGCAGAACTGCCGGCCGGCCAGAGATGCATAAATTTCAGCGTGACCTTTCCGTCTGTGGTACCGCCCTCTCCGCCGCCATTACTGCCGGATTCGTTATCTCCACCGGAACCCGTGCTGCTGCACCCCGACAATATGACAGCGAGAACCAGCGTCCATGACAGAAGCATTGCCAGCGTTTTTTTGCTCATAATTCCAGCCCCCAATAGTGGTTTTTCGGTTAATGTAACCGCTTTATCGAAATTGTAGCACGGGCATCATCACGCTATAAGGTCAGGACGATTTGGTAAAACTCCACTATTTTAAGGTGAACTTGTTAACTCTTTTCATTTACGGCATGACGGTATTTGCTTGGACTGAGCCCCTCCAGGCTTTTGAAGACTTTGATAAAATATTTATCGGTCTGGTAGCCAACGCTCTCCGCGATCTCCGAGATGGGCATCGTTGTCTGCACCAGTAATTCCTTGGCCCGCTGTACCCGTTTACGCATGAGATACTCACTAAAATTCAGCCCGACCTGCTCCTTGAACAGCACGCTGAAATAACTGGAGTTCAGATGCAGCGAATCGGCAAGCTCACGCATGGTCATCGGTTCACCCAGATGTGCCTCAATGTATCCCAAAGCCTCGCCAATTGGGGTATTGCCCTGCTGTTCTCTTCGCTCCTTGACCTCGAACAGCTTCGGATCAACCATCTCCTGTATCGTTTGGATGCGCCGCTGCTGTTCGTGGACGTGCAGTGCCTTCTGTACCGTTTGGAGCAGCTGCTCTTTGTCAATCGGCTTGAGCAGATAATCGACCACACCGAGCTTGATCGCCTGGTGGACATAATCAAAGTCCGCATATCCCGACATAATCAGGACAGCCGGCTTGCTGGGAAAATGCTGAATGGCCTCCACCAGCGACAAGCCCGAGAACTCCGGCATGCGAACATCGGTGATCAGCAGATCTGCAGGCTGGCTGGCGAGCCAGTCCCTGGCTTCAACACCGCTTGCGGCCGTCTGAATCCGGTTTCGCCCAGTAGACCAGGCCTCAAGTGTTTTGCGTATGCCTTCTCTTGTACGCGGCTCGTCATCCACAATCAGAATGGTTTTCTCATGAATCATGTGCAGCCCCCGTTTCCCTCGGAATTTCAAAACATATGATGGTCCCTCTCCCTACTTCGCTCTCCACCACAAGTTTGGCTGCATCGCCCAGTTGGCCACCAAAGTAGACTTTCAGCCGGCGATGCACATTGATCAGCCCCACTCCCGTTCCCTTGCTGGACGCAGCAGGCCCGCCGTCCAAAGCCTGAACAATGGAAAGCAGACGTTCCTCATCCATGCCCGGCCCATTATCTTGGACCTTGACGCGTACACGACCTTCTACCGAGGAAGGTTCGACACAGATCTCCACCTTTCCCGGTTTTAACGTATTTTCAATCCCGTGCAGTATGGCGTTTTCCACCAATGGCTGAATCAGCAGCTTCGGGATAGGCACGCTGCGCAGTTCCTCGCTCAGCCTGATCTCCCACTGCATTCTCTCGCCCAGCCGCATCTGCATAATGTTTAAATACCGCTCCGCATGCTCCAGTTCGTCTGCGATCGTGACCCATTCATCCTGATGAGGACCCGGGATGATGTAGCGAAATAACCGGGACATGGCAATAACCCTAATTGCCAGCTCCTCTTCTCCTTTTTCCTCCAAGGACCAATAGAATGCCTCCAGGGTATTAAACAGAAAATGCGGATTAATCTGGGATTGCAGCGCCTTCAGCTCGGCCCGGGATTGCATGACTTCCTTCTCGTGCACCACACGTGTCAATTCGTTCTGCCTGTAAACCATCTGGTTATACACATCATTCAGCTCATTGATCTCCATGGTGGAGCTGACCATCAGATTCGGTCTCATCGCTCCGGGCTGTGCCCCGCGCATGGCCCGCATCAGCCGAATCAACGGACGTGTAATCATGGTGGACAGGAAAAAGGACATTACAAGAAACAGCACCACACCAATGATTCCCGAAACGAGCAGCGCCGTTCTCAGGATCGATACGCCTTCGGTTGTTTCTCCTAGCGGCGTCAGCACAGCAAGTGTCCATCCCGTCAGCTCGGACTTATGGCGAACAACGATATAGGATTCCTCTCCATTCTGAACGACGGACCCACTGTCCAAAATGGCCTTGGGATCAAGGTTAATCTGCAGATTGGAAGTCACCACTTCACCATCGCCGTCCAGCAGCAGGATGGAATCCTGCAAACCCTCTGCCTCATTCGAATCATTCAGTTGAAAAAAACTGCGCTGCATCCGCACCACAACATAGCCCCCATGTTCAAAAGAATGCTCCAGCAAGTTGATTCGACGAATGGCGAGAAGTACACCCGGGTCTTCAGGGTCAGAGCCTGCCCACACTAATCTGCCTTTGCCTTCATCCGCTTGGGTGATCCAGCTGCGCTCCACTCGGAGATCCAGGGATCGGTCATCCATCGGGAATATACGGCTGTATCCGGTTGTATAGATCTCCATACTTTGCGCCCCGTTAATAAAAGATTGATAGCTGCCTGCAATCTGAAGCAGTGCCTGACGTTGATTGAAGGTGGCCGGTTTACCATGCTTCTCGTCACTGAGCAGACGCTGCACATACGAATCATCCGCGACTTGGGCCGTCAAGGAGTTCACCTGTGCAATGAGCGCATCCAATCGACCACTGGCCTGCACTGCAGTCTGATGGATATGTTTCTCGGCATTGCTCTTCAGCAACGCAGCCACCCGGTCATAGGCTGTTACACCTGCGAGCAGCAGAACAATGAGCATCACCATGACGAAACCGACAAAGATCTGATTGCGAAGCGAGTTATAGCGCCCTGGTTTCCCCTGCAACTCTGTCCATTCTCCTTTCTGCATGTAAAAAAACCACCATCCTACTCCCTTGCTCTTGAGATTGAGTACACCGATGCTGGTTTCATTCACTTATTTAATTAAAGCGCTTGCAAAAGACAACGCTCGCTTTCTTTGTTTAATGATTAAACTAACGAATAAAAAATAGCACAGTTTCCCGGGTTAATCAATCCGTTCGAAACGTTCGTAGTGCATCCTTGAAATAAAAAAGAGAGGAGGACTCTTAGGTCCACCTCTCTATATTCACAAAGCTTTATTTTACAGAACCTTGGGTTACCCCGTTAATGATCCACTTCTGAGCAAACAGATAGATGATAATCATCGGCAGCAAGGCCAGCAGGTAGGATGCAAACGCCAGGTTAAAGTCGGTATTGAACTGACCCTGGAAGACGTATTGCACCAGTGGCAGCGTGTACTGTGCCGGATCACTGATAATGATGAGCGGCAGCAGGAAGTCATTGTAGGTGGACAGACATGTCAGAATACCAACCGTAGCACTGATTGGTGCCATAAGCGGGAAAATGATTTTCCAGAATGTGCCCCAGGTTGTTGCTCCATCCACAAAAGCTGCCTCCTCCAGTGCCACCGGAATAGACCGGATATATCCGACATACACGAAGACGTTAAAGGCGAGTCCATACACCGTATGTAATAAGGTCAAGCCAAGCAGGTTCGTCATCTCCAGTGAAGATGTCAGTTTGACAATCGGCAGCATGATGATCGGAAACGGAATGAACATGGCACTGACGAAGTAATAGTACAGCCCTTTGAAAAACTTGCGTTTCTCCATATTGCGTGCGATCGCATAGGCAACCATGGAGTTACTTAGCAGTGTCAAAATGACGGTAGATGCAGTAACGACAGCACTGTTACGGAACGATTGAAAGAAGTTCGTCATGTCGATGGCGCTTGCGAAGTTCTCCCAGTGCAATTCGGTCGGGAAGGCAAATACCGACTGAGCCATTTGCTCCGGATTTTTTAACGCAATCGTAACCGTCATATAGAGCGGAAACAGGATAAACAATGTACCCAGAATAACGAGCAGCATAACGAGCCAGTTGGTGCGTGTACGGCTTCTCATTACAGATCCATCTCCCTTCTTTGCAGGAACCGGATTTGCAGAATCGAAATCACCGCAATAACGATGAAGTAAATAACCGAGTTCGCAGATTGATATGCATATTCTCCACCTTCAAATCCACCCGTATAGATCAGGTGAGAGATGGATTGCGTCGCCCGTCCGGGTCCACCATTGGTCAAGGCAACGATCTGATCGAAGACCATCAGGGAGTTTTTCATAGCCAGTACCATATTAATGGTGAAGAACGGTGCAATCAGCGGGAAGGTAATGCTCCAGAATTCACGCCATTTGCCTGCACCGTCGAGGTTGGATGCCTCGTACAGCGTTGTTGGTATCGTTTGCAGTCCGGCCAGATACAGAATCGTATTGAGTGCTACCGATTGCCATACGGCTACGATAACGATCCCGATCCATGCCAAACTTTCGCTACCAAGTATGTTCGTGGATAGCGCGTTGATGCCTAGATTTTGCCCCCAGATCGGGAATACATTGGAGAACAGGTAGTTAAATATGTAACCTACAATCAATACGCTCAAAATATTGGGCAGGAAGTAGATGCTGCGGAAAAAGTTACGGAACTTGATCTTGGCATTCAGCCCGAGAGCGATAAGCAGGCTCAGAATATTGGTGAGAATGGTCACCACAATCGCAAACTTGAATGTAAACCAGTAGGCATTGCCGACATTATCATCCTGAAACAGGTTGAAATAGTTTTTGAAACCGACGAAATCATAGCTTTTCCCAAAACCGTTATAGTTCGTAAAGGAATAATAAATCCCCTGAAGAGCCGGCAGCGTCATAAACACGAAGAACAATACCACCGCCGGAACCGTCATCCAGTAATAGGGTGCCATACGTTTGTTCATACTCCATCCTCCTTCGGACAAGGCTTAACGCCGGTTCGCAACCTTGTCCCATTCTTTGTCGAGTGTATCCAGATAGTTGTCGATGTCTTTGTTCTGCAAAAAGGACTGTACGATGGAATTCAGCTGCACCGCAGCCGGAATATAGTGATCGGCAAAATCAATAACTTTGCCCTGCTCGATATATGGCGTCAGCTCCTGCACCGCAGGGTCGTCTTGCTCCACACCTTCGACTGCTGCAAATAACGTTTGCTCTTCAATGTATTTCCCGATACTTTCGGGTTCCAGCAGGAATGCGATAAACTCTTCAGCCTGTTCCCGGTTTGGCGTATCTGCCGAGATCGTAAACAGGGAGTCGATGCCGTTCACCAGCTTGATCACACTTGGATCATTTCCGGTCGGGAACGGGAAGAAGCCGATATCCACATTCGGATTGGCTTTGCGAATCTCGGAGATCGCCCAGGTTCCCTGGATATACATAAATGCTTCGCCGTTGGCAAAGGCCCGGTTACCGTCGGAATAGGCCTTACCGAAGTTATCGCCATGACCGTAATTCATCAGTTCAAGCTGTTTCTCTGCCACTTCGCGATATTTATCCTTGAAGGTCACCTTGTTCTCGCGACGATCCAGATAGAAATTGATACCAACCAAGTTAGGTCCAAGAGCATTGAACGGCAGATTCGTCTGCCAGTCATCCTTGTACGTGAAGTAAAACGGAATTTTACCCGCGTCCTTGATCTTTTGAGCAGTAGCAATCAACTCGTCCCATGTCTTGGGAACGTCGAGTCCCATTTCCTTAAACAGCGTTTTGTTGTACATGATGCCGTTTGCATTTGTTGCGTAAGGAATACCTGTCACTTCCTCCATGCCTGTGACATCCTTCAGCATTTGTATGTAATTCGGATCTATCGTCTTGGTCAGCGAGCTGTCCGTCAGATCAGCGAAAATTTCACTTTGGGCCAGTATCGAATATGTATCGGTTGCACCCATGGCCATAATATCAGGCACATCGTTTTTGACTACGCGAGTCTTCAACACCGTCTCCGCATCTGGCGGATTCACCTGAGTGACCTGTATATCGGAGTGCTCCGCATTGAATGTCTTGATCAATTCGTCAAAGGTTCCTTTGGCTTCGGGTTTGTTCTGGAAGAATTCGATTTGCACTTTGCCGCTTGCGCTCTCCCCGCTTGTACAAGAAGATAGGAGCACAGCCATTAATCCACATAGCAACATTGTCCCGAGTGCCTTGGTAAGCGATGTTCTCATGTTGTACCTCCCTCAGCATTATATAAGTAAAGATATACCCATTAAATTGGTGGAATAACCATTTGGTTAATTCCCCCACGCGGAGCCTTACATAAGGGCGGGCTATTCAACCCTTTATTATTTCTAAAACGGTTTCGATAAAAATGAATCACGGCGTTATTTTCCAGCACTGCTTGCTGCACAACAAAAAGAAGGACATCGGCCTATATCCCAATGTCCTTCTTTTTTCCATTGTGCGTGATTGCACCACTTGATTATTATCGCATTACTAACGTTCAATTTTGGGCAAGGCATTGCGCGATCGCTTGGCCCGGTAGCTCTTCAATGCACGGATTAACATTCCGATCACCAAGAGTATCACCCCAATGTTAATCGCTACATCAGCCAGGTTGAGAATGCCCCGGCCAGATGGAAATACTAGAAAATCCGTTACTTTTGCAAATACAAAACGGTCGATTGCATTTCCCAAAGCTCCACCGACCATGAAGCCTGCTCCTGCCTGCATCCAGAAACCGCGAATTTCACCTTTTCTCCGATAATACAGAATGCCGGCAATGAACAGAATGGCGACAACGCCGAACAGACGCGCATTTCCCTGGAACATGCTTCCCGCCATCCCGCTATTCTCATAATGCTGCAGCTGCATGCCCGAGTCACCGAGTCTCATCATGTCGCCGACTTCCATATACATTCTCACGGCCAGTTTGGTACCCTGATCCACCAGCGTTACCAGCAGTGCTATAAAATAAAACAGCATATTGTCTCTCCTCCTGCCCAACTCGTTTTGCCCTATGCTATGTAAACCTGTGGAATGTCCAAAGTTACGTTCCCTTCACTTTACCACAGCCGAAGTCGTGTCTCCAAATGGGCTCCGGTGAAAGGCAGATTTAGAGCCAAACGATAACCCAGCCTGCATCCGGGAGGCACCACCCTACCCTATGTCGAATGTAGATATGAACTACACATGAAAAGGGGCTGCCTGTAAATTGAACCTGACGATGACAGAGAGATTAAAAGAAATGCAGCAGGAAGAAAAGGACTTGGTATTCCGTACATTTGACTCTGAACTGGCCCTACAGCTTGGACTCCATCTGATCGAGGAGGCGAAACGTCGTTCACAAGCCGTAACCGTCGACATTACCCTCCGTGGACATCGCCTTTTCCTGCATGCCATGGAAGGCACTCATCCGGACAACGAGGATTGGATCCGGCGTAAAAACAACGTGGTAAACCACTTCTCCTCCAGTTCATGGCATACCGCTCTGCGGCTGCGCAGCGAGAATAAAACGCTTGAGCAGGATTTCAGCCTGCCTTCCACTGACTTTGTACTGGCTGGTGGTGCCTTTCCATTGATTGTGGAGGGTCAGGGACAGATCGGAACAATTACGGTATCGGGTCTGCCCGATGAGGAAGACCACGACCTGGTCACCACTGGAATCCGTTCATTTTTGCTGCAGCAAGGCTAACGAAATGTAACAAGAATAGCCCACCTGGTCATTGCGGACCCAGGTGGGCTTGCCGTGTTTAGATCATTCCTTGGTTCATTGAATAGCTGACAAAACATCCAACAGCATGGATTTAAACTTCGGCCGATCGATGGCTTCACATACGCGCACGTTAGGTTCCTTGCCGAAACGTCCGTTGATATCCACCACGCTGTACCCACGCGTCAGTTCTCCTGCGGCTTCCACATCCACGTAATACTGGCCTGACTTCGTCATCAGCGATTCGTCTGCCGCTACCGCCATCAGCAGTGTATCCGGGTGTGTGGTTCCATTCAGCTTATGTACCGACTTGTTGAACTGCATAACGACTTTGTTGATTGCCGTGAAGAAATCTGCTCCGGATGTTCCAAGCGCTGCAATTTCTGCATGATCATCATCATCCATGACGGAGTATTGGGTGCACATCTCCCAGCCAACCATCGTGGTTGGAATGCCGGCGTGCAGTACAATTTTAGCTGCTTCCGGGTCAACGTAGAAGTTGTACTCTGCCGCTGGCGTAATGTTGCCCAGCGCATTATTCGTACCGCCCATAATGTAGAGATGAGCAATCTCCGGAATAATCGTTGGGTCCTTTTGAATCGCCATCGCAATGTTGGTCAGGGGTGCAATTGCCAGAAGAGAGATCTCTCCCGGATTGGCATGCACTTTCTCAATGATAAAATCAACCGCGTGGCCGCTTTCGGGACGCTGATCTGCCTTGGGGAAATGCGCGCCGCCCATGCCGTCGTCGCCATGCACATCTTCTACTGTACGGTGCTGCGCCTGCCCGTAGGCCATCAGCGGTCGTTCGCATCCTTTGTATACAGGCACCTTGCCGCCATGTCCAGCAACCTGCACGGTGTACAGAGCATTTTCAACCTCCTGGTCAAACTGGACGTTACCGCCCGTAATGGTGATGCCTTCCACTTGAAAGTGGTGCAGTGCCGTCAGGATCGCAATCGTATCGTCTCCTGCTGTATCTGTATCAATGATGACTTTTCTCATGATGCTGCGCTCCTTCTTCAGTTTGATATTCATTTAGAACACATATAAGAAATACACACTTGCACTCCAAGTACAGAACGATCTTACGATCGCTGTTATCCTCAGATTTTTTTATACCTTCTAAAAAGGTGAAAATCCGATGATAAAGGCGAACGCTTCGCTTCTCCAGATTCTTTCTGTCCTCTTCGTACATGTGTAATTGTTATATTCCCTCTAAATTATCATGTATCGCTAGGGTACATTTTACATCAAAAACGTACCGATGACGATGGAAACGCCGATGATAATGGAACGCAGCAGCTGGGCTACCGCCAGATTGCCTCTTGCGATCTCATCGCATACACGCATTTTTGGCGTCAGGAAATCAAATATAATATAGACCAGACACAAAATTATGATTCCTAGTGCAGACCAGAGCAGCATATCCAGCCATGAATGCGTGGAGAAGGACACCATACCGACAATGATGCACAGTCCTAGCAGCTTGCTGCCCATATACATACCCGCCGCTTCGTTACCTTTGGCGATTTCCTCACTATCGTTATACCGGGTTAATTTGCTAAAAGCAAAATACCCACATACCAATACAACCAGCAGAATGCCGACGCCTACCGCTACATTCAGCAGGTTCAAACCCAAATTATCCATTCTTACTCCTCCTCATCATCCATTACTTCCATTTACTGCAGCCGCACAATAATAGGCCATATCTCCGGTCACTTTCTCCCCAATCCGGGGCAGTATACCGGCAAAACGTCCACCTATGACAAACACGCCTGTCAGCAGATAACCGCTATATTCCCCGTCTTCTGTCAGGATGCTTGCCTGTTCCATCGGAACCAGCTGCTGATAAATCTTCGGTTGGTTATTATAATAAGCCGCGATATCTTCATCTTCGTCCTGTCCTGCTCCTGACGCGTCACTCACCGTTCCTTCACCCAGCAGCAGTGTGCCTCGGCCCTCACGACCCCAGTAGCTTTTTTCCACATAGGGAGTGGACTTCAGTTCAAAAGGGGCTGCTTCGAAATAGGTGGGCAGCAGATACCGGGAAATCGAATCCAGTTCCGCATCCGAAAACAACCGAAAGCCGCAGTACTCCGGTGTCTGTTCATTGCGCTCATAGAGTGACCAGATCGCAGCCATGAAGCCTTTGCTCTGCATCAGGACATGCTGTACGGGGTTCATCAGCCCAAGCCGGTTTTCCTCTACCAGTGCAAGCAAAGCCGCACCGATGTCCACACCTGTTGTCTCATCCCGATCATCAACGAGATACTCCAGCGGATACAGACGATACAGCAGCTGAATCTCGTGCCCATCATGATACAGCGCCTCTCCGGGAACAATCTCAAGTTCCTCCAGAGGAGCATAACGCACCTCATATCCGGCCTCCTGGCAGCGTCTCATCAGATACTCCGTATTGGTCCGGTCCTCCACATGCCCACCAAATGAGGTAAATGTCACTGGCCCTCGCAGCCCTTGCTCGGCATAAGACTCCAGCCACCTGCGGAAGCATTCCCGGATGCAGGCATCCATGTCTGCTGACGGCGCAGTGAATGCATCATCTTCAGCCATGCCTACCAAAATGCGCTCCAGAATCGCTGCTTCGGGTATACCAGTTGGGGTGTCGGTATTATTTTCGATACACTTGAACCCCGCCTCGCCGATAATCCAGTCCTGACGCGTAATGCCCCCAGTCACTGTCTCCATCCTGGCTGTCGCAATGAGCCCTGGATGAATACCCAGCTGCTGTTCCAAAAAGCTATCCGGCATATACTGCTGGATGAACCGCATGACTTTGCAGTATATGCCGTCGATAAGCTCAACTGCACGCTGCAATTCCTGCATTTCTTCTGGAGTATACAGGGTTAGTGAGGGTACGCAATATTGCTTGCCATACATTCGGTGATACGGCACATGCTGTCCGGCTTCGCCCGCAAATACCTCTTCGTGACGATAGGGCAGTGAGTGTATTGGCCTCATATCCTTTAGCCTCCCGAACTGCGGAAGAAGCTGCCAAAGCCGCTCGATTTGGATTTCGATTTACTATACGAGCTGTTCTTGCTACTACTGCTGCTACCACCGTATGAACCACCATAATAATAATGCCCACTGCTGGAATCATACTCACACCCGGTGTCATAATCCGGGTCGCACTCGTCATTACTCCCGCAGCCCGACAATACCGCAGGTACAGCCAGCATCAGGGAAAAGGCAACCAGCTTCGCCTTTGACCCGGGTTTCGATGAATGGTGCCGATCTTCTTCTGTCATTACAGGTCTACCTCCTTCATAAAAAACAACACTTTCCGGCGATCCGCATCCAGCACGGAATACACGAATTCATACGTCGTTCCGTTACGAACCATATAATGGTCCAGCAGACGCTCGGCGAGTTCCATCGTGTACGAGGAAGAGTCTGCGAGTTCCAACTCCTCAAATGCCTTTCCATTCCACAGCATGTACTCTGCGCTATACATCGAGGACATTTTGCACATGGCCAGTGCAGCGTCCGCAATCGCTGTACCGTAATCTGCAGGCATCTGGCTGTCGTATGCAGTCACATAGATGGCATGCTCCTGCAGATCCTCGCACTCATTGGACAGGTGGGCCCACAGTTTGTTTTTCATCAGGGTTGCATCCACCAGTTTGCGCATAAACAGCTCATCCCGGGTAACAGATACGTGCTCCAGCTGCCCGGTTTCGGCCTGCCGATCGTCCGACCAGCTTCGATAAGTCAATGCGTAATAGATAACGATAACCTCCCTTTTGTGTAGCTCTAAGGTGAGCCGCTTCAAAATCATACAAACGTATTTAACGCATGAGAAGGGAAAAAGTTACACTATTCCCTGTGACATGTAAATAAGGACATTCGCAATGCACCTTTTGAAGCCTATTACAGTGCAGGATGACTGTATTCATCATCCGGAAAACAAAAAGGCCGGAGACCTTCTCCGACCTTTCATGTTCGTCCTTGCTTTGACGAACGATCACAATTCAGCCCATTGGGTCAATAACTGGTTGTATTCACCCGACAGCTGCTCACGCTCATTCCACAGCTGTTCCAGCTCAGCAGAGCTTGCCTGCAATTCAAGCTGGTGGTCGAGCTCCTGAATCTGTGCCTCCAGACGAGCCAGCCTCTGTTCCAGCTGCTCGGCCGACTGTCGTTTCCCCGCTCCGTTCTCTCCTTGGCAAGAATTACGTTGTCCCTTAGATCCTGCACGCTCACGAGGAAGAGCCGGAATCGGAACGGCATGCTGGGCCGCTTCACCTGCTCGCATTTGCAGTTCAAGCTTTTTCTCCCGATAGGCTTCATAATCCCCAAGATAGGTGGTCATCTCACCATTCTCCAGCTCCCAGACACGTGAAGCCATACGGTTTACGAAGTAGCGATCATGAGAGATCGCAAGCACCGTGCCTTCAAAGTCAACCAAGGATTCTTCCAGCGCTTCCCTTGAAGCAATGTCCAGGTGGTTGGTTGGTTCATCCAGCAGCAGCACGTTCGGCTTGCGATGCACCAGCAGGGATAACCGTAGACGGGTCCACTCCCCGCCAGATAACTGCCCAACCGAGCGGAATACATCTGCCCCATAGAACAGGTATCTGGCCAGAATGCCACGCGCTTCGCCTTCTTCCACACCTGCCTCCAGGCGGAAATGTTCAAGCACGCTCAGCTTCGGATTGGATGGCTCCTCCTGCTGTGCCAGATAGCCGACATCCACGCGGGCTCCCCATTCAAGCTGACCAGAAGTAGCCAGCTCTTCTCCCAGCAGCAGCTTGAACAATGTGGTCTTGCCTGAGCCATTACGGCCAATCAAGGCCACCTTGTCTCCGAACTCCAGCAGCGCTGAAACGCCGCGCAGGATCGGACGTTCTCCGTAAGCCTTCTCCACCTGTTCAATCACCGCTACGCGGCGGCCCGTGCGGTCTGTAGGACGCACATCAAAATCCGCATTGCGCCGCTCCAGCACAGGCCGCTTCACCTGCTCCATCCGCTCCAGTGCCTTCCGCATCGAAGCGGCCCGCCGGAAGAACTTCTCGTTCCCGCCAATGCGTCCCCATTCCTCCAACTGACGGATCGTTTCCTTCATTTTCTTCATGACCTTCTGCTGCTCCTTGAACTCCTCAAATTGCTGCAGAAGCCGTTGTTCCTTCACCTTCATGTATTCCGTATAACCGCCTGCTGACGTTTGCGCTTCGCCATCTTCCAGCTCAAGTGTTCGGGTCACCACCTGGTCCAGAAAATAACGGTCATGGGAGATCAGCACGATCGTGCCTGTGTACTCCCGAAGATAGCCTTCCAGCCATTCCACCCGCTCCAGATCAAGGTGATTGGTCGGCTCATCCAGCAGCAGCAGATCTGGACGGACGATTAGCTGCGAAGCAAGTACGACGCGGGTCTGCTCTCCTCCGGAGAGGGAACCGAACCTCCAGCCATAGTGTGCTTTGGCAATATCCAGCCCGTCCGCCACCTGATCAATCCGTGCGTCCATCTCATACCCGCCCTCACGTTCAAACCGCTCCTGCAGTGCGGCATATCGTTTCAACAAGCGTTCCAATTGGTCTGGATCTGCTGCATAGTCCGGATCAGACATCTGCTGCTCCATTTCCTTCATGCGGCTGCGGCACTCCATAAGCGCTTTGAATCCCAGAGCCAGCACATCCAGTACCGTATAATCATCCAGTCCTTCCGGCACCTGCGCTACATAGCCGATCCTTGTATCTTTTTTGATCATTAATTGCCCTTCGTCCGGCTGATTCAGCCGGGCCATCAGGCGCATCAGTGTCGTTTTGCCGCTTCCGTTGCGGCCGATGAGGGCGACTTTGTCCCCCTCCATAATCTCAAAAGTAATGCCGTCCAGCACCAGATGTGCTCCGTGATATTGAGTCAGTTGTTGCGCGCTAATGATCATCATAATAAGGTTCCTCCTATGGTATGGAAGATCCTGACCGCAACACAAAAAGAGCCGCAGAGGTTAGCTCCGCGGCCCTTCAGAATTCAAGCTTAATCGCTTATCGTCCGAATGAGGTCAAGGCAGGCATCTTCTCGCAATGGTTAACTTCCGTATATTCAAAATTGGACAGACTTCTCCCGTTGTAGCGAAAAGTGTGAACAATGCCAGCCATAGCAATCGGCAGCTGGCTAATACGGTTGTTAAGCATCTCGTGATTCACCTGTCTTCACCTCCCTTATCATAATTAATGCCAATATATCACAGACGATTGCATCTCTGCAACCATGTCATGCGCCTAGCATCCTCGTCCCTTTTGCAGACGTCACCCTCAGACAGCTACAGTTATGACCTAAGATAGGTCATCTTAATATCTGCTAGGGAATCCAAATTTATTTCAATACGCATGTCTTCATGTTCATTAATGGCAATCAACGTTTTACCTCTAACACTTAATTTTTTTATAGGATTGGTTTCATCCAAAAAAATACCCCAGATCAAACTATTGTTTGCGTCTGTGCAGGCAATGAAGCCTTCATTCCCCATTTGGCCATCCCCGCCATAGATTTTTCCACCCTGATAGTCCATACTTGTCCAAGCATCAACTGCGGTCCAATAATCATCGTTATATTTATCAATGCTCTCGATGGTTGTATCACACAGGGGAGTACAGGAGATTGTGCGCTCATTATTGTTAGGGTTGTAATATTTGCTGATATTTAAGATGATGACGTCTCCATTTGCAAAAGCAATGCAATTCATTCCGGGTAACTCACGTTGTTCAGCAGACCAGTGTTTCATCATTAGGCTGTTCATTATGTTTTCCTTTCAGTTATTGCATCAAGTCTGTGGCTCCTTCCCCCAAGACCTGATCATTTCCTTCTCCGACGCTGCAGCACCAGAGCCGTAATGGCGACCGTAATCAACGTCAATAAGCCCGATGTACCCAGAGCTGCACCAAGCAGTGCATATCCGATACCGTTCCATCCACCAATATCGATGCTGATCATGATGACAATAGCCCCGCCAAGCAGCGTCAGACACGGCAGGATCGACTGAATCCATGTCATTCTGCGCCCCTGCATCCGATACACGATCCATTCTATCAGCAGCTGCACCAACCACATGCCAACCGTCCACAGAATAACGATATCCACAAAATCCTCTCCTTACGATCGGATATTAATACCGCAGTCCCCTACTTCAACCAGTCTGCAAAAAAGTTCCGGTACCCTTCCTTCATAATTGTGCGCGAAAAGGCTCCAAACGCATACTCCCGGTTGTCCTCCGATACATTGCGCGGTGCAGCAGCTGCCATATTCAACAGCTCAAACCAGTTATCCTCATTGCCTGCAAAGGCATGTGTAGAACGAATATGGCCGTAGCATGCATGCTCAGGCTTCACGATCATTTTGCCCATAGCCATCGCTTCCGTCAGGGGCATCGCAAACGTATCAAACGCAGAGCAGCTCCAATACACCTTGGCAGAGTTCATCAGGGTAAAGACCTCATCCTGGGTCAATGCAAACTGAAGTTTCACATTGTCCGGTATGTCGTACTTCTTCATGCTCTCCTCATAACGCCGTCCCCCAAATACCATGTACACTTCCTTGTCCGGATTCTGCCGGGCATATTCCAGCACCAGATCCGGGCGACGATTCGCTTCATCCCGGCCGATCCAGAGCACGCGGTTGTGCACGACCTGACTTGGGTCATAATGGTGGTGTGCCAGTTCCTCATTGAAGCCGATCGGAATGACGCTCACATCATGTACGCCGAAGTTGCGTCCGAGTTCTGTTTTCAAAAACTCCGTCTGCACAATGGCTTTATCCACCATGCTATAGAATGGCTTCATCATCTCATACCCCGTCAGTGCCGGGTCAGGGAAGCTGTGCGGAAACAGTACACTTTTGGGCAAAAACATCTTCAAAAACGTAAACCCGGATACCGTGTAGATGACATGCTCTATATTTTGGCTATATATCTGGTCAAGCACGATATCGTAGTTCACCAGATCTCCCTTCTCGTGTTCATAACCGGGCAGCCAGTCATACCCGCTCACATGGCGCTCCGGCGATATAAAAACAATATCTACCCCAAGCTCCAGACCGATCTGCTTCAGCCGATCAGCGAATACGCGCGGTCCCTGCGCCTCGGTGAATTGAATTTTCCGCATAACGAGTCCTACTTTACGCATGTTCTGCCCCCTCATGTCTATTCGGTAAATAGCTGGTTCATGCACTGTTCCAGCGTGGTTGCCGTCTCATTCCATTGATTGCGTAGCTGCTCCTCTGGCCACACGCAGTCTTCCTTCTGCAGATCCGAATCGATCAAGCGCAGCATCCAGAGCGAGAATACAATGGCATACGCGGCATACCATCTTCGAAAAGAAATTCTTTCGACCCGCTGCCCGCGCTGCTCCAGCTCGTTCAGATACGTCTGAATGATCCGCTCCCGAAGCTGTGGTGTAACATGTCTCGGAAACAGCGGATGAGACAGATCCACCAGATGATATACATCCCAGAGGGGCGTATTCAGATGAGCATGTTCCCAATCGATAATGACAAGTCTGCCATTCACATCGGCCATATTGCCGGGATGCAGGTCTCCGTGACACAGGACAATCGGAAGTTCTTGGTCAGCTGCTTGGATAAGCGCCCTGATCTCGTCCCAAGCAGGTGCAGAGAGCGTCATTCCCAGCTTGGACAGCAATTCATCCGTTGATTCCTGGGCATCCCAGAGTTCCTGCAGCATGTTGCCAATGGACGGCTTCTGGCCCACACGCGGCAGCTCGTCCCATTGGGGTACCCAGAGCGTGTGCCATTCCGCCATATGTACAGCTGCGGACAGCATCGCACCTTCCTGCAAATCATGCACAAGCGGCCCCAGGTCCTCGTAGATCAGCCAGCTCTGTTCCGGAGCGATGGCTTCGTCAGAGGAGTCTATTAGCCTCGGATAAATGGAAGGCAGTAAGGACAATACATTCATGGATATCCACCGTTCACGCCCATGCTGTCCCAGATTCGTGAGTGGTTTGAAAATGTAACTCTCTCCGGTGTGAACCGTAAATCGCTCCACATATCTACCGTTCATCCCCTTGTAGAGCTGCTCCCGGCTGGTTATAGCCTGTTCATTCAGGGTCCCATCAGCCGTAACCCAGCCATGTGCATGTTTGTTCATGATCAACACCGTCCATTCGTCTTTCCGTACCTGCTCATTGTATGTTCTATCCATCATACGTTGCTGCGCACATGCCCGCAAGCGTGAAACGAAGTACTCTCGCCCTAAGGAAAACAAAAAAAAGACGCACATGAGGATAATCCAAGATTATCTACATGTACGCCTTTTTCTTCGTCATTGCTCGCTCTGCTTCATCATCAATGTCGCAGTTCGTGACTTCCCTATAGCTAGAGAGGCTAAACTTCGACCGACAACCTTTCATAGAAGCGACGAATTACACGCTCTGCCGGTTTACCATACACACCGTAACCATCATCGGTCAGAGCATTCTTTTCCTGATACAGGTTCGCACTCCAGTCCCATAGACCGAATCCCCGTACCCATTCCCGCTGGCTGGCATGCCTAAACATGGCCTCGTAGAAACGCTCCTGTTCCTCCGCACTGACCGCACCTTCCAGGCCCCAATCGTTCGGCACCTGGGCTGATCCACTGCGGCTGGGACAGCCTGCTTCCGCGAAGAAAAACGGTTTTCCGTAAGGGGCAATCTCCTGTTCGATCCGGTCCAGCTGCGCTTCCCAGTCTCCGAGGGGATAGTATCCGCTCGATGAAATCACATCCACCGCATCCCACCATGTCACATGACCTTCCTGATACTTGTCCGTATTGTACGACACAAGTCCGGAGTACACCTCACGTACAGCAGCAATCACCTCGCGCCATTCCTTACTACGACGCTCGGACTGTACCATCTCGCAGCCAACGATAAACATCTCGCATTTCTCCTGCTCGGCAATGGCTGCATAGTGCTTCTGATAAGCGGTATAACTGCGGAACCAGTCCTTCCACTTCGGCTCACACGGCACATCGATATCAAAAAAGTTAATGTGTGCACGCCACGTGCCATCGGTGCAATTAACGGTTGGTTTCAAAATCACGCGCAGCCCAAGCGTGCGAGCATAACGAATCATATCCAGCAATTCGTCATCCTCCACCATATGCTCTCCCCGATACCTGACTTCTACCGCCTGTGGGTGATCCTGAAGTGCTGCCAGCGCAAAAATGACATGCGAACTGCCCGTTCGTTCAGCCATCAGGCGCAGGGACTCTTTGGCTTCCGGTTTACAGAATTCCCCTCTGCCGCTCATCCAGCCAAATGTAAACCCCTTAATGTACTCCATATGCATTGCCTTGTAGAACCCCTTTCAATCTATAAAAATGTCCAATTACAGCTTGCCTTCCTCGCGGTCTCCAGCGATGACTTCGTCCGTCTCGATGACGTAATTTACGATCTCTTCCACGGTGGTGTAAGCCACGCCAACATACGTATCTGCAGCTCCATAATAAATGGCGATTCGACCCGTCTCCGCATCATGCAGTGTGGCGCATGGGAAGATGACATTGTCCACAAAGCCTTGCTCCTCGTACCATTTTTCCGGTGTCAGTACGAAATTGGAGGAACGATATTTCACTTTCGATGGCTCATCCAAATCCAGAATGACTGCACCCATGCTGTATACAAATCCGTTGCATGTTCCGGTGACGCCGTGGTAGAACATCAGCCAGCCTTCAGATGTTTCAATCGGAGCAGGACCGCCGCCAATCTTGACCGATTGCCACCATCCCTGTCCGCCCTTGCTCATGACATGGCGATGCTTGCCCCAGTAAACAAGATCAGGACTTTCACTCAGAAAAATGTCGCCGAACGGCGTGTGGCCGCTGTCACTCGGTCTGGACAGCATGACATAGTTATCATTGATTTTGCGCGGAAACAACACGCCATTGCGATTGAACGGCAGCATCGGGTTCTCGAGACGGACAAACGTTTTGAAATCATCCGTCTTCGCCAGACCAAGTGCGGCCCCGTAAAAATCGGTACACCAGATGATGTAATACGTGTCTTCCACCTTAACCAGACGCGGATCGTACGCATAGTTCGGCATGAAGGGATCGCCATTCTCATCTATGAAAGAAATACGCTCCTCTTCAATGGTCCATGTAAGACCGTCTTCACTCGAACCCATATGCAGGTGCGGACGGCCATTAATCGTTTCGGCGCGGAACACCCCAATGAACTTTCCTTCATAAGGAACAACGGCACTGTTGAAAATTCGGGCAACCCCCTTGACCGGGTTACGCGGCACGACTGGATTGGCTGAATGTCTCCAGACCGGCCCTTCTGTTCCCTCCGGTTTATCCTCCCAAGGCATATGGGGCAAGGCATCTCCAACAATGTGTACGTTTTTTGCATCAACTACTGTCATCGTTTCATTTCTCCCTTCGGTGATAAAGGTGAACACTATGTTTCTCCAGGCTTTTTCTGCCCTCTCCGTTCCTATGCATGTCCATACCATTTCGTACAACCTTCGCTTTTTATTTCACAGAGCCTTGGGCGAAGCCGTTGTAGATGTACTTCTGTAACAGCAGGAAGATGATCATCGTTGGAATAATGGCAATCATGATGCCGGCGCTGATGACCTCCCACTGGGAACCGAATGGCCCCTTGAATTTGAACAGGGCCGTGGATATCACCTGCAGATCTGTCTTGGGCATATACAGAAACGGCGTGTAGAAATCGTTGTAGATGTTGACCCCTTTTACGATAATGACCGTAACAATCGCCGGTTTCAGCAGGGGCAAGATGATTTTCCAGTAGATCGTGAAGTAGGAGGCCCCGTCCAGCATGGCGGATTCATCCAGTGCATTGGAGATAGAACCCAGGAACTGGAGGAAAATATACACCGCAATGATATCTGTCCCCAGGTACATCACAATGGCTGCCCAGCGGGTGTTGAACAGATCCAGGGCGTTAATAATCTGGAATGTGGCGACCTGTGTCGTAACACTGGGGATCAGGGTAGCGAGCAGGAACGCGGCAACCATGATTTTTTTACCTTTAAACTTGAAACGATCCAGCACGTAAGCGATCATGGAGCCCGTTAAAGTCGCACCCACGATGGAAATAATCAGGATAATAATCGTATTTTTGAAACCGACCAGCATGTTGCCGTCCACAAAAGCCTTGGTATAGTTCGCAAAGTTCAGCCAGTTGGCTGGCGGGGCAAGCGGACTGCTCGTTGCATATTCGGCGTTGGTCTTAAGCGATGCAAACAGCACCACAACGATGGGTACAAGCGCAATGAACGCGGCAAGAATAAGTGAGGCATATTTGAATAGACTCGCAAGGGTATATTTGAGTTGATGCACGTTCATTCCTCCCCTTTCATGGTGACACGCTGAACGAGCGTAACGAGAATGACGATGAACAGCAGCACAACGGCCATGGCCGATGCCAAGCCCAGTTTGCCGTACTTGAACGCCAAGTGGACCGTCTGGATGACAAAGGTCTCACTTCCGTTGGAGCCGTCGGTCATAATGTATGGAATATCGAACGCACTGATTGCGCCGCTAATCGCCAAGATCAGGTTTAGCTGCAGGATACGCGTAATGCTCGGCAGGATAATATGGCGAAACTGCTGCCAGCGATTGGCCCCGTCAATATCCGAAGCTTCATAGACATCCTTTTGTATGGAAGATATCGCACCGAGGAAGATGATGAAGTTGAAGCCCATGTATCTCCATACGGATGCGCCTGCGAGTGACACGTTAATAATGTTCGGATTCCCCAGCCAGAGCTGGGTATACTGCCCAAGTCCAACAGCCTGCATGAGGGTATCGAGGGTACCGTCCGGTTTGAAGAAAAAGAGGAAGATAAATCCGATCGCTACGCCATTCAGCAGATAGGGAAAGAATAATATCCCTTTGAAAAAGTTTTTGCCTCGAATTTTGAAACTCAGGATTGTTGCAAAGTAAAGGGCCAGGCCCATTTGTATGAACGTGGCAGCAAAATAGTAGAGACTGACAATAAACACTTTGAAATATTCAGGGTCACTGAATATCCGCGTGTAGTTCTCAAACCCAACATAGTCGAATCTTTTGCTGTATCCGTTCCAGTCGGTGAAGCTGTATTTGAACATGTTAATGACAGGCAAATAGGCAAACGTGAACAGTAGTGCCAACGGAATAATTGAGAAGGCACAGATGATAAATATGCGCTGCGCTGAATAACCCCAATTCGAAATCTTTAAGTATTTCATGCTCTCCACACCTCCAAGCGGTTCTGCCGCTTTTATATCGAAAGACTCCCGCCCAATTACGCTGATAAAACCACTACTGAAGATGGCATTTCACATCCTGCATTCAGATGCAAAATGCCTTGATGAAAAAGGGAAACCCTTCTTCCTTCAGTCCGTGTGCAATGCCTCGCTGTATGTCAACGGTTGGTCAGACGTACGTATTGCAGTGACAACGTTGCATCTGCTGCAAACTGCTTACTTCGTGAGTTCTGCCCGCGCTTTCACCCATTTGTCATTCAGGTCCTTCATGATGTCATCATACGATTCGCTGCGGTTACCGATGGCTGCTTCGATAATGCGTTTCTTGAAGTCTGGCTGCCAGAGGCCGATCTCGCCTTCATTGTCGATCTTATCTACCAGGCCTTCCTGTCCTTCTTTGGCAGGGGTTAATGTGGAGAATGTAACGTCCTTGTATTGATCCAAAATGGGTGGCAGCTCCGCACTTTTGTCTGCACTCATGCCTCCGCCTTGCTCAACCGCATAGTTTGATTTCGCGAGGAACCAGTCAATCCACGCTTTCGCAGCAGGCTTGTTCTCGCTATTCACGTTCATGCCGATGTTATAGTCTGCAGCGAGCGGAACGACTACATCACTTGCATTTGTAGGGAATGGCAAGAATCCAATATTATCCGGTGTATCCGTCAAGCCCTGGATTTGCGTAATCGCCCATGATCCCAGCGCCATCGTTGCAATTTTGCCATTTGCAAGGTCAGCCTTGGAGCTTTCCCAATCGGTTGTGGTTGGATCCTTCTCGATCAGGCCATTCTTGGCTGCATCATAGAGCACTTTGTACAATTCATAATGCGGCTTACCAGCCACAAAGTTCTCATCCGTGTTCGGCTGATCAATGTTAACGTAGTCCACACTGCCTGCAACCGTCGCCAGATCGGATTCCCACTGCGTCAAAGCCCAACCAGACGCATAGTTGGTGTACAGAGGAATTGCATCCGTGTTGTCTTTCACAAGTTGGAGGGCTGCCTGGAACTGCTCAGGCGTCTTGGGCACTTCCGTAATGCCGGCATCCTTGAATACCTGTTTGTTATAGATAATTCCAGAGAACGTGATAACTGTAGGGATACCATATACCTGTCCATCGACCATACGTTCTTCAATCCCTGTGTACTTGTCTTTCAACTCGTCATACGTGCCAAGCGGTTCAAAAAAGTCCGGGATATCTGCGATAGGTACGCTGGTCGGAATCATCAGCACGTCACCGTAGTCTTTGGTACTCATCCGGATTTTCACTTGGCCCTCGTAATCGGCCAGTGCCTGAAAGTTAACTTTGACATCCGGATACTCCTTGTTAAATGCTGCTGCGTAATCCTTGAATACGGTATCAACAATATCCGTACGCTGTGTCAAAACGGTAATTTCACCCTGGATATCCGCAGGATCTGTGCTGATATCCTCCCCTGCCTGTGAAGATTCGCCTCCGGAAGAGCAAGCTGCGAGTAGAGAAGTAATGAGCAGCATCGTAAGCAGAAGCATCCAGCCTTTGTTTTTCTTCAATTGATTCGACCCCTTTGCTAAGTTAATTTAAGTTATCGTTAAGGTTACAAAATGGATTTTATTATGGTAACGCTTACCTGTCAATTAAATTATTTATTACTTAACAAAAGTTTTTCTCAAATGATTCGTTGACAACGTCTATATCCGAATCTAATATTATTAAATAAAGTTACCGATAACTTAACTAAACTTGATCCTGTAATTCGAAGGGGCGCTTACTTATGACGAACAGCAGTGACATCCGGACTGAAATAAAAGAACACTGGGAAGGACATATTTTGCCCTTCTGGTCTGCCCTCAAAGACCATAACCACGGCGGATTCTACGGGTGGGTCGGCAATGATCTTCAGGTTGACCCTCTCGCTCCCAAAGGCGGCATCGCTACAGCACGACAGCTGTGGTCTTTTGCAGCAGCTTACCGGGTGACCGGAAATGAAGTCTGGCGCAATCACGCAGAACACGCCTATCGTTTTCTTGCGGGCCATATCCTTGATAGGGAATATGGTGGCATGTATTGGATGGTAGATGCCGAAGGGGCACCACTCGATACAAGTAAACATGTGTATACGCAATCCTTCGGGGTGTATTCACTGAGCGAGTACTACCGTGCTACTGGGGATGCATCTGCTTTGGAACTTGCAAAAACGCTTTTTGCTCTGATTGAGGATAAAGGCCTGAATGCAGAATTACCTGCATATAAGGAACAATTCGACCGCTTCTGGAATGAACAGCCGAATGAAATGCTGAGCGAGAACGGCGTGATTGCGGATTACACGATGAATACACATATCCATGTGCTGGAGGCCTACACCACCCTCTACCGAGTTTGGCCGGATCAGCAGGTGAGAGCGGCACTGGAACGCCTGCTCGGCATCTTGTACGAACGGGTGTACGACAAGAACACGAAGTTTCTCGGGGTATTTTTCAACAAGGCATGGGAATCCATCATTGATCTGAAATCCTTCGGGCATGACATTGAAGCCAGCTGGCTAATTGACGACACTTTGAGAGTGCTGGGGCTGGATCAACACCCGGAGTACTCCGCGATGGTGACGGATATTGCCTATAACATCTCCAATGTGGCCGTACAGGCCGACGGCTCTCTTATGAACGAACAAGAGGGAACTCATGTGGATGAGAAACGGATATGGTGGGTGCAGGCAGAGGCGATGGTCGGCTTCTATAACGCCTATCAGCGTACAGGCGACCCTATGTTTCTGGAGAGAGTGAACCGCTTGTGGACATATACGAAGGAACATATTATCGATCACCGTGCTGGCGGGGAGTGGTACTGGTCGGTGGACGGGGACGGCGTTCCGGATCAGAGTGAAATTGCAGGACCATGGAAATGCCCGTATCACAATAGCAGGTTTTGTATTGAACTAATCGAGAGGATGGGATAACGATGATACACCCCAAATACAAGGAGTTATTGGAGCAACAGGAGCAGCTGCTTACACGCCAAAATGAGATCGATCCTACATTCTACAACGGTGTATATGATCGGTATCGTTATCCGGTGATTACTCGCCACCATGTGCCACTCCACTGGAGATTCGATCTGGACGAAACGACTAACCCTCATTTCATGGAGCGTCTGGGCATTAACGCTACGCTTAATCCGGGGGCCATCTACTTCAATGGCAAATACGTGATGGTCATTCGAACCGAGGGATTGGACCGCAAATCGATCTTTGCTTTGGCTGAGAGCGACAACGGCATCGACGGGTTCCGCTTCACGGGCAAGCCATTAGTGTGGGAAGACATCGATGCTGATGAGACCAACCAGTATGATATGAGACTTGTTAAGCATGAAGATGGCTGGATTTACGGTATCTACTGCTCCGAACGCAAAGACCCGGAAGCTCCGGCATTTGATACGTCCAGCGCAGTGGCGCAGGCAGGTCTTGTGCGCACACGCGATCTGGTTAGCTGGGAGCGCCTGCCCAACATTACGACAAGCTCACCACAACAGCGGAATGTGGTTCTGCACCCGGAGTTTGTAGATGGCAAATATGCGTTTTACACCCGCCCACAGGACGGATTCATCTCCACCGGCAGCGGTGGCGGGATCGCCTTCGGTCTATGCGATGATATTCTGAATCCGGTCATTGCCAAAGAAACCATTATCGATGAGCGCAAATATCATACGGTATACGAAGTGAAAAACGGCCAGGGACCTGCCCCGCTTAAGACAGATCGCGGTTGGATTCACATTGCGCACGGGGTACGCAACACGGCGGCAGGTCTGCGTTATGTACTGTACACATTCGCCACGGATCTGAATGATCCGGCACGAATCATCGCCAAGCCGAGCGGGCATTTCATTGCACCTTATGACGACGAGCGCGTAGGCGATGTATCCAATGTTATTTTCTGCAACGGTGCAGTGGTCAATGAACAAGGCAAGGTCTTCATCTATTACGCATCCAGCGATACCCGCTGTCATGTGGCCACTACAACGCTTGATCAACTGGTCGATTACACCTTCAATACACCGGCCGATCCGTATCGTTCCCTGGATTGTGCCAGTCAGCGTGGTGACCTGATCCAGCGGAATGAAGAGCTCCTGCAAAAACAACTGGTTTAATGTGAAGAGCAGCCTTCGACCGCAAAGTGCAGCATGCTGAAAAATTAGCGCTAGCCTGGCCAGAATGCCTTTATTCCATGTGGGTAACGATGTATACTAATATGGATGGTTATTATGGTTAAGTAAGCGCTAATCATAATGGCTGCACATTGTACTTAAACCGGCTTGAAGGAGGCGACCAAAGCTGAAGAACAATATCACCATGCGGGATATCGCCGACAAGCTCGGAGTTAGCAGTGTGACGGTCTCGAAAGCATTAAATGACAAAGATGGCGTCAGTGGCGAATTGAAGGAAAAAATCAAAGTACTTGCCGTCCAGATGGGCTACCGGTATAATGCCGCAGCCCGCTCGATGAAGGAAGGCTTGACTCATAATATAGGCGTTATTATCCCGGAGCGTTTTACCGGTCCTACCCAATCGTTCTACGTACGTGTATTCCAGCGCATCACCAAGCATTTGGAGGACCAGGGATATTATGGTATTCTGCACATTCTGAATGGTCAGGACGAAGAAGATTTAACACTGCCCAAACTATACAGCGATAGCAAAGTGGATGGTTTCATTGTGCTTGGGCAGATCAGCAAAGAGTATATTGAACTGGTGCAATCGATGGACGTTCCCAAAATGTTTCTCGATTTCTACGATGAGCACTCGGATATCGATTCGGTCGTTACCGATAACTTTTACGCTGCGTACGAGCTGACCAACGTTCTGATCCAGCAGGGACACCGCCGGATTGCATATGTCGGGAATCTGTACTCTACAAGCAGCATTCAGGATCGATTCCTTGGATATTATAAATCCTTGCTTGAGCATCGGTTGCCGATGAATCAGGAGCTTGTGCTTAACGACCGTGATGAGCGAGGTACGTTCATTGAGATCGATCTGCCAGAGCAGCTGCCAACGGCTTTTGTATGCAACTGCGATCAGGTCGCTCATTTACTCGTTCAGAAACTGACCTCCCTGGGGATACAGGTGCCCGCACAATGCTCCGTGGTTGGGTTCGATAATGATATCTATGCGACCCTCTCCGATCCCCAATTAACTACGGTTGAAGTTGACGTGGAACAGATGGCACGCACGGCAGTTCAATCCATGCTCAAAAAGATTGATAACCCAAGTCGCAGCTTCGGCCGCGTACACGTGAAGGGCAACATCATTTATCGTGATTCCGTGAGTGCTGCACCTGCCTCTCAGGATGATGGATTGGTTTAACTAAGGAATCCTGTGACTTAAAAAGAGTGCTCCCGGCCATGGTGGCTGCAGGAGCACTCTTTGTTTATAAGCGGTGGAGCGGTTGACATCCCCCCACCGCTCAGTCACACATCACATTACCTGCTGCATTGGGTTATCTAGTAGCTCGTCTTCAGCCAGTTGTCTTTGGACCAGATTAATTTGCCTGCACCCGCTCCACTTGATCCCGTTAGTCGGGCATTCAGCGTCGCCGGATCATCCGTAGTGTAGCTGTAAGGAAGGGACGAAAATCCGTTCCAGGAGAAGCTCTTCACTGCAACCGGTACCGGGCTGAGCGGACTGCCTGAAGTATCACTACTGCCGCGGAACGAGCTTCCATCCAGCGAATACATCGTATCCGTCACCCGAATCTTGCCTGTATACGCGGCATCGGCCGGATCCGTCTGGTTATTGCGGACCGGGAACTGTACGTCCTGGATCACCGATTTCTCCACCAGCACCGCTCCGCTCTCTGTGGATATGGCCCCGTTGCTGATGATATCAAAATGATAGCCTTTGGACGAGATCGCTGAAGCCATCGCCGACGTGATTTTGGATTTGGCCGCACGCGCTCCTGTCGCATCCATCACGATATTGTAGGCATGTGCGTTCCCTCCACGCAGGCGTGGCATGCGATCCTGAATGTCCTTGTACAGGTTATGGTGCAGGGTTATGGACAGGTTGGCATTCGCTGATTCGAAGCTCGTTGAGCCGACCAAATGCCCTTTTTTCTGAGGGGACGAAATGGCAATGATATCGGCTTTGCTGAGTCCAACCGCACTGCTCCGCAGGTAGTTGTACATTGGATAGGAAGCCTTGTTCGCCTCCAATTCGTTGATCTGCTGGGTAACCCAGCTGTTCGCGCTGCCGTCATCCCCTTTGAAGAGAGACCAGGAAATAGTCACACCACTGGTTCCCTTTTTCGAATCAACAAGCCCGTCGTAGGCTTTATTGAATGTGCAGTGGTCAATCCACACGTTACTGTTCTCTTCAAGGGTGATATAATCCCAGTCGTTTTTGTCATAATCGCCCTTGGTTGCTTCATCCCATTCCCATAACTCGTCAAATTCAAGGTTACGAATGATAACATTGGAGCTGCGTTTGACGCTGATGGCTGCATGTTTGATCTTCGCCCCGTTAGCGGAGAAAATGGTCAGGCCATTGAAGCTGTCGATCGTCAGCTTGCTGACGCCCGTCTGTTTCAGTACCGGGTGAGTTAGTGCATCATTATGCTTCGCAAAAGGGGAAGTCTGGGCGGCGCTCGGAATTTCGTTCCACCCCAGATTCAGGTCGTTCATGATCTCGACGACTTTGACACCGGAGTTCTTTTTTAGCGCCGCAGCCAGATCCGCTGCATTATAGACCTTTTTATACTTGGACGTATCCGATTCGCTGATGAAACCCCCGCCCGTGTTCCCTTGGGAGAAACCTGTAAGATTGTAATCTGTGTTTCCTGCTGCCTGTACACTTGCTGGGCCAGACAGTAGGGTCAGCCCCAACGTAAGAGCCAGTGCGGCACTGCACCATGTTCGAATCTTGCTTTTCATCAAACCATTCCTCCCTGAATTATAATGATATGTTCCTCCACTGCTGCCAGCACATGTCATGAAGAACATGTCCACAATGTACATCCTGGAAGCGATTACAACAATAATCCCTATTTTAGGTTCGTGATAACCGTTGTCGGAGCTGCATGGATGCTGCATGAAGTGTACTCTAGGCAACCACCAATCGTACGCAATTAACTTCTAAAAAATATTTTTAGGGGTAAGGAAAAAGCAAAGAAACCAAAACTGCTCACAAAAAAAACAGGCCTGCAGCACGGCATGCCTGTCTTATCCTATTTTTTGATCGAGCGTGTCCAAAATCCGCCATGGAACTGCTTCGGTTCTACGGTAATAACAAATGCCTTCGGATCCAGTTCCAGAATGGTCTGGTAGAGCAATTTCTGATTTTTCCTTTTCGCCAGAATTTCCATGACCAAACGATCTCCGTCACGTCCACTGCCCACCCATGCGGTAACACCATAACCTTTATCCCTCAGAGCATTGGCTACGTTCCCGCCCATCTGATTACAGATCACTTTAACCGTAACGTAACCGAGCGCAATTTTCTCTTCGATCCAGGCACCCAGCAATACACCCAGGCCGTAGCCGACAGCATAAACGATCAGTGCGGATGGTTGAGTCAAATACTTGAGGACCAGATTCAGCCCCAGCACATAAATGACGATCTCGCCCATGCTGATGAGCGCAGCGATATATTTCTGTCCTTTGAGCGTCAGAATCATCCGCAGTGTATAGGCCGACACATAGACGATTTGGATCAAGAAGATAAACAACAATATTTTAAGCAATGGCAATCCCTCTTTCCTGGCACGCACACCGGTTGGACCCGCGCTACGAGCTTCGGTCTGTTTCCTGTACGTTTCTCCATATCTCCATCATTGGACGTTATGCGAGCTTTTTAAACCGTTAAATGCAAATCTCGGTTCTTTCCTGTCGAATGATACACTGGAATTGCCATTATAGAACCGTTTGTCCCGATTATCAACCCGGCCGAAGACCCAGGGGCGAAACCAGGTTTTTGTGAATAGAATGAAGGGTCAATAAATGGAGAGCAAATGCTCAGACGACAAGATGGGTACAAGGTGACATAAGGGGGAAGGGCCATGCAGCTATGGCAGGAGATGGAGCGTGAAGGCCTGGAAGAACTCACATTTTGTCATGATCCGCAAAGTGGGCTAAAGGCTGTCATTGCCATCCACAGCACCGTGCTCGGGCCGGCGCTGGGAGGATGCCGCTACTGGGCGTATGCTTCGGAGGAAGAGGCCATACGCGATGCGATCAAGCTGGCCAAAGGCATGACCTACAAGAATGCCGTTTCCAATCTGCCGTATGGCGGCGGAAAAGCCGTGGTCTGGGAGCTGCCGGCGGCAGAGCAAGTATCGGGAGTGGAGCCATCAGACAATAACAGCTTGAACCCGAGTGTCTCACAACGTGCGCATATCTTCCGCTCGCTGGGCCGCTTCCTGGAACGGCTGAATGGACGCTATGTTACAGGCCTTGATCTGGGGACTACGGCAGCGGACATGGACCAGATCCGATTGGAGACTACCTATGTGACCGATACGACCGGATCACTGGGGGCACAAAATGACTTCACCGCCGAGATGACTGCCTACGGGGTGTATACAGGCATTGTGACCTCGCTGCAGCATCAGGGGGTCACTTCTCTTCAGGGCATTCCCGTTGCCGTCCAGGGACTGGGCAAGGTTGGGCATGCCCTGTGCCGCCACCTGCATGCAGCAGGGGCACGGCTCATGGTGGCAGACGTTGTACCGGAACGTGTACAACGTGCCCTTGTGCAGTTCAGCGGCGCTACCCCGGCCGATCCGGCCCATATTCACGCCGCTGACTGCAAGGTGTTCGCCCCCTGTGCACTGGGGGGCGTGTTGACCCCGGCAACGGTGGAGGAGCTTCGCTGCTCCATTGTTGCCGGGGCGGCGAACAACCAGCTCAGCGAGCGGGAGCCGGTTGTTCGCCGCATGCAGGCGCGGGGCATTCTGTACGCGCCTGACTATGTGCTTAACGCAGGCGGCATCATCAGCACCGCCTACGAGCTGGAGGGTGAAGGGCCGGACCAGATCCGCCAGCGGGTGGCGGAAATCGCGGATACACTCACCCAGGTCTACCAACTAGCTGCAGCATCGAGCATCTCCACTGCTGATGCAGCAGACCGGATGGCTGAGGCCCGACTTGCTCAGCCATGAATTCCCCATCCTCTTCCTTTAGCGAATGATCTTCAAAGGCAAAAGGCCAACCTGTTCAGATGAACGGGTTGGCCTTCATTCTTATGGTGTACTATCGTGAATTGTTCTGTTCCTTGCCTGCTCCCCATTCACTTGAAACCTGAACATTCACCCGCTTGACCCGGTATAACATGCTCCAGAGCAGCACATTAGCCACGATCAGAACTCCACCGAAGATCCAGATGCCTCCTGGCAGCGTACGAAAGAAAACATGGATCCCCCATAGCAAGGCAATCACCGGAAAAGCCGCGAATACAAACCAGCCATCACTCTGCTGGGCAATACTAAAGGATAGAGAGAACGGCGGCTTGCGCAATAACAGCTTGCTTGTTAACGGAATCAGCGCCGTACCCACCAGCAGGATCACAGCCAGATCAGGCAGAATCCGCAGCCCGAATGTCCAGGCAAATACAATGGCATTCAGCAGAAAAACAGGCAAGAACATATTGCACATAAATGCCTTCAGTGCACCCTTATAGAGCACATTTTCATTCGCAATCGGTGCAGCCCGAAAGGTCCAGAATGCCTTGTATTGGCCCGAATACTTCAGCATGATGATTACCGAAACCACGAGAATCAGCATGATGTACAGGGTATAAAAGAACGAGCTCTCTCTAAGTTCCGCCCACGTGGATGACTGCAGCTGGGTGAACCAGAAGACGTAAGGCAAAACAAAGGATAATCCAATGGATGGATATACCTTCAGCTTGAATTCCCGTTCACTTCGCATCATGCTTGCTGACAACCGGAAGCAGGCCTGCTCCTCCCCGGAACGGCAGAATACCCTGGCAAGTGTACGATCCCACAACCCTTTTCTTCGCCCCGAGGTCGATCCGGAATGGGCCATTTTCTCCAAATACAGTTCAAAGGATGGCATCAGCTTCACATAGATAACCAAACTGATCAATGGAACAACAACAGTCAGGGCGCTGAAGGTATACATCCATACATCCCCGCCACCACCGAACAGCCATTCATATACAGCTGCATACCACACGGGAGGAAGTAAGAGCTGCCACCAGGCAGGCGTGAAGACCATGTCAAAATCAATGATACTGAATGACCGTGCAACCAGCTGATATCCAACAGCGATGCCAACGGATAACAAAATCTGTACCATGTTGATCATGTCTTTCAGCTTCTCTCCATCCAGAAACTTCATCATGAACAAGTAAACTAGAGATGTAGTGACCAGAATGAACATATTGATTAGAATGAGTTCCGCGATGAATAACAGGAAGAATCCGATGCCATGTGTGATTAAGCCCGCAACCAGCGGTACGGCCGTCAGGGAACCTGTCAGCAGCAGCAAATAAACTCCGGCATGAATGGCCCGGGCCATGCCAACCGTACGGCCGTTCACCGGCTTGGTCATAATAATATTCCGATCCCGGATATCCAGCAGCACAGATGAAAAGTCCGAGATCATGGATGTCATGATGATAAACATCAGCACAGCGGTGACCAGACCCATCTGGAGCATATAATGACCCGTATCCCAGACGACAAATGGCACCAGAAGCAAACCCATCAATCCGTACAACCAGAGGGATCGAAGGTACAAGTTCCCTTCCTTCTGCTCCTTATTACCGCTGCGCGCCGACAATACAGTCGGTACCCTGCGCTGATCCATTTGAAATTTCACCCGCAAAATGAGCCGCAGCACATCATAATCCGCCCCTGTCTTGGTAATGATATGGCGAAAATGATCCAGGATCTTCAGCGTACGGAATTCGGAGGATTCCGCCATATCAATACACCTCCTGCACAATCGATACAAAGCGTTCAGCAATCGCCTTATGCTCATTAAAGCCCGTCAATTGGTTAAACACCTCTTCAAGCGTGCCTTCCATGGACTGCTGCTGCAGCTGCCTGAATGTCCCGTCTGCCATCACTCTTCCTTCCGCAATCAGGATGATCCGGCTGCTGATCTTCTCGACCACGTCCATGATGTGCGAGGAATAGAAGATGGTTGTCCCTTTGGCCGACAGCTGCGACAAAATCTCCTTGACCACCATTACGCTGTTGGCGTCGAGTCCACTGAGCGGTTCATCCAAAAACAACAGATCCGGATCATGCAGCAATGCTGAGATGAGCAGCACCTTCTGGCGCATCCCCTTCGAGAACGAAGCAATGCGGGAATGATAGGATTTCTCGAGTCCGAAGCACTCCATCAGCTGCTTAGCCTTGTAATCAGCATCCGCATAAGACAAGCCATACAGTTCCCCAATGAACGTCAGGTATTCCGCTGGCGTCAGTTGTTCATACAGCTCTGCAATTTCAGGTACATAACCGATTCTGCGTTTATATTCCGTATCACCATCTGCGATATCCTTGCCAAAGATGCAGACCTTGCCCACATATCCTTCAACCAGTCCCAGCAGGATTTTGACCGTGGTGCTTTTGCCGGCTCCATTCGGACCGATGTACCCAATCATCTCTCCCCGCTTCACCTCAAGATCAATTCCGTTCAGGACATAACGTCCGTTATAACGCATCCGCAAGCCTTCAATGGAAAGTACTTGTTCTTCGTTCACTTCGTTATCCAGCTCCTGTCTCTATCAATTTCTATAATTCTACTAGTTTACCACAGTTTAGGATGTTGTGATCCGGAATGAACATTATAATCAACAACAGACCTCTAAGATTATGATGAAAAGGCAGCAAAAAGGACGCTTCATATGAAGCGTCCTTTACCATGAGCATGCAGCTTTCTAGAGGTGTTCTCTTAAGGTGTATGAGCATGCTAACTTGTATTTATTTTAATCGGTGTCTTAACGGTCCTTCATTAATCCTCGTCGTCAAAATCCTGGTCAAAGGACAGCACTTTACCTGTATTGGCATCCACATCAACATCCGCTTCACCATCCGCAGTTCTGATCTCGATCTCATAGACATAACGTCCGTCATCATGGTCGAGCTCAATTTCGGTTACTTTTCCACCTGTCACCTGTTTCAGAGCAATCGCAGAGGCTTGGGCTTCGGTCAGTTTAACCTGTTTTGCAGCAGACTGATTGGAAGAAGTACTTGTGGCAGAACCATTGTAATTATAATCATCATTGTCGTCATAGTCTTCATCATCCACAACCGCCAGAATCTTGCCTGTGTAGGCATCCAAACGTACCACAACGTCATTGCTTCCTTTGCGGTCGATTTCGACCTCGTAGAACGTTTGGCCGTTTCTGCGCTCCAGATCGATGTCGTCCACTTTACCCTCAGCCGCTTTTAATGCCGCTGCTTTGGCTTGCGGTCCAGTCAGCAATTTGCCATTGCTGCTCTGATCCTGTGTGACCGACTGCGAAGTCGATGATGGCGAGGTTTGTACCGACTGTCCGTTTACACTGCTGCTCGCCGCTACCGCCGACCCTCCAAGAAGTACCGCTGCCGAAATACTGCCAATCCATAGTTTGTGTTTGTTCATCATCATGAATCATCTCCTCGTTGTTATTCTCGTTCTCGTCTACAGTTATAGAATAACCTGTGCGTATGAGAGATCAGCGAGAGTCAGATTAGAATTTGATGAGAAAATGAGACGAACATTCACAGCATTATTGCATCTCTACTGTTGAGGCTTTACTTAATCTTCTTCGTCTTCATCCCAGGTCACGGACCGGATCGCTCCGGATATAGCGTTCACCTGCACGATAGCTTCCCTGCCGTCCTCCAGATCAATCTCAACCAGGTAATAGGGATTCCCACTATTCGTTCCACGGAGCTCCGTGTCATCCACTTCCCCGGGAACTCTGGCAAGTGCCTTTTTCTCAGCTTCCTTCTCACTAAGAAACTGCGGAGTATCATTCTCTTTTCCCGGTTCCGAAGCTGGAGCATCCAGCGTCTGGGAAGATTGCTTCTCCCCGTTATATGGATCAACCGTCCACTGCTCCCGGCGATTATCCTTCATTTTCAATACGGCCTGATAAACCGGACTTCCCTGCTGTTCCACCAGTTCCAGGGATACCAGCTGCTCATCGGTTTGCTTCCGCAACTCCGTCTTGATCTGCTCCCGGCTGAGCAGTGTTTTTTCTTCAGCCTGAGGATTGGATTCCAGCCGCTTAATGGCATTGACAGTAGCGGTTGCCGCATCCAGCTGTACATCATATAGCCCTGTTTCGGATCGAAGCTGCATGATATACGTACCGTCCTTCAACGTGGAATTCACAATTTCTCCAGGGTATTGTTCCAATACGGCCTGAGCGGCTGCATCCGCACTCAGCATCACACGGCTGGATTGCCATGGCTGCCACCAGCCTACGATTGCGACAAGCAGCACAGCCACAATACCTGCCCCCCACCATATCGGTCGCTTTGACCTTCCGCTCGTCTTCTGCTGTTCCCGTTTCATTTCCGGTGGTACTTGTGACTTTTCCAATCTGCCTCCCCCTTTCACACGTGCATCTGCTCCCGTGGCACTCTTGGCATCAGTATACAAGAGAAGAATGAGAATTTCATGAGAACAGGGTCGTCTGAACGGATACTGGCAAAATAATCGAAGCCTCGGTGCCTACGCCTTCGGCACTCTTCAGTTCGACACGTGCCCCTATAGCCCCTGCGATGTCCTTCGCGAGAGACAATCCCAAGCCTGATCCACTTGCTCCGCCGCTGCGGGTTCTTGCCGGGTCCACACGGTAGAAGCGGTCAAATACTTTGGTTAGCTCTTCCTCCCGCATTCCAATCCCCGTATCAACGATGCATATCCGGCATTCCTGTCCTCTGGATTCCAGTCTGACTTCAATGGCATCCTCGCTATACTTGCGGGCATTGTCCAGCAGAATAAACAACATCTGCTTCAGCTTACTTTCATCACTGATCACCCAGATACTGCCCGGATTATCACAATAAACTTCCCGGTGATAGGCTTCCCGGAAGGCTCGAGTAGATTCCTGAGCCAAACGTGTGATATCAAGCCTTTCCAGCTGTATGTTCCATTGCTCTGGCTGCTTGGCCAGCAAAAGCATCTGTTCGGTCATCTCCCTCATGCGAACAGATTCGGATAGTATGGCTTCAACAGCCTCATCGAACACCTCAGGTCGCTCCTTGCCCCGTCGCTGCAGCAGACTGGCATAACTCTCAATAATCGTCAGCGGCGTTTTAAGCTCATGGGAGGCATCCGATACGAAACGCTCCTGCCGCTCGAAGTTGGATTCCAGCAAATCCATCATGCGGTTAAACGTCTGCCCCATGGTACTCAGTTCATCCTTCGATTGGGCAGCGAGTGGAAGCCGCTTAAACTGGCCGCTTGACTGGATATCACTCATAGTACGGGTCATCTGCTGAATCGGCCTTGTCATCCGGTTCGCCAAAATTCGGCTGGAGATAATCGCAGGGATCAATGCGATAATCGTTACAACGACCAGAACCGTACGCAGCACGGACAGGCCATTCTCGGTATCTGCAACACTTTCAGTGACTTGTATATTCACCACTTCACCATCAGGCCAGATTACCGGCACAGACACCCAGACATACTCCAGCTGTCCAACCCGGGTATACTCTGATTTCTTTTGACTCTCGTACTTATACGGCAGCTTGCTCAGCATCTCGTTCAATTGGGGCTCTGTCGCTGTCGTTACCGGATCGGAACTGGTACCATCCTCATTGACAATGCGGAGCATTCCTTCCACCGGCGCATAGGCACGCAGCAGATCGTCCGGTGGAATGGATTCGGCAGAATCGCGCACTCCTGTTACGATCGAGCCGGCCTCAGCTTCGACACGCTTGATCTCATTAGACATTGAAATTCGTTCAAAAACGATATACACTGACAGGTTTACAGCGATGAGCAGTACCGCAAACAAAACCGAGGAGTATCCATAAATTTTGCTCCGCAGACTCATGATTGCTCCTTCAGAACGTATCCAACACCACGAACGGTATGTATTAAGGGTGGAGTGAACCCGTTATCTACCTTTTTGCGCACATAACGGATATACACATCCACCACATTGGTATCTCCATAATAATCGTAACCCCAGACTGCCTGCACAATCTGATCACGACTCAATACCTGACGCTGATTCTGCAGCAGATACACAAGAAGATCGAACTCACGTGGAGTAAGCTCGATAGGTATTCCATCCCGGGATACCTCCCTTGTACCCTCATTCAACTTCAACCCAGCGGCAGTAAGCCAGCCTGTTTCTTCTTCAGTCATATGGCTTGTTGTGTCTTGTTTGGCATGTCGTATTACCCCCGATGAAGAAGCGGCTGCGGCACTCAGCCGGAGTGCTGCCCGTACTCTGGCAAGCAGTTCTTCGATTCGGAAGGGTTTAGTAATGTAATCATTGGCACCGAGATCAAGTCCCGACACCTTGTCCTCGACTGAATCCTTCGCAGTTAGCATCAGGATGGGCACCAAGGCATCTTTGGCACGGATTCGCCGCAGCACCTCAATTCCGCTCAGGCCTGGAAGCATAATATCCAACAGAATCAGATCCCACTGACCGCCATGATACATTTCCAGCCCTTCCGTACCGCTCCCTGCCTTCCCCACCTGATATCCCTCATACTGTAATTCAAGTTCAAGCAGGCGTGCAATTTTGGGCTCATCTTCAATCACCAGCACGGCTTCATTCATACCGAGTCCCCCTCGTTCCATTCTCCCGATATCTTACAATAGAACTCTACAGTTTGCCCAATGCATCCTCCACGAGGTCGTCCCCGGCAATTAGGTCAAATGCCATTCGATATGTCTTCTCTTCCTGCAGGGATGCCGCGATAACCCGGGCCACATCCTCACGTGATATACTTCCTGGTTTCAAGTCTGTTCCTACGGCGATTTTGCCTGTTCCTGGTTCGTTTTTCAAGCCACCAGGGCGAATAATCGTATAATTCAGCTCGCTTGCAAACAGCGCGCGATCGGCATAATGCTTCGCCACATAGTATGGTTTAATGGCATCTGACCATTTCTCCCGCTGATCTGCGCCAAAAGCACTGACCAGAATGTATCTGGAAATTCCCTGCTGCAGCGCGGCCTCCATGGTTTTTACAGCCCCGTCGAGATCAATTAGGAGTGTCTTGTCTGCACCTGTAGAACCACCGGACCCTGCCGTGAATACGACGGCATCATGATCCTTCATTGCTTCAGCCAGATCATTCACGCTACCCTCCAGATCACCCATGACTACATTTGCACCCAGCTGTTTCAATGCATCTGCCTGTTCCGGTTTGCGAATCATTGCCGTCACCTGATGCTTGCCTTCCTGGGCGAGCTGTTCCACAAGCATCTTGCCGATTTGTCCGTTTGCACCAATAACCAATACATTCATATGTCATGCTCCTCTCGGTTAAACGGGTAACCCCGTGTAGCTTTATCCTTCTCTGGACTTGTCTTTAATTTAAACGAAAGCCGGCGCTTCTAAGCGCCGGCTGCTGTGATCCCATCCGTTTAGCGCATTGTCAGCGCATAAATCATGCTTCCATATACATCTTAATATACCATACACCCTGTACTGTCTATACCTAACGTATCCATCCAGTTCTACAGCCCTTTTAACCTCACCTGCTCCTTAGCGTTTAACCCTGGCTGAAGCAACGCAAAAAGGGTGCCCCTAGGGGCACCCTTATATGGATGGCTACTAAATTAGTAAGCCAGTGCGAACAATCCGTGGATGTGAGACAGGTAACGGATGTTACTTGCTTCTTTCATCATGGTTGCTGGCAGACCTTTCAGACGAGTCTGGTTGCCACCGATCATGCCGACAGCATCCTTACGACCCAGACTTCCCAGTGTACCGGAGAATACTGGTGTGAAGGATTCCATTGCACCACCTTTGAACATTACGCCCAGGTTGTGACCAATGGTTTCACCCATTTGCCAAGCCAGTTGTGCAGTTGGAGGATATGGACGAGCGCCTTCGCTAGGGAAGACCACTGCGCTGTCACCAGCAACGAACACATCTTTGTGGGATGTGGATTGCAGAACTTCCGTAACTTTAGCACGGCCGCGATCCACTTCAATTCCACTGTTAGCAACTACCGCATTACCTTGTACGCCACCTGTCCATACGAGTGTGTTCGTAGGGATCGAGCTGCCGTCTTTCAGCAATACTTCGTTTTCTTTCATCTCTGTGATCGCTACGCCAACGATGAAGTTAACGCCACGTTTCTCGAGACTCGATTTTGCACGGTCAACCAGTTCTGGCGGGAATCCTGCAAGAATGGATGGACCTGCTTCAACGGTATACAGGGAGATATCATTGAAATCGATACCTTTTTCTTGGCATACGCCTGGCAGCAGGTCAGCGAATTCGCCGACAAGCTCGATACCAGTCAAACCGCCGCCACCAATAACAAACGTTGCGTCTGCTTTGTTGCCGGATTGTTTGTAAGCATCCAGACGTGCTTCAACGTGCGCACGAATGCGGTTAGCATCGCTAACGGATTTCAGCGTGAAGCTGTACTCCTGCAATCCCGGAATTCCGAAGAATGCCGTTTCGCTACCCAGGGCAACGACGAGTGCATCATAGGAGTAAGTAGAGCCGCTGGTCATCAGAACTTTTTTCTCGTCCGGCTTGATTGTGTCCACCGTATCGATTTTCAAGTTCACGTTTTTACCACGCAGCAATTTTTCAAGCGGAAGAGCAACTGCCTTTTCAGCAATGCTTCCTGCTGCAAGACGGTGCAGTTCCGTAATAATTTGGTGCGTAGGGTAACGGTTAACGACTGTAATTGTCGCTTCTTCCGGTGTCAGGTATTGACGCGCAGTCAGCGCAGTCAAAAGACCACCGTAACCTCCGCCCAAGATCAAAATTTGCTTCGACATATCCATCCTCCGTTCTTCTAATCTTAACGTTGCTGTTGTTGACGCTCGTTCAGAATGCTCAGGAATGATTGAGCAAAACGCAGCGTTTGTTGTACGTTTGGATCTTTAAGCATTTTGAGCATAGCGAACAGACCAACCGAAGTTTGCTCTGCTTGCGCACGATCACTTGCTTCGATTGCAGCGGAAGCTACACCTTTAGCTTTGTCTACAACTGGTTTAGCGAATTCACCCATTGCGCTCATTGTGTCGCTGATCAGAACTTTGTCTGTAGCTACGCTTTGTGCAAAGTCATAAGCTTTGGTCATGGCAGTAACCATTTCAGCCAGTTTAGGCAGGTTTTCAACCAGAACGGTCAGAGACTCCTGTACCTCAGGCTTCATCAGTTGATCGAGCACGTCCAAGGACTGGCGCTCGGAAACGTTGGCACCTTCTGTAACTGGCACCTCTTGTTGAGTAGGCGATTGTGACATAAGAGAAAGTCCTCCTTTACTTTGGGATAGAAGTCCGCGACTTTCATGATGCCTGTCAAGCAGAGCCGAACCACGAATACAAGGGATACATTGAAATGTACCAAATTTCACACAATAGAAAGAGCGAAGCCCAAGGGCCGCTCTCGGATCATGTATTGTATTGGGTCTATTGCGGACAACATGTGTTGACGCAAAACGACAAGCAGGCCGAAACCGAACTCTATACCCTTATATTACACCTCTTACACATGAACATGAAAAAGAAATTTTTTACACTTGTGAAGATATTGTGAACATTGTAACAAATCCGATTTTTTTGTCAAGCTTCGCGGTCGGGATGTAACCGCTTATCGTTCTGTTCCAGATCTGCATTCCTACCACATGTGGTATTAAGACAAGATCACATACGTCCATATGTGCGAAAAAGTACATATAGAGGATTTTTTCATTCTTATTTTTAGGAAGTGTTTTCCAAAATCATAAATTCCATGCAACGAATTTGGTCACTATCGTTATTATGCAGCTTGTCATGCTGGCTTATTCCCTATTCGCTCAATTCTTCCCGATGAGAATCTTGACCTTAATCCAGGCCCTTACGAAAGCTTCTTCTGACAAACAAAGTTTAAAATTACAGGAACCCGGTTAATAAGGACTACACCAGAAATGAAGGAGATGTTCGATATGAGTAATTCAACTAGCGATAAAATCAAAGCAGGCGTGAATAAAGCAAAAGGCGAAGTGAAGGATCAGATCGGTAACGCAACAAACAACAGATCCCTTCAGGCTGAGGGTAAAAAGGACAAGGCGAAAGGCGCGGTTCAAGATAAAATTGCCGATGTAAAAGATCGCCACTAGGATTTGATCTCATATGCTTCGCACGATCAAGTCGTGCACTATATACGTCATGATCTCGGCCCGTAGACATGCAGCATAAACATGTCTGTACCTACGGGGCAGAAAAAAGCCAAGGAAGGTGCTATTCCAATCACCCTTCCCTGGCTTTTTTTGATTGTAATACGTTGTCAAATCGCTGGGGCCACATATCTTGCCATATCCACGATAAACTCATGACTTCCTCTCGATGTTTGATACTGTCTGCTGAATTGTCGCACCCAATCCGAATGCTCCTGATACCAGCGGTATGTCTTTTCCAGCCCCTGTTCCAATGTAATCTGCGGTTTCCAGCCCAGTTCTTCTCTTAACTTGCCCGAATAAACGACCAAACTGGAGCCTCTGGACTGGGTCGGTTCCTGATCCCGAATCTCGACATCTCCTGTGGAGCGCTGCAGTGATTGCAGCAGCTTTCCAATCTCCTGCATCGTTGTGCCTTGTCCTGTCGAGATGTTATACGTATGCCGATCTTGTCCATGCAGCATAATCTGTTCAATGGCTTTCATTGCATCATCGATATACAGAAAATCACGTACAGCTGATCCTTGAATATCCAGCCGCAAGCCATCCATCATCCGGCCAAAATTGCGGGGAATGATTCGATCAGGCAGCTGCCATGGCCCATATAGGTTGGTTAGGCGGAAGATTTTGACGGGGAGGTTATAACATTGGGCATAGGAATGAGCCAGCGTCTCGCAGGCTACTTTGGATGCCGAATAGGGTGATACTGGAGCATATACGTCTGATTCGGAGTACACTCTGCCAAACTCGCCTCCATAGACCTCTACCGAGGAGGCCAGTACAACTGGAATACGATGATCGGCTGCATATTGCAAAATGGCCTGTGTGCTTAATGTGTTGTTACGAAACACTTCTCCTGGGTGGTGGTAGGAATAATCCACATGCGGCATGGCTGCTAGGTGAATAATATAATCGGTTCCCTGTGGCAAGCTGAAGCGGTCTGAAGCGAGGTCACAACAAGTGAAGGTCATCTCATGCAGCGGGGAGCTGTGAACAAGTCTCTGACAATAGTCATCCCGGTCGATCAGGGTAATGCGGTGGCCCTTTTGCGCCAAATAATGAGAAAGATTGAATCCCACAAATCCGGAAGCCCCTGTTATGACAATGTTCACCAAACCATTCCTCCTTGGATTTTACTCAGGCAGGCTCTTGAGGCGAGCGTATGTATTGAGTATAACCTTAAATTGATACGTTTTGTATCATTTTCCATTCATTTTTATTTTTCTTTCCGCAGAGCAGACAGCTAATGAGGGTAATAAACAGTGAGGTGATGATAATGAATGAATCCAGAGAGAATATAGAGACATTTTACTTCCAAGACGATGGCGTGATTCCCAACAATCCAAACTTGCCAGTACTGTTGTATAAGGGGGTATGGGCAAAAGACCCGTCCCGAGCAGAGGCGCTGTTGAACAGAAATCATTGGGGAAACAGCTGGATTAATGGTGTGTTTGACTATCATCATTTTCATAGCAATGCCCATGAAGCACTAGCCGTGGTTAGCGGTTTCGTTCAGCTGATTGTGGGCGGGGAAAAGGGCCAACGAGTTTATCTGCAAACGGGAGATATTGTTGTGCTTCCTGCAGGAACAGGACATAAACGTCTGGAAGCCAGCTCTGATTTTCGTATAGCAGGTGCTTACCCTGGTGGCACAAGCTACAATACCCGTACAGGTGATCCGGGAGAACGTCCTGAAGTGCTCCGGGAGATTCAGGGTGTGCCCATCCCTGATACAGATCCAGTCTACGGGAACGAGGGACCCTTGTTGGAATTATGGAATAAAGGCAAATAAGAGGGTGCCTGGATATGAGTGAACCAAACAGAAAAACAGACTGTTAACGAGAAAAATCAGTTCCTCGATAACAGTCTGTTTAGCTTATGCGCGTAACCGGATGCCGTAGAACCGTGTTGCAAGCGGCTGATCAGGAAGAAATGGTATTCCCTGAAGAGGAATTGGATTCGTTCCGTTTCTCCTCGGACGATGAACGGGTGAAGTGTCTCTCCAGCTTCCGACTGGCCCACAATGATACAGCGATAAACAGCAATACACCAATCCATCTTACAGGATGTTCCAGGAATTGGGCCACATTGGAGCCAATGTAGGTCACGCAGAATATCATGATGCCTTTACCAAACCCTACGGCGAGCAGGAAAGACATGAGTCTCATTCGGGCAATACCTGCCGCCAAATTAATGATGACAAACGGTCCGACCGGAAAGATGCTCAGCAAAAATACATAACTGAAGGCATTCCGCCGAATCCATACCATGCTCCGCTGAACACGCGGTTTGCTGGACCATCGTTCCACGAAGGCAGATTTCCCAATCTCCCGGACCAGCAAGAAGGTCAGGGTACAACCCAGCACCATCCCAATCCACGAGTACAAAAATCCCGCCCATAGTCCGTACACTGCCCCATTAACCCCTACGATCAGCAGGGTCGGCAGCGGTGGCACAAAGGACTTCATAAAGGTAAGCAGTATACCCGGAAGCGGCCCCAGGGAACGAAACTGCTCCAGCCAATAACGAATATTCTCTTCCGTAATATAGGACATGATGTCCAGAGGTACCGGGGTCATGTGCATCCTTCCAATCTATTCAGTCTCCATCCGTTTACACCGCAATTCCTGTGCTCGAATGATCTGGGTACAGTTCATCTTCTTCTCACAGTATAACGTACGAATCCACACCAAACCGTTGTTAATTTGAAGAAATATTCACAGATGAGACCAACATAACAAAAAGCACACCCTGACCTGTACAACAAGTCTTGGTGTGCTTCGCTATATTGGCATCCCTCCCCCTAACAGGAGAAGAAATAAACATATTCTATTCCAGCTGCGCTTCCTGCATCTGCAGTTCATTCAGTTCCTCCTGATGAGCGGCATTCCATTCAGGTATGCCGGACCGCATGAACTCGTCTGCATCCATTGCAGCTTTGGACTGGTTGCACAGGTTGCAGGCACATACACAGTTTAGCGGAGTCGTATGACCACCTTTGGCCCGAGGCAGAAGATGATCGATCGTATCACCATATGATCCACAGAAGTAGCAGGTATATTGATCCCGGGTCATGATGTACCGTTTGAAATCCTTGTTGCTGAATAATCGGCGAATGGTGTACCGGTTAACAACAACTGCGGCTTTTTCCTTGACCAGCGTGACCGCAAGCTCCATGTCAATCTCCTGATGCCAGCGGCGGCCTTTATCCGTCTTGCCACGCATGCGGACCATGCCCTGCCTGTTCGTACGGAGCGATGACGGATCTTCCGGATCAATGGCTGCCGGAACCGCCGGAGTCTGACGGCGCGGCCGGCCATCTGCGCCCGCACTTCGGCTGCGGGCATGATGGGAATGGGGACGGTGTCCGGAAGTCGTTGCCCGGGCACCGTCTTCACTGGCGGCCTTATGCGCACGTTCTTTGCGCATTGGCCGCGCCCTGCTCCCTTGCGGACCCTGTGGCCGCATGGGAGCAGATTCGGCTGTCCCGGCCGCAGCAGAAGCTGCCTGGCCCGGGTCCAGCCCTGAAGCGGCAGGCTGTGCATCTGCCGCCAAAGGCCCGTCGACCGTGGCCGCAGCGCCACGGTCGCTCGCTGGCACCTCGGACTTGACCGCAATGCGGTCCGGTCCAGTGCCAGCGCCGGGCGGCGCCGAGCGTTTGCGGCGCCGCTTGCGCTTGCGCCCCGCTGCGGTCTGCTGACCCGCAGCTGCTGTTCCCGCTGCCGGATCCTGCGGATCTTCCGGCAGCGAAGCCTCGCTGGCCGCCCCAGCTGCCTGCGCGGCGGCCTGTTCAGCACGCACATTGGATACGGTGCGTCCACCAACCTTCGGATCACGATCTTCCTGGCCTGCGGCGCCTGATTCCGTGATCCGTTCAGACTGCTCAAGGACTGGCTGTACCTGCTGCGGTTTGGACTTTCGTCTCCGTCTCCTTTTCTTCCGATCACCTGATGGCTCCGAGGAGGATGAAGATAGAGGCTCAGCTTTGCTGTGCTGTTTCACAGAACCCTCATCCGCTGTCTCTTGAATCACCCGTTGATTGGCCTCAGTACTTGATTCATTTGTAATCTTCTCTTGTCTATGCATCCGCATGTGCAAACTCTGACCCTGCTGCACCGGGATGTCGCTAACGTCAGCCTGTCCACTGCGCTGACGACAACGACGACAGGCCCCTCGTCTGGCACCGGGCCCCGCCCTCTTTCCGGTTCTGCGCCGAAATTCAGACAACGGACGCTGTTGCCCGCAATGCATGCATACCTTGGTCTGTTGCGCTTCATGTTCCGTCATGTTCTGCCGGAAAGGGGCTGAGCCCGTCTCCATGTTGTCACCTCGGTTCCGTATGAATCCGGTTTCTTTCTATTGTATCACATCTGCTCGCGGACACACTCATACCCCTGTGTCTGTGCCGGATAGCCATCTGTGCCGTACTCTGTTGTCTGTCCATTGCATTCATGAAGAATGTGCTCTACATATTCCAATATATCTTGCATCGGTTTCCCGCATTGTTCACATGTTTTCATTCATCTCACCTTGATCCTGTTCTGTAAGTCTCTGCATTTTTGATTTGTGTTCCGCCTTCTCATTACCCCTGGCAGCTCCAAAAGAAACATTCGTTCCCACATGATGCTCATTGATCGCATGAAAAAACCGTTCCCCGCTCAACCCTAAGGTCGACCAAGAAACGGCTTATTATTCCTATAATGGCAACTAAATATTAACGAACATCGAGCTGGCCCGAATTGGATTGCGGGATCACCCGTGGTTTTGGTTTCGGCAGATTGCCGAAGATGACCCAGGCAAACGGAACGAACCTCGCAGTCAGCCCCACTACAATCCATGAAGCCAACAGCGCTACGGCAAAGCCTCCGGCATACCATAGGTGAACCAGCCAGGAGACCCCGGTTTGCGGCGGAAATTCCCGATACAACAGCAGGAAAAATGGATGGATCAGATAAATTCCGAAGGACAGCGCACCAAGTCGATTAAGCGGCTTGGCAATCAATGCAGGCCCCTTGCGATACAACAGGTATGCAATCTGAATCAGTACGAGCGCGCAAGCAAAGGTATGCAAATTCCAGAAAAACTCATACCACAGTGTGTTATACGTGGCAATCTTCATACGAAGCAGGTAATAAATATATACATGTCCGAGTCCGGCAGCAATCCAGACTGCCCACAGCAGAATCCATGATGCTACGCGGCCTTTGGTCGCATTTTCACGGCTGATGACAAACCATTGCTTGATCTTTGGAAAATAGACCCCGATGAACGCTCCCAGCATGAAATAGGAGAAGTATGAGAAGGCCCAGCTTCCCTTGTTCGGCACCTGGAAGCCGTATTTGTTACTTACGATAAATGCCCACTGGATCAGCAGGCCAATCGGTACAGACCACTTTACCACCGTAGGATACTTCTTCAGCAGCCACAGAACAAGCGGGAATAACAGATAGAATTGCATGTTGATGAATACAAAGTACAGATGCGTATACGCCTTACCCGTGAACAGTTTGGTAATGAAGCTGATGGCAGATTCACCAAACGGACGGCCTTGATAATGGGTGAAATGCAGAATAACAAAATAAAACAGGGAAAACAGGAAATACGGCAGCAGAATGTAAACGAATCTCTTTTTATAAAAATTGCTGACCAGTTTCTTGTCCAAGGGACGGGAATAATAATTATAGAACAACACGAAGCTGCTCATGAAAATAAAAGTTGGCGTACCATATTTCATGAAGATATTAATAAAGTTGTACAGCCAGTAGTAGCCCGAACCCGTCATGTCCACTGTCGCATAAGAAGTGGAATGCACACACAGCACGCCGATAATCGCCATGGCACGTACCAGGTTCAGCTCCGGTATTCGCTCTCTTTTCAATGTCTCACTCATGTTTAGCGTTTCTCCTTAATGTGTTCGTCAATATGTCAGATATGACTTAGTACGATAAGCTCACTATCTATTAAAAGGCATAATGCTTAAGATGGGTAGTCCATTTTCTTAACAATTCCTAAATTTTCAGTGGATTTCACACTATTTTCATGTCTATAAATGTAAAAAAGACCGCTATAATGCGGTCTTCGAGCAATGCTGCCTTGGCAGTATTTATTTCTGGTTCACTGGGATGAAAATGGTAAACTCGGGCTCCGGATCATATGGATCCTGATCCATCGGATACACTTCATAGTGTGTAAGCGGACCTTGCGACGCGGCATGGCCCTGTTCCTCAATCCAGGTATAGATTCGATTGTATGAAGCTTCCACACTCTGTCCTTTGACATGGCTGCACTTGGCGTAGTCATGTGCCGGGACATCAACCTTCACCATTCCAGATGGAATGGTTGATGCTCCATCTTCGCCAACCTCGACTGCGACATAATGGACAAATCCTGTATCTGTCGTATGATAGGACAATCCCAGAAGCTCCTGTGGATGGAGCACATCACTGATCTCCTGCAGACGACGCTTGAACTCCGTTTGCACCTCGCGAATGCCCCCTGCCCCTGCTTCAGCGAAGGTTCCCTCCCATTTCAGTCCGATAATGGTCGCCGCCTCCTTGCGTACCAACATTGAAGAATTGACTTGTTCCATACCCTCTCACCCTCTCATTCATGTTCTCCATATCTTCAAGTTGATCCTGTTGCCGTAAGTCCTGACTCTATTTTATACTAATATAGTGACAAAATCTGTCAGTATATCTATATTTCTCTCAGGAGCGGATGGAACATGACCAAAACGCAGCGTTTGATTGAACTTATGATGCGAGTGTATGACAAACCTACGTTTACCGCTGAAGAAATGGCTGCCGAATTCGGGGTTTCTTACCGTACTATGCTTCGGTATTTACATGAGCTTAGTGGAATGGGTGTGCCCCTATATGCAGAACCTGGACGGCGGGGAGGATATACCTTGCTGCAATCGGGTTGAGTGACGAATATGACAGGTCAACGAATCACCAAGGCTCATTCTTTTGAGCGGATGGGTACGTCCGCAGACATATGTGATCGGCCTTGAATTCCAGGCGCCTTTTACAGCTGTATATATGTCACAAGTGATGATTCCTAAGCTGTGGATTGAATTAGAACGCAGACAACATGAAATCCCCCGCCAAACCCGGCCGGGGGTGAAGACGGGCGTATCCTTGAGTCGTACACGCCTCTATCACTATATTGCCGGAGTAGAGGTATCCCACATCCATGAAGTGCCGGAAGGCATGGTCGGCATAGTCCTCCCAGCCCGTGAATACGCCGTATATTCCCATTTCGGTGCTCCGGATCGCGCAGAGATTGATCAGACGTTTCTCCTGCTCATGGACAAGTTGAGACAGCAGGGCCTTGAGCTTGACATTTCAGGCTATGCCTTGGAGATCCGGCCATCCGATCCTCCCGCCAGCATCACTATACATATTCCGCTGCACGGTACTAATCCTTGTGACGGCTCGCCAGAATTTGTTTATAGACCTCTATAGCCGCCTGCCTGGAAGCCTTCAGATCCACAATCGCACCTTCGCGTGGTTGATGGATATCCTTGCTGTGCAGATCCTTCAGATCAGGCAGCCATTTCCGGATATAATCTCCCTGGGGATCATACTTCTCCGACTGTGTTACCGGATTGTTTACCCGAAAATACGGAGCAGCATTTTCACCAAGTGATGCACACCATAACCAGTTCCCGCGATTCTGAATGTTGTCATAATCCAGCAGCTTGCGTCTGAAGTAAGCCTCACCCAGGGGAAACGGACACTGCAGGTTTTTGGTCAGGAACATCGCCGTCAGAATACGCAATCGATTGGGCATGCGCCCCGTCTCATTCAGCTCGGTCATCGCAGCATCAATAATTGGTATTCCCGTCTCTGCCTTGCACCAGCGTTCGAAGTGATAGTCACTTAACGGTGACAGATCGTATACCTTTTCGTATGTAAAATAGTGACTCTCATATACTGCACGGTACAGATAAAAGTCACGGAAGCACAGTTGTCTAATCCATTCGTCCGGCTGTTCTGCCCGGTAAGCGGCATCGTACATCCTGCGAATGGAGATGGCTCCTACCGCCACATAGGAACTCAAATGGCTTGGCTCGTATGCTTCATATTGATCCCGTTGCTCCCCGTACTCGGCGATACGCTCCTTCAGGAATGCATCGAGCAGCCCATAAGGCTCTTCTGCGGGGTCGACATCCATAAGCGCTGCTGGAACCCTGAATGAATCAGGAAACTTGATGGACAGCTTACTGATCTTAAGATCAGCTATCGTTAGTACCGAAGGAGGGTTCGGGAATTCATTCATAAACTCCACCCAGCGCCGGTGGAAAGCAGCGAATACTTTATAGGGTTCCGATTTGCCTGTAAAGTCAGCGAACCGCGGAAGATCGATCAGCAGATGATCCGTCAGCTGTGTGAACTTGGCCTGGTATTTGTCTACAACCTTGCGTATACTGCGATCCCTTTCGATCGCGTAAGGTGTCATATCCCGGTGAACGACCACTTCATCGATGATTTCTTCCGTGTGGCCCAATATGTAATCCACAACTTCTGCTGGCTTGCCATGTGCCACATGCAGCAGCTTGCCTGCCTCCCGGTACTGTCTGGCAAGCCCGGCTGCATGCCTCAGAAAGTTGATGCCGCCGTGTTCCTTATCGCGTCCCTGACGAAGCAAAAAGGGGTCGTAGATAAAAAGGTGCAAACTCTCATCTTCCTGGTTCTGCAAATAATCAAAAGCGTGCAGATCCTCCGTACGCAAATCCTTGCGATGTATGAATAATTTCACTACAATCCTCCCGCCCGGCCTGTGCCTATTTTGCCGTTAGTTCCTGAAAGAGGCGGCTCGTTTCCGGTTCCGGCTGATGCCCCAAATCCTCCAAGAGTGTCTTGGCAAATGATGAATATAATTGGAGTATGGCTGATCCATCACCCATGGATGCATACACCCTCATCATTAATCGGCAAATCTCTTCAGCATAAGGCTCCCTTTCCTGTAAATCGAGTAACTGCTCGGTGGCATCCTTGCCGCGTCCATGCTTCATGTTCCATTCAGCCAGGTCCATGACCAATCGTATATATTTTCGTCTTAGCTCACGGGCCTTCGATTGTGCCCAAGGGTAGTCATGCTCTTCAAGATAATCTCCGCGATATAACAACATGATCTCCCGCAGCTCTTCCACATTGGTAGAAGTGACTTCTGCATATCCCGCTCCTAGTTCAAACTGCTCCACGTCACTCACCAGATTGCCGGGCAGCAAACGGTACCGATTCATGTTGTATTCCAATTTGCCTGTCATACTCCATTCCTTCAGCAGTTTTCGAATCTGGTATACGGATGTATGCAGATGGGTTAACCCTTTTTCCAAGGTGACATCGGCCCATAATTTATCAAGCAGAATCTCTTTGCTTACCCATTCTCCACGATGGTGAAACAGAAATGCGAATAACTCTTGGGATTTGGTCGTCCTCCATCTATGCTTGGTTGCCTCCGGTTTCAGGCTTCTATAGATATCCAAATGTTTGAAGGTGAGCAGTCCCGGTAACTGGGCCTCATCCTCGGCAGCATTGGAAATGGGTTCCTTTACTTCCGCAGCCGCTGCCATTTCCGGCATAGCAGACTTCCAAGCAGCAATCCGGTCAATGGTTTTGCCCAATCTGGCCGAGCTTACCGGCTTCAGAACATAATCCAGTGCATGCAGTTCAAATGCTTCGACTGCATGATCGGCGTACGCTGTTACAAATATAATTCGAATGTTGTTATCTAGCTGCTGTATATACTCAGCCGCTTCCAGTCCGTTCATTTCTGGCATGCCAATATCCAGAAATACCACATCGACACGTTCTTTTGCCAGAAAATCCAGTCCATCACGAGCTGTTGAAAAACACTGCACGGGTGTAATCCGTCCGTCCGACAATAACAGGCGCTCCAGATGGAGCTGCGCCGGCTTCTCGTCATCGATTACAATGGCTCTCACTGTTCTTCCAGCCTCCTGCCCTTACTTAATCTTCTTCATTCTATATCAAAGGAATTACAGAATAGACTTTATCAACTTATTAGTCTGTTAACCATTATGATCGGTCTCGGCACAATTCTGGGATAATTACCCTCTGGGTAGAGGAATACGGAAACGAATTTTCGTCCCTTTGCCCACATGGCTTTGAATATTCAATCCCTCGCCATATAAGGACATTAAACGCCGGTTGATATTTTGCAACCCCACCCCTCCCGGTCCTTCCGTCCTTCCGGAATGAACCTGGGCCAAACGCTCCGGAGGGATGCCCACCCCATTATCTTCAACCTGGACGATGATACGATCATCCTCTCTGGCAATTTTCAGCGTCACAGTTCCACCCGCAGCCCGCTCCATCACACCATGACGAATGGCATTTTCAACGAGTGGCTGAATGCTGAGAGGCGGCACATAGATCCGAACGTCCGGTTCCACTTCAATGTTGACCACCAGTCGTTCTTCAAACCGGGCCTGTTCCAGATGTACATAGGACTCCACCAGCTCAAGTTCCTTGGTCAGCGGCACCAGCTGATCCCGGTTCTGAAAGTCGAAGCTCCCACGCAGATAGTGACTCAGTTCGATCAATAAATCTGTTGCTTTGTCCGGGTTAACGGCACAAGTAGCGATAATGACATTAAGTGCGTTATATAAAAAGTGGGGCTTGATCTGTGCCTGCAAAAAAGCCATCTCTGTACGAATGGCGCCTTGAACGGAGGCCCGCATTTCAATCAGGGTGCGAACCCTCGCACGAAGCTCCCCCGCATCCACCGGCTTGCTTAGGAAATCATTGGCACCAGCCTGGAAACCCAGCCTGATATCCTCAGGCAATCCACGCGCCGTCAGCATCAGGATCGGCAGTTCGGACAGGGAATTACACTCACGCAGTTTGCGGCATAATTCAATTCCGGACATCTGCGGCATCATCCAGTCGGTAATCACCAAGTCGATTCCCGGGTGTTGTTCTCGCATTTTCAATGCTGCAGCACCACTATCGGCAGAAATGACCCGGTAACGCTCTGTTGACAACAGATTGTACAATACCTGGAGATTTACCGGATCGTCATCCACAATTAGAATCGTATGCTCTGCTGCAGGGCCCTCTTCTGATTCACCCAGTTCTGTAGGAAGCCCTCCAGATGGATTAGCACGCTCGGCTGGCACGTAGCTCGCTGCAGTCGGTCTGGAAACCGTATGAAGCAGCGGCGTTTTGGCAATTGGCAGGGTGAAGTGAAAAATAGATCCCTGACCCGGTTCTGACTGGGCCCAGATCATGCCTCCGCCCAGCTCTACAAGTTTACGCGTAATACTGAGACCAAGCCCTGTCCCGCCGTTAATTCTTCCACTTGTACCATTCTCCTGCTCATAGGACTGGAATATATCCTCCAGCTTCTCTGGAGCAATGCCAACCCCTGTATCCGCCACAGACATTCGGATTTGATCCCCCTGCACAATTGCATATAACCGTATCTCGCCTTGCTGCGTGTACTTGTATGCATTGCCAATCAGATTATAGAGAATCTGCCGTAACCGATCCTCATCTGCTTCGACCAATGGCAGGGATGGAGGCCAGTCCTGTATTAACACAATAGGCTTATCCCCGAAGGTAAATCCTGAAACTTCAACCACTGTGCGTGCAACGGACTCCAGATCCACCGCCTCCCGCTTCAGCTCGATCTCACTATTCTTGAGCTTGGAGAAATCCAGAATGTCATTGACCAGCAGTGAGAGCCTTTTACCGGTAGACGTGATTATGGACAGGTTTCTGGCCTGCTTCGGCGTCACGGCCCCTGCCGCTCCTTCCAGCATGGACTGCGCAATATTAATGATGCCATGCAGCGGGGTCCTCAGTTCATGCGACGTATTGGCCATGAATTCATCCTTCAGGTTATCGATCACAAGCAAGCGCTCGGATAATGCCTCAACTTCACGAAAGGACTGCGCGAACCGGATCGCCGTAAGAATCATCTGAGCAAAAACAAATAACAATAGCTCATACAGGGCGAGAAAGGCCGTATCCTGCGTCGTGAATGCGCCGATGGTATACAAAATAACGACCATGAGGATGCTCATCATGCTGATCAGCACGTAATGGCTGTCATTGGGCCTCTTTTTCAACCAATAAAACATCGCTCGAAGAGTGTATACAATGACGCTAAGCGACACCATCAGCATTAGAGGCTCCAGTTGCGAGAATAGTACAGGAGACAAGGTCAGGCCGATAGCGCATTGCAAAATCACCAGCGTAATTCCCAGCCGTACGTACCATTTGTGAATTGCACCCGGAACAAGCGCATCCATATAGCGAAGCAAATAGTAATAGGCCAGTGCTGAACTTATTAATTGAAGCCTTAGAATTTCAGTATTCGGTAGAAACGGCACAAAGGTGCCCAGCAGTTTCTCCCCATGCGTCAGTGCATACATGGCTCCGGAGAGACTGAATAAGCCCAGGTAACGAAGCTCCTTCTCACTTCGGCGCAGCCTGAATAGCAGCAGGAAAAACGCCGCAGGGAGGATAAATCCGAAAAGGGTCATCAGATCCTTGAGCCAGTCCCACTGCTGGCTGTATAGAATGCTATGTTCATCTCCAAATAACAGTGAAGCTACAATTCCTCCCGAAGAGTATGTATAGTTGGAAACTTGAATGATGATATCTGCACGGTCTCCCTCAATTGAGGTAAACCCGGTGAACGGCAAGTTGTACTGGAGATCCGTTTCCCTTGTTTCACCAGGCAGTCCCCTGCCTCCGATCTCTTTGCCATCTATAAAAATACGGTGTGCCATACGAATATTCTTTGTACGAATGCCATAGTCATTCTTCTCGGAGCTGGGCCTGAGCTTGACACGAAGGTGATATGTTCCGTAGCCATGAGCTTCACCCATCGTCTTATTCCACCTGGCCGGGACTTGAAGAGCTGCAGGTGGCCCAAGTGGTTTGCGTCCGGACACATCAGCCTCAAAATCAACCGGGGTCAGTAATTGGTTCGGGTAGAAGTCCCAGACTCCGTCCAATGTGGCTGCACCCTTTTTGGTGAAATCCCATGTGGTCAAATCGATTATGCCTTGTTTAACTACCGGATTCCCACGTTCAGTTATAATACTCTGCACAATCCACCCCACAGGGAAGACAACAATACAAATGAAACTAATCGTCAGCATAATCCAGTGCTTTTTCATCGATGAAGTCCTTCTGACACGTGACGATAGGCGTCACTTTTTGTCGTTTTATCTTCATGATCCATGTTACACGTTTCTGCTGCCCACGGAAATAGAAGGAAACTAAAAAGAATCACATTTTTAAGGCGGTTACCATCTCGTGTGAACTCTCCATCAAAAGCTTACAAAATAAAAAAAGACTGCCAGCTGTTAATCAGGAAATGACCCTGATCGCAACTGACAATCCTCTCTTACCTGCTTACAACCTGCGCCAGCTTCTGCACGATGCCTGACCAGCCCTGCTCCATTCGCTCGCGCACGATGGCATGGGCCTGTCCGAATTCAGTCAGTTTATCCGCATCCCAACCGCTGTGAATCAACGTAAATGCCGTACCTTCTTGCTGTTCCTGTAGTTCGAAGGTCAGTGCCCAATCCTTGCCCCATTGAAAGGATAGCTTATGAAGCGGCTGAACTTCCATAACCCGGCATGGTGATTTGCCAAAGGGGCCGGCCTCCAGCACGAATTCATGTCCTTCCACCGGCTCCAGATTACTTGGCATAAACCAGGCTTCCATGCCTTCTGCTGTTGAGACGGTCTCCCATACCTTTTCCAGCGGTGCATGAAGTACCAATTGCTGCCGAATGTCCGGCAGTGCACTCGATGATGTCATAACCATCGCCTCCTTGAATAGATATTACTCATTGTTCGGGATATGAAGATAGGTGTCAAATGAATTCATTTAACAACCGAATCTAGCATTGGATCTCCTCTTAAACGAACCTCATCTTGAACGCATATATAAAAGATGTATCACTCCCGTCTTAGTCTGCACTGAACGATGGAATCCCAACCGTCACCGATTGGCTATCAAAATGCAAAATCAGGTCGCAGCATAAGGTTCACCTTTGCCACGACCTGTCTTCCGAATTTCTATATTGTTTCAGATAAAATTAATAACCGCGGGAATATTGCTCCGCAATCGCTGCCTTATCCTTGCTGACACCAAGCTCCAGAGCCGCATGGTTAGCCCAGTACGGATCGCGCAGCATGCCTCTGCCCACTGCAACCAGATCGGCATCGCCGTTGCCAATAACGGCTTGAGCGAGAGCTCCATCATCCAGCAGCCCTACTGCAATCACCGGAACGTTCAGTTCTTCGCGGAAACGACGGGCAAATGGAACTTGATAACCTGGGTAGTTACCCGGCTTCCGTTGTCCTGCAGGTCCTTCTCCGCCAGAGCTGATGTGGAATATGTCCACACCTGCTGCCTGATAGGCACGAGCCAGATCCAAGGTGTGCTCAATATCGTAGCCGCCATCAGCGTATTCAACTGCAGATATGCGCATGATGAGCGGCATGTCTTCCGGCATTTCCTTTTTCACTGCACGAATAATCTCAACGCCGAATCGAGCCAGATCCTGTCCATATACATCCTCACGATGATTCATCAGCTTGGAATGGAACTGGTGAATAAGATATCCATGTGCTCCGTGCAGCTCAATGGCATCCACTCCAGCCTGCACTGCGCGGCGAACACCGTCTGCAAATTTCTGAACCATGGCTTCTACCTCTTCGGTAGTTAATGCACGAGGCTCCCTGTAGTCTTCACCCGGGAAAGTGACCACGGATGGGGCTACCGGCTGCTCTGCATCCTCCGCTTTTCGCCCAGCATGTGCAATTTGAATCGCCACTTTCGAGCCATGGGCATGCATGCCATCCACCAGCTTGGCAAAAGCCGGAATATGCTCGTCCGACCAGATGCCCAGGTCGTTATCGGTAATACGGCCATCCGGTTCAACGTCTGTCATTTCGATAACAATCAGACCTGTACCCCCAACCGCACGACTTACATAGTGAACCTGATGCCAATCATTCGGGATGCCATCCTTGGCCGTTACCGAGTACTGGCACATTGGCGCCATTACTACACGGTTATTCAGTTGAAGCCCCTTGAACTGATAGGGGGAAAATAATTTCTCTGACATATGGTTACATCTCCTATTCAATATATTGATATATGTTGAGGCAATCGCTTGTTTTTCAACATGAAAAACAGTTACCCAATCTTGTCAGTCTTTCTCATCAATCCGACTACCATTCTCTATTATGAAGCAGCCTCCCCTGAATGCAAGTACGTACATTTTTGTGCCATAGTACCCTTTTTTATACCTAGAACTAATCCGCCAGCACTTCTAGCCCCTACACGAAGTAGGTCCAAAACATGATATGATACCTTCATACACAGGAGATCATATACCCAACCTATAATATAAGTTGTATCTAACCCTTAGACGAAAACGGAGAGGGCAGAAACAACCTGTAGAAGCGAAGCTAAAAGCTTTCTGAAAGAAAGCTGCGTCGGAAGCATACACATCGCCTTTATAACCGGATTTTCACCTTTATATTTAATCAAAAAATCTGGGGATAACAGCGATCAGAGGGTTGTTCTGACCTCGTAGTGATTCGTTCCAAGAATAGTGATAACTTATATATCAACCCAAACTGAAGGAGCGATGATGGTGAAAGATATTTTAATCGAGCGACTGACAACGTATGCTCAAATGGATACACAATCGGATGAAAACAGTGAAACCTGCCCCTCCACACCGGGCCAACTCGCTTTGGGAGAATACCTTGTAGGCGAATGCAAAGCCATTGGTTTACAGGACGTAACGATGGATGAGAACGGCTATGTCATGGCTACTCTGCCATCCAACACGGATAAGGAGGTTCCCGTAATCGGCTTCCTGGCTCACTTGGATACAGCGACAGACTTCACTGGCAAAAATGTTAAGCCACAGGTCATTGACCAGTATGATGGTCAGGATATCGTATTGAACCAGGAGCTGGATGTGGTACTGTCTACCACTGACTTCCCCGAACTGCGTGAATACAAGGGTCACACCCTCATGACAACAGATGGGACAACCTTGCTGGGTGCCGACAACAAGGCAGGTATTGCCGAAATCATGACGGCAATGGCCTATCTGATCGATCACCCGGAGATCAAACACGGAAAGATCAGGGTTGCCTTCACTCCCGACGAAGAGATTGGACGCGGACCGCATAAGTTTGACGTGCCTGCTTTTGGAGCCAAGTATGCCTACACGGTAGATGGCGGACCACTGGGAGAGCTTGAATATGAGAGCTTCAATGCGGCTGCAGCCAAAATTACAGTCAAAGGTACGAATGTTCACCCTGGAACCGCAAAAAACAAAATGGTCAATTCGGCCAAAATCGCCATGGAATTCAACCGCCGTCTGCCTGCGGAAGAAGCTCCCGAATTCACGGAGGGGTATGAAGGATTCTACCATCTTATATCCATTGAAGGCGATGTTGAGCAAACGCAGCTCAGCTATATCATTCGTGATTTTGACCGGGCGAAGTTCGAAGAGCGCAAAGCCTATGTATTGAAGGTTGCGGAAGAACTCCAAGGCAAGTATGGCGAGAAGAGCATCACCGTTCAGCTGAATGATCAATATTACAATATGCGTGAGAAGATCGAACCTGTGCGCCAAATTGTTGATATTGCGCATGAAGCCATGACTCGTCTGGACATTGAGCCCGTTATTCGCCCCATCCGCGGAGGAACTGACGGTTCCCAGCTCTCGTATATGGGCATGCCTACACCAAACATCTTCACAGGCGGCGAAAACTACCACGGCAAATTCGAATATGTTTCGGTTGATAACATGGTGAAAGCCACTCAGGTTATCGTGGGGATCGCTCAATTATTTGAAGAACGCGGCGACATTTAATCATCGGCACCGTCCATCGATTACACGGTTTAGATAGCAAAGAGCACCCATTGCTTAGGCATAGGGTGCTCTTTGCGTTACATTTGAGACTTTCACGTCCATGGGACCGATCTCATTCATACATGTTCCCTCCGGCAATCTCACGCAGTTCCTCCAGATGGCAGATGACAATCTTGCGCTGTTCCTTACGGATAATCTGCCGATTACAGAGGTCATGAATTACCCGGTTCAGATGTCGGTAGCTCGTCCCCAGCATATCTGCCAGCTCTGTCAGCTTGGACGTTTGGATCTCTTCCGTCACCTGCTCGCCCTGTTCCATCGTTGACAACAGATAGCTGGCAAACCTGCTTTCCACCGGGTACAGCAGATTCAGGCTTGATAAATTGGAGAACGTATACAGTTTATGGGTCACATGACTAAGCATGAAATGAAGGAATCTCGGATTATCCGCATACGTGTTTTGAAGGTAACGGTAGCTAACGCCCAGCAGAAGACTTTTGTTGACAGATTCAACCGTATTCTTCGCTTCCTTTCCATTGACCAGCTCCAGATCGCCTACGAGGGCTGGCGGCGTGCTGAAACGGAGCAGCAGTGACTTGCCGTTTGGCAGTGTCGTATAAATCTTCAGTTTGCCTTCAACAAGAAAATAGAACCGTTCCGGCCGTTCTCCCTTCGCACATATAATTTCACCTTTGGACGCTTCCAGTAGTCTTAATTCCGCAAGTGCAGGCTCATCCAGCACCTGATCCAAGCCATGTTCCCGTGCCAGCTGACGCATTCGTCCAAAATCCATGATTTCTCTCATTCCCGGTAACCCCCACCCAAGTATTTAACGTATAGAAATGGACATATGTCCCAATTTCGGCATCAGACGGCTCCAATATCCTGATATAAAAATAGTTACAACTAGCACTTATATCCAATAAATCATTTTACATGGGAAAATTCTCAGATTTCGTCCGTAATTCGTCATCATTTTATTTCAAAATGGAGTTAATGATAGCGCAATCTTATCCGATGATAATTAAAGCATTAGGTACGTTTTTTGAATTTAATCGCAAATTAGGAATAATGAAAGGATGGTTCGACCCCATGAATGTTGTAGATGCACTTCTGAAAGTTATGCCTTATATTAGCCTGATTCTTCGAGAACCAGCCGGTTTGACTGTGTATGATCATGAGAAAGTATTGTACGCCGTTGCCAATGAGAGATTCAATCTCGGTTTTCAAAAAGGAGAGCCACTGCTGGATGATTATAAAAACTTTACAGCTCTGACCAACGGGCGCGAACCTTCGCTCACCAAACTGCCCGCAGAAGTCTACGGGATTGAGCTGGATATTTTGAACATTCCTATCTTTGATGACAATAATGAAGTTGTCGCCATTTTCTGCATATCTTACGATCAATCCAATCAGAATCAGCTAGAAGCCATTATACAAGAAAATCAATCCATTAATAGCAACCTGGTGGAGATGGTTCAGCATGTGGCAGCTCATGCCGAGGAATTGCAGGCGACCAGTGAACAAATTCTGGAGAACACACGCCTTGCAGTCCAAAACTCCGCCCAAATCAATAAGGTTGCCGGATTCATCCGGGAAGTCTCTGAACAAACCAACCTGCTCGGCCTGAATGCTGCTATTGAAGCAGCACGTGTAGGTGAGGCTGGTGCAGGCTTTGGTGTGGTTGCTTCTGAAGTGCGCAAGCTCTCAGTGGACGCCAAACAGGCCACAACCGATATTGATGCAAGTCTGAAAGACGTCCAACAGGTCATTAAACAGATGGAAGTGGAAGTTTCACAGATTGCTGCCTCTTCCCAGGAACAAGCTACCCTTGTATCCTCCTTCACCGATGTCATTGAGAAACTGAATGAAACAGGCGACCGCATGAAGATGCTGGCGGATCAACTGATCAGTTACTCTGTTCATACAAAGTAAAATGGTATCCTGAGCGATCAATATGTACTGAAAATATATCGAATAATGAAACAGGACCCCGCGCGCCCTATTGGCATCGTCGGTGTCCTGTTTTTTTTATATTACCCGGCTCTTATCACCCGAGCTTCGTTAATCCTATTTTTCAATCTTCATCTCTTGAATTCCTGTTACGCCCGCTTCAGACTCCCAGCACTCCACCTCACCCGGAATACGAATAAGGTCACGGGTAAAGACAGGGTCACGCCCCTCAGCCTTCTGTCTTTTGTAATCCTTCAGCGCTTCAAACGTGACCTTGGACAACATGAGGATGGCAATCAGATTGACGACGACCATCAGCCCCATAAAGAGATCCGCCAGATCCCAGACCAGCTGGACTTTGGCTATTGCACCAAACAACACCATGGCGATAACGCCAATCCGATACACCCACAGCCACATTTTATTGGACTTGATAAACTCAATATTGGTCTCCCCGTAATAATAGTTCCCGATGAGTGTACTGAAGGCAAACAGGAATACCATAACAGCCAAAAAGCCTGATGCCCAAGATCCGATATGCACACTTAATGCCGCCTGGGTCAATTCGATGCCCCCCAGATTGGAGCCTTCGTAAACTCCGGACAGCAATATAATCATGGCCGTACTTGTACAGATGACAAGTGTATCGGTCAGGACGCCAAAAGCCTGAATAAGTCCCTGCTTGACCGGATGTGTCGTATCCGCCGTAGCTGCGGCATTAGGTGCACTACCCATTCCCGCCTCGTTGGAGAACAATCCACGCTTGACGCCGTTCATCAGCGCAGCACCCAATGTACCGCCGGCGACCTGCTCAATCCCGAAGGCATTTTTTACGATTAGCATGATCATGGCTGGAAGCTGGGTGATATTCGCCAGCACAACAAATGCAGCAACCCCGATATACAGCACAGCAAGGACCACCACAATGTATTCGGAAGCCTTGGCAATCCGCTTCACACCGCCCATAATGATTCCGGCAAAGATCACCGCCATGACAATACCTACCGTCAATCGATCGAGGCCGAACGAATTCTGGAATGCCACAGTGATCGTATTGGACTGCACAGCGTTAAAGACAAGGCCGAACGATAGCGTAATGAGAATGGCAAACAATACCCCCATCCACCGTTTGCCTAGCCCACGTTCCATATAATAAGCCGGTCCTCCGCGGAAGCCCCCATTATCCTTCACTTTATAAATCTGTGCGAGTGTACTCTCTACGAAACTGGAGGCTGAGCCGATAATAGCAATGATCCACATCCAGAACACAGCACCCGGTCCCCCAAGAGCAATAGCCAGCGCTATTCCCGTAATATTACCGGTACCTACACGGGCAGCCATGCTAATACAGAACGCCTGAAAAGGCGAGATTTTATCCGCTTCCTTGCTCTTGGGCTCAGCCAGCACCTTGACCATGTCTCCGATCATGCGGAACTGCATGAAACGGGTCTTGGTCGTGAAGTAAATCCCGCATACTACCAGCAATAGAATCAACAGCTTGGACCATAAAAAATCGTTGAAAACAACGACAATATCTTGTATTGTTTGCTCCATTGGCGATACTCCTTTTATTCAACTATTGTAAACAGCATTCCGTTTGCATGTCTGAGCGTAAAATTCCCATACTATTGCATATAGAATCCATGGCATAACTCTGAATGATGATCTTTCGTTCCGATTGGCATTTGTACCATTCCACACAAATCTTAGCCAGCTCATTCAGATGTTACTTATACTACAGTCCTATCTACTAAAAACGACACTTTCCTACAACGAACATTGGATTTTTTTTATAAAAAGGCCGTTTTCAGCGAAACTTTGTTACGTTATCTGACATATTGTCTTATTGCTGCATGGCTGGTTCTATGCAGAAAGGAAATGACGAAGTAAGATAGGAATTAAAATGAACCCAATTCGCGACAGTTCATCTGTCTGCAGCATACATTGGCCCAATTACATCCGCTAAAGAGAAAGGAGGGTAACGAAAATATGCGCTATTTTATCGTGGATGATGATCCTGGCGTTCGTTCCATGCTGATGGATATTATTGAAGATGAGGGATTAGGTGAGATTGCCGGAGAGGCAGAGGACGGGGCTCACATTCATGCCGAGCTGCTGGAATTACAGAAGGTAGACGTACTGCTGATTGATCTGCTCATGCCCCATCGTGATGGAATCCAGACCGTACGTGCACTGGAAGGAAGATTCGAGGGCAAGATCGTGATGATCTCCCAGATTGAATCGAAAAACATGATCGGTGAAGCCTATTCGCTAGGCATTGAATACTACATTACGAAGCCGATTAATCGGCTGGAGATTCTATCCGTTCTCCGTCTGGTCGAGGAACGTCTGCGGATGCAGCAGTCCATTCAGGATATTCAGCGGACATTGCAGGGATTGACCGGCATTCAATCTGCCGGACGCCATACCGCACCTGTCCCTAACCAAACGATTGCGACCGCTGGACATTTCCTTCTGTCGGAGATGGGCATGATCGGTGAGACAGGCAGCAAGGATCTGCTGGACATGCTCGAATATCTGGAACAGATTGAAGCTGAAGATCATACCATCTCGCCTTATACATTCCCGTCGCTCAAGGATATTTTTCAGAATATAGCCATACGCAAACTGGGAACGGATGCCTCGGTCACCGAGATAACCAAAGAGGTCAAGGCCTCTGAGCAGCGTGTTCGCCGGGCGATATTTCAGACCTTAAGTCATGTGGTGTCTCTGGGATTAACCGACTATACACATCCCAAATTCGAGAACTATGCGTCTAAATTCTTCGATTTCACGGAAATTCGCAAGAAAATGCTGGAGCTGCAGAACAATGTGGAGCCTTCCTTGTCCCAGACTCGAATAAATACCAAAAAATTTGTTCAGGTACTGTATATGGAAGCCAAGCGGCTTTTGCACTGATCAGCTGCCAAAATACATGCGGGCATGAATTAACAGGAATCAAAGCAGCTTCGAGAAAAAAGCTGTCCTTCCGGTTATGTTCATGCCCGCATCGTCGTATGTACTCATCTATGGTTGTCCTACTATTATATGAATCCCTCAAGCTCTTGTCTGGTTTCGATTCATTCGATTATATTCATTAATCAATTCATCCAATGCCATGGATTGTCTGATGACATCCGGATGCCCAAGCCCACCCTCGTGATGTTCTACCAACATATGAAGGTTATGTCTGGCTTTTTCGATTTGATTTTTTAAATCCAAACTCATAACCATGCCTTTGACCTCCTTATTTCTGTGTTATATTTTAGTTTTTACTGTCAATCTATAGTTGGATTAACATATGGCATAGTCGGCATGGATGTTTTGTATCCTTCCCCAGTTTTTGAAAGTCATGAATGACTATGTTTGCCCGGATGCCGCAAAAGTGGCGCTGCCAAGCCATTTTTACAGTGAGATGAATGTTTTGCATCCATATTTTCTCCCCCTATCCTACTTCTTGTATGAATGTGTCTTTATTGTGTATTTTGGAAAATGAACAACAAAAACACCCCTTTGGCAGGCAAACTGAGCAAAAGAGGCCAACCTGCATGCTATAGAGGGGTGTTTGAGCGTTCAGGATATCAGATTCGTGCGGTGAACAAATTCCTTTCCATAACCGGGCCATTCAGGTACAATAGGGCGATGTGTGTGTCCGGACCCGGCGGATACGAAAGTTACTAGAGGATTGTATACTTGTTTACATCCTGATTTGATATCATTGGAGGCTCATCAACACCATGCAAACCGATTCACGGACTCAAGTTAAAATCATAAACGCCGATCCCAGCGCAATGGGATTATTTGGGCTGGCTATTGTGACCCTGGTCGCTTCCTCCCAGAAACTTGGCATTACAGACGGGCTCAGCTATGCGATCCCATGGGCGATCTTCCTGGGTGCATTTGCACAGTTGTTCGCCTGTATCCAAGATTCCAAACGCAATAATACATTTGGCACGACTGCTTTTGGCGCATACGCATTTTTCTGGTTTGCGATGGGTGCCAACTGGCTGATCAAAATGGGCGTGTTTGGCTCCACCCTGGCAGAACAGGCTGACGGTAAGCAGCTCGGATTTGCTTTTGCCGGATACCTCGTATTCACCCTGTTCATGACACTAGGCGCTGTGGAAGCCAATAAAGTACTGCTCATCATTTTCATTCTGATTGATTTCCTGTTCCTTGGCCTGACGTTCGATGCTTTCGGCGTAGCTCCTCACGTGTTCCATACCATCGCAGCATATGCTGAAATGGGTATCGGTATCGTGTCGCTCTACGGCACAGGAGCTTCTGTACTGAACGCTCACTTTGGCTATACGTTTTTGCCCATCGGCAAACCGTCCGGCATTTTCAAAGCCAAGGCTTAATATACAGCAGCACCAAACCGCCCGCGCGCCGGTCCGCGCCTGGCGGTTTTTTTGACAATCATGCAATCATTGGGATATGAATTTGGTGGGCACCTATACTAGGAATAACATGAATAGACGATAGACCTGGCACATGCTTCAGAGACGCAGCAGCCAGAGGGTCAGGAGGAAGAAACATGAGAGAGATACCTAAAGCTACGGAGTTCGAACAGGCGGAGAAAAAATATGTGCGCGAGACGCGCTGTTTCAAGACTGCACGAGTATTTCCGACCGATGTGAACAACCATAACACTTTATTCGGCGGCAAGTTGATGTCCTATATTGATGATATTGCATCCATTGCCGCTTCCAAACTATGCCGGGTCAATACAGTAACGGCTTCAACCGACTCCGTCGACTTTCTGTATCCCATTAACCCAACTGATTCCGTTACACTGGAATCCTTTGCTACCTGGACGGGACGCAGCTCTATGGAGATATTTGTGAAGGTAATCCGTGAGGACTTGAAGACAGGAGAGAAAAAGATTGCGGCAACAGCATTTCTGACCTTTGTGGCGTTGGATGAAAATAATCGAAAACTCATTGTCCCCCGACTTATTCCGGAAACGGAAGAAGAGAAGAAACTATATGAGACCGCTCCGGATCGGGCGGCCATGCGGAAGCAGCGGCGGGAAGAGAGCAAGAAATTTGCTGACTTCCTTACCGTCACCTATCCTTGGGAGTAGTTACAACATCAGCTGGAGGTAGCCGGATACGTGGACACTGCTCTGCTATCCGGTAGTTCCCCGCCCATGGAGACCGTCCATTGCTGATACTTCCGGTAAGCAGCTCCGCTATCCAGTAGACTTTGGCATGTATAAATACCCTCTTCAATCGAATCAACACGGCCTGTCGCATACAGACGGAAGCCACCATTCAACAACACCTGATTCACAAAAGCGATATGTCCCTCTCCGCTGAGCACCGATTGTGCCACTTCAAACTGTTTCGCAGCTGTCCATGCCATCTCGGGTACAGGAATATCCAGCTCATAAGCGGCAGGGTCCACCAGTTCCAGTCGTGTATCTCCGTTTTCCACAGCATACACACGTGTAGGCCGATCAATATAGAGATCTTCCGAACCCTCCATTCCCTGCACCACGTAAGCACGGCGGTATCCAAAGCGGGTTAGCAGCTTCGCGATCCGGTCCAGAAATGTATTATGAAATACGCCAAAAACAAGATACGGTGAATGGTTAAAATCAATCAGCTTCTCCGCTGTGTTAAACACGGTACGAAAGCCAAGTTCTTCTCGAAGCGGTCTTAGCTGCCGAAGCGGAGCGCACCAGTCTTCGGAAGATACGTACATAACATCCGTTCTTTGTGCCGCCACTCTGGCTTCTTCCCGATTCATTTTCCTTGTATCAATACCTGCTTCCCTGAGCAGCATGGACAGGGTTACCCCCCACTTGGGCGGCAGAGGTTCGCTTCCGTGCAATGTCACCGGAAGCCCGGCTGCTGCCAGTACAAAGGCAACCGGAAAGGTAGCCATGAACGATTTGGTACGTCCATCATACGGACCTGCACAGTCCAGTCCATCCTGGAATACGGACAGGCGATCTGCGCTGTTCCGGCACGCGTGGACAAAGGCCTCCAGCTCCTCGACATTCTCCATTTTCATCCGCTCCGCCATAAGAAAAGCGGCCGTCTGAGCAGGTGATACCTCCTGTCTCAGAATATGCTCGGCAACAGCCAGCGCTTCGGCATAATTCAGATCACGCGAACCACGTTTTCCACGTCCAACCTCCCTGAGAATCTCAGACATATCCATGATGCATCCTCCTTTCAATTACGACTGGAGCAGTTGATGCGCCTTTACGATTGCCGTGGCGACATCCACCATCCGTTTACGTTCATCCATGGCTCTCTTGCGTAACAAGTCATAAGCTTCCGACTCGGAAATTTGCTTCAGATCACATAAGATAGCCTTCGCCATATCTATCCACTTTCGATCCTCCAGCCGGGACTGCAGCTGTTTCCGTTCCTGCTCCCACTGCTTGCGTTCCATATAACGCTTGGCGGCAAAGTGCAGCGTCCAGTGTATCTCAGGCCCAATCATGGATGGGGTCAGTATTCCATCCATTGAAGTCTCTACCTCGCAGGATTCCACCGAGGAAGAGGCTGTATCCGGTGCGCACCACCATATCAATGGGGTGTTCACCTTCCCCTTTCCCAGGCAGCGTACCCAATATTCCACATCGGCCAGCGACAGATGCAGGATGGATGCCTCTGCTTCAGCTGCCAGCCTCAGAGCCTCCGTCTCATTGTCTGTCACCTGCACATGGTACCCGTTCGCCCCCAGCAATCTCTCAGGAGTTAGAGGGATTGCATCGGATGAGGCCGCTATCGTTGGTTCTACACGGATGACCAATAATGATCGCATGATGGATCAATCCCTCCCTAATGCATAGGCAGAATGGTTAGCTTAAACACCTAAAATGGTTCATCAAGATAATATGTTATATAACCTAACAATATCTTAAGTTGAAAATATACATGTTTGAAACTGATTAGGCAGGTCGGTAACCTTTTGGGCTAATTTCCGTAATTATAAAAAGGGTTCTATTCTAACTCCGTCTCTTGTTATTGCCGAGGGTTGTATGCCTCTTCTTCCCTGTAACCGCTGCGGCTGTTAGCTTGCACCTTGCGATACAGGCCCTTCGTTCCTCGTTCAGTTCTTGTTTCCATTACACACATGTAAACATAATTAACTTCAAATTTCAAATACTTTTTTGTGTTAACTATATTGACATGAGAGGAAGGATCTTTTATAGTTAGGCCATAACAACTCCATATTTAAACGATCACAGTTACAACGGCGTAGCTGGTTGAAACGGCAATGAAGCCTGTTTTGCAATCTCGGATCCATGGCATGCGTATGCATATGCGCAGTCCTCCGAGGCATGACAGGCTTTTTCTATTTTTCCGGAACGAAAAGCGAGGCAGTTCGCAGAATGGAACCAAGGGGGCTAATCACAATGAGTACAACGAAAAAACTGGTGCTGGTCGGCAATGGTATGGCAGGTATTCGTACAATTGAACATATTCTTAAACTCGCTCCGCATGCTTATGAAATTACGGTTTTTGGTGCTGAGCCACACCCCAACTACAATCGCATCATGCTCTCCTCTGTACTTGCAGGCGGCACGAGCATTGAAGATATCGTAATCAATGAATGGAGCTGGTACGAGGATAACGGCATTCGGGTGTACCCAGGAGATCCCGTAATTCGGATCGATGCCGAGCGCAAGGAAGTGGTGTCCCAGGCTGGTGTCCGCGCTTCATATGACGAGCTGATTCTGGCAACCGGATCACAGGCATTCATTCTGCCCTTACCCGGAGCAGACAAGGAAGGTGTCATCGGTTTCCGTGATATCAAGGACTGTGAGACGATGATGGCAGCCTCGCAAAAGTATCGCAAAGCGGCTGTAATTGGTGGTGGACTGCTTGGGCTGGAGGCTGCACGCGGGCTGCTCAATCTGGGAATGGATGTCACCGTTATTCATATTAATGGACATCTGATGGACCGGAATCTGGACCTGCCTGCAGGCCTGATGCTTCAGCGGGAGCTTGAGGAGCAGGGCATGAAGTTTCTTCTCAACAAACATACGGAAGAAATTACGGGCAAACATCGCGTGAAATCATTGCGCTTCACGGATCAGACAGTGCTCGAGACCGATCTGGTTGTTATGGCTGTCGGCATTCGCCCTCAGGTTGAACTGGCCCGTCAGGCAGGCCTAAACGTGAACCGCGGCGTCATCGTAGATGATTACATGAACACCAGTATTCCTGGCATTTCGGCAGTCGGTGAATGTGCAGAGCACCGCGGCATCGCGTATGGATTGGTAGCCCCGCTGTATGAACAGGGCATGGTTCTGGCTAAACGTCTTTCCGGTGCAGCAACCGAAGGATATGAAGGGTCTGTGACGTCCACCAAGCTGAAGGTATCCGGTGTGGATGTATTCTCTGCAGGCCAATTCAAGGATGCGGCTGATACTCGCAGCATTCGTATACAGGATGACGTAGACGGGGTTTACAAAAAAATGGTTATGAAGGACGGACAGCTTATCGGAGCTGTACTGTTCGGAGATACCTCAGACGGTGCCTCCCTCTTCTCCCTCATTAAAAGTGGTGAGAATATCAGTGGACGTGAAAAGGAAATTTTGCTCGGGGTATCTGCCGGCGGTTCAGGGTCCGGCCCGTCGGTAGCCGAGCGGATGGCAGCTATGCCAGATGATGAAATTGTCTGCGGCTGTAACGGTGTCACCAAAGCTGCCATTGGGGACGCTGTACTCAATAAGGGATGCAATACGCTTGGTGCCATCAAGTCCTGTACCAAAGCTTCCGCCTCATGTGGGGGATGCAAGCCCATTGTTGAATCGCTGCTCGTCCATTATGCAGGGGATGCTGCCTTGGAACAGGTGAAAGAGGGCATCTGCGGCTGTACCTCCTACGACCGCGATGAGATTGTTGCCCAGATCAAAGAGATGGGGTTGAAAACCGTCAAGGAAGTCATGAATGTCCTTGGCTGGAATGAACCGGAGGGCTGCTCCAAATGTCGTCCGTCCCTTAACTATTACCTTGGCATGATCTGGCCAGCTGAGTACGAAGATGAGCGGGTATCCAAGTTCACGAACGAACGCTACCACGCCAATATTCAAAAAGACGGAACCTATTCGGTCATCCCCCGGATTTATGGTGGCGTCACTTCCCCAGCAGAACTGATCAAGATCGCAACCATAGCCGAGAAATATGATGTACCGATGGTGAAGTTCACAGGTGGACAGCGCCTTGACCTGCTCGGTGTACAAAAGGAAAACTTGCCGAAGATCTGGGAAGAGCTCGATATGCCTTCCGGATTTGGCTACGGGAAGGCGCTCCGTACGGTGAAAACATGTGTCGGCAACACCTTCTGTCGCTTCGGAACTCAGGATTCCATTGAGATGGGCATTCGTCTGGAGAAGAAACTCGACAAAATGGTTGCTCCAGCCAAAGTGAAGCTTGCAGTCTCTGGATGCCCGCGGAACTGTGCGGAAGCCACCATTAAGGATCTGGGCGTTGTCGCGATTGACGGTGCATGGGAACTGCACGTTGGCGGCAACGGCGGGGTCAAGGTCCGCGCAGCAGAATTACTGTGCACCGTGAAAACCGATGCCGAAGTCGAAGAGTGGACTTATGCTTACCTTCAATATTATAGAGAAAACGCACGCTGGAATGAGAGAACGGCAGCCTGGATTGAACGTGTTGGTCTGGACCATGTGAAGAAGGCACTCGAAGACCGTGAAGAGCGCCTGGCTCTGGTCGAACGGCTTGAACTGACACTGGGCCGCACCGTTGACCCATGGAAGGAAATTATTGAAGACGAAAAATTGCGTAAAAACTTCACCCCACTCGCTGGCACCCAGCCGGCAGCACACTAAAAGAGGAGGATCAGCGATGAATCGATTGCGAATTGGACATCTGGCGGATATTGACGAAAAGGGAGCTCGGACGTTTACGGTCTTGGATACCGAGATTGCCGTCTTCAAATTGAGTGATGGAACGCTGCACGCCGTAGAGAATCGCTGCCCTCACAAGGGCGGCAGGCTGTCAGAAGGCATGGTATGCGGAACGGCTGTCCACTGCCCGCTGCATGACTGGAAAATCGACCTTCGCAGTGGCAAGGTACATGAGCCGGATGATGGATGTCTGAACACATATAAAACCGAGGTCGATGATCACAGCGGTGAGATCTACATTACCATTGCAGGTTAGTCTTTAACCATTTCATATGTCTGACATCATGAATCAGGGAGGTGTGCACGATGGATTTTGTTAAACCGGCAGAAGTACTGCAATCGATGGTGGACGCAGGTGAGACTAAAGCCAGAATGAACCGGGTGCAGATGTTAATCCGTGGTTTTCTGGCCGGGGCGATTCTCGCTTTTGCAACAACGCTGGCATATACCGCTGTATCTCAAACTTCCGTTGGTTTGGCAGGTGCACTGATATTCCCTGCAGGGTTCGTGATCATTATTCTGCTCGGACTTGAGCTGGTGACAGGCAGCTTCGCCATGATACCACTCGCGGTGATGAAACGCAGAGTCACACTGATGGATATGCTGCGTAATTACTTCTGGGTAATTGCCGGCCATATACTGGGATGCCTGTTCTACGCTCTGTTATATGAACTCACGCTGACGAAGATGGGAACCGATATGAGCAGTCCCCTCGTTCAAACGCTGATTCAGACCAGCGAAGCCAAGACGCTCGGATATCAGCATCTGGGCGGCGCAGGTATGGTTTTGGTCATCATTAAGGCTATTTTATGTAACTGGATGGTAACACTAGGTGCAGTCATGGCGATGACGTCCACCTCCACACTCGGTAAAATCGTGGCCATGTGGCTGCCGATTACGATATTTTTTGCTCAAGGATTCGAACACGCTGTTGTAAATATGTTTGTCATCCCGGCAGGCATGATGCTGGGTGCTGATGTCAGTCTTGCCGACTGGTGGCTGTGGAATCAGATTCCGGTGCTGATTGGTAATTTCATTGGTGGTGCCCTATTTACCGGGTTAGGGCTGTACGCTGCACACCGCTGGGGAAGCCCCATCCCGATGGCATCCAAACTCGCAACCATCCATGGCGGTCGTTCAGGATTGGCCAATGCCGAGTCTGCGTCCAAACTGGGGACACGATCATGAGCCGGGGCCTGGTAAGTATCGTAGGCGCTGGACCTGGAGATCCAGAGCTCATTACGGTGAAAGCTCTGAGACGCATTCAAACGGCAGATGTACTGCTGTATGACCGACTGGTGAATGATGACTTGCTTGCCGAAGCTCCTGAAGCAGCACTCCGAATCTATTGTGGGAAGGCCCCTGGGCTGCATTCCATGAGTCAGGAGATGATTGGTCGGTTACTGGTTGCTCACGCTGCGGAAGGCAAACAGGTGGTTCGGCTCAAAGGCGGTGACCCGTTCATCTTCGGGCGCGGCGGTGAAGAAGCGCTCGTGCTGGCTGAAGCCGGAATTCCTTTTGAGGTCATTCCTGGCATCACTTCCGCTGTGGGCACATCCGCCTCATCCCTGATTCCGTTAACCCATCGGGGAGTGGCTTCAACCTTCGCTTGTGTCACAGGTACAGGCAGTGATGGCCGTGTATCTTCCGTTCGCTGGGATCTGCTCGCCCATAGTGTTGACACACTGGTAATCTACATGGGTATCAGCCAATTACCCCTCATTCAACGTGAATTGCTTCAATCCGGTAAAAGCAGCAGTACACCAGCAGCCTTGATTGAACGCGGAACCACCGCGAACGAACGGATCATTACCGGCACACTCGGCCAGCTTCACGCTATTTCCCTTTCGGAAAAGGTTAATAATCCCGCGCTAATCATCATTGGCGAAGCCGTTCTCGTACGCGAACAACTGATTCAGCTCCAGCAAGCAGCAGACACCTCTATGACGGGATAGCTGTCGTTTCCCTTTTCTCAATCCAACAGCATACGTTCGTGAATGGTCCGACCCTTCTGTCCTGGTTCTATCAGCAGACGGGTCGGTTTGATGTTTATTAATGCCGTCAACTGCTCCCCCATATAATGCGCAGAATATTTGAATCCAATCTCTGCCCAGTGCATGATGACACCCACCGTCGCAGATATCAGGTAGCTCAGCATAATATCGTAATTGATCGTGTACTCACTATCTTCAGTTACCAGCACGAAATCCTCGGTCAAGTATGTCCGGAACATATTGCAGAGCCTTAGGGCCATATCACCATGCATGGTGATCAAGGCACGGAAGACATCCTGATGAGCTTCGATATATTCAAATACCGGCATAGTCGAAGGAAGCAATCCGGTCATATCCACTTCCTTTAATTCAGCATACGGCTTGGCATAGGCTTGACCCACTCCCTGCATGAAATCCTCCAAAATGAAATCAAGCAGTTCCGGCTTGCCAGGAAAATGCAAATAAAAAGTGCCCCGATTGTAATCTGCACGCTCTGTAATGTCACGAATAGTGACGGCGTCGGCTCCCTTTTCCAATATTAATGAAACCGTCGCAGCGATAATCGCATCCTGCGTTCTTCGTGCTCTCCGGTCCTGGGGGTGTTCGATAATCAACATTTTCGCCTCCTTTGTCCATTATTGTAACCTAAATGAACACCGCTTACATCTGTGTCCGATACCAGACATAAACGCTGTCAATGATTATTGTCACACCGTTATGTATATCTTAACATTGAGACAGGAAAGATAGACGACAGGTTGAAACTTTTTTTAAAGAAAAACCTGCCAATAATAAATAAGGAGCGAATATATTATGAGTACTTATACACATACAGCAGTAATTACAGGAGCTGCCGGAGGCATTGGTAAAGAATTGGCACGCAGACTGGCTGAACGTAAAATCAATCTGGTTCTGGTGGATCTGAACGAAGAAGCCATTCAAAAAACAATCACTGAACTGAACCTCGACAAAGAGCATGTGATTGCGGTAAAAGCAAATGTATCCCAAGAAGCAGACGTGAAAAACTATGTTCAAAAAGCACTCGATGCTTTTGGCAGAATCGACTACTTCGCCAATAACGCGGGTATCGAAGGTCCTACCGGTCTGATCGAAGACCTCAGCGTTGAAGCACTGGATACGGTATATAACGTTAACGTTCGTGGTGTATTCCTTGGTCTGCAAAATGTCATTCCAGTAATGAAAAAACAAAAATCCGGTGCGATTCTAAACACATCTTCCCTTGCAGGTCTGATGGGTGCTCCAGCCGTATCCCCATATATTATGTCCAAACATGCCGTAGTAGGTCTCACACGTACTGCAGCAAATGAACTTGCACCTTACAATATCAGAGTAAACGCGGTATTGCCAGGAACGATTAACACTCGCATGATGCGTCAAATCGAAGCAAACTCCGGTGACGTGGAAAACTATCAAGATGCTACTGTAGCCAGCATTCCAATGGGACGTTATGGCGAACCAGAAGAAGTGGCAGCTGTAATGAACTTCCTCTTGTCTGAAGAAGCTTCCTATGTAACAGCTTCCCTCTACACTGTAGATGGCGGCATGATGGGTCAATAATAAGCTGTACGAATGTTTTACCATAAAGATCGGGTTATCCATTAAAGACCCCTTCACAGTAATATAAAAGAAGACCCCAACCTCCACCGTTACGTGGAGGTTGGGGTCTTTTTTGGGTACCTTGTTTACGATGTGGATAGTACCTACAATAATTCAGATCTTAATCCACGTATCCAGCGTGGCCTTTTTCCATGAGATAGTCCATTTCGGCATCCAGAATGCCTTCTACCGTCAATTCATCCAGCTTCACATCTTTGCGGCTCAGGATATAGTCGGCCAGATCATCGCCGTCGATGTCCACTTCGCCTTTGGCATTTTCATGCGCTTTGTTGATGTACGCTTGCTCATGCTTCAGCACAAGCGAAATATTCGCCTGGCTCGCTTTGGTTTTGTCTGCGATATATTGCATCATTTCCTGCTCATTAATCGAATTCGCTTCCGTCACGTTCAGTTCAGCTCCTTGGTTCATACATACTGTTGCCATTGTAGCATAGGTTAACCCATAACAGACATGCCTTATTCAGATCTAAGTTAGACGAACATAGAACGTCGCTCCCTCTCCTACTACACTACGAGCATAGATCTGACCATTGTGCTGGTCCACGATGGATTTGGCAATCGCCAGACCGAGACCATGTCCACCATGCTTGCGTGCTCTGGATGCATCCGTACGATAGAACCGATCGAAGATACGATCCAAATGCTCCGGCGCAATACCTTCCCCTGTATTGGAGACGGCTAGTACCACCTCATGATTGTGCTTCTTCAGTGAAACATTGACCGCGCCTTTGGCTTTGGAGTATTTCACGGCGTTATCCAGCAGAATCAGAATGACCTGCTTGATCTGTTCACTATTGCCATGGACCATGAGCTCCGGCTCAATGCTGTAGTCGAGAGATATATTTTTCTCAAAAATAACAGCTTCCATCGTCAAAATAATGGTCTCTACCGCATCGCTCATATCAAACTTGGAGTGAATCATGGTGGAGCGTGAGTCATCGATCTCGGTCAGATATAACAGATCACTTGTCAACCGGGACATGCGCTCCGTCTCCGACTTGATATAATGCAGCCATTTGGACTGGTTATCAATAGTATCCTCCCGATTGGCAAGCAGCACGTCGGTGTTGGTATTAATGATGGCCAGAGGTGTCTTCAGCTCATGGGAGGCGTCCGCGATGAACTGTTTCTGTTTATCGAACGCTTCCTTGACCGGAGCAATGGAACGATTGGCAAAGTAACGGCTCAGGAAATAAATGACGATTAACATGAACAGGCCTACGATGGTGAAGGTATAGATGAGATTCGTAAGAATGCCCTGCTGGGCAGTTACATCAATGAACACAATCATATGTCCATCGCTGCTCGGATCAATGACATATGCCCAGTTCGTTCCATTTAGCGCAAATTGTCCGGTCTTACGCTCTGAAAGATCAGCCTTGTCCACCTTCTCCAGTGCCTCTGCGTAAAATGGTTCCTCCATGCTGAATCTGGATTGTGAATCCGTAATATTCCACTCATTATCCGTCTTCACCATGAACGAGACCGAACGCCCTGGCGGCGAATTGGGATCTCCGCCGGGTCCGTTCTGCTGCATGTCCGTTGGCGGATTACCTGTGATTGCATCATCCCCACGCGGCATCTTGGACGAATTATATGGGTTGTGATAGAAATCGGATACCTTGAAGAGCTCCATATTGGTTTCCCGCTGCACATTCTGGTACGTAATGATATAGATCGTCGCAAAGGCAACCAGCATCATGATGGAGATCGATACCAGATTGACGACCAAAAACCGGTTTCGAAGTCTCTTAAACATTAGGCCGTCACCTCAAGTACATAACCTACACCCCGGATGGTATTAATGCGGACCTTGGAGTTCAGGAAGGTCAGCTTCTTGCGCAAAAATGAGATATATACCTCCACATTGTTATACTCCACTTCAGAATCGAACCCCCATAGCTTCTCGATGATCTGCTCCTTGGATGTGATGGCCTGTTTGCGTGTGATTAGCAGCTCCAGCAGCTCGTTCTCTTTCAGATTAAGCTTCATCTCCTTGCCCTGCACGGCCAGCTTCAGCTGCGTTGTGTTCAGTTCAATATCGCCAAACTTCAACCCATCCTCAGGTACAACCTCGCCTTTTCTTCTAAGGGCTGCCCGAATCCGGGCCAGCAGTTCCTCTGTCGCAAACGGCTTCGCAATATAGTCATCCGCCCCATAATCGAGTCCGGTTACTTTGTCCGATAGCTCTCCCTTGGCAGTCAGCAGGATCACAGGCGTGTGGTTTCCCTCACTGCGCAGCTTCCTTAGCACGCTGATCCCATCCATCTCCGGCATCATGATGTCGAGCAGCAGCAGATCGTATATACCGCTTAACGCATAATCGAGTCCTGATCTGCCGTCATGGACCATGTCCACGGAGTAATTGTTTTTCTTCAATATCTGGGATACGGCCTCTGCCAGATGAACCTCATCTTCCGCAATTAATATTCTCATGATCTATTCATTCCTCTGCCTTGAATTGTTCGTCGCGACTTTCTTTTATTATATCAATCATTCTACCTGCGGAACCTTGAATCAATCTTAATTCATTGAATTTACGAGAAGTATTATAGGAAGGTAAAAAAAGATCAACGGAATGTAAAATCATTTAAGATTCATTCAAGGTTGACGCTCTAAGATACAGACATGGAAGCGATACACGATGAAACAAAACATACAACCCATGGATGAAAGGAATGAAACTTAAATGGCGATTGAAGTATTCAACCGATATGAGAGCAAGTATCTTCTGACCGATGAGCAATATGAACGTTTCTACCGTGATCTGCTGAAGTATATGGAACTGGATGCGTACAACAAGAAACACGAGTTCTACTCCATCAGCAACCTGTACTTCGATACCCCGCAGGATTCCCTGATCCGCGCAAGCCTCTCCAAGCCCAAATACAAAGAGAAGCTGAGACTGCGGGCTTACGGGGTACCTGAAGAAAATGCCAAGGTGTATCTGGAGATCAAAAAGAAAGTGTTTGGCCTGGTGAACAAAAGAAGAACAGCCCTGATGCTGGATGAGGCTTATGAATTCGTTCGTACGGGACAGGCGCCTGAGCTGGCAGACTACATGAACAAGCAGGTTGTCGATGAGATCGAATACTTCCTTCGCTTATACAACCTGGAACCGAAAGTGTATCTGGCCTATGAACGCAAAGCATTGTTCGATAAGAACAGCCGCGATCTCCGCATCACCTTTGACACCAATATCCGCAGCCGCAGATACGATCTGAAGCTGGAGCAGGGAGACTACGGTGAACCACTGGTGGAGGACGGTCGCTGGCTGATGGAGGTCAAGGCGGAGAAAACCGTTCCGTTCTGGCTGTCCCAGCTATTATCTGAACACGGCTTGTACCGTGTAGGCTTCTCCAAATACGGCAACGAATTCAAACGCCTTGTCAGAACGACGAACCTGAACTACCAGGGCGAACGAATCCTTGTTCCAGGGACCGACTTCGATCCTGCCATGAAACCTAACCAAACGATCATAGAAAGAGAGAGTGTAGTATATGCTTGATTCCATTTTCAGTTCTGCTCTAACCGACACAACGCTGACATTCAGCAGCGCTGTGATCACGATTGGCCTAGCCATCCTTATGGGTGCAATTATCAGCCTCACCTACATGAAAACCAATGCAAACACATACTCACAAAGCTTCACATTAACCATGGTTGTCCTGCCTGTTATCGTTGCGATCATCATCCTGCTGATCGGCAGCAACGTAGCCCGCGCCTTCAGCTTGGCCGGTGCCTTCTCGATCATCCGTTTCCGAAGCGCGCCTGGTGATCCCAAGGATATCTCCTACGTCCTGTTCACTATGGCTTCCGGTCTTGCCTGCGGCGTCGGCGCATTTGGATACGCGGTATTGTTCACCATCATCTTGTGTGTACTGATGTTTGTTCTGAGCCATTTCAAATTCGGAGCCAAAAAGAGTCAACAAAAATTGCTTAAAGTCACCATTCCTGAAAACCTGAGCTATGAAGAAGCCTTTGATGAAGTATTCAAAAAATTCAATGTCGAGTATCAGTTGAACAAAGTGAGAACAACCGAACTTGGCAGCTTGTACGAACTGGTCTATCTGGTTCACCTTGGCCAACACGTCAATCAGAAAGAATTCCTTGATGCCGTTCGTACACGTAACGGAAACCTGGATATCTCCCTCAACATGGCACCAACGCCGGAATATTAATTCGAGACATTTTATAAATCGAAAGGAACGATACATGATGAATAAAAAATGGATTACAGGCAGCAAGTTATGGTCCGTAGCGATGATTACCACAATGCTTGCAGCATGCAGTGCTCCAGCAGCAACCAACTCCACCGCCAACGCCGCAACATCAACAACAGGCACCACCAAAACGGTTTCTGTTAGTGAGCAGACTTCCGTCAAATATGCGGATCTGGTCTCCCTGGATGCGGACGATACCAATGTAAGCTGGAGTGAAACCGACTCTACAACCATTAAACTGAGCGGAAAGACAGCAACCGTTACCGGCTCCGGAGCCAAAGCGGCGAACGGCTCAGTAACCATCTCCGAGGCAGGTACGTATGTGCTTAGCGGGGAACTGACAGACGGACAGATTGTAGTTAATGTAACCGATAAAGGAACCGTTCACCTCGTGCTGAATGGGGCAACCATTCACGATAACGACAGTGCGGCTATCTATATTAAGGAAGCTGGCAAAGCTGTGATTACCCTGCAGGAAGGAACGGAAAATGCCGTTTCGGATGGTACAACTTACGTATACGCTGATGATGCAACGGATGAGCCCGATGCAGCCATCTTCAGTAAAGCAGATCTGACGTTTAACGGCACAGGCAAACTCAACGTAACAGGTAACTACAACGAAGGGATCACAAGTAAAGATGATCTCATCATTGTAAGTGGCACCATCAACGTCAAAGCAGCAGATGACGGCATCAAAGGTAAGGATATGCTTGCTGTCCAAGAAGGGACCATTACGGTTGATGCTGAAGGTGACGGTATGAAATCGACCAACGATACCGATGCGGAAAAAGGATTCGTAGCCATTGCTGGCGGTACATTCGATATTCAAAGCGGAAACGACGGCATCCAGGCCGAGACTGCACTCGTTACCGACGGCGGCACATTTAACATCGTAACTGGCGGCGGCAGCGCCAATGCACCAGCCAAAGCAGAAGAGGGACCATTCGGCGGCGGTGGCGGTGGCTGGGGTGGTGGAACACCTCCAACCGACATGGGTACTCCACCAGATGGTGAACCGCCTGCTGATATGCCGGCAGCGGATGGTACGAATGCAGCAGGGACAGCACCGGCAACTTCCGCTGATAAGGCATCGACTACTGCTTCGGATGCAGATGCTGCGGCAACAACTACAACCGAAACAGAATCGACAAGTGCCAAAGCACTTAAAGCCGGGGCAGATCTTACCGTTAACGGCGGTACGTACACCATTGATTCCATGGATGATTCCCTGCACAGCAACAGCAATGTAACGATCAACGATGGTAAGATTACCCTTGAATCCGGCGATGACGCCATTCATGCCGAACTTGCACTCACCATTAACGGTGGAACGATCAACGTTGCGAAGAGCTACGAAGGTCTTGAAGGCGCAACAATCACCTTGAACGATGGAGACGTGGACGTAACATCTTCAGATGATGGCGTCAATGCTTCAGGTGACATCACTGCAACGACTGCGGATGCTGCAACCACTACAGAAGAAGATAGCACTCAAACAACTGATGCAACTACTGCTTCCAACATCTCTGTAACCGAGACGACTGGAACAACATCAACAACTACAGATGCGGATCAAGCAGATCAAAGCACAGACGCAAGTGGCAATACTCGTCCACAAGGTGGCGCTCCAGGCGGTATGCCGGGTGAATCTACTGGAAACAGTGAGCTTCATATTAACGGTGGATCCCTTACCGTCAATGCAGACGGTGACGGACTCGACTCCAACGGTTCCATCTACATGACCGGTGGAACCGTGATTGTGAACGGTCCAACCAATGATGGCAATGGCCCGCTCGACTATGATGGCACATTTGAATTGAGTGGTGGTTACCTGATCGCAGCCGGCAGTTCCGGTATGGCTCAAGGGACATCCGAGAGTTCGACTCAGAATACAATCGTCATGACATTCCCTGAAACGCAAAAAGCAGGAACCCTGGTTCACGTACAAGACAGTGATGGCAACGACATCCTAACCTTTGCTCCGGCAAAAGATTATCAATCCGTTGTCATCAGTTCTCCAGACCTGAAAGAAGACGGCTCTTATGAGATCTACTCTGGGGGAACATCGACTGGTACAGCCACAGATGGCCTGTACACAGACGGTACGTACAGTGGCGGCACCAAAGTGGTTGCTTTCCAATCCACTAGCAACGTCACTTGGGTGAATGAATCCGGTGTGACGACTGCCAATACAGGTATGGGTGGTCCAGGTGGAGGACGCGGCCAAGGTGGATTCGGAGGCGGACGAAACAGAACAGGGTCCGGAACAACAACAGATGGCACAACTACAGAAGGAACAAGTACAAGCACAACAGACTCCGCAAAATAAACAAGGATACACTGAGCGGTATTTAATAAAACGCCTGTTCAGCATAACAATAGAAGGCGCCAAATTCACTTTAGAAGTGGGTTCGGCGCCTTCTTTCGTTATCCATATAGTGACTGGATCACACTGCTTTCCCTTGGGGAAAGGTATAACCATCGTTCTCTTCAAAATGTGTATACATAAACCTTCGTACGCAAGGCATCCTTGCACGTAATGGTTCGCAGAGGCACTTTCCCCGGAAGTGCGAAACATATACTGATAACCCGTGCCCCCGGTGGAAGCTCCCGGCTAAACTTGTCCTCGAGCCGGGTCATGGCACCAGGAAACAGATAACAGACCACACCGTCTGCGTGTTCATAGGAGCTCTTGTAGATATCGCCGCGTATGAACCGCAGCCGACCCTTCAGTGAATTCCGCTCGCCCTTGGCTTTTCTGAATCCAATCATCATGCTGGACATGACTTGTGAAAACCAGAAAGGAATGACCGAATTCTCAATACCCGTAACACGCTTGCCCAGACAATGGCGGGCGATATCCACGCCCAGCGTCCCCCAGCCGGAACCTGCCTCAATGATATCCCCATAACCCGGAATGCGATTAACCTCCTGAATGACTACCTGCCGGACCATTCTGGATGTGGGCATGGGCGAGATTCCATTTTTCCAGCTGACCAGCACAATGGATATGACGGCGATTAGCGTCACCACGGCAATCAGCCATGGAATGAATTGAATGATCAACATGGCCTCATCCCTTTGTTCATACAGTCTGGTTACATCATGCCGCCCATAACGCCAGGCACATGTGACTTCATGTATACACCCTTTTTATAGACCGATTTGATCGTAAAATGGACACCCAACTTGCGGTTAGTCCGATAGATCAGCGAGTTGATCTCATCGATTCCTACCGAATCGCTCTCCAGCATGCTTCGTTCAGGCCATACCTGGCCAACGATCTGCTCTCTCGTCACAAAATGATCCAATTGACTGTACAGCAGCTTGAACAGCTGGAACTCCTTCTTCGACAGCGGAATTTCCACCTCGCCAATCTGTACAGTCTGCAGGTGATCATGCACCCGGACTCCCTCACCCAGCAGATCGGATATGCGATATTCGCGAGTTTCTTCGAGATCACCCTCCGTCCGAAGCTGAATCAAGCCATTGACCATGGTCAAAATGTCTCCTTCGGCAAACGGGTATTTCTCATAGGGAACGAGCCGCTGCCCGTTCAATTCGGTACCATTTTTGCTATCCAGATCCTCCACCCACAGCTGACGCTGTGCATCATAATGAATGCGGCAGTGCCGCTTTGATATCAACTGATTATACACGGACAAGTCCGATTCACCGCCGCCCGTATAACGTCCCACCGTGATGGAGCGTCCCTGGCTTACGTAAGCAAATGAACCGTCGCTCTCCTGCCCAGGTGTACGAATGACGATTTTTGCCGCCTCCCGCATGTTCATCTCCCACCTTCGATTATCACTCTAGCTCTATACGTTTCATGAATAATGATAACTTCATCAGATTTGTTCCATTGTTTGCATCCCTGGCTATTTATATAGTGTATACAGGCAATGATGTATTCGTTTCTCTACTATACCAGACGTTGTGCTTTTTTTCTCATAACGGTCTTTCATCCAGCCTAATCAACAAGAGAGGGTTATCATCATGAACAAAAAGAAGATTTTCATATACGTACTGCTCGCTTTTGCCTTGTCCATTACACTAACTGTCCTGTCACGCATGACAGACGAACGCAGCGAATTATTGAACGGCACGCCAGCCTCTGAAACATCATGGATGCAACTGAACACACAGCCGTGAGCTTACTCTATTATAACGCGATCCATGTAATAAACGTTTCACCAATGTCATAATCACTGCAGAACATAACTTCCTGCCTGCATAATCGCATAAGTCCACATGAAGAAGCCCCTTACACGCTGACATCACAGCGGGAAGAGGCCTGTTTGCTTAGAATTGTACAATTGAAAATGCGTTCTGACGATTGTTCATATTTAAAAAAAGTAATTACTCAGCCCGATCGGATTCTTCCACCTGTGGGGGCTTTTTGGCCTGAGCTTCCTCCATCCGACTCGATACCTTCTGATACAGATACGAAATGCACAGCAAAAACCCCGGGAAGCAAGCTCGCTTCTCGGGGTTACACCATTTAAAATAATTCTACATGATAAACGCTTTATGCGGCATCTTTCTCTTCCCCATCTGCGGATTCGGGTTCGATTATTTCGGTGGCATCCGGGTCCAGCCAGTTGCTGAGCATGGTCCGTACATGCTGAAGATCATCCTCCGATAGATCATAATACCAAGTTCCACTGCGGGTTGCGCCTTCACCTTTCAGCATATAGTTGCTGATTGTTGGCGCGCTGTCTTTCATATATAAGGACTCGGCAAAGTTCACGATGAAATCCGAGCTCATGTTGGTTGTAAAGTTCGATCCGGCAATCTTGATGACGTCCGGGATCTTCGTCAGATTTTTGACCTCCAATGCCCGATTCATGAACGCACTCAGGAAAATTCGGTGGCGCATCGTCCGGTTAAAATCGGAGTCTTCCCGGTATCTGACATAGCCAAGCGCTTCTTCGCCGCTATAGATGGGTTTATTTGCTTCCACAAACAGCTTCTCATGACTCTTGAGTTTGTTCTCAATATTTTTCTTGATCGGCAGCTCAACGCCGCCAACCGCATCGACAATATCCTTGAGTCCGTTAAAATTAATCGCGGCATAGAAGTCCACCTTGTTCCCCAGCAGATTCTCCACCGTATCCATAGCCATCTTGGCTTCGCCATGGGCATAGGCTGAATTAATCTTCGATTTCACATCCCGCCCGACAATCTCGGTATAGGAGTCTCGCGGAATGGACAGCAGCAGCACTTTATTGTCTTCCGGACGCACGACGGAATAGATGATTGTATCCGAACGGCTTGGTTCATTATCCCGTTGATCAATCCCCAGCAGCAGTAGCGAGAAAGGGTCCGTGTGTTGTACCACAGGGACTTCTGCGTTCTGATCTCCAACCGGCTTGTAGGAATCATCAAGTGCTTCCTTCACCGTACCGGAGGCAAATAGGTTAAATGCCAGCAGTACAAGCTGTTTTTGGTAGACATATCCGAGTCCTCCCAGCACGATCAGCACGCTTAGGGTAATGAGTAGAGGTTTCTTCCATCTCTTCTTCGGTTTCTTCGGCTTCCGGCGGGTTAAATGTGCAGCACTGTTTTCCATCATATCTCCTTTAATAACGGGTTCTTAGAATCATTTAACTATATTAATAACACGTTTTCAATAGATTACGTTATAATCTGCTATACAAGAACTGACACAGAAGGAGCGATGATGAATGGAATATCGACGTTTGGGCAACAGTGGCTTGCGTGTATCTGCACTTGGGCTCGGCACGAATGCTTTTGGTAAACGTGCAGATGACGCGGCTTCAACCCGCATTATTCATGCAGCACTGGATCAGGGAATTAACTTTATCGATACCGCCAACATCTACGCCAGAACCGAATCGGAACGGATTATTGGACAGGCCCTGCAGGGGCGAAGGGAAAACGCTGTGCTTGCAACCAAGGCCGGACTTCCCCGGCATGATGGTCCGCATGGGCGGGGTTCCTCCCGCTATCATTTGCAGCAAGAACTGGAACAGAGCCTCCGGCGTCTGCAGACGGACTACGTGGATCTGTATCAGATCCACACGTTTGATCCGCACACTCCGCTGGAGGAAACCTTGCGAACGCTGGACGATATGGTGTCCTCCGGTAAAGTTCGTTATATCGGGGCCTCCAACTATGCAGCCTGGGAACTCATGAAAGCTCTCGGCATCAGCGAACTGAAAGGTCATGTGCGCTATATTTCCACTCAAACCAGCTACTCCCTGGCAGACCGCACCCCAGAGCTGGAACTTGTTCCAATGTGTCTTGATCAAGGCGTCGGAATCATTCCCTATTTCCCACTTGCGGGTGGCATTCTGACTGGCAAATATAATGGACAGGCTGGTATTCCTTCGGGCTCCCGAGCGGATACGGATCCATCCTTCAACCGGTTCCTATTGGAACACAATGTCAGATTAGGAGAGCAGATAAGTGAGAAAGCATTAGAATACGGCTGCTCTCCAAGTGTTCTGTCACTTGCCTGGTTGCTGGCTCGGCCAGCTGTTTCAACGGTTATCGTTGGGGCGACGCGTACTGAGCAGCTGGAGCATAACCTGGCTAGTTTAAGCCTGGAGCTTACGCCAGACATGATCACGGAGCTGGATCAACTTAGTGACTCGTTCCGTCATGGCGAGCCGTTCGCCACGTACCGGCTCGAATAGTAACTATAAAAAACCTCCCCGATTCACGCTCGGGGAGGTTTTCATTGTCTGTATGTAGAAGGGCAGGTGCCAACTCATCTTACCTTGCTTCGATGGGTATATCATCTATGAGTTCAATAAATGGTGGGATGCCATAGAGCGACTACTCCGATTTATGTTTGATAAGCTCCCGCATAATTTCCATATACTCTTCCTTATGATCGCTTACCAGGTCAAAGAACTGTCTGTCAGCCTCTTCAACTAGCTCGATTCCCCGATTGGCCAGTTCCGTGCCTTCCGGCGTTGTAGTAATGATGTTTGCACGGGTATCTGTTTGATGGCGACTGCGATGGATCAATCCCCGTTTTTCAAGCGCTCGAAGAACCTGAGAGGTCACATTCACATCCACGTTGGCAAAATGCGCAAGCTGAACCTGCGTTACGCCTTTCCCTTCCGTATCTCTCTCATTCAGCCATAAGCAGCCATGCAGAAGTACAAATTGCGGCGGGGTTAATCCCAAGGGATCAAGCACCCTGCGCACTTCCTTCTGCCACATCGTTGTAACCTGCCACAGCAGGTGTCCTGGACTTTCATGTGCGTTTTTATACTGTGAACTCATCTCATTTATTCCTCCATCACTGATGCCTTGGGACTTGTTGTATGCCGTGCATTGCAGAGATATTCGGATGGCTGACTGATCGTCAGCGGGAAGGGATGAATTGCTTCACCCATTGTCCAAATCCCTGCGGATTGCGGCTCTGGATCAGGACTGTGCCCTCACCTCTGAATCGGCATACCAGTCCTTCACCACTGGTCACACTGGATAACCAGCCCTGCGATGCTTTTTCGATATGATACTCCATATATTGAGGCCAGGCAACCAGATGCGCGTTATCCACAATGACTTCTTCTCCCGCTGCCAGATGAATGGCGTGAATTGCACCATAAGAAGACAGGAATACCGTGCCTCTTCCGCTGATCTCAATAATGAAGAAACCCTCCCCCGAGAAGAGGCCCTTCTTCAGGTTTTGCATTTTACTATTTACCTGGATGCCTTCCGTCCCGGCCAAAAAGCCATCCTTCTGCACATACAGCGAATAGGAACCATCCAGTTCAACAGCCTCCACACCGCCCATGGTGGAAGGTGACATCAAAATCTCTGCAGGTCCTCCTGCAGCGGTTAACTCTTGAAAGAAGAACTTCTCCCCGCTGATCATTCTTCCAATTCCGGCAAACATGCCACCCTCCGCAGATCCCTTTAGCTGAACCGTCGGCGTCATGGATACCATGGCACCGCTCTCAGCCTTGAATCGCTCTCCGCGCTGTAAACGAACCTTGAGCATGGCAAAAGCACCTTCATGCAAAATCTCGTAATTCATTGCTTGATCAGCTCCTTGTTCTCATCCGAATCAAAATGGTTCAGCCCATTATCCTCGAGCATTGCTGATTTGTCTCCGTACTCCTTCACGATGTGCTGCTCTCCCCAATTGCATAGTGCATTCAGAATCGGCTCCAGACTCCAGCCATATTCACTGAGCTCATACTCTACCTTGGGCGGGACCTGATTATAGACGATCCGGTTCACGATTCCGTCATCCTCTAGCTCACGAAGCTGCTGGGTTAACATCTTTTGGGTAATGGCGGGCATAATACGCTTAAGATCACTGGTGCGTTTTTTGCCATGTGTGAGATGACAGAGAATGACACACTTCCACTTACCGCCGATCACCTCCAGCGTTGCCTCGACCGAGATATTGTATTTTTTTCTGTTCATTATATGCTTCCTCCCCTAATCATCTGATGAACTTGCCAAGCTTATCTATATAGGCACCAAAAAGTACGTATGGTACCAAAAAGTACGTACTATTCATTTTATACCGAATAATTCATAATAGCATTTGCCGGTACGTAAATCTACATTCGGGGAGTTGAACAAGAAACATGGTACAAGATTCAAAACGCAGCACCTGGGCCCTGCTCGCACTGGCCATTAGTGCGTTTGCCATCGGCACCACTGAGTTTATCAGTGTTGGACTGCTGCCACTCATTGCGGGTGACCTGGGCATTTCCGTAACTACAGCGGGACTGACCGTTACTTTATATGCGCTCGGTGTAACCTTCGGGGCGCCCATCCTGACCTCATTAACCTCAACCGTGTCACGCAAGACGCTGTTGATGGCCATCATGGTTGTTTTCATTGCAGGCAATACGATGGCCGCGCTATCAAGTGGCATCACCATGCTGCTTATAGCCCGGATTATTTCAGCCCTGTCACATGGGGTGTTTATGTCCATTGGTTCCACCATTGCAGCTGACCTCGTGCCAGCAAACCGTCGGGCCAGTGCCATTGCCATTATGTTCTCGGGCCTGACCATCGCTACAGTGACCGGCGTGCCTCTGGGTACGCTGATCGGGCAACATTTAGGCTGGCGTGCTGCCTTTATTCTCATTGTTATTGTCGGCATCATTGCCTTTATTGGTAATATGGTACTTGTTCCTTCCACCCTGCAGCGCGGAACACGCACAGCATTCCGGGACCAATTGAAGCTTGTAACAGGAGGAAGGCTGCTGCTGGCGTTTGCAATCACAGCGGTCGGGTATGGAGGCACATTCGTCGTTTTCACGTACCTGTCTCCGCTTCTGCATGATATCAGCGGATATTCCGAGAAAACCGTGGCAGCCATTCTGTTGTTATACGGAATCGCCATCGCGATCGGCAATATCATTGGGGGCAAAGCCGCCAACCGTAATCCGTTGAAGGCATTATTTTATATGTTTATCGTTCAGACCATCATTCTGGGCATACTGTACTTTACCGTACCATTCAAGCTGGCAGCACTGCTCACCATTCTCGGCATGGGTCTGCTTGCCTTCATGAATGTACCCGGACTTCAGATGTATGTCGTCACACTTGCAGAACGCTATGCGCCACAGGCTAAGGATGTGGCTTCTGCCTTCAACATCGCTGCCTTTAACGCGGGTATTGCCATAGGCGCCTACCTGGGCGGGGTCATTACGGACTCCATTGGGCTCGTGCATACGACTTGGGTTGGTGCAATTATGGTTCTTGCCGCCGTTCTTCTTACAGGATGGGCCAGAGTACTTGAACGCAGATCATCAGCTGTATAAGCATTCGATATAAGAACAGGCTGCACCTGAAAAAATTGAGTTCCCAGACTAATCACGTTCAGTGACTCATGAAGCCCTTATTTAAAGGAACCGGTTTCGCATGGTATAGTATTATAGTACGTTGGACCCTATTTAATCTACCCTCATTTAATTTTGGGGGATTGGATTGAACGATTCGAGAGTTACTTTCTGTGAATTACGAACACACTTAGGAGGACATCACATGACAGCACAACACTTACAATCTACAGTAGCTTTGCATAACGGCGTTCAAATGCCTTGGTTTGGACTAGGGGTATTTAAGGTAGAAGAAGGCGCAGAATTGATCGAAGCGGTCAAAAAAGCAATCCAGCATGGCTACCGCAGCATTGATACTGCCGCTATATACGGTAACGAGTCCGGTGTTGGACAGGCGATTGCCGAAGCGTTGAAAGAAAACAACCTGAAGCGCGAAGAACTGTTTGTTACATCCAAAGCCTGGACTGCAGACCTTGGATATGAAGAGACTCTTGCAGCCTTCGATACAACTTTGAACAAGCTCGGTCTGGAATATCTGGATCTGTACCTGATTCACTGGCCAAAAGCAGGCAAATACAAAGGTGCATGGAAAGCGATGGAAGAGCTCTATGCTGCAGGCCGAATCAAAGCGATTGGTGTAAGCAACTTCCAGATCCATCACCTCGAAGACCTGATGCAGGATGCCAAAGTGAAACCGATGGTTAACCAAGTTGAGTATCATCCTCGCCTTACTCAGGTTGAACTGAAAGCCTTCTGCGAGAAACATGGTATTCAGCTTGAAGCCTGGTCCCCGCTCATGCAAGGTCAACTGCTGGACAACCCGGTGCTTACCGAGATTGCTTCTGCCAAAGGCAAATCCGTGGCACAAGTCATCCTGCGCTGGGATCTGCAGAACGGTGTTATCACCATTCCGAAGTCCACTAAGGAAAATCGGATCATTGAGAACTCTTCCATCTTCGACTTTGAATTGTCCAACGATGAGATGGATCGGATTAGCGCCCTCAACGAAGATGTTCGTGTGGGACCAGACCCGGACAACTTTGATTTCTAATTTGAATGAAGCAAAAAGCCTCCATTCCCTCGCTATATGCGGGGTATGGGGGCTTTTGTGTGTTGCGGTATGGAATCCTTCGGGTATGATGGAAGGCTTATTACATAGAAGACGCTCCCGAATTTATCAGGAGTGTCCTCTTTTATAGGTATATTACGATTGCAGCTGCCACAATGCAGCCACATTGGAAGGCTCCCACCCCGTTAAGGAGGTATGGGATTGCAGGCATTTATACGTTTTTCCATTATACGTAACCAGCTGCCCTACGACATAAGCCGTGTTAGCCTGCCAAGCGGAAAGGCCAGGATTCGTCGTACCCACTTCTGTTTTCACCGTCAAGGCACCGCTCGCAGCAGACAGGTTGCCTGCCGCATCCTTCGCTTTTACTGTAAACGTATAAGAGGTATCTGCCGTTAGGCCCGTAACAGTTGCCGATGTTCCACTAACGGTTGTCACCAAAGTGGTTCCGTTGTATACCTCATACCCGGTTACACCAACGTTGTCCGTGGAGGCCGCCCAGCTAAGGGTGATCGTGGATGAGGTTTTTGCAGTTGATGTGAGGTTCGTCGGCACGGTTGGTGCTTGGGTATCTCCCCCCGGCTGAACAGTAGTGCTTACTGTAACGCTATTACTAGCTGCGGATAGATTGCCTGCGGTATCCTTTGCTTTTACTGTGAAGGTATAGGAAGTACCTGGTGCAAGCCCGCTAATTGTTGCGGTTGTTCCAGTAACGGAAGTCACAAGGCTAGTGCCATTGTAGATGTTATAACCGGTAACGCCAACGTTATCCGTCGAAGCATTCCAGGCCAAGGTTACCGAGCTTGCCGTTACTCCTGTCGAATGGGCATTGCCCGGCACACTCGGTGCCGCCGTATCCGCAGGAGGCGTTGTGCCCCCGGTCGACAGATCCGATTTCAACTTGTTTTGGAGTGTCTTGTTGCGGTCCCCACTGAGCTCCCAGAACATCGCTCCGCCAAGCCCTTTGCTCTTGATATATGCGGTTTTGTGTCCGATGGACTCCGCATCGTCATAGCTGATGAAGCGCTTGTTGGAGGCGTTATACAGAAACGGTACTTTGGCTGTATCGTTCCAATAGCGTGTGTATCCATTTTTATTAATATAGTTCGCTTCCAGATCATAAAAGTCAAAGGAACCTGCCTCCCAAGTTCCTATAGAAGAACCACCCGAACACGTTTGATACTGGCCGTTATTCGCCTGTGCGCATCCATCCCAGCCTCGACCGTAAAATGGAACACCCAGCACGAGCTTGGCAGCCGGTACTCCTGCATTCAGATGCCCTTGTGCTCCGGCAGCCACATTAAATGTATTGCTATCTGGTACTCCTGCACTTGCAGCGGCTGGATCCGCATTCAGCGGTGCATTGTGTGCACTGATTTTCTGCCAGGCTCCGTTAAAATCGTAGGTCATGATGTTAATCCAGTCAACAATGGAAGCGATGTTCGCAAGCTCCGTATTGGCAGCATAGGTTGGAGATGCTCCGCTTGCAATCGTAAGCAGGTACTCTTTGCCGGAGGCGGCTTCCGCCGCATCCAGCTTCTCGCGGATTTTGCTCAGGAGTAGGGTATAATTTTGCTTATCTTCTGGACGTTTACTGTTACCGTCCAACCCGCCAGATACCGGGTATTCCCAGTCGAGATCCACCCCGTCAAAGTTGTATTTCCGCAGGAAATCGACGGCAGAGTTGGCAAAGACCTCACGGGTAGCTGATGTTGCGGCTACATCAGAGAAACGGTTGGACCACGTCCATCCTCCAACGGAGATGATCGTTTTCAGATTCGGATTGATCTGCTTCAGCTTGTTGAGCTGATTGATATTCCCTGCATAGGGCTGATCCCAGGTGTCCCCTGCAAATTGTTTGCCTGTGTCGATCCAGGGGTCTCCAAGAACAATCGTTCCATTCGGTACGTTGATTGTCTGGCTCTTCTCATTCTGGCAGCTCCAAGTCACCGGATTGGGACCAGAAGGATCTGGATTTCCATGAATGCCGTTCCAGCAAATATCGGCAAAGGCATAGTTGATATGTGTCACCTTGGTGGGATCAATATCCGTTACATTGTAGTTTCGTCCGTATGCCGCCCAGGCAGGATAGTAACCGACAATTTTATAGGCATCTGCTGCTTCGGCCGTTCGAGATTGAAGTATAAATGAAGGGATGATGACAGATAAGAACAGGATCAGACCGAGGAGAACCTTACCGACTTTTTTGAAATCCATGTGTATGGTTTTATATGACATTAGTACACAACCTCCTTCGTTGTTTGCGTGCTGAGCCCGTTCAGATACGAACGATGTGCGTTTGAAAATTGATGGTTCGTATATGCATCCCAGTTAATGGACCAGGTCATGATGCCCTTAAGGCCCGGATACCCCGCGGGTTGGTGCAAGGTATAAGAACCGCCGTAGGATACACCCTTGATCAAGTAATTCAATGCCTTCTGCAGCTCGGCAGGTGATGTATAGCCCCCACCGGCTGCCTGCTGGGATGCCGGTACACCGATCGCAATCTGATCCGGACGCAATGGACTGAAGAATGAACCCGAGCTTCCACCTACTTGAAAGCCCTGAAGCAGCATCTCGGCCATGGCTACATGGAAATCTGCTGTGCCCTGAGCATAGGAGCGCCCGTCCAGCCCGACCATGGAGCCACTGTTGTAGTGCTGCACGTGGAGCAGCGTCAGGTCATTACGCAAGGCATGAATAACCGGCAAATATGCTCCCCAGGGACCGCCATAGGACAGATAACCACCTTGGACATAGGCCGTCTCCGGTGCTGCTGTAAGTATGAACTCACTGCCAAAGTGTGACTTGACCGCCTTGACACCCTGGATGAGATTAACAATCTTGGGTGTCGTCGGATTACGGAAATCGGTATCCCCTGCATTCAGGGAGAGGGAGCTTCCTTCTAGGTCGATATCCAGACCATTGAAACCGTAAGTTGAAATAATGGATTTCAGTGACTCCTCGAACTGCTGCCTCTTGCCTGCATCGGTAAGCTCAATCGTTCCATTGGCTCCTCCCATGGACAGCAGTACTTTTTTTCCCTGACTCTGAAGATAGGCAATATCCGATTTGAATTCGGCTGTTGTTGCGTTATATGGAGTAAAAGCGAGCGTGCCGCTGCCGTGCGAAACCGGTTCGGCAAAGGAGACATTAATGATGTCGTAGGCTGTGGACACGTTGCGAAGTCTGATATTGGTAGAGCCATTGTCGAAGTTGTGCCAGTAACCGATCAGCCATTTGTTACCGATTGGCCCCGGATTCGGAGTTCCAGTGGAAGTTGTTACACTCAGGGGATTGCTTGCAGCAGACACATTGCCTGCAGCATCTTTTGCTTTTACTGTAAAAACATAAGCCGTGCCGCTGGTTAGCCCACTTATTGTCGTTGTTACAGCTGAGGTACTCGTCACAAGAGCCCCATTTTGATACACGTCGTATCCGGTCACCCCCACATTATCCGTGGATGCGTTCCAGGTAAGCTGGACTGAGGTCCCCGTGATCGAGGATGAGGCTAAGCCTGCAGGAATGGAGGGTGGGGTTGTATCCGGAACAGGTGTCTCTCCTCCTTCCCCGGGACCATCCCCTACATAAGTCCACAGTGCAGGAACTAGAGGAGGCTCCCAGCCATTCAAAGCCGTATGGGACTGAATGCATTCATAATTCTTGTTTTGATATGTTACGAGGTCTCCTTTCTTGTATGCGGTGCCGGCCTGCCACTGGGCAGCGGCGTCTGCTCTTGGTGCAAACCACGAAATGATCAGAAGAAATGCCAAAGCGACTATGATAACCGGGCGGACTCGAACAGCTTGATTCAAGCAAAATCCCTCCTGTACTCAGCTTGTTTTCACCTTGCAAAAGCTTCTCCGTGCACTGGCATGTGATCTGCGACGATAGGAATTTAATTCGTGATCCAGATTTGCGTTTGCAGCTTCCCCCTCTCTCTTCGACATCGGATCTGCCCTCCATTTACGTTTAAGATTAATGACATCCAGATTTTACAGGGAATTTACAGATCCTCATCTGTATTTAATCAGTAAACTGCAAATGAGATAAGGGATAAATTATTCTTTTGGAGGGTGAAAATTGAATATGCTGCAAAAAAAAGACTGTCTGCCAAGCCCCTAACGGACTTGAAAGACAGCCTTGCATAAGCTCCTGCAAACAGGCAGTAAAACGTTGCCCCCTGAGGCACTAGTGATTGTTAAGCTTCAGCCAAAGGGTTGCCATTCATCCTCTCCGAATAGCACGCGAGATAATGAATATTCCTCTGCCTGCTGTTCATTCAGAATGGTTGCCCACGGCACTCGCCCCGCCCCGCTCCCTGCTCCCGGACCCTTATTGTTATATTCGGCGAACACCACGCTGGCCTCTGCATCAGGTTTGTTCCAGTTATGCCAGCCCTCCTGCTTCACATGAGCACCCATCCAGCAATGCAGGAAACATACTTTGGCGTGATTTCTCCACGGCCTGCCGAGGTATACCGATTGCGGAGGTGCATCGCTGGTCAGGGAACAGTCGATGAACACATAGCCGTACCGGACATCTTCCGGTGTAGAAGCCGCAGTGATCCAGCCATGAACTTCCTCTGCAGAGGCAGTAGTGTCATCAAATGAGCGTTTCTTCGCAAAAATCTCACAACCCTTGAATACGGCTGTAGCCGAGCCGAAAATGAAATCGATATCCCCCTCAATATAACAGTCTTCATAATATTGGCGCAGCTTCCGCCTCTCTGCCCCGTCACGCGGACCACCGAAGGAACTTCTGTCGATCGGCTGTTCCGGGAGCGGCCCGGTGAAGATCGTATCCTGATGTCCGATGAAACGACATTTGCGAAAAGCGGCCCGGTCCCCATCTACATACACGGCAAGAGCCTGCCCAACATCCTTGCCGGGACCGGCCGAATTTACAAAGGAAAGCCCCTCTGCAGTGAAATCATCCGCGCCAACGAAGGCTGAATACGAATGGAATGTATGATAGGGCTCCCCGTTAGGGAACGTCTTGAGTGCATAGTCGTCATATTTAACAATGGTCTGTTCTGCTCCCTCACCGATGAGATGAACCCATGGCTTCTCGATATGCAGCTTCTCAACATAGACACCTTGTCTAATACGAATAATGAATGTCTCGGTACAAGGTTCCGGTATGGCGTCGATTGCAGCCTGGATAGTGGGGAAATCACCGCTCCCATCGAGTGAAACCGTATATAAGCGATTGTTCTTATCCTTGGATATCGGCACTTTCATGACCATCGGCCTCCTTATTTTTTAAGGTCCGTACACTTCACATTGAATGCGTTTACAACAAATTTGTCCCATCTTAGCAGAGTCCACTTGGCTTGACAATATTAAAATATCTGTGACTACAATACTAATAGGATATACAAGCGGAAAACAGAAGGAAGGAATACGACATGATTATTGATGTACAACACGTGACTTGGAAAAGGGGACCGATAACCCTGCTGAACGATGTCAGCTGGCGGGTTAATGATGGAGAACACTGGGCACTGCTTGGCCTCAATGGCTCCGGCAAGACCACGCTGCTTAACATGATCACCGGTTACCTCTGGCCTACCGAAGGCTCGATTTCGGTGCTTGGACATCCGTATGGAGAGGTCGACCTGCGTGAACTGCGTAAAACCATCGGTTGGGTTAGTTCTTCCCTCCAGGAGAAATTACATGGGACGGATCGTACTCAGTATGTCGTCATTAGCGGCAAGCATGCCACGATCGGTTTATATGATAAGTTATCCGATGAGGATCTGGATCAGGCCCGGGAACTGATGACCACTCTTGGCTGTCAGCACTTGTGGGATCGCGAATATCGAACCTGCTCCCAGGGCGAGAAGCAGAAGCTTCTTATTGCCAGAGCCCTAATGGCGAATCCGCGTATTCTTATTTTGGACGAGCCCTGCAATGGGCTTGACCTGTTCTCCCGTGAGCGGCTGCTGGAGAGTATCAGTGAATTATCACAAAGACCAGACTCACCTTCTCTAATTTACGTAACCCACCATACCGAAGAGATTCTGCCCGTATTCAGTCACAGTCTCCTGCTTCGGCGAGGTGAGGTTGTGAGCAGTGGGTTAACCTCTGAGGTGATGAACACCGAAGTGTTGAGCGATTTTTTTGAAGCGCCTGTAGATGTGGAACATCATGGGGATCGTGTCTATGTGAGGGCTGCCGATAAATAAACAGCTCCTCTGCACACAGCCTGAGTACTTAAAAAGCCAAGAAACTTATCCACATGTGGATAGGTTTCTTGGCTGCTTTAGGTTATTCCATCTATCCACAGCATGCTGTGTGTTATTTGCTAGCCGAGAGGAACAAAAACAGCGGAATTCGCTGTCTGCGCAGATAGGTTTCCTCATTCACGAAATATCGGCGCTGAGGGTTGGACTCTCGCAGATGCTGTACCTGAAAGCCCGCCTTCTGCAAGGCCATATAGTACGATTCAATGGAGCGATGCATCTTTTTCACTGAACCTCCCAGCCATTGCTGCTCACGATATCCCTCCACAAAATACTGATCGACAATCCAGTTGGTTCGCATCCCGGATGGCTGCAGTGTGGATGTAATCACCGGGTGTTCCACCGAAAATATGAATCGACCGTTCTCCTTCAATGTGTTATGTACGTTGTGAAACAATAGGTCCGCATCCTCTACAACATAATGAATAGCCAGTCTGGATATGACCACATCATACTGATTCGGCGGGTACGTCCAGTCTTCCATAAATGCCTGTTCAATCTGTGCATTTTGGCCCTTAACGGTCTCTACGGCTGTACGGAACATATTGTCCGATCCCTCAATCCCCGTGTAATCCGAAGCGCGATGCTCAGGACCAAGTAAATCAGCCCCGAATCTCGCATCGCCACAGCCCAGATCCAGGATGCTTTTGCCTGCAACGTCTCCCAACAGCTCCAGCATAACGGGTTTTTCCAGCGTATCATTGGCATTCTCCTGCCACTGGCGACGTTCCATATATTTTGCAAAGTTGGCGTTATTGTCATAAAAATCGGATCCATGTTCGCTCACTGCACAGCCCTCCGTTTCCATTCTCCGAAAGATTATACCTATTGTACGAGTAATCTTCCATAACAAAAAGACTGCCTCTGAACAGATCAGAAACAGTCCTTATCATAGTATGAATGGACTCAGCCGAATCGCTGCGTTTTATACCATTTACTCTCCCGCCTCTTAATCTTATCCATTATTAGCGAGTAGAATGCCTTAAGCGATATGAGAATAAAGAGCTGTGCATAGGTGAAGTAGGAGACACAAGCATAGATGAAATTAAGTGTATTACTCTGCCCAATATCAGCCGCAAGGGCAAGATTGATCTGAAGAACATAAATATAATACATGAATGCCCAGCCAATCACGAGATACACATATGCATCTCCAGCGAACTGGAATGGCGAACTCACCTCAGGTTTGAATATGGCGATGATCTGATAGACCAAATTAACGAGAAAGATAATATCCGAAACAATGATTGCTAGCATGAACCAGAAATAACTGACCGCATAATAAACAACGAGAAGTTTGTTACGCCAACTGGAGCGGTTAAACAGGTTATGAATATTATCCAACACAACCTGATAGTTTCCTTTCGCCCACCGTTCACGCTGTTTCATATATACACTGAGCTTCTCAGGTTCTTGCTGATAAGCTTCTGCTTGCGGGGCAAGAGCTACGAATTGCCCCCGATTTAAAATTTCAAACGATAACGCTGTATCCTCGGTGATGGCTGTAACGTCCCAACCGCCAATATCACGAATTAATGCCGTTTTAATAATATAATTGGTTCCAGGGATGGAACCCAGCTTGAACAGTTCCCATAGGCCCGTGTGGTAAACACGCTGTGAAGTGATAATCTCTAAATTGATACATTTGGACAGGAAATTTTGTCCTCGGTTCCGTGCCTTATTTCTTCCGAAAACAACACCATATTGCTCCGGATTCTCCAAAGACTTCTGAGCCAAAAACATAAGAGAGTTTCGTTCAGGAGCTGCATCTGCATCAAATATACAGATCCACTCCCCCGTAGCCATTTCCAAACCATCATTCAATGCCCCAGACTTACCGCCCGTACCTTTACGTTCCATTACAGTCACATTACGATGGGCGTAACTGGTTTTTCCAAGAAACGCATGAAGCTTCTCTGCCGTATCATCTGTACAGTTATCCGCAATGACAATGACTTGAACCTTATCCTCAGGATAATTTAAGCGTAAAATATGCTCCACTGTAGCTACAATAACCAAGCCTTCATTATGAGCAGGCACCATGACAGTCACCGTCGGGTAATGATCCATATTTTCAGGAATCTGAATTCCCTGCTGTTCCTGTCTATGAATAAACCGAACAGCACCAGCCATGATAACAATAGACTCAAAAACGGCAATCCAGATACTAAATATGGATAGTAGCAATAAAAAGTCAGCCACTTAGCTTCCTCCGATCATACTTCCGATTGACTCTGGATCGGAATCGTAGGGTCGCAATCGTCAAGAGAATCGTAAACACTGCAAATATGCAGCTAACGGCAATGCAGATCGGGATAAACCAAGTTAAATAATTCACCGGACTATGCCTCCTCCTGCATCTAGATGTATTCTCCAATGAGATCTGTCTCTGTATTCCGTTCGAGCGCAGCAATTACAGCATCGATATCCTCATACTTACTGAACTGTTCCTTTTGAAAAACAAGTGCCCCGGAGCGAATAACCGTCTGCAGCTCGTTTCCCTTTTTATCGATAAATTGCAGATCCATCATGGTCTTTTTGATCCGTGCTGTAAGCACAGGCAAATATTCCACATTGGTCATCGGACAGAGAATGACGAACCGTCCCCGGTCTACAAAAAATTTATAATCTTCGAACCGAATTTGCTTCTGAATGGTGTTCGACAGTTCAAGCAGGAACTGTGCATACCGAACGGATCCGAGTGATTCAAGGACCAGCGGCAGAAATTCAATCTTGAACATAGCCATGCTGAACCCATATTGCTCCGAGTATCTTCTTGCCAGGTTACTCTGCTTGATAACCGTATCTGCAAGGGCCTCCTTATTGCCGAGGGTGGTGTCCAGATCCAGCTCCGGATTGCGGTCCTGCAGTTCCTGCAGCCGCTCCATCACACGTGCGCTTCGAACCAGACTGGCTTTAATAAAGGCAGCAACTGCCACATTGGCCGGAATCAGCAGCCACCATGAGAACGTCAGTACATCCACGTTCGCGTAGGTCACAAGCCATACAAAATAAGAAACCAGGTATACAAACCCGGCAACAACAGACACTCCGACAGGTATCACAAAACCAAGGACCAGCGCGCCAAGCGACACAATGCTGAATATGACATCAAGCGTGGTAAAACTCTGATTCATGTAGATTTTGAGATAAATGACGAGCTGCTGAATAACAGCTAATCCAATCAGACTGGCATATCCCCATGCGATACGTTGGATAGGTGCTTTGTTTCTCATAGTTTCCTTCTCTCCGATGGTTTAAATTATGTCTTTTCGTAATCCGCCAATTTATGACATCATTAGACAATGGTATCCTACCATATCTATACCCAAATAAGAATACAAATCTATTACTTTTTAAGGAACTTCTGTAATTCAGTTTCTCCTAGCAAAGGGAACAGATTATCAAACATATGGGTGTTTCCATCAAACACATATCCTCCCGGATAAGCCACATCCTGACCACGCATCGTAATCATATGGTTATACAGCTGTTTGGCCCATTTTGGATCACCGGTGCGCACGGCAAGCAAGATGGCGAGTCCATATACGGAAGGCGATTCATAGTTTACCGCAGGTGTACGATTGTTACGAACATACTGTCCGGGCAGCTGATGACGGTCTTTGAATTCCTTTTTCAAAAAAGAAATCAGCTTGTCCGGTTTCCGACTGGTCTGGGCAAGGTGATTCGCTACGATGAGCTGATCGATCAGGTTTACTTTGTCATCATATGTATACTCCTTGGTTACAACGTTGAATGTTTTGGGATAAAACACTCCGTCACCCGGCATGTTTTGAAGCAAATGCTCATACTTGGCGTATGTCCCAGGCTGCAGCATCTCGTGCTTTTCCATTTGCTCGAGTGCCGGCAAGTCCACATATACCAAGCTCAACGTATCCGGGGAATACCCTCCTGCAAAGTCATGAAAATCGACAAAGTATCCTTCATTCTGTACGGATTGGCTCAAGGTACGGGAGATCTCGGCAGCCGTGGTCAACTTCGCATCTCTGCCCTGTTCCCATTGATTCGCAGCCTTCAATAAGGCGTCTATAATTCGAAAATCATCACCAAGTGCATTCGTCGTTACGTGGGACTTGCCTTCCTTGTCCAGTTTCCAGGCAATATACTTTTGAGGCATTAGAAAATAAGTCGTCAGCAGTTCGTAGCTCTGTTCAAACAATGACTGATCGTTCTTGGCCACCGCATATTGCATCCACAAACCCAGTGATTCCGACAATGCCTCCCTGCCGGCAACAATGTCTGCCTGCTCTGAAGCAGCATCCTGCAAATAGGAAGCAAGCGTGCCATTCGGATTGGTCATATGGTTCTGGACAAATGCCGCCGTCGGGGACACCTCGTTCATCACAAACCTCTCCTTCATGTACAGAAATGACAAGGCAATAATACTGACTGCAATAACGGATAGTGCCACCAGCCACGTCAGTCTTCTACGCTTGATGCTCTTCATGATTGCCTCCTGTGCGATTAATCCTGTGGAATGTTGATTCTTTTCCTTGAAATAAACTCGGCTATGGTCTGGGATGTAAGGATCAAGGATAGGGGCTCTGCTCATTCGGACTCGTTCATGTAGGCCCGGCGGCCGCCTTTTTTGACAAACTTCCAATCGACTTCGATATTATGGCGCATCCGCCGCAGAAGGCCGACCGCCAGCTCAATCTCTTCCTCTGTCAGTCCTTCCAGGGTTACCTGGTCAGAATGCACTCCCTCTTTTTGAATAAAAGCCCAGGCATCCAGTCCGGCCTCTGTTGGATATAATTGCTTGTTCTTTTTATTACCCAATGCTGACTTCTTGACGATAAACCCGTCTGCTTCCAACTTGCTGATCGCTCTGGCTGCCGTGGTACGGTCCACTTTGATCATCTCAGCCAGCTGGTTAGGAATGATGCCAGGGTTTTCGCATATGCGATACAGATACAAATACTGTCCACGAGAGAGGTTCAAATGTTGAAATTCAACATTGCTGATGGAATCCAAACAACGTGCGATCATGCCGATCTCGCGCAGCACTTCTTTTTTCTCAATCATTGTACGCACACCCTCTTATCATTTTGTTGCATTCGCAACATAATTAGTGATATAACTAAAATTAACTCATCTTAAAAGTGAACGATGAAATTTTGCTTCTTTTGAGGATCTTATTTGCTTTTGTACCAGTTTACCATGCCAGAATGACATTACTATCGGCCAAAGGAGAAACATTCATGAATACCACTATTGTAGAAGTTGATAATCAGGAACTGCTCGATGCCTGCTTCACCATTCGAACCGCGATCTTTGTGGAAGAGCAAGGGGTTCCTGCCGAAGATGAATTCGACGCCTATGATGCGCTAGGCACTGAAGCCCGTCATATTCTCCTCTACGTGGATGGCGTACCTGCCGCTTCCTCCAGATTGCGTATTGTGGAGAATGTCGCCAAGCTGGAACGGATCTGTGTGATGATGGATTACCGCAAACATGGCCTCGGCCGTGTGCTGATCGATAAACTCGAGCAAATGGCTCTGGATCAAGGGCTGAAGAAGGCCAAGCTGCATGCGCAGGTTCAAGCTTCCGGGTTCTATGAACGTCTTGGATATGCCGCAGCCTCCGATGTGTTTATGGAGGATGGCATTCCCCATCTGTTAATGACCAAACAGCTCAAATAGATATTAAAAAACGCCTCTGTACTCACTTTTTCAGTGAGATACGGAGGCGTTTTGCCTACGTGCACTATTACGATGCCGCACCAATCATCTCAAGGGGAGTTACCCCATAGCCAGGCGGTCTGGCTGTGATTCAGCGGCATTATTTTTCATCTGTTTACTGCGCAGTTGACCGCAGGCAGCATCGATGTCGGTACCGTGTTCCATACGTACCGTGGAGTTGATGTTATTTTTCTTAAGTGTGTCATAGAAGCCCAGAATCGATTCTTCCGTACTCCGCTGATACTGACTATGCTCATCAACCGGATTGTATGGAATCAGATTGACGCTAACCATGCTCTTACGGCTGGACAACAGTTCAGCCAGCTCGGCTGCATGCTCCCGTTGATCGTTAACATCCCGAAGCAAAATATATTCAAACATGATGCGTTTGTTCGTGGTAGCCAAATAATAATCCACTGCATCCATCAGCTGTTCAATCGGGAAGGCCCGGTTGATCTTCATGATGTGTGTACGCAGTTCGTTATTCGGCGCATGCAAGGAGATTGCCAGATTAACCTGCAAACTGCTGTCTGCAAATTCCTTAATCTTGTCAGGCAGTCCACTTGTGGATACGGTGATACGCTTGGCAGCAAGGGCCAGCCCCTTACGATCCTTGATCACTTCGATGAAATTACTCATGTTCTCGAAATTATCAAACGGTTCACCAATCCCCATCACGACAACGTTGGTTACCCGCTCGCCTTGACCCGCTGCATCCAGGTGCCGCTGTACATGCATGATCTGTTCCACAATCTCTCCTGCGGACAGGTCACGGCTTTTCTTAATCAATCCGCTCGCGCAGAAGCTGCAGCCAATATTACAGCCCACTTGGGTCGTTACACAGACGGTAAGACCGTATTTTTGACGCATCAATACCGTCTCAATCAGGTTGCCGTCCTGCATCCGCAGCAGAAACTTCACCGTACCGTCTGCCGACTCCTGCTTCACGTGTTCACTCATCGAGTTCATCGTGAAGTGTTCGGAGAGAACATCCAGACATTCCTGACGCACATCGTTCATCTCGGGAAAATCATGTACGCGCTCTTGATATAACCATTCCCAGATCCGGGAAGCACGGGATTTCTTCTGCCCATGCTCCGGTAACCAGGAACGAAGCTGCTCTAATGTTAATCCATAAATGGATGATTTGTTCATTGTATAGTCCTCTTTTCGCAAAAAGCATATGGCTTATCGGTCCTACCAAAAAACCTCTACTCTGTATTGTCCCAAAATTATCGAGGGAACACAAGGGCTTTTGCATTTCTTCCAAGAGGTTTTAGCTATGGCAAATCTGCACAATGCACATCGTTTCCCCTTACCCGGTCTTCACGATTAGAAGTGAATGATACCGGATGTGTGCAGCAGCACAAGAACGACGAGAATGGGTGCCACATAACGCAGCATGAACAACCAAATCCGGAACCAGCCTGCATTCAGACCTGAAGCCTCTGCAGCCTTTTTCCAGAAGTAACCCGCAAAGATCGTCACAAGCAATCCGCCGATTGGCAGCAGAATGTTGGACGCTACAAAATCCATCCAGTCGAACACACTCTTCGAACCAATGGTCCATTCAGGCAGCAAGCCCAGCGACAGTACGGAAGGCAAGCCAACGATGAAAACAGCCAGTGAGATCACCCATACGGCACGGTTTCTGCTCCAGGACAACCGTTCCATGAAGTATTTCACCGGAACTTCAAGCAAGGATACGGCTGAGGTCAGTGCTGCGATTGCCAGCAGGATGAAGAATAGTCCACCAAACAGGAACCCGAGCGGCATAGCCGAGAACGCAGCTGGAAGAGCTACGAAAATAAGCGAAGGCCCTTGGTCCGGTGCAATACCAAACGAAAATGTTGTTGGAAAGATGATCAGACCAGCAATAAATGCATAGATCAGGTCACCCGCGCCTACAGCGACAGTTGCCGCACCCAGCGATTGATTTTTATCTACATAGGAACCATAAGTCACCAGGATACCCATTCCGAGCGACAGGGAGAAAAAGGCATGTCCAAGCGCTACCAGCGCTGATTCAGTCGTGAGCTGCGAGAAATCGGGATTCAGGAAAAAGGAAACTCCCGCACCAGCTCCAGGTAGAGTCACTGCCCGAATCATCAGGATAATGAGCAGAACCAGCATGGCTGGGATCAGCACCTTGTTGAATTTCTCGATCCCGTTGGAAACCCCTTTGGCTACGATCCAGCCCGTAATCAATACTGCAAGCAGTTGCCACATGATCGGCAGATATCCGCCTACAAAGGAACCAAACTGCCCGGCATAATCCGGATTGTCGAACAACCTACCGCTAAACGTGGTCACAGCATAGTGCAGCGTCCACCCTGCAATAATAACGTAGAAGGAAAGGATGATAAACGGTGTCAGTACTTGCAGTAAACCTGCCGCAAGCCAGCCCTTATGTCCACCAGCCTTGATAAATGCCGTAGCGGCGCTGCCTCTGCCACTGCGTCCGATGGCAAGCTCTGCAAGCAGAACGGGCAGACCAATAAGCAATAGACAGACGATGAAGAGCAGGAAAAACGCAGCTCCCCCATTTTCCCCCGTAATATAAGGGAATTTCCACATGTTGCCCAGACCAACCGAACTACCGATCGCGGCTAGGATAAACCCGGCGCGTGAGAAGCGCTCACCTTTGCCAGTATTGTCTTGCTCCAGGTTTGACTTACTAAAATTCATCGTATCTACTCCATCACTTTAAAGTTTTCCCGTAATTATATAACACTCCTCGTGTCAGGTCATTCGAAAATCGAAATTTATCGAAATGTTATTTATTTACATTCGAGAGAGAGCTTATTTTTATTACATATTTCCCTACTTATCAGTATGGGATAAATTCATACACTCCAACCCCTTGCATTATATTACACATCATGAAGACTTCCGATAACCTTTTAAATGACTGTTTTTGGGCACAAAAAAAGGATTGCGCCCGCCATTCACATGGCAGCAACGTAATCCTTATTTGATCAGTTGTTAGTTCGATCTGATCTCAAGCAACTCATATTTGATAACACCCATCGGTGCATTAACATGAATGACGCTGCCTACTTCTTTGCCCATAATCTCCTTGCCGAGTGGGCTTTCGTAGGAAATTTTGTTATTTGCCACATCGGCTTCGGCTGGACCAACCAGTTGATATTCAATCTTTTCTGCAAATTCAATATCATTCAGCAGCACGATTGAGCCAATGCTCACCTTGTTGGAGTCGATATTATCCGAACTAATCACTCTTGCCTTGGTCAGCATCTTCTCCAGAATCAAAATGCGGGTTTCCATAAATGCCTGATCATCTTTGGCTGAATGATACTCACTATTTTCCTTCAGGTCACCGTAACTGATCGCAAGCTTCAGACGCTCGGCCAACTCTTTACGCTTCACCGTCTTCAATTCCCTCAGTTCGTCCTCCAGCTTTTCCAAGCCTTCCTGTGTCAAAATTACTTCATCATTAGCCATTTTTCCATCTCCTAATCCTGCTTTCTATCTATATTCTAACCTATATCCACTCCAAACGGTTAACATACCCCCGAAAAAGAATTTCATCCTCGACTAAACATATATGCTGTCTCAATTGTACCGGTACAATCCGAGTAAACCTGAGTATCCATTTTAACTGTTCACTCCTACAATAAAATCATGGCCTTTTGCTTCCTTTAAGAATGGCCGACTAACCGATTTGAGGTGATTCCGCTTGAACACATTGACAGATTCAGAACTGAAGTCCTATCTGAAACGGATCTACATTGATGATATTAAACCGGCAACATTGGAATTTTTGTCAGAACTCCATCGTGCACATGTACAATACCTTTCATGGCAAACGATAGATATTTTTACAGGACGCCCGGAGGCAATCGATCTTGCCAATTCAGTCCAACTTGTCCTGCAAGGACGCAGCGGGTACTGCTTCCATCTCAATGGCGCATTTAGCATCCTGCTTCGTTCTCTCGGCTATGAAGTACAGTGGCATCGCGCGGGAGTGCAGCCCCATGGAGAGCAGCCACGTGTGAATTCGTTCCATCTTGGGCTGTCCGTACTCCTACCTGAAGCTGGACCTGAGACCGAACGCTGGATCGTCGATGTTGGCCTGGGTGGCATGCCCTTCGAGCCTCTGCCACTTCGTTATGAGGTTTATGGAGAGGCTCCTTTCACCTACAACTTAACCTCATCCAGCGTTGCTTTTGAGGGATGGCGACTTGAATACGAACCTCATGGACCCAGTGAGGGCGTAGACTATGCTCCAGAGGTGCTTCTTACCCTGGATGAGTTTATCCCCAAACATCACTTCTACAGTCAATCGGCCGAATCGCCCTGGCATAATGTTTTCCTGCTTCGCCAGCGGAATGCTGTAGCCAGCAACGAGCTGCGTGGATGCATGCTGCGAACCCATACTGCTAAAGGCATTCATAAAACCGAAATACAGAGCTATACCGATTGGAGAGAGTTGTTGGACGAAGTCTTTCATGAACCGTTAGTACGCTACAGTGAACTGGAGCGCGTGGAGATGTGGGAACGCATTCGAGCTGGACATGAGGAGTGGAAAAGAACTAAGCAGGTGTAAAAGCAGGCGATAACTCGCTTGGAGAACGAAGGAATATAAAGGGAATTCTGCTGAACATGCCGAATATCTCGTCAGGTGATAAATCATGATAAACATTCAAGTTCTGCGCATTCCTGCAGAAATCCCCAATGAAGTTTGGCATTCGCTCCTCGCGCTCGTCTCGGCTGAGCGGCGGCAGCAAGCGGCACGTTTTGTCCATCAGGCCGATGCCTATCGTTCAGTGCTTGGGGAGGCGCTGGCTCGTGTGACATTGGGCAAATGGACTGGTGCGAGACCAGGCGAGCTTGTCTTTATCCGCAATACATACGGTAAGCCTTCACTTATCAGCCATCCTGAACTGCCTTTCAATGTATCCCATTCCGGTGATTGGGTTGCCGTCATTTCAGGAGGTCACGCTCCACTCGGTGTGGATGTAGAGAAAATATCCCCCATCGACATGAAGATTGCCGAACGTTTCTTCTCTCCGTTGGAGAGCCGGATGCTGGCAGCAGAGCCCGCAGAACAGCAGCTGGAAACCTTTTATCGGCTGTGGACGATGAAAGAAAGTTATATCAAGGCCATCGGTATGGGGTTATCCATGCCGCTAGACTCCTTTTCCATGCGGCGTGGCATGGACGGACTCTGGTATTGTCCCGAAGCACCGACGTATCAATTCCTCAGCCAGCGTCTGGATGAGGGACATATGCTGGCAGCCACTGGTTCCGCAGCAATGGAACTGCCAACCCAGCCTGATGTGATTACGATTGAGGAGTTATCTTCATTCATATTGTGAAGGAGGGAATTTTCATTCCTTCCTTCTTTTTTTATTTTCACCTTTTAACCCATAAATTTTCAAAAAAAATGATTACATCTTGTCCAATTAATGGTACTATAGAACCACTTGGATGAGAAATAGGAAAAACAGATCAGGCTTTTATAACTAGATTATAACTTACATACTTTTGTCGATCCCCGATTCTCTCTCCGATTCATTATTTTAGAAGGAAGTGGACAAATGCATATCTTTTTGTAAAACAGTGCCGGTGTAACCAAAAATGTCAAAGTTGGTTTCAGCTGGACAACATTCTTTTTCGGATTTCTCCCTGCTCTGTTCCGGGGTGATTTGAAATGGGCTGTTATTATGTTTTTAATCGCTGCAGCGATCGGAGCCTTCACTTTTGGTATCTGAGCTTGGGTTAGCGGAATCGTATTCTCGTTCGTCTACAACAAAATTTATATCAAGGAATTGCTCGAAAAAGGCTACCGCCCAGCAAATGCTGAATCTCAAGCCGTTCTTGAGAGAACTCAAATTGTTGCCCCAGCAGCCTGATCTATCCTTTAAAAGAAGCTTAGCAATACCTTTTTTCTAGATTCAGCTTGTAGATAGTAAATAGTAACATGTAGAAACACCAAAATCCCTGGCAAATTAGCCAGGGATTTTTGATATTTATTTATACTGACCATGGCCTTGGGATGCATCCGGAGTCTCATCCGCCAGCCTCTTGAACCACACCGGGCATCCCCGTTTCATCACAGAGGCTTAGTGGCTTCAGGTCCGTCCACTTCTCCGCAATGTAATCAAGACACACCCGGCGTTTTGCCTTGCCCAGCATCTGGGTCCAGCCTGCAGGGACTGGAATGGATGCAGGCCAGAGCGAATACTGCCCTTCCTCATTCATTAATACCAGATAATTGCTGTCTTCCTGTTCAAAAGGGTTGCTCATCGGCTTATCCTCCTATTTAAGATGAACTTGGCGCTGGTTCAGCATCTCCAGCTTGGCCATCAGCGTCCGGCATATTTCAGCCAGTGGTCCAGGCTGGCAGAGATCCTTGTGGCGGCAGGCAATATCATGCCTTTCCATTTGGCCTCCAATATAGGCATTCCACATCTCTGGTTCAATGGGGTCAAACCAGTCCGGAATGACGGTAGAACGGAAGAAAATCAGATCCCCTTCGAACCAGGAAGGCGTGTACGCCCCCAGAATTCGGACAGAATTTTCATACGTTTTCCGCAATTTCATGATCGTCTCCTCATCCAGACTGGCCAGCGCACTTCCTTCACTTCGCAGAATACGCATGGCTGCAGCCATATCCAGCGGACCTTCCCCAATACTGTCCGGATCATATCCACCAAGGGCAAGCAAGGCGGTCAGCGCCTCTTCCTCATCCGGTTCCCCGCGAATCGGAAGATAGTGACTCGGATAAGCGTCCAGCATGGCAAGAAACTCTACCTCTTCCCCTTCCGACTGAAGCTGTACAGCCATGGCCTGAGCTACATTGCCTCCAAGAGACCAGCCCAGCAATCGGTAAGGTCCCTCAGGCTGTACCGAGCGAATATGACGGATATAATCTGCTGTCATATCCTCCAGCTTAGCCGGAAGATCCTCGTACTGGGCAATGCCGCGAGCCTGTAATCCATAAATCGGGTATTCCATACCCAGATGCTTCATCAACCCGGCATAACACCAGCTTAATCCTCCGGCAGGATGAACACAGAACAGCGGGAGGTGGGCTCCGTGAGTCCGGAGAGGCAGCAGCACTTGCAGCGAACCTGTACCTGTATCCGAATCCATTTTAAGCCGTTCGGCCAGTCCGGCAACCGTTGCCGTTTCAAACAAAATGCCAATCCCCGGTTCCTTGCCCATGGCCTCCCGGATTCGGCTTATCAAACGAACAGCGAGCAGGGAATGTCCACCAAGGTCAAAGAACCCATCATCGATACTGACACTTCGCAATCCCAGCACTTCGGCAAACAGATCACACAAAATCTGCTCTTGCGGATTACGAGGTGCCCGGCCACCGGAAGTCAGCTGCATTTCCGGTACAGGCAAAGCTTTGCGGTCCAGCTTGCCGTTGGCCGTGAGTGGTATAGCCTCCATGGTGACCACCGCTGACGGAACCATGTAATCAGGCAGACTTGCTGAAGCATGACGACGAAGCATAGCCGATTCTGGTCCAGAACCCATCTTCGAGTTTGGCACAATATACGCCACGAGGCGTTTGTCTCCCGGCTGGTCTTCGCGCACGATGACCGCAGCTTGTGCAACCTCGGGATGTCTGGCCAGCACCGCTTCGATCTCGCCAAGCTCGATGCGGAAACCGCGTATTTTCACCTGCTGATCCGCCCGGCCCAAGTAATCAAGCGACCCATCATGAAGTCTTTTCGCCAAATCTCCCGTGCGGTACATGCGTGTTCCTGCTGGACCGTATGGATCTGCGACGAAACGCTCTGCCGTAAGATCCGGTCTGCCCCAATACCCGCGGGCAAGGCCTGCTCCAGCCACATACATCTCACCTGTCACACCTGCAGGAACAGGCTGGAGATGATCATCCAATACGTATACCCGCAGATCCGGAATGGCACAGCCGATCCAGCTGCTTGCTCCTTCTGCGGCACTGCCAGCATGCAGTTCCTGATAGCTGACATGCACGGTGGTCTCCGTAATGCCATACATATTAATCAGTTTGGGTGCATCATCTGGATGGCGTTCATACCAATCTTCCAACCGACCGAGTTCAAGTGCCTCTCCTCCAAAGATCACGTAGCGGAGTCCAAGCTTCTGCCCCCACTCTGGATGCTCCCGATCTGCCTGCATCAGCTGGTAGAATGCTGACGGCGTCTGATTTAACACCGTTACCTCTTGCTCGGCAAGCAGCTGCAGGAAGGCACCTGGAGAGCGACTAATCTCATGCGGCACAACGACCAGCCGACCCCCGTGCAGCAGTGGTCCCCAGATCTCCCAGACCGAGAAGTCAAAGGCATAAGAATGGAATAACGTCCATACATCACTCGCATTAAATTGGTACCAGTGCTGTGTAGCCTCAAATAACCGGATTACATTGGCATGGGGAATAACCACTCCCTTGGGTTTGCCTGTGGAACCCGAGGTATAGATCATATAAGCCGGACTGAGATGAGACACGCGTCCATTGCGTTCACCATCTGCCGGATTTCGTTCATCCTGAGCAGACAGCCGCTGAATGGTTTGTGGATCGTCCAGGTTTAACCGTTGTACGGATTCGGTCTGAGGCAGCTGGAACGCTACTTCCTCATTGGTAATCATCACGCCCGGAGCTGCGTCTGTCAGCATATGCGTCAATCGATCCGAAGGATAATTCGGATCAAGTGGAAGATAGGCAGCCCCTGCTTTTAACACAGCCAGAATGCCGACCACCATCTCAGTGGAACGTGGCAGTGCAAGAGCAACCATCTGTTCTGGGCCCACACCTTCTGCAATCAACAATCTTGCGAGCCTGTTGGCACTTGCATTGAGCTCTTGATAGTTAATGACCATGTCTCCCAAGCTCACAGCTGGTGCCTCCGGGGTAGCCGCTGCCTGAATTTCAAAGCGTTCAACAATGGTCATTCCAGGTGAAGAAGCTTCATCCACTGCGGCCAAACACTGCTGTTCCAGGAGGGCACGTTCCTTGGGAGTTACCACGTTAAAGCAGCTAATGTGCCCATCTGTCTGCTGGACCGCATCCTCCAGCACCTGGATTAATCGGACCACAAGCTCTGCTGCCGTTGATTCCCGGAAAAGATCCGTACTGTACTCCAGCACACCTTCGATTCCCGCTGGTGAGCCATTGTGTTCACGCTGTTCCGTGAGCTCCACAGTCAGGTCGAATTTGGATGAACCCACGCTCTGCATACTCGTTTGGGATACCACACCTGGCAGATCGAGCTGAACGTCTGGCGTATTTTGCAGGACCAGCATCACCTGAAAGAGTGGATGCTTGGAGCGGGACCTGGACGGATTCAGCACTTCAACCAAACGCTCAAAAGGCAGATCCTGATGTTCGTAAGCAGCCAGATCCACTTCTCGCACACGTGCCAGCAGTTCACGGAATGTCGGATCTCCGGAAGTGTCTGTACGCAGCACAAGGGTATTGATGAACATGCCCACCACTTCGTCCAGTGCATCGTCGATCCTGCCGGCAATCGGGGTCCCAATCGCAATATCCGTACCCGCTCCCATGCGTGTAAGCAGTACCGACAATACGGCATGCAAAACCATGAAGAGACTGACCTTGTTTTCTCGCGCCACAGCCAATAGCTGTTCATGCAGTTTCTGACTAATGGTAAAAGGGACCGTTCCGCCCTGGTAGCTGGAGACCACCGGACGCGGATAATCGGCTGGAAACGACACTTGTTCCGGCAAGCCTTCCAGTTGACGGCTCCAGAACTCCAGCTCCCTTGCAATCAGGCTGTCCGGCTGCCCTTCATCTCCAAGCAGTCGATCCTGCCACACCGCGTAATCGGCATATTGAACGCGCAGTGGTTCCCAGGAAGGCGCCGCCCCCTGAACACGTGCCCTGTATGCTTGGGACAAGTCCCGCATCAAAGGCGACAGGGACCAACCGTCTCCAGCTATATGATGAAGCAGTAACAAGAGAACATGTTCATCCGGACCGGATGTAAACAGCTCCGTACGGATACCCGGCTCGCTTGAGAGCTTGAAGCTGTGCCGGGAAGCTTCGGTCAGAAGTTCCGCCAGTTCATCCACTGCAGCGTATCTTACATGTAAGTTCACACGAAACTCTTCAGCATCCAGAATGGTCTGGCTTGCAGAACCAAGCTCTGGCGGATATAACGTTCTCAACGTCTCATGGCGATCAACAATGTCTTGAACGGCGGCTTGAAGCGCAGGTATATCAAGTTTGCCGGTTAACCGCACCACAAGCGGAATATTGTACGTAGGACTCGGTCCTTCCAAACAATACAGGAACCAGAGCCGCCGCTGAGCAAAGGAGAGAGGAATTTCACCTTGACGAGCAGCAGGCTCTATTACTGGTCTGACTGAACCCACCTGATCCAATCTCTTGGCGAGGCCTGCTGCCGTTGGTGACTCGAATACACTGCCAATGTTCAGCTCTACGCCAAACACATCCCGAATCCGGGCTGTGATACGGCCTGCAAGCAGGGAATGACCACCAAGTTCGAAGAAATCATCATCGATCCCCACACGAGCAACACCCAGAATCTCAGCGAATAAACTGCACAGCATCTCCTCCTGAGGGGTTCTGGCCTCACGTCCGCTGGCATGGGACAATATTGAAGGGACAGGCAGCTGCTTGCGATCGATTTTTTTATTGGGAGTCAGCGGCATTTCGTCAAGGTTCATGAAGGCAGCTGGCACCATGTAATCCGGCAGTTCATCCGCCACATGTGCCCGAAGCAGCGACAGATCCAGACCTGAAGAGTATTCAGTGGTTGCAACCACATATGCAGCCAGACGCGGATTCCCAGGTTGGTCCTCGCGTGCCATAACCGTAACCTGGGCTACGCCCGGATATCTAGAAATGACGGATTCAATCTCACCCAATTCGATACGGAATCCTCTGATTTTGATCTGGTGGTCTGCCCTGCCCAAATAGTCAATCGACCCGTCAGGCAGCCACTTCGCCAAGTCTCCTGTACGATACATGCGGCTGCCTGCTTGTCCGAAGGGATTTGCAACAAACCGCTCGGCGGTCAGGTCAGGTCTTCCCAGATAGCCTCTTGCCAGCCCATCTCCCGCAATATATAATTCTCCGACAACACCCGGAGGGACTGGATTCAGACTCCCATCCAATACGTAAAGCTGCGTGTTTCGAACCGGTCCGCCAATAGAGGGCTTACCCGTTGATTCAGCCACCATGGCAGCAGCCGTTGAATAAATCGTGGTCTCCGTCGGTCCATACTGGTTATGAACGTGACATCCCATCGCCTGCAAGGAAAGCTTCAGTTCCTCAGAGAGGGCTTCACCACCGGTAATGACCGTCAGACCGTCAAATGTCCCAGGCTTGCTGGTCACCAGAGACTGCCACAACGTTGGTGTGGCTTGCATAATCGTTGTCCCCTGCCGTCTCATCTGTGCGGCCAGAGCCACCGGATCAAGAATGGTTTCTTTGCGAGCTATATCCAGCCTTGCTCCGGTCGTAAGCGGCAGAAATACCTCAAGAACAGAAATGTCAAAAGCAATTGTCGTGACCGATAACCAGCGATCCTGCGGCCCGACCTTCAGTCGCAGCTTCATGTCTTCCAGCAGATTGGACAGGCCCAGATGGGTAACGGCAACCCCCTTCGGTTTACCGGTAGATCCGGAGGTATAGATGATATAAGAGGGATTCAGCTGCGAGGCAGCTTTTGTGAGATCCTCTGGTTCGGGATTGCTCCCGGACTGACGGCCTATTCTCACCGCAACCTTCGGTTCATCCAAGGCCAACATGGGGACATCGGACATGTGCTGCAAATGGGACAGATTATGCTTCACCGTAATCAGACATGCCGGTCTGGCATCCTCTAGCATGTAGGTTAGTCTCTCTTCAGGGTAATCCGGGTCCAGCGGAAGGTAAGCTGCTCCCGTCTTATGAACAGCCAGAATGGCAACCACGACCTCCAGAGATCGCGGCATAGCAATGGCTACGATCTGCTCTGGTCCCACTTTATAATGCTGGATCAGCTCGTGAGCCAGACGGTTTGAACGCTCGTTAAGCTCGGCATAGGTCAGAGATTCAGCTTCAAACGTTGCAGCCATGGCAGATGGGGTGCGCCGAACCTGCTGTTCGAACATGGCTGCCGAGTTCCGCTCAGGAGCCTTGTGCTGTGTCTGATTCCACACGTTCAGGACCTGGTCTCGTTCTTCAGGTAACAGCACTTCCATTTGACCTACGTACTGCTCTTCGATTCCTTCCTGCATCATTGCATTCAGCAGCTGCATATAACGAAGCCGATGACTCAGCAGATCCGATTCGCTGTAGACGGAAGGATTGGCATCAAAGTCAATCCGAAGTCCATGACCGTGCCCTTGGTCCACGACATGGATGGACAGGTCATCGACCGGACCCGTAGACAAGTTATGAATCATCCCGCGCTGACCCGCGAAATTCAGCTCATGATGGAATGGCATGACATTGATCATCGGCCCGAATAGTCGGCGATTCTCCCCCAGCAGCTTCAGATCACGCCGCAGATCCTGGTGCCGGTAACGTTGATGCTTGCGAACGGCACGGATCTCCCGCACAATCTGTTCGGCCAGGGCAGATATACGCATATCAGACTCAACTTTCAAGCGCAGCGGGAGCACGTTCATAACCATGCCTGGCACACGCAAGGCTGTCGATCCCAGCCTGCACATGACAGGCAAAGCCAGTATCACATCTTGCGTGCCGGTGATCCGATGCACATAAATGGCTGCTGCTGCAATAAACAGATCAGGCCAGGTTACCCCGTACCGGGCGGCCGCATCCTGAAGGCGATCCCGATCGAACTGTGTTAGTTCAAACCTCTCCCGCAGGAAATGATCCGCTGTCCGGGATGCCTTTTCACCCAAACTTACGACGTCCGGTTCATCAGCATATCGCTCCAGCCAAAACGTTCGATCCTGCTCCCTTGCAGCAGATGCATGATAAGCCTCATCCTCCTGAATGACAGAGGACAGCGGTCCAAATGCTTGTGTTTCCAAGATACTCTCAGCTGATCCACCATTAACCCTGGCAGTATACAGACTTGCTACTCTACGGGTAATTAGCGATACGCCGTATCCGTCAATTGCAATATGATGCACGCGCTGGTACCAGTAGTATCGCCCTTCACTCACTTGGAACAGGGCTTCTGTAAATACCGGTCCAGCTGCAAGATTGACGGGGCTGGCGAGATCCCGGTGCATCCAGGCCATAGCCGCCGCATGGGGATCCTGTTCGCCGCGAACATCCAGTACATGAAACGTCCAATGATCGCCCTCCTGGTTGAGGGTTTGGTAAGGGCCGTGTTCATTTTCACCATAAACCATGTTTAAGGTTTCGGCCTCCGAGACGGTTTGACGAACACTCTGTTCAAACTGTTGTACATCAACAGGCCCATGAATAACCACGTATTCACCTGTGTTGTACATGGGGTTGTCCGGATTCAGCTGATGAGCAAACCAGATCCCGGACTGCGCAGCCGACATGGGCCACGTTCCATTCCGACGCTGCGACAAGTTCACCGCCCCGCTCAAAAGTAATCTCCGTTCGGCATGACCCGATGAGGCTGTGCACTCAACAGCACCACCCACGAGGCTAGCGTTGGCTGCTCGGCCAGATCGACAAAGGTTACCTCTGCTCCTTCCACTCGAAAACGCTCCGCCAGGCTCATAATACGAATAGAATCGAGCCCCCAGATCTCAATGAGGTCATCATGCTCCCCGATCAGGGATGGCTGCTCCTGCAGCAATTCAGCCACCTGTACTCGCAGCGCGTCCAGTCTCACCTGAGCACCGCTACCAGTACTCGTCTCAGAAGACTCCATCGCTGCAGCAGTATGTGATCTTGCCTCCGGGAAGCTTGCCCCGATCGAATCGCTTCCTTTAGCAGAGGCATCGAGCGATTCAAGCAATCGCTCGGTGGTTAGCGTCACTGCGCAGCGCTCCGACGCATAGGTAAGTGCCATACGGTGCTTCTCGGCTGAAAAATCAGCTACCGCGTCGGCAACCAGGAAGGCCTGAATATCCTTCATAAATGCCTCACAGGAGGTCATCAGACAACCAATATGAGCATAGATGCCGCATACGATCAGCTGATCCCGCCCCTGCTCCTGCATCAATTCATGCAGTTCCGTCTTCTGGAAGGCGCTGTATCGCCATTTGGTCATAAACGTATCCTGAGGAGCAGGTGTCAGTGGTTCAATGATTTGCTTTTGCGTAGGTCCCCCATTAATGCCCGCTCCCCAGAAGTCCAGCTGCAGTCCCCGCTGCTCCGGTGTCTGTCCACCCGGCTGGGCGGAATACACCACAGGTATGCCCAGTTCATGACACTTTGCACGAAGTTGTCCAATATGATCAATCAGCTCCACCACAGGTGATGCACCAGCCGTAAAAGCATCCACGAAATATTGCTGCATATCGTGAATGAGTAGTACTGCACGCTTCGCATCCGGCGTCCACGCTACCTTATTGACCGGAAGCTCCGACTCTGCAGGCATTGCATATGACTTAATCACTGGAAGTGCCATCCATATCCCTCTTTTCAGCGTTATTTATTTCAAACCGTTTTAACGTAGCCCTGCATCAAGATCGTTATATGGGCTGCTTCAACGTCAGCATCTCGCGCAGTGCCTTTTTGCTAACCTTGCCGACACCCGTCTTGGGAAAAGATTGGACAAACTCAACCCGGTCCGGGATTTTGTAGCTCGCCAGACCGCGACTGCGCAGATAGGACTTGATTTCGGCGGCAGCCGGAGTCTCGCCGCTGGGCACGATAAACGCACAGGAGCGCTCGCCTAAATATTCATCCGGCATGGACACCAGTGCTGCATCATGAACCCCCGGATGAGCCAGCAGATGGTTTTCGACTTCCTCGGCAGCCACCTTATCTCCGCCACGGTTGATCTGATCCTTCGCCCGGCCCTCCACAATGAGGTAACCCTCGGGTGTTAAGCTCGCAATATCTCCAGTACGATAGAACCCATCTGTGGTGAAGGATCTTGCGTTGTGCTCTTCGGCCTTGTAATAACCACGAATGGTATAGGGGCCACGGGTCAGGAGATGCCCGGATTGCCCCAACTCCACTTCAATATCCTCGTCATCCACAATTTTTACCTCGTCGTAGGGGGACATCGGCTTGCCCTGTGTGTTAATCAGGATGTGCTCGGGATCATCCAAACGGGTGTAGTTCACCAGCCCCTCGGCCATGCCAAAAACTTGCTGTAGTGTGCAGCCCAGGACAGGTCTGACGCGTCCAGCCACCTCCGCACTGAATTTGGCTCCACCAACCTGGAGAACCTGCAGGGATGTCAGCTTGGTTCCTCTCGCAGCGGCCGCGTTCAGCCAGATCAGGGCGAGCGGAGGCACCAGTGCCGTGATGGTCACCTGATGCTCCTTGATGAGCGGGAAAGCTTCGTCCGGGCTTGACCCCCGTGACAGCACAACCGTACCTCCTGCATAGAGCGTGCCTAGTATTCCTGGTGAACTTAGAGGGTAATTATGTGCTGCAGGCAGAACAGCCAGGTATACACTTTCCGGACTGAGGCCGCAGACCTCCACGCTTCTCCGCAGACTGTAGATATAGTCATCATGGGTGCGTGGAATCATCTTGGACAGTCCGGTGCTTCCACCAGACAACTGAAGGAAGGCTACATCCGAAGAGACAGGTTGCTCATCCTGCAGCTGAACGGGATCAATATATAGATCCTCCAGATTAGTAAATGCACCAGCTTCTCCTGCCACGATGATATGTCTAAGGCTGGACACCTCTGCCTGAACTTCTGCTGCAAGTTTGCGATAATCAAATCCTCCATCCTGATCCGGGATCAGATAAGCCACAGCCTCAGAGAAGCGGGCGAAGTACTCGATTTCACTTTTCCGATGCAAAGGAAGGGCAAACACCGGCAGTGCTCCCAGACGGAACAGGGCAAAGATCACTTCAACAAAAGCTGGCATGTTCGGCAGCTGCACTATAACGCGGTCATATTGCCGTATTCCCATGGCATACAACCCTGCCGCCAATCGGTCGACTCGTGTGTCCAGCTCTGCATAGGTGAATTGCTCTCCACCGCTAATAATGGCAGTACGATTGCCATATACAGCCGCACGCTGCCGGAGCATTTCTCCAAATGTAATGCCCTCCCAGCAACCTTCCTGACGACAAAACTCTGCAAACTCTTCAGGCCAAGCCTGATATCCTGGCAGCATCTTTTTTATTCCTCCTTCAAATGGGGTACGGTGGAATCCAGACCCATGGCAAGCAGCATTGTTCTGAATTTGGCAGAGGTCTCTGCCAGCTCCGCTTCCGGTGTGGAGCCCGCTACGATGCCTGCCCCAGCGAATAATCGAAGTTCATTGCCCTTCACTTCCGCACAGCGGATGGTCACAGCCCATTCCCCGTCGCCCTCGCTGTCGCACCAGCCAACCATGCCGGTGAACAGTCCGCGATCAAACGTTTCCTGTGACCCAATGGCCTCTCTGGCCGTTAATACAGGCGTTCCACAGATAGCCGGGGTCGGATGGAGGGCAAAGGCCACCTCCAGTGACGAAATATCTCTATCCAGCAATTCTCCATGAATCTCGGTAGACAGATGCCACATCGTGCTTGTCCGGATCAAGGAGGGCTCTGCCGGAACGATCAGTTGTTTGCAAAGAGGTCGGAGTGCAGCAGCAACTGCATCAATGACGACAGCATGCTCATGCCGATCTTTGGCTGAAGCCAGCAGCGCCTCTGCGCGGCGGCGATCCTCAGCAGGGTCATCACTACGAGCAGCGGAGCCAGCCAGCGGATTCGCCCGTATGATGGTACCTTTTCGAGTCACCAACAGCTCCGGACTTGCGCCAATAAACGTACGTGTTCCTTGGTGATCGAGTTCAATATTGTCGCGATACGTCGTTGTTATCGTACTTTTTGTTTCGGGAACTTTCCTTATGGGAACCGCAAACGTATACCCGTGTGCATTATCCCTGAACAAATTACGCAGAAGCTGATGTGTATCCACGAGATCATCTGAGACCACACGCAGTGTGCGGGATAACACCACTTTGTCGAGCTCTCCCCGCTCCATCTGCATCAGCACATGATGGACACTTCGTTGATACGTCTCGGCCCCTGGCACTTCCTCAATCTCACAGCCAGCCGCCGCCGGGCGCCTCTCGTATGATCCGTTTGCAGCATGGCTTGGAGGTTCTGCCCATTGCACCGTTTCCGGTATGAACAGCTCGGCAGAGGACTGACCCGGATCAAAAGGTATCGCTCCAACCACAATTGGTTTCCGTAGGCCCGTTTGCTGCGCTTCCCGAATCATATTGCGAACCTGTTCGATAACAAGATGTACTCCTTCCACGTGGTTATCATGGGCATGATCCATGTTTTCTGTTAAACCAGATTTCACCTGCCGCTGAACAGCGGAGACAGGAAACCTCATTTGCTCGCCTTGAGCGAGCAAGGTGTGCTGCGGTGAAGACCAGAAAAAGGATGTCCCCTCTCGATATTGTTCCAGAAGGTGTAAGGCGGAGGTGGCTGCGATTGCACCCGCTTTTGACATATTCATCATCTCCTTATCTTGATTCAGACGCCGAGTGTGGCGCCTCCATCCACACACAAATCATGCATGGTAATATGTCTCGCCTGGTCTGACGCCAAAAAGAGTACGGCATCCGCGATATCGGATGGCAAAGCCAGCCTGTTCAGAGGAATGCCGAGACGGTACGCCTGCTGTGATCCTGCAATGACGGCCTGCCCGCCATGATCATCCTGCCATAATGCCCGCTGCATGGGGGTGTCCGTCGACCCTGGAGATACAATATTGCAGCGGATATGCTGCTCCGCATATTCAAGCGCAAGACATTTGGTAAACATGGTGGACGCTGCCTTGGAGGCTGCATAAGCCGACATGTGCATTCGAGGTACGCCCGAAGCGTTCGAACCGACAGTAACCACCGTTCCCGATTGGCGCTTCGCCATATTTCGTACAACCGCACGTGACATATAAAATACACCGTGGGTATTAACATCGAACGTTCTTGTCCATTCCTCGTCACTCAGGGATGCCACTGTACCTGTATGCAGCACACCAGCTGCATTGATCAAAATGCCAATCGGTCCAAGTGTCGCCTCGATTCGCTGTACGGTATCGTCCACCGATTGGCGATTCGCAATGTCAGCAGGATAAGCAGCCGCCTGATGGCCTTGATGATTAAGATCCACAGCCAGCTGTTCCAGCTGCTCTTCCCGAATATCTACTGCCGCTACAACTGCACCCTGTTCAGCCAGAGCTCTGGCAACCGCTTCGCCGATTCCCTGTGCTGCACCGGTGACCAGAGCTACTTTTCCATGAATTCCTGTATAGCTCACGCTGTGTACCTCCCCTGACTTACTGCCTGTAGAACGTTGATTCATTGTTAAACTCGATTGGATCATCCATGTCATCTCAGCCAATCCGAAAGTGGCCTATTCCACACTTTAATCAAACAAATATCTATTCCTCCGCCCCTAGGCTTCAGGACTGCAGGCCAAACGTATCGTGCGACTGATCAGAAACGGCAGCACCGAGACATGATTCTCTTCCTCGAACTCGGTATATTGGATATCGAGCCCTGGCTGTTTCAGCGCAGTTAGACGTTCCGTTAAAGCCGATGCCTTGTCATTGTTGCGGGCAGGATGGTTCTTCTCCTGTTCGCCCATGCCAATCCAGACCTTAACGTTGACCGGATGCTGCTCCAGACCTGCGATGAACGCCTGTTCCTCGGCCAGCATCACCTTCTGGTTCCAATGAAGCGAAGGGCTTCCAGCAATGTAGTAACGGAAAGCGTCCGGCTTGGTAAAAAGGGTGTGCAGAACGAACAGCCCGCCAAGTGAATGGCCAAAAATGGCCTGTCTGTTCCGATCTATGTTGAACTGCTGCTCCATGCCCGGCTTCAGTTCCTCTTCAATGAATTGCAGAAAAGCATCCGCTCCCCCCTGCTCAGGCAGAATTGTCCCATCCGACTTGTGGGTATATTCCGTCGTGGCCTGCGGAGTAAAATCGTAATACCGATGAGGCGAGAACGCTGCGGCAGTCGGGTACCCGATTCCAACGATGATGGCCGGGAGTGCTCCGGTCTTCTCTGGTCTTCGTCCTTGTATGCGGGCCGCTTCCACCATCGTGCCGAACACAGAGTTAGCATCGAGCAGGTAGATCACAGGATATCCAGACGGCGGGGCGGCCTCTGCAGGTTGATATACCATGATCTGATAGGCATGATTCCCCGCTCTCGATTGCATTGTCCACTGTTCTGAACGGGGAATGGGAACAGCACAGCGTGCCATCTGCTCAAGGGCACCTGAGACTGATTGATTGGGCTGAAACGTCATTACGGGTGGATCCTCCTCGTTGTTCAACTTACATTGCTATGTGTAGGTAGATCATATCGTTTTATATGAGATTGATTCTCATTACCAATTATAAAAGAGTGATTTCGGCTGTCCCATGGACGATATCCAGAATTCATTTTGATTATCTCCATATTTACATATTTTTCTTGATTATTTTTACCTTGGCAAAAAAACAACAGCTCCTCCTCGTGATACCTCGAACACCGAAATAAAATCCGGTTCGGGGTACTCCGAGAAGGAGCTAATTCATTGCTATTATTGGGTCAATGCCTTCAATGTATCATCAATGACATGACCATAGGCAATCAATCCGCCGCCCAACCATGGTGCTGGCTCGACTGCATATACATTTCCCGCTTTAACGGCAGGCATGCTCTGCCACACTTTGGTATCCGTCATCTCTTTCATGCTTCCTGGCCCCTGTTCCACGGTGAAAATATAATCCGCATCAATCTCGGGCAGCACTTCGGTGGAGACAATGGCGCTGTTCTCCGTCTCGACGAGCGCAGGCTTGCCAAGTCCCAACTGTTCATATACAACATAGCCGCTGAAGTAGTTTCCGCCCATCATGCTGATTCCGCGGGGAGCAAAGCGGATAATGGCTGCTTTCTTGCCGTCCGCTACCTTGGCGATCTCTGCCTTCGCGGCGTCTACCTTGGCATGGTACGTCTCGATGGCCTGTTCTGCCTCAGCCGTTTTACCAAGCAGATCGCCAATGACCTCCAGTGACTTCTCTACATCACCGGATGCATTGTTAAATACATAGGTTGGTGCAATCTTCGAGTAACTCTCATATACACCGTTCTCGGCATAATTCGCCGTGTGCAGGATAATAAAATCAGGATTGTAAGCCATCAACGCTTCAGGCGAAGGCAGCCCACTTGAGAAATCGAGTGTAGGTACGTCACTTAGCTGATCCTGTAAGTAAACATGCCCTTGGGTGCCGCTGGCCCATTGAGCAACTGGCTTGACGCCGAGTGTAAGCAAGGAATCCTCGAGATAAGGTGCAAATACACGCTCCACTTTGGCAGGAACCACTACATCATGTCCCATTTCGTCTTTTACAGTCCGTTCGCCAGCCGCAGTTTCTGCTGCCTCTTCTTCCTGTACGGCCGTTTCTGATGAGGCTGTTGTGGAGGCCTCGGCTGTCTTCTGCTCCTGCTGCGCTGCTCCTTCATGTTCTGATGTGGAGCCACAGGCCGCCAGTAATCCAACCATTAATACGAGCACAATCAAGGCTGACAGCCGATGATTAATCCACCTACTTGGAGCGAAACGCTGCCCGTTCTCTTTTTCCTGCTGATGCATGATATATCCCCCTTGATAAACATTCTCATTTAGATAGATGGATTATATGTCATGTCGCTCGTGAATCACCATGGACGTTATCCAGATATATATTTGGACAATATCCCGTGAAAATGAGCAATGCCTCATCCAGCATGCGCATAACGCCTACTGCAGAGTAATCGAACCAGGGATCGCCAGTGATCAAATGCGTCTGATACTGACGCACAGCGTTCAGCTGTCTCCATACTGGCGAGTGCTGCAGACTGAGCCAGTATGCCCGCGATACGGCCTCGGGACATACCATGATCAGGATCCGGTCCGGATTCAATACATTTAATTGTTCCAGCGTCAGCGGTGTATTGGTACTGGCGTCGGGAAAGGTCTCCAGCTGCAATGCGCCATAGAGCACCTCCTCAATCCCCGGATTACTATAGAGATAGAGGCGCTGTCCATATACACGGATTACAGCAACCTTCTCGCATCCCACTTCCTTCTGCACCGATTCCCGTGCTTTCTCTACCCGCTTGTTATATAGTTCAATCCACTGTTCTGCCTGTTCCTCCCGTTCCAGGAACGCAGCAATCATACGCAGCTGTGCACGCCAATCGGTCTGATGCTTGGGTACAAAACAGCAAGGCGCAATCTCGGCAAGTCCAGCTTGGTCCTCTTCACTGAGTTGATCGGTACCAATGATGGCGTCCGGCCGTATGTGCACAAGCCTCTCCACGTTCGCTTCGAATCTCCAGCTGGTATAAGGATCGGTTAGTTGAAGATGGGACTGGATTTCCGTGCGGTGCGCGTTATAATAATACGCTGTCCATTTCGGATCGATGGGCGCTGCAATGGGCATGACATTGAGGGCCAGCAGTTGTCCGATGACGCTGGAGGAGCAGGTTGCAATGCGTTTTCTGGCATTCTTGGCATAATCGGAAGGAGAAACGCCGACTTCCTTTTTGAATTTGCGGCTGAAATAATATTCATCGCTGTATCCGACTCTGAGCGCAATATCACGCAGTTTATATCCGGATTCCTTCAGATAACGCTTGGCCCGGTTAATGCGGAGATCTGTCAGATACTCCATTGCGCTGAGACCGTAGGTTTTTTTGAATAAATCCACAAAGTACTTCGGACTAATATTTGCTCTCTGAGCAAGATCGGCAATAGACAATGCTTCATTGTAATGCTCGTCCATATAGGCTTTTACTTCAGCAAGGTCCGTCTTGGGGCTGCGACTCATAACGGGGGCTAGCACAGCACGGTGCAATTCATTCTCCAGTAACATGAGGCCACTCCTCTCGATCTGTTTGATCATCTTAATATGAAGCGTACAGCGTACGTTGAGGTCAGTTGACTGATTCATCATTTACCGACAATGATAATCATTATCAATTAAAGTATCATATTCTTTTCCTCTCAGTCAATCCATATATGGAAATATGTGCACCCGTTTCAGTTCAAATGATCCTCGCCATCCATATGTATAAAAAAAGCCAACGACGTGACGATGCACGCGTTAGCTCTGAATTTGATCTGTTATCTCAATTGTTTTTATTCGTTCCTAATCCCGGCTCCGCAGCTTGCTGAGCAGACGTAAAATCTCGATATACAGCCATACCAGGGTAACCATAAGCCCAAATGCGCCGTACCACTCCATATATTTTGGAGCACCTTGTTCAGCGCCGTTCTCAATAAAGTCAAAATCAAGCACCAGATTCAGTGCCGCCACGATAACGATTACGATAGAAATCCCAATTCCGATCAGACTGTTGTCATGCAGATAGGGAACGGTAATTCCGAACAATCCCAGCACGAAACTGAGCAGATACATGATCATAATACCGCCAGTTGCCGCTACCACTCCCAGCTTGAAGTTCTCCGTAGCTTTGATCAGTCTCGTTTTGTAAGCGACCAGCAGGGCAATGAACACTGCCATAGTCAGCAAAGCAGCCTGCAAAGTGATTCCGTTGTACAATGACTCGTAGGTTGCGGAGAGTGCGCCAAGGAACATGCCTTCCGCGATGGCATAGATGGGAACCAGATAGGGTGCTGCCACAGGTTTGAACGAGATAATCAATGCCAGAATAAATCCGACGATGGCACCTCCGATGGCGAGAGGAAGCACTTCCTGACCGTTAAAGAACATCATCCATGTCGCAAATGCACTGCCGAGCAGGATGACCAGCGTAATGAATGACTTGTTCACTGTGCCGTTAATCGTCATGTAACGCTGGTACCGGTCATCTCCATATCCACCGGCATTTTCAAATGTACTGTCCTTGAGTGTGGGGTTACCACTGCGTCCGATCAAAACAATCACCTCTTCTATGTATTGGGTCAATCTTTGAAACCAATCTTTACGTTCTTTGCTTTCTACATGTTCTACTACATTTCGAGTGATCTGCTATTCATATCTTTCGGTGTTCAAGTACAGACTTGGATGCAATCGGTCGATCACATCCTTATCCATCGTTACACTCCTGTAGGACATATGTCCCGGGCTGTAAAATCTCTTTTAGCTTGATACAGACTTTTTTAAATGCTAGTTGTTGCTGTAGTTACCTCAGCAGAAGACTTAGTTATAGAACACTTTGTCTACATTGTATTTCGCACGCATCGTATTAATGATATAGGTCTCATAAATTTCACGGTCTACGGCATCTTCCACCAGACAAACCTCAATGGTCGCCACTTCTTCCCGGTGATTCTTCATTGGAGAAACGGTATCCTCAAAATGCTTCTTGATCCGCGGTCTCAATTTTCTTGCTTTCCCGACAAATAACAGCTCTCCATCGGCATTGTAAAACATGAAGATTCCACCCTTTTCACGCGTGATCAGGTGAAAATCGGTGAAACCATAGATGTGGCTAAGCTGCGGGTTTTCCTGCTTGGTGATGGTTACATCCGGCGTTGGTACGGTAATCTGAATCATTGGGCTCACTTCCTCATTATCTATAGGCTTACATCCTATCATACATTATTACAGGAAACCATTTCATCCTATAAGATGCACAATTCACGCTATTTTCAACTATTACGACAATAATTTCAAAAAAAAGGTTAACTTCCCTGATTCAAAGTGGTACTATAGGGGTATGAGGAAGAAATTGGGCACTAAGACATATGTCTTTATATCTACTTCCGTCTATTGTACCCTATGAATCATGATCTTTTTCATACTGAATTCTGTAATGTGCGCACCACAACAAGAGGACAGTTAGCACGTATTGCAAGTCTGTAGCTTTTAGGATTCATCATCAATACGACCCTTGCAGCAAGCAAATGTAGAAAGAGATTCATTGTAGATTGTAACGTAGAAAAAGAAGTAGATGTAGAAGTTAGAAGTGGATTTGAATTAGATAGCCTGCAATTCAGTCAGCAAGGACCAACGAGATCCACGTAGAAGAACCGATAGCTATCGATCCTAGCAAAGAGAAGAATGGTCATGCCATGCAATCTTAGTAAGTCATAACTTCATAACAGCAGATCTATATAGAATTGGATCAAGCTACACCCACAGCCCGGCACGAAGCCAGGGCTTTTTTACGTTGTCCCATTGATATCCCAACCCCTCGTAATCAACCGATCATCGTTATTTTTCATAAGCAATTTCCCCCTGCCTTAAACCATTGATAACTGCCCCCCGTATACTCCTATCTACCTTCATTGAATCTTGAGTTCGCAGTATATTTAAAAGAAAAAAAGAGACGCCGACCAAGCGGCATCCCTTAAACTACTTCAGAAAGGTCCATTTACGAGCGGTGATCGCGGAGGGAACCTCAGCTTCCCTACAGGTAAGCCTTTCCTCTTCCTCGACTCAAATAAATCATCAAAAACACAAACGCCGCGGCAAAAGACGCTGTAATGATCCAGATCGGAATCCGCGGATCGAGCGCGTATGCCCAGCCTCCCACGATACCGGCCGGGGAAGTAAGCAGCAGGATGACGACGGAAAGCATCGAGAATACCTTCGCTCTTTTTTCGTCGTCGATCGCGTTCTGGACGGCCGCTTCGAGGTACGGCGAGCTGATCATCAATCCGACGGCGGCAAGCACGGTACTCAAACCAATCCAGACCAGATTCGACGTCGGCCACAGCACCAGCATCACGTTCGAAAGCAACGACAGCACAAAACCAGCCATCATAGAGCGCGTTTCTCCTTCAGCTGGAATCTTCGGCATGATGAACCACAGCGCGAGCAGCATAATAATAGAGGAAACGGCAGGAACGAGCGAGATTAGTCCGCTGTCCACTTTCAGATAGTCGGCCAGATACAGCGATAGATAGGTCGTTTTTAGCGTCATTTGAAAGTTGAACAGGATATAAACGACGAAGATCAGCATCAGACTGCGGCTGGCAAACAGATCTCGGATCGCGCCGCTATAATCGATCAAACTCTTTTTGAGACCGAGTTCCTTCGTCTCTTTCATTTTCCGATAACCCATTTCCGTTTCCTTCGTGGTCAGGTGCCGCCCGATGAATTGGAAGGTCATGAGCACCGAACACAGCACATACATGATCCGAGTGCCGTCCACCAGTCCGTAATGATCGACCAACAGACCGCCAAGCGGAGCGAACAAACCACCGACGACGCCGATGATCTGAAGCAGCGTGAAAACGTAAGTCCGGTCCTTTTTTGGCGTATCCTCGACGATCAGACAGTAAAAGGCGATATGCGGAACTCGCTGAAGTCCGTTGATGAATGTCGCGATAACGAAAAACCAGACATTTTGGGAAAAGGCAAAGATCAGCATCGCCACGCTCCAACTGAGCACGTCGAAGGTGAGGATGGCGCGTTTGCGTCCCATTCGGTCGGTCAAATACCCGCTCATGAATGATGACAGTACCTGCACGATCAGCCCGAGCGTCGTAATCCAGCCAATATTGGTCTCGGTAACGCCCAGCTCATACATGTACAGCGTAGCGTAAGTTGCCATCATGCTGTACGGAATCAAGAAAAATGGTTCAAAAGCGAGACAGCCCCGGCTGTTGCCGCGAAGTCTCGGGAAAAGCGTTCTTGCCATGCGGGATTTCCTCCGGTGTCGTCATATTGGAATTAAAGCATTTTGGGTCATGTTCAAATATAGGTTACTATAGAAAAATCATGAAAAATAGTGGTATTGAAAAAAAATTAACGTGACTAAATCGCGGCTGAACGGATCGACAGCCATCGGTTCCCGGTTCCAACCACCTCGTGATGGAAACAGAGGTATCGTGGTTCTTTCGGTGGAGTTTATAATATGGCAAGATAGCCAACAGAGGGAGTGATGGGATGTATTCCGATCTGCAACTGACGGAGGACCGCCCTGTATATATACAAGTCAAAGATTATATGAAGCGATTGATGCTCAAAGGCGGACTGCAAGCGAAGCAAAAGCTGCCTTCCACCCGTGAACTCAGTACACTGATGAAGGTTAGCCGCAGCACCGTCCTGCTCGCTTATGCCGAGCTAGAAGAAGAAGGTCTGATCTATGCCGTCAAAGGCAAAGGCAACTACGTCAGCCCCATGATTGAAGCGCCTGAGCCAACCAATGGCTGGCAGCTGGATTGGAAGAGCCGCGTAAGCAACTATGCGATTCAGGCGGAACAATATGATCTGATGAAACATGGTTCCGGTGCAGAACGTGGCGAGATCTCGTTTACCAGTATTGCCCCGGATGAAAAGCTGTTCGATCTGCATAATGTGAAACGGGCCTTCCTTGATCGCATGTCTCTCGAAGGCGAAGTGCTGCTGAACTACGGATATGCACAAGGCTACCGTCCTCTGATGAACTATCTGCTCCGGTACATGGAGAACAAGGGTGTTGACCTGACCGGCAAGGATATTCTTATTACCAACGGATTCACAGAAGGCTTCGATCTGGTGCTTGGTGCCTTGCGCAGACAAAGCGGCAGAGCTCTATGCGAGAACCCTACCCATCATACGGCCATCAAAAATCTGAAGCTTCATGAGTTCAACCTCACAGGCGTGGACATGGAGCCGGACGGACTCAATCTGCAGCAGTTGGAAAATGAACTGTTCACAAGTTCGTATGATCTGGCCTATTTGGTACCTTCTTATCACAATCCAACCGGAACGGTGACTTCTCCTGCCAAACGTGCAGAGATTATCCGGTTAATGAATCAGTACGAAGTGCCCATTATCGAGGACGGGTTCAATGAGGAACTGCGTTATTCCGGTTCCCACGTCTCCCCTCTCATCGCTAGTGCGGGCAAGGGTAATGGACTCGTCTATCTGGGCAGCTTCTCCAAGGTACTCTTTCCCGGGCTGCGGGTAGGCTGGGTCATTGCAGATGCAGCACTGATTGATTATTTGGAAAGCATGAAACGGGCCCGCAGCATTCACACCTCAACACTGGACCAATCCCTGCTCTATCAATACTTGAGCAACGGCAATTTTGAGAAATATCTGAAGCGGGCCCGCACGGAATATAAGCGGAAATACGAACTGGTCGTGCGCTGTTTGCGCAAGCATCTGCCCATGTGCCAGATCTCCGGCGAGGGCGGTTTGCATTTATTTGTACAATTCCCCCCGGGATACCGGACCCGGGAATTGCTGGCTGCCTGCAAGGTGAAGGGTGTGACCTTCACGCCCGGCGATACCTTTTATCTGGAACCAGGTCAGGGGTTAAATACGATGCGCCTGGGCTTCTCCAGGGTCAGCGATGACAATATTCGCAAAGGTATCCGTATCATTGGTGAGACCACGGCTCAGATGAGCTGAAACGGCTGAATAACAACATGGGAGGATTACACATGAAGGTTGGCGTGATTATGGGCGGAACATCTTCCGAGCGGGATATTTCCCTGCTCACCGGACAGGAGATGATTGCCCATCTGGATAGAAATAAATATGAAGTCATTCCCATTGAGCTAAGCAGCAAACGGGATCTGATCGACAAATCAGCGGGTATTGATGTAGCCTTACTCGCACTGCATGGCAAATACGGCGAAGACGGTACAGTTCAAGGTACCCTGGAGTCGCTTGGCATTCCATATACGGGTTGCGGTGTCTTGTCCAGCAGCGTATGTATGGATAAGGACATGTCCAAACAGCTCATGCACCATGCGGGCATACCTACTGGAGCGTGGGTGCAGGTGAACCATCTGGAAGAACTGTCATCTACAGCGGTTCAACAGTTGACATATCCGGTCGTTGTGAAGCCGAACTCAGGCGGCTCCAGCATTGGCACCCAGGTTGTTCAAGAGGCTTCATCTCTTCAAGCCGCGGTTGAAGCTGCACTCAAATGGGATGACACGGTCATGATTGAACAATATATCGCAGGGGATGAAATTACCTGTGCCATTGTAGATGGCAAGATGCTCCCGATCATCTCCATTCGTTCAAGCGCCGAGTTCTTCGACTATAGCTCCAAATATAATGACGGCGGAGCCGAGGAACAGGTGATTCAGCTGCCTGCCGACATTCACCAGCGCGTGGAAGATGCCGCTCTGGCCTGTTACCGTGTGCTGAAATGCAGCGTCTATGCCCGCGTGGATATGATCATCCGTGATGGCATGCCTTATGTACTTGAAGTCAACACGCTTCCAGGTCTTACCCGCAACAGTCTGCTGCCCAAAAGTGCAGCCGCTGCAGGTATTTCCTTTACAGAGCTGCTGGATACCATCATTGAACTTTCGCTGAAGGAACGAAATAAGGAGGCACAGCTATCATGAGCCGGGATGTAACAATACGCAGCAGTTCAACGGAAGATCTGCAGGATATGGTCATTCTCATGGACCAACTCGGCTATCCCACGACGTATGCTGAAATGCAGGAGCGTTATGCCCACATTGCAGCTGATGCAAATTTTAATACGCTCGTCGCCGAGGTTCGTGGACGTGTAGTCGGACTGATTGGCATGCAGACCTCTTACCTGTATGAGAAAAACGGTCAGCACTGCCGCATCCTGGCACTCATCGTGCATGACCAGTTCAGAGGCACCGGGATAGGCCGTCAGCTGATTCTGGCAGCAGAGCAATGGGCCGCCAGCCAAGGCATAGACTCGCTCTCCTTGAACAGCGGTAACCGTCCCGACCGTGAAGCAGCTCATGAGTTCTATCGGCAGATGGGCTTTACCGCCGGAAGTACTGGATTCAGCAAAAAGCCGCAGGCTCTTCAGCCTGCCTAATATTCGATCATACTAATAAAAGCGCCTGTCCCCAACAACTTGCTGGGAACAGGCGCTTTCTGATGACGGAGATTACAAGGAATCTGGCATACTCTGAAATCCCCTCTCGCACATACAGATGTCGTACAGATGTTATAACTTATGGCCGATCGATAAAGATCCAGCCGGTTTCTTTTTCCTTATCCACCGTTGCGCCAAGAGACTCTGCCATGAAGCGCAGTGGAACGTATGTCTTACCGTTTTTGCCCACATAGGCGGATTCAACCATGGTTACTTCCTTACCCGCAACCGTTGCGTTCTTGGAACCCACAGTCAGAACAATCTCATTGCCTGTAATATCGTCAATAACAACGATGGTATCCGATCCCTTGGTCCATTTCACCTCAGCATCCAATTCCTCGGACAGGTAACGCAGAGGAACAAATGTTGTGTTTTTCACTGTAATGGCACCGTAGATCTCATCTTCCGGATACAGCATAATGCTCTTCCGAGTGATGCCGGCTTCGTCTTTCAGCAGCTGATACACGACAGAATTGGAATCAAAGTTGCGCAGCATCTGTCCCGGAGTGATATCTTCCTTCATCAGATCGATTACGCCACCTGTTGTATCAACCGCATCCACGGTTACCGGTCCACCGATATTCCACTGCTCGCTGTCTGCGTATAGCGTCACGGATTGCAAAGGCAGATCCTCGGAGGCGGGCAGTGCCACTTTCAACTCAGCATTCTGCTTGCGGATGTTCAGCGCACTGTCGAGATAGAAATCGAGCTTAAATGTTGTATCTGTGCCAAATACCGTCTTCAGTTCGGGCACTTCATTCAACAATTCGTTCAACCCTTGATCATAGTTAACCAGAAGCTCGTCGAGTCCTGCCTTGATCATCGGGTACATGGTTGCAACAGCTGCCTCCTTGGATTCTGGCATTAAAGAGGTCATGGCTCCTGTGTCCACTTCTTCCACTTGATTGATTGCTGTCAGCAGTGGATAGAACACCTCATATAGATCGCCGATCAGATCCTTGATTCCTTGCTCATCCTTGGCAACACTTGTCAGGAACGGTTTAACCATGGCAAGAATCTCTTCTCCAGTGATCTCCATATGAAGCTTGGAGAGGCTGAGGGACTCACCGTTGACCGATTCCTGTACAGGTGTGACGGAGATATTTTTCGGATTGGACAGATGCTTCAAGACAAAAGAAAGCAATTTGGGAGAGAGCTCCTCGATCTGCTTTTCCAGAGCCTTGGTGTCCATCATCGGAAGTGTTTGCGCGCCTTCCAGAGCCTCAAGTGATATGTACAGCGGCTTCTGCGCACCGTCCAGGTCGATCACCATTTGAGTTTCATCCATGGATAGATGGAAAGGCAATTTAGTTCCTTGGAAACTCACAGAACCTTGGATCGATGCCGTTTGGGCATCCTTCACTTTGGCATTTTCAATGTCCACGGATACGGAATTAATAAGTTCAATCATTTCGTTGTCTTTCTCGGTAGCGAATTCTTTAGCCGGCTCTATGTTAATGTGCATGGACTGTTTAGATTCACCGGATTTTACGTTTGTACTGTTGACCATGGCTTTACTAATATCCACCCCACCAACAGCCTGACATCCCGTAAGCGCAACCATCATCAAAACGAGTGGTACGGCGATCCACTTGGCTAACCTTCGATTTTTGATACGATCTCCTCCTTAGGAAAAATGTGGTTCATTCCTATTATGAGGCCATCAGGTAAATGTTGTAAACCAGTGGAACGTAAAAACGCCAAAAAAGGCCGGAAATGTGTCCGACCTTTGGATAAGAATTTATTTTAGACGACCTCGTACATTACTCTTTGGTTTCCTCGGCAACCTCTTCAGTCGGTTCATTGTCCTCTGTCGTTACAGGGGTTTCAAATTGATCCGGCTCGTCGTCTTGAATGGCTTTGTTCTCTTCATTCTGGTCCTGTGTCATACCGCAATCCCTCTCTTCTACCGGATTTTCGTGATAATCATCATCAAGGCATTAGCCTTGTTCTATCAATAACCCGAACCGAAGCAGCTCAAACATGAAGGCGCGTCATCTTTATGAACCGTTTCAGAAAATATAAAAGACGATTCCATTCCCGGCGGCTGCAGTGGCCTGATATAGAGCCTGAACATCATTCATTGTCTGAACGATCTCCCTGAACGTCTCCTCTGCATCCCAGCCTTCCATGACCGGGTAGACACCTTCCGTAACCATTTGGTCCAGGTCAAAACGTGCCTTCAGTTCAGCAGGGTCCAGCTGCTCCAGAGCCATATAGGCTTCCAGTACCTGTTCGTTTGAGAGCAAAAACAGGTCCATATCAGAATAGTTTCCCAGATATTGCTCTCCTGACATCGGCACCACATATCCCAGAGGCGGCTCTCCATCCGCCAGATTACCGGTTAATGTGAACTGAAGCATCTGCCACGTTTTATCAATATCCAGGTCGACGGAACAATCATGCACACTGATCTCGCCTGACTTGATCGATTCAATCAACTCGTCGGTTACCACCAGATATCTGCCGGACATTCCCATATCATGATCCCTCCTATGGTTTTACTTCTCTGTCCCCCATTAACCGTGTATGTTCCAAAAGAATCGGGGTAAAAAGAGGTAGAAGTCATATTACGATTACAAAATCCCATGATCAAGCATGGCAATACCATACATGTTATCTCAAGGAGGGACAACACCGATGAAAAAATTCGATTACACCCTGAATTATGAAGAGCTCGATCTGCGCAAACATCCAGAGCTATATACCGTCGGACGGGGAGAGCAGGGCGTACTGATGGTGGAACCCTACAAGAGCGAGATTCTGCCCTATTGGCGTTTTAAAACACCCGAGATCGCGACCGAATCATCGGAGAAGATCTACGAGCTATTTTTGGAGTATAAAAAAAAGGAAGATTTCGTTGGCATGGATATGGCGCGCAAGTTTCTGCAGATGGGATATACACGGGCCCGGCGATATACGAACCATAAAGGTGGACGCAAATATTCGAAAGAGGACGGTTCGATTCTTCCCTATCAGAATGACAAAGTGAAAGCGGAAGCTGCAGCTATCTTCAAGGCGCAGTGGGAGATTGCCAAGACTGACCCGGATTATATTGAAATGAAGAAGCAGCACCGGGAAAAGTATGAATCGGAGAACGAATAGGCACTTGGGTAAAAAATACATGGCTCATCCCGATACTCCTTTTGATATAATGCTTTACGTCGATCTACAGGACGAAAACATAATGAGATCACTCAAGCTAAAGGAGCCTTCATGAAATTACCTAGTCGCCCTATCTCCATCACACTGACATGCATCGCGATGTATCTGTTCATCCTGCTGCCATTACCTGCGTCTGCAGCCCAATCCGAGCTTGCGAGGCAGCGTGAAATGACCGCCTTCAGTCCACTGCAAACGGTTGTGGATCAGATGCAGCCCGGATGGAACCTCGGCAACTCATTGGATACGGTAGGTCCGGATGAAACCTACTGGGGCAATCCACGCGTTACTTCGGAATTAATCGGAAACATTGCTGCTCAAGGATTCAAAAGCATACGAATCCCCGTTACTTGGGACCAGCATATTGGTGCCGCCCCGGATTACCGGATAGATCCTGCTTACATGGCACGGGTCCAGGAAGTGATCAAATGGGCACTGGATGCCAATCTGTACGTCGTTTTGGATCTCCATCATGATTCTTATCTCTGGATCAGTCAGCTGGAAACCGATCATGACCAGGTACTCGCTCGTTACACAGCAGTGTGGACCCAAATTGCGAATCAATTCAAGGATGCTCCACTGAGGCTGATGTTCGAAAATGTGAATGAACCGCGCTTCAATCGTGGAATCACTCAGGCGGGTGATATGGGAGCAGGAAGCAATATCGATGAGCCAAGGCAGCTTGCCCTTTTGCATGAATTAAACACGACGTTTGTGAAGCTGATTCGCAGCACAGGCGGCAATAACGAAGAGCGTGCACTTTTGCTGCCTACACTTGAGGGTTTACCGACACAGGCAAGGCTGAACAGTTTGAGGCATACCATCACTGAATTGAAAGACAAAAACCTGATTGCCACCGTGCATTACTATGGTTACTGGCCATTTAGCGTTAATATCGCAGGACACACCACGTTTGATACCGATACTAAGAATGATGCGGCCAACACGTTTAATAATATGTACAGGACACTCGTCACGCAGGGAATTCCGGTCATTCTTGGCGAGTACGGACTTCTGGGATTCGATAAACATACGGATGTTATTGAACAGGGCGAGAAGCTAAAATATTTCGAATTCATCGGGCATGAGCTGAAGGACAAAAAGATCGCGTCCATATTGTGGGACAATGGCCAGCATCTGAACCGGGAGACGTATGTGTGGTCCGATCCGGCTCTATTCGAGATGATTCAGGCAAGCTGGACAGGCCGTTCTGCAATTGGAGATCGTGATCTGCTGTACCTGAGACAAGGCTACCCAATTCAGGATACGGAGCTGACAGTCAAGTTAAATGGAACCAAACTCGTATCGCTCTATGCGGGTGAGCAGCTGTTGAAACAAAACGCAGACTATTCATTCAGCGGGAGTACGTTGGTTATCCAAGCAGATGCATTATCCCGTATGGTTAGCAAGGGAGACCAGCTCGGCAAACAGGCCATCATCACGGCGAAGTTCAATCAAGGCGCAGACTGGACATGGAAGCTCGTCGTATCGGCCAAGCCCGAGCTGGAGAATGCATTCGGTACTACAGAGGCTTTCTCCATCCCAGCGCTCTTTCATGGCGATCAGCTTGCTACCATGGAAGCCGTCTATTCCTCTGGAGAGTTTACTGCTCCGCAGAACTGGACTCCTTACAAAGAATTCCTGACTACATTTGCACCTTCTTATGAAACAAATCAACTGATTCTGCAGCCGGAATGGCTCAATGAACTGCATATTGGGCAGATTGATCTGGCCTTCCATTTCTGGAGCGGTGAGGTCATTCACTATACGCTGTTCAAAAGCGGGAACCATATAACAGGGAAGGCACTTCATTGATGATCCGTACACTCAGGCGTAGAATGAACAGCATGGTATGGCTCTGCGAGCGGGAAGTTCGCAAGGCTCTGAAGAAGGTGATGACATGTTATGGGCAATTGGCATCCTCGGTATCGTTCTACTTACGCTGTGCACGGCGGGAGCCGGTGTAGGAATAATTGTAGGCTTCGTTTTTTTCCTCGTCGGTTTCGGGGAAATGAAGAACAGGTCACGGACGCTTAGCAGTCTACTGCTGAGCAAGGATACACTGATGATTGTGGGAACGATGGGCGTTGTGCTTGTTTATTTTCTTCTCTCCTACTGGAATCTGAAAATGATTGGTGATGCAACCTTTCCGGGTCTGCTGGGTTCCGCAATCAGGGAAATCTCCGGGAGACAGCTGCTTGCTGCAGCATTCTTGTACACGCTCTGGACAACAATCAGCTTGTACTGGCTGATGCCGAAAGTATTCAGCTTTGATGGATTAGGCCTGAAAATTCAGCTGATTGCCCTTGGTGCAGCAGGAGCCAGCATTCTGGTTGGTATCATGAAATTGTAAAACAGCCCAAAACAAAAAAAGGAGTGGAAGCCCAGCTTGGTATGCTGAGCCTCCTACTCCTTTTGTTACGTTAAAATAAGTGATGTTCTCTTTTCTCTAATCGGACGAACGAGCAGAATTAACGCGCTTCACCATTCTCCGCTTCCCAGCGTGCAATTTCATTGCGAACGATTGGAGCAACCTCTTTACCAAGCAATTCAATGGCTCTCATCACCTCATTATGCGGCATCGTGCCGAGAGGCGTGTGCAGCATGAAACGAGTGATGCCAACTTCCTTGCGCAAGTAAATAATCTTCTGAGCCACGGTCTCTACGTCACCAACGTACAATGCGCCTTCAAGACTGCGTGCAGCATCAAATGTTGCACGGCTGTAGTGCCCCCAGCCACGTTCACGGCCCAGCATGTTCATGACAGCCTGAGCAGGTGGGAAGAATTTCTCAACAGCCTCATCCGTCGTATCCGCGATAAAACCGTGAGAGTGTGAGGCCACCGTCAGTTTGGAGGCATCATGCCCTGCATGAGCTGCTGCTTTTTTGTACAGCTCCACCAGTGGAGCAAATTGAACCGGACGACCACCGATAATCGCGAGTACCAGCGGCAGACCGAGCAGACCTGCGCGTACAACCGATTCCTGGTTACCACCACTACCGATCCATACTGGCAGCTTCTCCTGCACTGGACGCGGGTAGATGCCCAGATTATTGAAGGAAGGACGATGCTTGCCTTCCCAGGTTACCTTTTCCGAATCACGCAGCTTAAGCAGCAGATCCAGTTTCTCATCGAATAACTCGTCGTAGTCGTTCAGATCATAGCCGAATAGAGGGAAGGATTCGATAAATGAACCCCGGCCCGCCATAATCTCCGCACGTCCATTCGAGATGCCGTCCAGCGTTGCAAAATCCTGAAATACCCGTACCGGATCATCCGATGACAGTACAGTTACGGCACTGGTCAGCCGGATGCGCTTGGTCTGTGAAGCTGCTGCTGCCAAAATCACTGCCGGGGATGATGCTGCATAGTCAGCACGATGATGCTCCCCTACGCCGTATACATCCAGACCGACCTCGTCAGCCAGGACAATCTCTTCTACAACATCACGAATACGCTGTGCGTGACTTATAAGTTCTCCGGTTTTCACATCTGGATTGGTCTCGACAAAGGTACTAATTCCGATTTCCATGTTCTGTTCCTCCCTGTTTATGAAGCGATCCGTCGTTCATCTAACCTATTGTAAGTAGATCACCTTTTGTTATGTATCTTAATATTGAACTATTTTGAAGAAAAACACAAGAGCCCTCTTTCTCCAGAGGGCATGATTTTGATATATTATTCTCTATTTCTGTGACATTCATGATTATTTCTTGGTCCCGATGTACAGCAGGTGAGAGGAAATCCCCAGAATTGAAGGATCTGCTGCCTTCTCAATCATGAATTGGATTAGCTCCTCATACTCCCCGCGCTCTTTCCAATACTGCTGCTGTTCTGCTGTGAGCATGGCTCCGAGGCTGGATGATCCAATCAGATTCACCGTTTCGAATCCGTGCTGCTCCATGAATGGTTGAATGTCCTGAATGTTAAAATAGTACGCCCCTGTGAATCGGCCCTGATCCTGATGGTCGAATGTCCCCTTTTCCATAAAAGCACGAATGGCACCCATATGATCATTCGGTTTCCAGTGCTGGGGAAACTGCAGCGAGTTAATGCCCATTCTCATTCGGCTTTGCATCGCGATGTACACCATGCCGCCTTGCTTCGTTACCCGGTGTATTTCCCTTACAGCCGCTACCCGCTCCTGTTCAGTCTGGAGATGATACAGCGGTCCCAGCATCAGCGATGCATCGTATGTATCGTCAGTCAGCCCCTCCAGACGGGTTGCATCCAGTACGTGGAATCCCTCGAACTGCTTCGTCAGATTATACTCCTTAGCCTTCTGCCTTGCGATATCCACGGAAGCAGGTGTCAGGTCTGACAGGGTTACTCGGTATCCCTTCCTCGCAAGCTCCATCGCGTATTTTCCCGGTCCTGCGCCATTATCCAGAATAAGGCCAGTTGCTGGGAGATGTGCCCTGATGTAATGCATGTTAATGATGAATTCCAGCGGCTCCCGCTCCAATCTTCCCCATTCGTCAAACCCGGAATAATAGTCAATAATGCGTTCTCTTGTCATTCATTCGACACCTGCCTTTTTTTCATTTAGGGTCAAAAAATGCAAAAAACCTGCCACCTCAACTAAGAGGCGACAGGTATGACCTTCGCGGTACCACTCTTCTTCATCCATGGACCATGCTAATGACAGATCTCTCTGTATCTACTGGGCCACAGAAACTCAGGAACACTGATGACGGAGGTTACCCCGTCAGGATCTAATCTCAGTCCGTCTGAATGACTGCTGCTCAATCCTGCCGCTCACAGGCGAGTTGGGGATAGGTTGGACTGCCTTGCACCATGCAGCAGTTCTCTGGGCCAGCCTTAGTCCTTAATACTCCTGATCATTGCGTTTACCTGTTAAATTTCAGAAAGTATATATCATCCATATATTTCCTGTCAATGCATCTCGAAAGATTCTTACAACACGAAATACATGTACCTCATTAAATTAAATACGCTCACACCTTGTTCATTCTGTTACATCCTTAAATATGTAACCTTCTAGATCTTTTTCACAAATTCAGACTTCAGCTTCATCGCACCCAAACTATCGATTTTGCAGTCGATATCATGGTCACCGTCAATCAATCGGATATTTTTGACTTTGGTCCCCTGTTTGACAACCAGCGAGCTGCCTTTCACCTTCAGATCCTTAATGACTGTCACGGTGTCTCCATCATTCAGAACATTCCCGTTCGAGTCACGTACTATTTTGGTTTCTTCTGCACGCTCGGTTTCGGATTCCAACGTCCACTCATGCGCACATTCCGGGCATACCAGCAGATTACCGTCCTCGTATGTGTATTCGGAATTGCATTTGGGGCAGTTAGGTAAATTGGACATATTGTTTGAACTCTCCATTCCTTTTTTGGGCTTCTCGCAAGTATACGGGATTCCTCATGTTCCTTCCAGCGATTTGATCACGTTAAATCCATGTTAGCCCCATTCTGCGTTCGGTTAATGGAATTTAAACGAAATTTAAGGTTCACCTCTCCTTACTTTAAAACGCATCCTATACGATATACCTATCCCGGAGAGATTCCCGAAACCCATCCGGATTCCCAATCATTTCAGATTCGTATTTGTTCAAATACATTGAGATCGGGCCGCTGCCCGTCCGTGAAATATTTTTCCAAAGGAGTTCCCTGTTATGTCCATGTCTATGTCTTCTTATATTTTCCCTGTACAAACGGCTTTCTTTATCTTCGTAATCATTGCCATGTTTTTGCTTATTCCGTGGCTCATTTATGGCTATCGCAAAGACGGCTTCTTTAGCTGGTCACGCTTTGCCGTCAGTTTTTCATTCATCTTTTATATTCTCGCTGCGTATTGTCTCGTCATCCTGCCCTTTCCGACAACCCGCAATACGTGTGCCCAGCAGGCAGCCGATACCGTATATTACAATCTCGTTCCCTTTGCTTTTGTAAAAGATGTTATGAAAGAAACACCGATTGTATGGTCCCAGCCGTCCACCTACATGGGGATGATCCAAGGCAGAGCTTTTCTGCAAATTCTGTTTAATGTCCTGCTGCTCATGCCTCTCGGCATATATATCCGGTATTTTTTTCAAAAGAGATCCTACTGGAAATATGCCCTGCTTGGCGGATTTGGACTTTCCCTGTTTTTTGAGATAACGCAAATCACCGGATTCTACGGCTATTACAGCTGCCCTTATCGACTGTTTGATGTCGATGACCTGCTGTCGAATACGTCAGGAGCGGTACTTGGATTCTTCGCAGCCCCGATCCTGCTTGCCCTATTCCCTTCACGTGCCAGCATTCAGGCGAAAAGCGAGCAAATTGTGGAGCAAAACCAAGTGTTCCCGATCCCTCAGCTGCTTGCACTCATCATCGACGGTGTTGTGGTGGTATTTCTATCGAATCTCCTCTCGATCTTCAGTCTATCCAGTACCGATGTGATCAACAGCGCAGCTAATACAACCATCGCGATGCTCATTGTATTGTTTCTCATTCCGAGTATCCGGGACGGTAACACGCCAGGCTCCGCACTTATGCGCTTCCGGTATGTTCGCAGGCAGACAGGGAAACCTTCCATGCCTTTGCTGTTTAAACGCTGGCTCGCGCTTTATGTGCCTTGGCTCATTTTTACCATGATCCGGCTCATCAACGATTATGCCTTTGTCAATCATGAATCGGTGCTTGAGCCGTATAAAGTATGGATTTCGATCGGCATGATCGGTCTCTATATGCTTCTGTTCGGAGCACTCTTCATTCACGTCATACTGGTACTCTTCTCTAGAGGCAGCCGTTCATTCTATTGTGATCATGTATCCAATATCAGAGCCTCCCGTAAATGAATTACGCCCTACATCGGACACTTCAGACAGCAGCAGTGTATTGAATGGACACAAGAAAAGGCGTCTTCCATCAAGCATGACGGAAGACGCCTTTGATCTGTGTACCATGACGCTATAATTGCTCGTTTACACGCCAAGCAGTTCCCGCTTGGATGACTCTGGGTCATGCGCAAGTTCAATCTCATGATTGAAGATCAACGTCGCGCGATTCTCCTCATAAGGAGTCCAGTTTACTCCAGCCGTTTCCGGACGGCCATTCTTGGCAAAGGAGATCCAGGCATCCTGCACCTTGCCCGCCAGTTCTGCAGCTGCTGCATCCGGTTCGGCGTTCATGGATTTCAGCGCATGCAGTGTATTGAAAGCAAAGAAGATATCAATACTGTGGATCGACTTTCTCAGCAATGGATGCTCCGGCATGACCCAATCGAAACGGTACATCCACACGGGGGCATATTTCTGTTGAGCAGTTGCGTATTGAAGCGCCGAGCGCCAGAAGAACAGATCGGTCATGACCTGAGCCTGTCCATCTGCCGTTTTGGGATAGCTGTCCGCAATCGCTGCTCGGTTCTCCAGATCAGGCGTCATGAAGTCGACGGCCTGTACCATATCGATCTCTTCCGAGTAAGGCACATGCGGCTGAATGAACAGCGCACCTTCATGCAGGGTGGTTCCAATCAAGACAGGGATGCCTTGGGCTGCTCCCGTACGAACAGCTTCAAGTGGAGATTGCGGAAGCGTTACATCATCCAGCACGGGCTGAAATAACAATGCCATGGCTGCTCCGCTGTGTTTTTTGACCGTTTCTCCAGCAGCAAGGATCTGCTCCGCCGGGATATCTTTCAATTTATGCAGATCATCCTGGGTGACGCCCAGAACCTTCAATACACCTCTCCGGATCTCGGCAGCCTGCTCTGCAGGCATGAACTGCGATGCTCCGCTTTGCATAATGGCACGGTGGAACAAGCCCTTGGCCGCCGGCATGGCCATCAATGCAGCAATGCTCATACTGCCGGCCGATTCACCGAATACAGTAACATTGCCAGAATCACCGCCAAAGGCTCCGATGTTATCCTGCACCCATTGCAGGGCAGCAACCTGATCCAGCAGGCCCACGTTGGTTGCGAACCCCTCCCCTAGTGGAGCCATATGCATGAATCCAAGAGGACCGAGACGATAGTTAATCGTCACAACGATGACATCGCCACGCAGGACCAGATGGGTTCCATCGTACAAGGGCTGGCTTCCCGCACCCGAAGTGAATGAACCTCCATGAATCCATACCATAACGGGGAGAGGATGCTGGCTTTCTTTTTCCGGTGCCCAGATGTTCAGATAGAGACTGTCCTCGGACTCCACAGGAGGCTCCCCAAATATCCCTTCTGCTTGATGATGTCTTGGCTGTATATTTTCAGGTCCGAACTGCTTCGCTTCCCTGACTCCATCCCAGGATTCAGGCAGAATCGGAGCTTGAAATCGCAATTCGCCCACCGGCGGTTTGGCATAAGGGATGCCTTTCCATACACTCGCTCCATGCAGATGTTCTCCCTCAACTGTACCGTACCGTGTGTTAACTTGAAGTTCTCTCATGCGGCGTATACATCCTCTCTGCTATCAAATGTTCTACATACTATTGAGTATAGAGCCCCGCAAGACCAATTTACAAGTTTACCCAAAAGGACTCGGGTTGAGACGTTTCACGTGGAACTTTTATGCACACAATGAAGACTCCGCCAAGGGATCGGGCGAAGCCTCCTATGCTCTATTAACCTACATGTCGACCTGCACTTTCACCGGATATGGGATCGTGTACTCTGCACCCTCAATCCAAGTTCCCGTTACATAGTCACGTCCTCTGATGACGACCTGATCGGTATACACATCCACCTGCAAACCCTGGCTGCCCTCGAGATGCTCATCCTCATCCGTCCACAAGTACGCTACAGATGCAGCATTAAACATCGTTGGCAGATGACCACCACCTCCGTACATGGTGCGCGGTGCCTCCAGCTGCCAATGGGTATGCCCCGAGAACAAAATGGCCTGAGGGTAGCGACTTAAAATGGCCTTCACTTCAGCATCCTGGTTTACACCAAACCATCCCTGATCTTTCATTGAACCCGCTACTGTATCCATCAGTGGCTGGTGCAAAAAGACAAAGATCGGCTGGTCAGGGGATGCCTGTTCGGATAATGCTGCCTCGAGCCAATTCAGCTGTTCTGCAGACATATCGCAGTCCTTCGGATGGGGCTGCTCCGAACCCAAAAAGATATAATGATATCCTTCAATCCAGTGGTCATGATATGAACCCTTCATGCCTGTGATGGCGGTGAAATCATTCAATCGTTTCTGCCAGATGCCTTCCGTCGTCATGAGGGTATCTGTAATTTCGCTTTCCTTGTCCCCCACCTGATCTACATGGCCCAACACTTCACTGACCTCATGAGATGTCATTGTGGTTAGATTAATCGGGGGATCTTGCCAGAGGATGGCTCCTATATCATGATTGCCTACGGTATAATGTATCTCAGGTAGCACATTCCGGTACATGTCCAGAATACGCTCCAGTTCCTTGTATTCTTCCGGCAGACCACGATCCGTCACATCACCCACATGCATGATTCCGCTGCTGTCCTTGGCATACGATGTAATGTCGGCTAATGCCTTCTCCAAATGACGGTTGTAGATATGATCAGCTTGATCTCTCACATGAGTGTCCGTGATGACCTGAAAGCTGACTAGCGGTTGCTCACGTAGTTGTTCATTTTTCATCAGGAATCACTCCATTTCAGTCCAATAATGCCAATCAGGATGAAGCCCATCCAGACTATTGACATTGCCTTCAAGCGTTCACCCAGAAAGTAATGGCCTACAACTCCAATCAGCGTAATGCCTACCCCTGACCAGATCGCATAGGCAACCCCAAGAGGCATATACTTCACTGCAAAGTTCAACAAGGTAAAGCTTGCGCCATAACAGACAAACATCAGAATGGAAGGCCACAGGCGGGTAAACCCATCGGATACTCGCATCAGAATTGTACCGCTTAATTCCAGTCCGATGGCCAGCGCGAGCAATATCCATCCTATATAGGCATGGCTCGTCATCCAGTCACCCCAACTTCGAGCAGTTCATGAAATGACCGTACCGTCAGGTCGGAGAGTCGGATCTGTTCAGGATCACCTACAGCAATCTTCCATGCTGCCCTTGCAGAGCGGGCCATTTCCATATCCCCGTCCGTATCCCCAATCACAACGGATTCGCTAACCGAGACACCCATGCGCTCACAGGCCAGCAATAACATGTCAGGGAACGGTTTGCCCCGTCCAACCTGATCGGTTCCCACCACTACGGAGAAAAAGGACTCGATACCCATCCATTGCAGATGACGGAGAGCACTCTCCGTCTCATCTGCAGTAACTACACCCATCTTCAACCCCTTGTCTCGGCATTGCTCCAGAAATGCACGCACTCCCGGAAGGGGCTGAACGGGACGTGCCTTATTCATGGCATATTCCGCCTGCAAAAGACACTCCCTTACGATGATTTTGGCTTCTGCCCAGCTCAACCCTGCTCGGTACCCATGCCACGTCAGTACAGCATAAACTTCCTCCATCGTTCCCATGGCAAGCGGCCCCCGCACATCATATCCATTCATCCGGCCATGCTCGTCGTGGCGCGTCCCCCAAATATGGGGGATCTCATCCTCAGCGAACGGAAGGCCCCGGGCGGCGAGCTCTTCCCTGAAGCTCTCCATTACACTATCCGTCCAGAATCCCCACATCACCGTAAAATCCAGCAGGGTTCCATCCTTGTCAAACAGAATGGCCTCAATCGGGATAGACAGGTTCCATAAATTTAATTCAGACATCTCGTTTAAGCTCCTTATTTCACCCGATCCAGTTCCTTCTGAGCCTTCTCTTTGGCTTCCTTTAGGGCCTGTTCAGCAGGCATATTGTTAATCTGCACCTGGTCTGCCGCATCCTTTAACGCTTCGTTGATCTTGCCACCCGTCGGATCCTGGAATGGAGCGGAAGCATGCGCTGCTTGCTGCAGCGGAACCTTGATCTGTGGATTCTCTTCACTGAACGCTTTGAAATCCGGATCTTCCTGCGCAGACTGACGAACGGCGATGTAACCTGTGTTCATGGACCAAGCCGCTGTATTGGCCGTCTCCGAGAAATACGTCAGCCATTGGTATGCCGCCTGCTGCTGTTCAGGACTTGCTGCAGCCGGGATTCCGGCCATGATTGCACTTGCTACTGGTTTGCCTTGTCCTACACCTTCCCAGCCCGGCTGCTCCATGGCTGCCACGATACTGAAGTCCAGGTCGCCCTGATCACCGCTGGAGCCGGTGTATCCTGCTGCTTTATTTTTCATGACATCATCAATCGTCTTGTACCAGTACTCCCATCCTTGTCCGCCAAAGTGAATGCCCATGATCTTGTCATCGTGGATCCATTTGCGGAACAGCTCCCATGTCTCTACCCACTCCGGTGAATCGATCATCACGGTCTTGCCGTCATCACTCAGAATTTGCCCGCCTTTGCCCAGTACGGCATCAACCATGTTTTCGTTGCCCCACATCGGTTCCCAGCCATAGAAAGTCGTTTTGCCGTTCTCCTGCTTGGTCATCTTCGCGGCAGCTTCCGCCAGCGCTTCCCATGTTGTCAGACTTGCAGGGTCGATCCCATTCTCCTTCAGGGTATCCATCCGGTAATACATGACTTGAGTGGTTCCGTACATCGGTAAAAAGTACTGCTTGCCGTCCACTTTCCCTTGATCCAGGAAGGTTTGGACGTAGTCCTCTTTATTGAAGTCCTGATCGGCAGCAATCATCTCGTCCATGGATGCATAATATCCTTTGCGAGCCCAGTCCATATTGGCACTGAGTACAGCTGCGGGTACCTTTTTGGAAGCAATTGCTGCCTGCAGCTTTTGTTCCGTCTCCGTATAGTCCGCTTGTACAATACCTTTCACGACAACCTCGTTCTGCGAGGCATTGAAGGCGTCAATCGTTTTCTTCATGTTATCTCCCAGGTTACCTCCGAGGCCATACCAGAACTCAATCTCAACCGGACCGCTGGATGACGAATCCGCCCCGCTTGCTGCTGCATCTGAGCCTGTACCTGAACCGCTGTCCGCTGTGGAACCACAAGCCGTAATGAGGGCAAAGCTCGCCGCCAGTACCAGTGACATGCCGCCTTTCCACCTGAGTTTCAATTTTTTCCTCCACGCTGTACTCGCCAGACTCCAATTCATTGTGATTCCTCCTATATAAATATGTTGTAAAAATCAGTTTTTGTTTACACCAGCCGTCATGTTTACACTTTGCATGATCGTTTTCTGAGTAAACAGGAAGAGAATGAGCAGTGGTGCAATAGTGAACGCACTCGCCGCCATAATTTGTGGCCATGCCAGTCCATAGGCTCCGCCTTCTACAAAGAAACTGCGCAGACCTGCGGATACCAGCTGCAGATTCGGGTCTTTCGTAATCAGCATCGGCCAGAAGTAGTTGTTGTACTGGTCGATGAACGTAATCAATACCATTACGGCAAATGTTGAGCGAACCAGTGGAGCTATAATGGTCCACAAAATGCGGAAATGCGATGCACCGTCGAGCTGTCCAGCTTCCACAAGCTCATGAGACACCTGCATGAATGCCTGACGAATCAGGAAAATGGAAAACACGCTGACACAGTTGGATACGATCAAGCCTGTATAGGAATCCAGCAGTCTGAGTTCGCTGAGAACCAGATAACTGGGCAGATAAACTGCTGTGCTCGGAATCATATACCCGACGAGAATAAGTCCGGTGAGTATGCCCTTCATTCGAAAACGCATGTGAGTCAAGGCGTAAGCCATCATGCTGGAGTTGATGATCTGGAATAGACAGATTGCAGCTGCAACACCTGTACTGTTCAGCATGTAACGGGCAAATGGAGCCGACTGCCATGCGTCCACATAATTGTTCCAGCGGAACGTCTCGGGCCAGAAGGTCGGCGGGAATTGCCAGATCTCATCATTGGTCTTGAAGCCGCTGATCACCATCCAGTAAAAAGGGAAGGCCATGGCCAGGCTGATTGACGCCAGCAGCAGATATCGGATGGCGGTACCCAGTATTTTTCCTGCGCGGGGAACCTTTTCTTTTTGTGTATTTTCACGGCTCGAACCCTTACTTGTTTGCTTACTTATCGCGGTCATGTCCATTAGTAGTGCACCAGGCGTCTGCTGAGCAGGAATGATACACCCGACAGCAGTACGCAGATCAGAATAATGACAACAGCAATGGCTGATGCCTCGCCTACATTGAAGGATTCAAACGCAGACTGATAATACATATAGAGCAGTGTTCTCGTTGATCCGGCAGGTCCCCCCTGCGTCATTACATTGATCTGATCATAGGCCTGCAAGGACTGGATCGTCAGAATGATCGACAGGAAAAACGTGGTTGGCGAGATCAATGGCAGTGTAATGCTTCGAAATTTATCCCAGCTGCCTGCACCATCAATGGATGCTGCCTCCAGCAGATCGGATGGCAGGTTACGCAGTGCAACCAGGTAGAACACCATGGACCAGCCAATGGATTTCCACAGTGTAACGATGAGCACGGCCACAAGTGCCCAGTCCGCATCCCTAAGCCAGCCGATGGGAGATACGCCGACCCAGCCCAGCATCAGATTGGCAAGCCCCACCTCGGGTTCGAAAATCCATGACCATGCAATGGATACGGCTACCGTTGGTGTAACCCAAGGGGAAAACAGCAGCGTCCGGAACAGACCGGATGATTTGATTCGGCTGTTCATGAGCATGGCCAGTGCCAGCCCGCCAACGATAGTAGGGATCACACTCCCTAATCCGAACAGCAGGGTCACCTTCAGCGACTTGTAAAACTCAGAGTTGGTCAGCAGATAGCTGTAGTTCTCCAGACCAACGAACAGTTTATCCGGACTCATAAAATCCCAATCCGTAAAACTTAGATAAACGATGTATCCCAGAGGCCCCAGCCAGAAAACTAGCAGCGGGACCAGAGCGGGAAGGGTGAACAGAATTGCCTCTGTTTCCCTCCATAATTTCACACGCAATTCATACACTCCTCGTCGTTCAATTTTTATTTAACATTAGGGATAAGCTTGGCTAAAAATGCTCTCTATTCTCTTCTGTACAAAAATGATTGTATAATACATTTGAAAAATCAATTTCCGGGTTATGTTAAAATCACAGGAAGTCATGTAAAATATGAAGACGTAAAAGGAAATCCCATCCATATACTAGAGGTGAGATTGTGGGAAAAGAAACGGCCGGAGAACAGGAGCCTACGATGGTGTCCTATCGGCAGGAACTCAGGGAGAAAGTCATAGACGCCATTGCCCATACCATGGATTTATACGGGGTTAATCATTCCTTTGGCCAGCTGTACGGCATTATGTATTTCGAAGATCGGCCCATGACATTGGAAGAAATGAAGACATCGATGAACATGAGCAAAAGCAATATGAGCTATGCGGTCCGTTCTCTTACCGAGTCACAGATGGTTTACAAACTGGAGGAGAAGCGAGAACGGCAGGATCTCTATTTGGCGGAAACAGACTTTTTCCGTACCTTTCAAAACTTCTTTGGTGCCAAACTCCAACGGGAGATTGACGTTATGCAGGAAAGTCTTCAGGAGGTCATCCCGGCGTTATCCGAGATTATCCTTGCCAGAACAACCCTGCCAGAGGAGCGGGAAGAAGCTTTGCGGGATTTGCATAAACTTCAGCATGCGGAGCAGTATTATCAGTGGCTGCAGGGATTTGTAAACCAGCTGCGGGATGGCGGGTTTTATGGCAATGCCCCAGTTGAACATGATTAGAGCCGTGTAAATGGAGTGGCTAAAGAGAGCAGACAGTAGGAGAAATACGGTTCGTTGCAGTAAGGTTATGTGGAATTTTGCATCTAATAAGATATGATTCGTTCTTTAGAATACAGATAAGGCCACCCGATGGGTGGCCTTATTTATTATTGATTTTACGGATGATTATTGCTGTGCTGCAGCTTCGATATCTGCGTATGCCCAGTGAGACGCGGGTACGTCAGAGAACGATTGTGAACCTGTACCCACTGCTGGGGTACGCTTGAACAACACATTCAATACTTTTACTGCTTCAGCCCGGGTCAATTGGATATCCGGTCTGAACGTACCATCGGTGTATCCAGTCATCAGGCCAGCAGATTGTACATATGCGATCGCTTCTGCAGCCCAGGAATCTGTAGACACATCCGTAAAGGATGATCTAGCTTCCGTTGCTACAGTTGCACTGCCCGATTGCTGCTGCATCCAGCGGTATGCAATCGTCGCCATCTGCGCACGTGTGATCGAACCTTCTGGTACAAATTGAGTTGCGCTCATGCCATTCATGATCCCTGCGAATTGAGCTTGTCCAATTTCGCTGTTTGCCCAGTGAGTTGCCGCTACGTCGGCAAAATTACCGGAAATCGCAGATTTAGATTCACCCGTCAGGTTACGCGCCAGCATGGCTGCCATTTGAGCACGAGTCACGAATGCATCTGGACGGAACTCGTCTCCAAAACCTTTGATATACGGTTTATTTGGTGTTTCTGTCGCTTTCAGTCCATCGACCACAACCAGTGTGAACGTACTGAATTTGCTCACTGTAAATTCGATGCCTTCACTGCCATCGTTCAGCTGAACCAGCTTGCCTTGCAGCAATTCTTTGGTGCCGTCACTGTGTTCAATGTAGATGGCCAGGTTGTCCAAGGCCTTCTGACGTGCTGCTGCATCTGTCGGCAGACTATCACGCAGTGGCAATGTCAGGGTTACTTCACGGCTCTGCATATTCGTTTCGATTTCGACTGGACGAGCCAGTACTTTGACATTTGCATCAGGCGTAATTTGCTGAATCAATCGCTCCTGCTTCGCGCGTTCTTCCACTTGCTTGCGCTCGGATTCCTGCTTCATTGGCACAATGCGGAAGTACAAGTCTTGGTCGAAACCAGCAGTCGAAGCTGTAGGAATCGAAATGATTGCACTCTCTGTCGAGATCTCCAGCTTAAGTCCGCCGTCATTCAGCTGTTTTACTGCTGCTTTTGGCAGTTCAACGCGAGTCTCGGATATGGAATCTTTGGCATCCGGAATGACGATGCGTGCTGTATCCATGCCAAGCTGTTTTGCTTTTTCTACAGATTCTTTGGCTGTCGCTTCAGACATCGTTACGAGGTCCTTCACCTTACCATTTGGCTCTGTTGTGCGTGTAATTGTTGTTTTCACCAAGTTGGTCCCGTTGGTACCATTCACATCCACCGTAAGTGTTTCTTTGTTGGTTGCAGGCGTTAATGTTACAGGTGTAGATGAAGATCCACCACCGCTTCCGCCACTGCTTGGCGGAGTGACCACCGGGGTCTTGGGTTCAAAAAACTCGTCAAATGCCGATTGAACCTCGGTATAGCTTCCATAACCGTTAGCTGGTTTTTTATCCAGCATCCATTGTGCGAGTTTTTCGATCTTAGACTCATCACTCGATGCATCTGCTAATTTCGAAAAATTCAATGGGAAGTCATCCAATTTTTCATGATCCGATTGTTTGTTGTACTCTTCCACCTCTTGTTGAATCATCAGAAGTGTAAACAAGGTCTGGCTCATCTCGTCTGTTGTGTTTACATTAAGAGATGGAGAAATGGTCAAGATCATAACCATGCCGAGCACAGCCTTATCTACTGACAGACCCTCTTCTTTGAAAATGAGACGAGCCATATAAGCGATCAATTTCTGATCTACAACAGACCCCTCTACGTACTTTTTGCTAAGCTCACGGAATTCTTCATAGTCTTCGAAGTCTTCCATCGAGATATATTCATTGACTTGAGAAAGCTTCAAATAGAAATTATCCAAATGATTTTGCATCTCGGCCTGACTCGTTGCCTTATAGGCAAGCACAGCTTCATATGCCAGCTCAACGGTGTATCTTACTTGTCCTTCATTTTCATAATCATATTTATCCGGAAGCAAATCAATCAAAGCTTGAGCTACAGCTAACTGCTCTTCTAGCGTAAGATCATTGAAACCCGCAGGAAGTGTTACAAACTCAGGGCTGTTGCGGATAATAGATAGAACCTCATCTACATTTTCTGCATCCACTGCATCGTTTAATTGTTCCATGGGTGATAATGGGCCAAAGAAAGCATTGAACGTTTGTTGAATTGCTTGGTAGCTTTCGTAACCCTGTACTGGACGATTATCAATCATCCACTGGGCGAGTTCTTGATATTTTTCATTGGTAATGTCATCAATCTTACTAAGGTTAAGTGGGAAGTCATCCATATATTCTGTTGTAGACAAATCACGGTTATACTGTGTTGATTCTTTCTGTAATAAACGAAGACGTACCAGTGCACTATACATTTGAGGTTTGCTAGTCAGACTGTTAATTGGTCCATACGTTGAAAGATTAGCAGATAACTGCTTACTATACTTATATACTGGTAATGAACTGCGTATAATATCGAATTTAAGCTTGTAGGTCAGAATCTGCTTATCTACTGCTGACAGATTGTTATACTTTTTCCCGATGCTATAGTACTCCGGAATGCTGGAATCCATATTTCCACTGAATACGTCAGGCAGACCTCTCAGCATGTCAAAATACGTTGTAACCCTCTGCTCCACGCTCAGCAAATCACGCGTTTGAAGCAGGTTCCGAGGGTAAACAACCAGGTCAATCACATATTGCACTTGATCTTTACTTACATATCCTTTGCTGCCGTTCATAAGCGTTAGAAACTCAGCCATGGATTTTTTCTCATCCTTGGTCCAGTTGCCAAAATCCTGAGGGAGAATTACTCCGACTTGTGGGTCTTGAACTGCTGCAAGTACACCGTCTAAATCTTGATTACTTTTTGCCAAGTTTAGTGCCTCAAGTGGATCTGCTCCTCTATTCTCGGTGAAGGTCAATGTCACGTAAGGACCTACTGGAGTATTTTCAGTTGCTTTCACACGTACCCATACCGTTTGGGCACCTTCAAATTGAGGCGGATTAGTAGAACTGTAAACAAACCAATCTACGCCAGCATTCGTGCTATATTCCATTGTACCGTCCGCACCTACAATTGCATTGGCTTCATCATCCGCTGTTACTGCTGGTGCAGCCACTGCGAAGAATGCGTCAAAGGCAGCTTGTACTTCTGCTGTGGTATTGTAGCCTTCAACACCGGGTCTCTTATAAATCATCCAATCTGCCAGTTCCGCCCGTCTCTGTTCATTACTCTGGATGGTAGACATCTTCTCCATGTTGATTGGAAAAGGCTGAACTGTAGCATTTGGATCCATACCAATCATCCAAGTCATTTGATAGTGTGCATAGAGACTATTCAATGCAGCCTCCATGTCTGATCCAGTGATGGGTCTGTTAATTGGAAGAAAATCCGACATCAGCACGTTCAATAATTGAATCTGACCCTTATAATTAATGGGTGTTTGGTGTTGACCTAAAGCAGGTCCAAACATCACAATATTTGTGAATATTTCCTTATCAGCACCTCTTAGCATGCTGTAGGCAGCACTCGCCTCAACCATTGGTTGTGCTTGTTCGACAGGAAGGAAATTACCAGCCTGACTATAAAAATAATTATATATATTATCCAAATAAAATTGTGCGGTACTTAAATCCATCGCTTTAGGCAATTCTACTAAAAAGTATAAGAGGAAGAAAATGTCATTAGCTTGACTTTGATTCACATAATCTGTCCCCAATGGGAGTAATAGAGTCATTCCTCGTGCCAGTTCCCTCTTTTGTTCTTCATCCAGCCCGTCATAGAGCGTTGTTTTATCGGTATTATCGATTAGACTGCTGTTCTCTATGAGACTTTGAACTTGTGAAATGGATTGTTCAATATCCTGATCTGATTTTCTGATTTCATTTAATTGCTCCAGTGGTGTAGATGCTGCATTCGCTACCCCACCTACACTAACAACTTGCAATAACAGAACCGCAACTAACAAACAGCTTACTAGCTTTCTGTAAAACATAAACCTGCATCCTCCCCTTCTCTATTCCATTCAAATGGTCCGCAATTTAGGTCTATTGTAGTACACAACTCTGAACGGATTCTGAACAATCGATCTAAAAAATGGAAAAATATCCTCCTTAAAGGTAAAAAACAGGTTGAATATCTACATTTTTCGTCATTATTCATCATTTTTTTAATTGACAGATAATCTCGAAGGCCTACTCCCCTCTATGTCGAGCCTATCAAATCAACGTGGAGAGAACATCAACAAGATTGTAGTTCAAGGACCCTTAACGAATAAGAGCGGGAAATGGGACAGGATCATATCATCACTCGCGGAATCGAGGTGAATATGTCATTTGTGTAAGCCTTATCAATCATTTATAATTTCGTTCATATGAACAATGTAGATCGATATGCCAACATTCGAAATAACGGTTGACCTATATTTAAGCCAAATGAATAGAAAGGGGGAAATAGCGTTGCTGCAGCTCACCGAGAGACAGGCACAGGAAATCGTCGACAAAATGATGCAGGACATCCCGTATAACATCAACATCATGAATGAACAGGGCATTATTATTGGAAGCGGCCAGAGAGAGCGGGTCGGAACCGTTCATCAAGGCGCTGTTCGGGCACTGACAACCGGAACCCGAATTGAGGTCTGGCAGGACGGGAAATTAGAGAAAATGGGTACCAATGAACCGATTACGATCAACAACCAGCATGTGGGTGTCATCGGAATTTCCGGCCATCCGGATGAGGTTCGCCCGTTCTGTAACATTGTACGGACAACGGTAGCGCTCCTCATTGAACAACGCAACCAATTGGAGAGTCTGGCTCACGAAACATCGCGCAAAAAGGCCTTTCTGGAACGCCTATTGAATCATTACGGCTCCTATTCCTTGAAGATCAGGAAGGAAGCATTGCAATACAACCTGGATCTGCAGCTGCCAACGACCCTCCTCTACATCAAGGCCAGTGGAAGTACTCCTGAATTCAATGAAAGTATAGGCAAAGTATTGCTGCAGTTTCCCTCTTTCTCCATGGAGGACGAAGGTGACGCACAGATTATCATGATTCAAAGCGAGACGGATCTTGATTCACTCCTTGAGCGAATACGTCAAGAACAGCCTCACTGCTTTATTTCGGTCAGCCGTAAAGAACCCAACGTTGCCGTTTGTTATGAGCAGGCAAGATCCGTCATGAATATTCTGATGGCACTTCAGCCGGCTACTCCTCTCCTCTATTATAATGATGTGCACTTTCTGGTAAGCTTCAGCAAGGCTCGACTGACGTCTCAAGCCAACATCATTAGCAGGCTGGAAGACCATGCAGATCTGCTGGAAACCTTGCGCAGCTTCATCCACCATAACGGCAGCATGACTATGACGGCTACCGATCTGAACATTCATCGCAATACGCTGCAGTATCGCCTCAAACGCATAGAGAGCATTACGGGCAGAGACCCTCACAACTGGTTCGAACTGATCGAGCTTACCCATGGACTACTCTCACTCCATCAGTGACACCAGCCATCATAACAAAGAGAGACGGGCATGCAGCATCTGCACGCTGGCAGATCCGCAACCCGTCTCCATTATACTCTCATTTATTATTTCATAACTAAATCATCAAGATCACAGACCCAACTTCAGCACTCTTGCAATATTCTCCATGGTACGCTCCACATTCTCCGGCCCTTCACGAAGCAGCTTACCCAGATCAGCTGCACCCGGTACAATACCGAATATGGCATCAATACCTTCCGTGTACAGCGTATCAATCCCTTCACCAACATACCCTGCAATGGCGATCACCGGTTTGCCCGCTTCCTTGGCGGCCTGTGCAACACCGTAAGGAGTTTTGCCGAATTTCGTTTGAAAATCGATTCCCCCTTCACCTGTAAACACCACATCTGCATCATCCAGCTTGCCCTGCAAACCTGTATACTCGATGACAATTTCAATACCTTTACGCAGAACGGCCTGGGTAAATATCAGCAGACCTGCGCCCAGTCCACCGGCTGCTCCGGCGCCTGGAACATCCCGAATATCCTTGCCCAGCTGCTGGTTCACCACCTCCGCATAATGAGAGAGATTGGCATCCAGCAGCTGTACCATTTCCGGTGTAGCCCCCTTCTGCGGCCCGAATACCCTTGAAGCACCATGCTCTCCGCATAACGGATTGGTCACATCACAGGCTACAATGAGCTCCACTTCCTGCAAACGCGGATCCAGACCCGACACATCGATATGGGCTAACTTGTTCAGATCCCCACCGCCACGAGCAAGTGGCTGCCCTTGGGCATCCAGAAACTTCGCCCCGAGCGCCTCCGCCATGCCTGTGCCGCCATCGTTGGTGGCACTGCCACCAATCCCGATAATGATTTTGCGAATGCCAAGATCCAGACATGCCCGAATCAGTTCTCCTGTTCCATAAGTGGTCGTGCGGAGAGGGGCCCTGCTGTCCGGGGTTACCAGATGAATGCCGCTGGCTGATGCCATCTCAATGGCTGCCGTAGTGCCGTCGCCCAGAATGCCATACTGCGCCATGACCGATTGACCAAGCGGTCCGCTCACCTCTTTCAGGTGAATAGCACCATTCGAAGCATCCACCAGTGATTGCACGGTCCCCTCCCCGCCGTCTGCCATGGGCACATGGATGTAACGGGCGGTCGGGTAGATTTTACGCAATCCTTTTTCCATCGCAATACAGACTTCCTTCGCCGTCATGCTTTCCTTGAATGAATCTGGTGCCAGTACAAATGTCTTCTCTCCCATTCTTCTCACCCCATCCTTGATATTAGAGGATAAATCCGTATAGTAATGTGGCTACAATCGCCATCGTCCCACCTACAATAGCTTCATATGGAATGACACCCATCCGCTGCCGGATCGTCATTTTCATGCTGTCTGCCGAAACGTGGAAGTAATTCCCCTGAGGCAGAGAATCAATGACGGTTGCCCCGGTGTGTACCATAACTGCTGCAGCGAGCGGAGCCGTTCCCATGTTCAGAATCGCGTCGCCGAACGAGCCTGTTGCCAGAATGACACCGGTTGATGTAGAGGCAGTAGCTGCTGCCATCAGAATACCCGCAATCGGCGCCAGGAAAGTACCTGAGATGCCGGATGCTTCAATTAAACTAACCACCTGACCTGACAGGTCGGATGCAGAGATCAGACCCGCAATCCCGCCCGCGCCGATTAGAATAAGCACGGTCGCTGTCATTTTATTTAATCCGGAAGTTGTGTACTTCACAATGTTTCTACCTTGTCCCATCGCCAGCATGCCGATGATGCCGGCAAGCGGCAGAATATACATCGCATCCACTTTGAACGTGGATAGTACCTCTACCCCTGTTATTGAACCAATCGGGTTAATCATTAACAAAATGATAGCTACCAGAGGTGCAACAATCGCTTTTTTCAGCGGCGGGTACTGCGAGGTATCCACTTCCCCCTGCTCCGCTTCCTGATCAGTAACCATTACGCCTTTATTTTTGAGCATCGAAGCCACGATAACGGTTACAATTAATCCGCAGATGGCCGGAATCACACCTGCCAGCATGACATTGCTGAGATCCAGATCGAATCCACGTGCCGCTGCGATCGTATTGGGATTCGGAGAGATAATATTCCCCGCCTTACCACCGCCAGATAGCGCAAGAATCAGGGCCAGTTTGGAAATACCCATTTTGTTACCCACAGACAAGGCGATAGGTGCCACTATAAGTACGGCAACGGGGATGAACACCCCAACAGCTGTAATAATCATCGTGGCCAGTGCCAATGCCAGAATTGCCTTGCTTCCGCCAAATTTTCGCACAATCGCCTGAGCTATGGTCTCTGCCGCTCCAGACTCCATCATGACACCTGCCAGAACCCCTGCCGCAAGAACGCGAAGCACGGTGCCCATGACGCTTTGCGTACCATTGACCAATATGTTTACGGTCTCTTCCAGGTTTGCTCCACCAATTAAAGCGCCTACAATTGCTCCCAGAAACAAAGAATAGACCGGGTTCAGCTTCCTTAAGATCAATATGATGGCAATAGCAAGTCCTGCCAGTGCGCCAATCCAACTAATAGTTAAAGCCTCCATTGTGATTGCCCCCTTGCTCTTGTTGAACACGCTTTCATTATAGAGGCTGGCGCATTAAATAAATATTGATGAAAGGACGAAATTCATTGTGCATATGCACAACAGCCTGCTGCCCAATGATTCGAGGCAGCAGGCTGTTGTGCGTTAGGTGACTGGCTTATAGTCGCTTAACCTTCCTTCGTACACGAGCTTCAGGCGATCGCTTTGACGAAAATCATCGGGCGTCACCAGCGCAGGCAGCTTATTCCACAGCTTAATTCCTGAGCGTTGAAGGATTTCCGCCACGAACTGGGAGCAAAAGTAGGAGTTGCTGAATTCCACGGGCTCCTTCAGGGTAATGCCGATGACCCCCAGCAGATTATACATGTACTTCTGACGGCTGCGGATGAAAATTTGCAGCACACGTTTCATTTTTTCCACCTCGCGGTCCGTAACCTGAAGCTCATAAATGACACAAGTTGTATTTGGATATTTGCTATATCTACCCGTCTGAATATCCTCCTTCACAAAACCGCCATTCAGCGGATTGTTCGGGTGCTTGCGGCCGAAGCTGTACAGCTCGGATAATTCCCGGTTGAAAGAGATCGAGGCATGATTGTATGGTGCTCTGGTGTAACTCTGAATAACCTTGGTAAACAGTGTCCCTGTATTCGTAAGCAGGATGTAGATTGAACGGTCGGCTGTCATAACGAAATTTCCCCTTATCAAGTTGGCACTATTCCTTCATAATAACATAGGTACCCAATTATGGGATCTTACTTCTGGAATAAGCAGGTGATTGGCTCGTGAGCAGCTCGCTCTTCACATTAACGCTCATTTTTGCAGCATTACTCGTCATACATATCGTGTACAAAATCATTGCCAGGCTTCAGCCGGATAAGGATTATTCGGGCATCGGCAACAAAATCAAGACCTGGTGGGGCATGCTCGTCATTTTCTGTCTCGCTACGCTCTTCAATCCGATTGTTTCCCTTATCTCGTTAATGGTACTCGCGTTCTTCGCGCTCAAAGAGTATTTCTCCATGATCCGCAGCACCCGAAAGGCTGACCGCCGGCTGTTCCTATGGGCTTATCTGGCTATACCGGTGCAGTTCTATTGGATCTATATTGGATGGTATGGGATGTTTATCGTCTTTATTCCGCTGTATGTCTTCCTCGTGCTGCCTCTGCCCCGCTTGATTAATAAGGGAACAGTCGGCTTCCTGCGAAGTGTAAGTTCTACGCAGTGGGGATTGATGCTAATGGTATTTGGACTCAGCCATCTGGCCTACTTTCCGTTCGCAACACCGGAGTATGGGTCGAAGCTGGTCTTGTTCCTGGTCGTGTTAACACAGCTTAACGATGTGGTCCACTATCTGGTCTCCCTCTATCTGGGCAAACGAAAAGTGGTGCCCACAGCTAATCCATTTTTGACATGGGAAGGATTCGCCTGTGCATTCGTGATCACAACAGCAGCCTCCTATTTCATTCACCCTTATCTGACTCCGTTCGATTGGCAATTCGGGATCTTTATCGGTGTATTGATCAGCCTTGCCGGTTTCTTCGGCAGTCTGACGGTGTCTGTACTCAAGCGCGACCTGTTAATCGGGGACGACAACAAATTCGATGCACTCAAAAAAAGCTATCTGAGCCGGGTCGACAGCCTGACCTATACGTCTCCGGTCATGTTTCATGTCGTTCGTTATTTCTTCGATTTCATGTAGAGAAGACCACGCTTAACACAAGATGCCTTTTTAGATATTGTGCCAAACAAAAAAACTGCATCTCCAATTGTTAGATGGGTGTCCAACAATTGGGATGCAGTTCAATATCGGCTGCTTATACGTTATTTTTTCAACTGAACTTCCTGCTCAGCCAGGATTTCCTTACCCGCTTCATTCTTGTAGACAAGTGTGATCTTACCCCGTTCACCCTTCATTTCATCCGAGTACATAAAGCCGGAGAACTGTCCGTTCCCGCTAATATAGAAGCCTTCTTTACCGTCACCACCATGCTGAATCGCCTCTGCAGGCGAGTTAATAATGGTAATCTGGTTGGACGTCCACCGCAGTTCAGAGAGGGTGTAGCCCTCTGGTACCTGACTCACGGAGAAGTCAAAGCTTTGGTTATTCTCTGTCGGCTTGTCCGATTGGTCAATTTGAATGGTGATTTGTTCGTCATTTGTTGATGATTCGGATTGAGCAGACAGCTTCCCTCCATCACCATCCGCCGTATTCGCTGGGTCCTCATTGCCCTGTTTTGCATCCGAGTTCGGAATGGAGCCTTTTCCCGCTTCCTCGATAGGCTGCTTGGATTGCGGATAAGCGTGTTCCTGAACCGATTCATTGTTATTTTTCGCGCCACAAGCGCTGATCAGCAGCAGAATGCAAAGCACCGATGCCCAAAGAGCAAATGTATTCGTGTTTTTTTTCATCATTGGAACTCCTTCCTCTTGGTCTAATCCATCTAAACGACACATGCCTTATTAATCACTACACCATATCGTCCCTCATGAAGCTCCATAATATGTAAACCATCCGAATTTGATCATTACAGCCACACTTCGATGAGTTCTGAACTATTATATTGGCGGGTTATTTATATTCCTGGGGATCTTTTTGGTAAACTGGACTGGAGGAAAGAAACACATTGCATTGAATTAAAATATTCATGCCTGATTTTCGGCGATGCCATGCGCATCGTTTTTTTATAATAACAAAGACAGATGTGACTTCCGATAGGACTGCATCTTGCTGGCTGGAACAAAAATCGTAAGGACGTGCGTTTAATGATCTCTGCTGAACTGAAAGAACAATATTATCAGGCTCTGGTTGCCAAAGATTCGGAATACGAAGGTTTATTCTATGTTGGTGTCAAAACGACGGGGGTATTTTGCCGCCCTACCTGCCCTGCACGGAAGCCCAAATATGAAAACTGTGAGTTTTATGAGACCGCACAGCAGGCACTGCTGGCTTCATTTCGTCCCTGCCAGCGCTGCCGTCCATTATCTCACCCCAACCAGGTTTCCGATGTAGTCCGAATTCTGGTCGAGGCCGTGGAGAACAATCCGGAAAAGCGCTGGAAAGGTCAGGATTTCAAGGATCTATCCATCGATGAGTCCACAGCACGCCGCCAGTTCAAAAAGCGGTTCGGCATGACCTTTGTGGAGTATGCTCGCGCTCGTCGTATGGGACTGGCCTTGAAGAATATCCGCTCAGGCCGCACCATTATCGATACCCAGCTATCAACAGGTTACGAATCCAGCAGCGGCTTCCGGGATGCTTTCTCCCGAATTATGGGCGCCGCTCCTACTCATGTGGATGACGGGCGGGTGCTGAAGGCCTCCTGGATCGATACCCGTCTTGGACCCATGATGGCCGTGGCAGATGATACAGCCCTGTATTTGCTTGAATTTGTCGATCGTAGAGGTCTGGAGCGGGAAGTAGAGCGCCTTCGTAAACGAACCAAGTCCGCTATCGTACCTGGTGTAACTGAACCCATTCGGTCCATAGAAAGAGAACTGGCGGCGTATTTTGACGGGACTTTAACGGCATTCAATACTCCGTTGTTCTGTTTAGGAACACCATTCCAAAAGAGCGTCTGGGAGCAGCTTAGGGCGATTCCGCCAGGCGAGACAAGGTCATATCAGGATATTGCTATCGCGCTGGGTAAACCGTCCGCATGCCGTGCAGTCGCACAGGCCAATGGGGCGAATCAACTGGCCATTGTCATCCCGTGCCACAGGGTCATTAATGCAAGTGGTGATCTCGGTGGGTACGGCGGTGGCCTTACTCGCAAGAACTGGCTGTTAACCCATGAGAAGAATGCTTATGAACACATTCGTTAAGACATCGCCAGTGAAAGTAATTGATTAATAACGATATAACGGAGGAGAATTCATTCTATGCAGACCCTGAAAGAACAAGCACAGCTATTTCACCAGCTGCACATCAAAGGTAATCCACTCGTGTTAATCAATGTGTGGGATGCCGGAAGTACAAAAGCCATTGAATCGATTGGAGCCGCAGCCGTAGCCACCGGAAGCTGGTCTGTTGCCGCGGCTCATGGTGAGCAGGACGGAGAGATCATGCCGTTTGAATGGGCACTTTCCAACCTGGCTCGCATCACATCCAGCACTAAACTGCCTGTTACCATCGATATTGAGGGAGGGCATGGCAGGTATGCGTCAGAAGTGAAGGAAAACGTTCTCCGGGTAATTGAGCATGGTGCTATCGGCATTAACATCGAAGATCAACTTCCTGGTGGAACAGGCCTCTATGCCATTGAGGAATTCGTTCTGCGCTTGAGAGCCGCTCGGGAAGCCGCTGAACGAATGGACATTCCCCTATTCATTAACACTCGCACGGATATATTTCTGCAAACTCCCCCATCGCAGCATACCTCATCCCATCTGGAAGAAGCCCTGGTACGATCCCACGCTTATGCAGAGGCAGGAGCCAACGGGCTATTCGTTCCAGGTCTACAGGATCCACAACTCATTCAGGAATTGTGTGAACGCTCCCCTATTCCAGTCAACGTAATGGTGACATCTAATGAGCCAACACCAGCACAGCTCGCGAGTCTCGGGGTAGCCCGGGTAAGCTATGGACCTTATCCTTATCAGAGTGCCATGGAACACTTGAAAGAACTCGGACGAAGCATTTTGCTTGAAACAAGCTAAGAAGATTACAGGTGCAGGAATAATTATATAAACAGAAAAACACGAGGCAGTGATGCACTCGTGTTTGTTTACGTTTGATTTCATAGATCCACATAGCCTTCTAACGGATACCGATAACCACTACTCTTTTCTGCCCTTCATCGTAAGCGGCGTATTCTTCATCATGGGATAGGTGCATAGAATTAACCCCCAGCTCAAAGCCCCCAAAACCGTGGCAAACACCAGGATGTTGATACTCGTGAACCACTGTACCAGAGCACTCAGATCGGACAAAACGAACGCCAGCGTAAGAATCAGGCCCAAGCCGAAGAACAGGATCAGGAAATTGCGCATTCCCAGCCGTATCCAGCACACCGTCAAAAAGATAGATAACCCGAGGACAAGAAATCCAATCATCAAGTCCATCCAGAGATAAGACAGGAATTGATAATGACCTGAGTGCAGCCTACCCAACTGATAAAAGGTTACACCAAGCCATCCAGCTTCATGAAGCAGATGCATGATAAGATAGATCACATTCAGAATGGTAATGGTACCAACCACCATCCATGCAGAGATGAGGTAGAAGGATTTCAGAAACTGAATCCGGGTGCTCCCCAGTCCAATTGCAACGGGGTACAGCGTAATTAGACCTGCCACAGCAAATGCACAGATCCCCCCATACATCGGCCCGAACAGCTGAGTGGTAAAAGCAACATCAAATATGAAGCCCACTGCCAGATATACGGCCGTAAGCATAAGTGTAATGAGTGAGAAGAGCATCAGATACCAACGCATATCATCCAGAATCAGTCGATTTGTACCTTTTACTGCATTCATCCCTTAAGCACCTCCTGTTTCCGCGTCAGGTTAACCAAATAGTCCTGCAGGGTCGCTTTTTCAATAGAAAGACCATGCGCCTGCGCTATATCTCTCCACTCCTTGGAGTAAGAGGCGTCAATCATCACCTTTTTTGTTGACCCGAGCTGTGCAGACTCCATGATGTTTTCGCCTTGGGTAACCTGATCTATATCTCGAATTAACCCTGTTAGAAGAATTCCCTTTTCGCGCATCTCTTCCATCTGTTCATGACACAGTACGCCACCTTGATGGAGCACGATGAGTGACTCACATAACGGCTGAATCTCTTCAATATGATGGGTTGAAACCAGAATCAAACGGGGATGCTCTTCATAACTTTCAAGCAAGGCATTATAGAAAAATTTGCGTTTCTCTGCATCCAATCCGTTGGTCGGCTCATCCAGAATGGTAACACTCGCATGGCTTGCGAGGCCAAGAACCATCTGGGCAGCTGTTTTCATCCCTTTGGAAAATTTGATGATCTTCCTTTTGGATGGTAATTCAAACAGATCAATTAACCGCTCCGCCAATTCCTGATTCCACTCTGGATGGAAATACTGACCGAATCGTACCAGGTCACTTATTGTCCAGTTCCTGCCCAGCGGGTGATTCTCCTGAACGTAGCAGAGATGCTTCTGAGCAGCCAGATTATTATAGGGGTCCTCCCCCATGATTTGAATGCTGCCTTGATCAGGACGGTTATGTCCAGCAAGCAAACTCATAAGTGTTGTCTTCCCGGCTCCGTTCCTCCCCCAGATCGCACTAATGACCGGCTCACTTTCATGCAATGTGACATGGTCCAAAACAGGTGTCTGATGATAACCGTAGCTTACCTGATCTACACGAATCATGACTCACTCTCCTTGTCTCTCTTGCCTTTAATCAGATCAATAATCATGTCTTCATTCATATGAATCCGTCTGGCTTCCTCGAGCAGTGGCATAATGTATTCTTCGTAAAAATGCTGTTTTCGTTCAACCAGCAGTGCATCTCTTGCTCCTTTGGCGACAAACATCCCAACACCTCGCTGTTTATAAATGATTCCTCTGTCCACAAGCTCCTGCAGCCCTTTGCGCGCTGTTGCCGGATTGATATTGTAGAAACGTGAGAGCTCATTGGTCGATGGAACCTGCTCTTCCGCTTGTAATCTGCCTTCCACAATATCATCCATAATCATCATGGCAATCTGATGAAATATGGGCTGTGATTCATCCAAAGTCGATTTCATGCCAATCCAACTTTCGTTATTTAGGTTAATTGGTTAATTACTCATGTAACTAACTATAGTACACAGATATCCAAAAGTAAATAGCCGAATATCCCGTATTTACTTTTTTTTGAATCTGCAGGATTGTGTGAGTTCATCCGTTTAAGGAGCCACCCCTCCTTTGTCGTGGCAAAGGCAAACAAAAAAACGCCTCTGAATGAAAATTCAGAAGCGTTCCAATTCCCTAATGGGATTAAGTGCCAAATCCATGATCAGCGGTTCTCATAATTGAGGGGTTTGGAGCATCCGTACTTAAGTCAGGCTCACTTGCAGGAGTTAGTATGCTTACCACAATGCTACATGTAGCTATCAGCAAAGCCAACTTTCTCTTCATTGAGTTTCTGCACCTCACTAATGATCATTTTGTACTGCTGCTTGGCTGTATCGGTTGCATAATCCCTATACTGTTCAAACAATCCGATACCCCTTAGCATACCCCTGCCGCTGCTAATTTCAATAGAAAATCTCAAACTATCAAGCACAAATCCCAAGCCTTTATGATATTCATCTTTCTTTAGATAATACGCTCCGAGATCAACTAAAAGACGTAAATAACGATCATCTGTAACCTGCTTGCTAACCTTTCCAATTCGATTACTCTGTTCCTGATACGTAAAATAGGATTGATACCGTTCAAGAACATCATCGATATTTTCACCATAACGATTAGCAGCGGTGACTATATCGCAAAGCGCAGGGAAAATTTCGTTTTCCTTGGTAGATATATATTCTAAATAGGAGGGAAGTACCTCGAACTGCCCAGCCATCAATTGATAGATATAACGATTAGCTTCAGCCCATTCCTGGAACTGATTAATAACCACAATCTCATCCTGATCGGGGTCTTTAACCCAGCTGTTATCTGCATATAATGAAACATATTTCAAAGCACTATCGTAATCCTTGAGATGATAACATGCACTTCCAGCAGCCAAATCGGAATAAAGGATATAGAAAACAATGGGCCTTTTGGTTTCTTCCTGTTTTCTTCTGCCATTCAATTCATAATGAATGGTTGCCTTCACCCTCAGCTTCTCGGACAGCTCCTGTACTTTGCTCCATCGGTGTAATGCTCCAAAAGCATTGATCAGTTCATTAAGAGCGTCCAACTGATATCGTTCATCCAGGCGATCAACATAATACTCGAATTTGGCTGCGATGATCAGGTTTCTCTGCTGGTCATTGGTCAGACCCAACTTGAACAGCCGATACTGACATAGAGCGAGACGTTCCGAATGCTGCATTTTCTCACTCTCAGCGATCGTTTCATATAAGAGGATGGCTGGTTTAAATCTACCTTCGTGGTAGAATTCCTCAGCCAGATCAAATAAAAGGGGAATATACGATAGATTATCCATCATTAATCGGATAACCTCTTCAATACAATTTAGCTTGTCTAACTCCGCACAACGGTGAAGGAAGGGGCCCAGTCTTCGCCAATCGGGGGTAGCATGAACGAAACACTCATCTATATACAATTCATAGAAATGGCCTTCTTCAAGCTTCATGGCTGAAGTGATTCGGTCCAACTGCTGCATCGCAATCGGGCGGTTTTTGTTCAAAATATTGCTCAGCGTACCCGAATTAATACCCGATGCTTCCGAAAAAAAACTGATGGACATCTGCTCGCGCTTCAGATAATTCTCTAAATGATCGCGAATCGTGGTTGTCGGCTCCAAACGAACACCACCCTCCCAAATTAAAGCCATATACAGGATTAACGGTATGCAAAAGTAATTATATGTAATCCAAAAGAAAGGGTCAACATAATAATTTCAACTAATTTGTATTAATTACAATTTAATCCTTTTGATAAAATAAACCCCGTTCCCCTATTTTATACCGGGAATGAACTCGCATCAAATCAGGAAAAAACAAAAAACACGGGCCGAATAAATGCTCGTGTTTTCGTATAAGAGAGTAGACTCTACGACTCTATTTGTGAATCAGATTTAAGGCAGGATGTTGCCGGCAGCACGATAGATTTCATACCACTCCTGGCGTGTAAGATGAACATCTCCAGCTTTGACACAGTCCTTCAGGCGTTCAATATTCGTTGTGCCAGTTACAGGCTGCATTTGAGCTGGGTGACGCAGCAACCAGGCAATCGCAATGGTGGTGTTGCTCACATCATATTTGGCTGCAATCTCATCGATCTTGGCGTTCAGTTCCGGGAACTTGTCGCTGCCTAGGAATACGCCTTCGAAGAAGCCATATTGGAACGGAGACCATGGCTGAATCGTGATATCGTGCAAGCGGCAATAATCCAGAATACTGCCATCACGGTTCACGGCCGCATCGTTCTCCATGTTCACGTTGATCCCACTGGAGATCATTGTTGTGTTGGTAATACTCAGCTGAAGCTGGTTGGCTACCAGTGGCTGTTTCACGTATTTTTTCAACAGTTCAATCTGGTTCGGATTCTGGTTGGATACGCCGAAATGACGCACTTTGCCTTCACGTTCAAGCAGATCGAATGCCTCTGCCACTTCTTCCGGCTCTACGAGAGCATCCGGACGGTGCAGCAGCAGAACATCAAGATACTCGGTTTTCAGACGCTGCAGAATGCCATCCACCGAATTCAGGATATGCTCTTTGGAGAAATCAAACATGCCCTTGCGGATACCGCATTTGGATTGCAAAATCATATTTTCACGAATCTGGGGATTCATCTGTACCGCCTCTGCAAAAATCTCTTCACATGCCCCGTTTCCATAAATATCAGCATGGTCGAAGAAGTTCGCACCGACTTCCATGGCGGAATGAACAAATTGTTCTGCCTCTTTGTTGCTGAGTGAATTGATGCGCATGCAGCCTACGGCCACAACTGGTACTTCAAGTGAGCTGCTGCCAAGTTTTATTGTTCTCAAGGTGATTTCCCTCCATATTCGGATATTGGTATATACTTGTCTTCCAGCTTTGATTGTGACACAGATCTGCAATCGGTTTCAATGGATTTTTAGACATCTTATATGGAAAAATGGTCGTTTTTTCTCCATTTCTAGACAGGCTTACGTTTCTTGAGGCACGATCACTTCAATATGTTGAGGCAAGACGCTGATCTGGATAGGTAACGCAGGCCCTTCCTCCCCATCCACATTGGTGCGAACCGATTCAGTGCAGCTTACCCGGATATCTTTTGCCGTAAAATAATCCACATCCTTATGGTCCTTCAGATGCCCAAACAATAAGGAGGTTCCCAGTGTCAGGCTGTTGAACACACTGATATTGCGGATCACAAAACAATGAATCAGTCCATCGTCCACTACTGCATCCGGAGACAGCTTCTCAAATCCGCCAACCGAATTGGTTAGCGCAGCGAGAAACAACGGGGATTCACCCTCCCACGTCAGCCCATCGTATTCAATCTTCAAAGGATAGGCGGGCGAGGACACGAGGTCCTTCAATCCTTCCTTCAAATAAGCCAGGGAGCCCAGCTTCGACTTTTCTTCCGATGAGACGGAAGATAACGCTTCAGCCAAAGAACCGGCTGCCACCACGTTGGCGAAGAGACGATCATTAATCCTCCCCAGATCCACCTTGCGTACCTGATCTGAACCAAGCTGCTTAATGGCTTCATCAGGATCGAGAGACAGATGGAGCGCACGGGCAAAATCATTTACTGTACCTAGTGGCACAATACCCAGCCTGGGACGATGCTTCTGATCCATCATGCCATTAATGGTCTCATGCAGCGTGCCGTCTCCCCCAATGGATATGACCAGATCACAGCCGCCTTGGCAGGCGTCCAGACAGTAACTGGTTGCATCACCCTCCCCGGCTGTCTCATTAATCATCACTTGATATTGCTGCGATTCCAAAATCGCCTGAACTTGGGACACGTACTGCTGCGCCTCTTCTTTTCCCGATGACGGATTGCTAATGATCATGGCTTGACGCATAAACGCCTCTCCCTCCACCTGCACATATTTACTTCTTCTATACCCTTTCTCGGGGTAGGATGAATAAGGCTCGCAGGCCAAAAGATTTTTTTGGTAAAGTTCACCTGAAGGAGTACAGATCAAGGCTTGTTTCATATAGAATAGAAGTAGAGTTGTTACCCGTCCCCTGAAATGGATGTTCCTTTTCTCGCCAGACGGGTTAATAACTAGAGAAATGTTGAAGATTCATTCCTGTTGACCTGACCTTTACAATGCGTGGATTACATAAAAGCTAGAAGAACTTTTGAATATCGGAGGGAATGCATGCAATGAAAAGAATGGCACTACTATGTCTAATATTCATTCTAAGTATCGGTGCGTCAGGGCAAGCCATGGCCTACGCAACGATGGACTCAGGCAAAGGCATCATAGAAGATCCTGCACTGGAAAACGGACTTAAACTGATCTTGAACAAACCGGTAGATTCACCCTTAACTTCCTCCGACCTGGAACAGCTTACCGTTGTTGATCTGAGTAATGCAGGGATACAGAGCCTGTCGGGACTCGAATATGCGACCAACCTGACACATCTCCGCCTATACGGCAATGAGATTGAGGATCTGACTCCGCTGAAGCATCTGGACCAGCTCCGGGAAATCGACGTAAGCAACAATTATATTACCTCCATTGAGGCACTCGCTGACCTGAAGGAACTCGGACGGCTGTACATCAGCAACAACTCTATCTCTTCTATAGAGGTGGTTCGTGGCTTTACCCGATTACATACGTTTTATGCCAGTGGCAATCAAATTTACAGCTTATCTGCTTTGTCAGAACTAGATCATCTGAAATGGCTGGAGATTTCCAATAACAAGATTGCAGATCTGACTCCACTGGTTAATCAATCCCGGCTGCTGCAGCTGAACGTAGCAAATAATCAGCTGCAATCACTGGCCCCACTGGCTGATATGGACAATACATTATTGAGACTAAACGTGGCAGGCAATGCAATCTCGGACCTGTCACCCTTGCAGCATATGACGCGTCTTCAGGAGCTCGACATCTCGAGTAACCAAATTCAGCACCTCAAGGCACTTGAAGGATTGGTGCGGTTAACCGAGCTTAATGCGGAATCCAATCAGATCTATGATCTGGAGCCATTACGACAGCTCACCAAGCTGGAAGTGCTGAAGCTTGCGAACAATCGTGTATGGGATCTGACGCCGATTGCCGACTTTAATTTTACACAGGCTATTCCCGTGAATACGGTACAGGACATTGGAGCTTCCACTTCTGTATCGCCTAACGTACTGACCCCGATGACGGAAGCGGAATCCGGCGGATTGACCGTGCAAAATAACTACCTGGACGTATCGAGTGGCAGCAATACCATGAGCCTCCTTAACCAGATGAATGTCCGGGAACAGAAACGCACACCGCAAGGCCGTTTTCAGCGTCTGATCGAAGGATCAACCACAGCCTATGTGGGTGATCGCACATACGCCCTGGAAGCTGCACCTTTTATCCATGAAGGGCGTACGTATGTGCCACTGCGATTTGTGTCCGAACAACTGAATGCCCAGGTGGGTTGGGATCGCAACAAACAGGAGGCCGTAATCACACAAGGTGAACAAACCATTCGCTGGACTGCCGGCAACAAACAGGTGGTTGTAGATGGTTCGCTCCTGATGAATGATGCTCCCTTGTTGATCGAAAATGGTACGGCTTTTGTACCTGTTCGCTTTGTTTCGGAGCAGCTTAATACGACAGTCGGATATATCGGGAGAAGCAAAACGATTCTGATTTTTGAAAATAAACAGGTGGACAACAGTATTGAATCTTAAAGGTGTTACGACAAATAAGCCTATCGCAGGTTCTTGTATGAACTACATGCGATAGGCTTATTATTTTCTTGCTATGTCTCTTGCAGAACAAGGGATAGAGCGGCGATCTCCTCTGAATGAAGGCCTCTAGCTGTGTGCTAGCTCCTTGATCTCCTGAATAAAAGAGTCCACCTGGATGCCATTTGTTTGTTCCGTAAATTCACGCAGCTCCTCAGATTCCCCTTCATATGCAGATAGCACATAATCCCCATCCACAATATAGTACGTTCCGTACCGGGTAAACGAATAACCTCCGACCTGCTCCCCTGCTGTCCCTTTCTTGACCACGGTGACGATTCTCATGCCTGGCTTGAGTTCCGGTTCCATACCTGCAAAGTCAGCATTATAAAAGAGAAATGTGTCCTCATTCACATCCTCGCCTGTTACAACCTGATGCACTTTCACCTTGTACGAAATGAACTCAGGCTTATAAGGAGCAATGCCGGCAGCCTGATCCTTCTCTGCGGAATCTCCCTCAGGTGTGCCCGGTACAGCGGTCAAATCGACGCTAAAATTTGGGAGTTCGCTCATCACCTCTGCAATAATGACCGCTTCCCCGAAATCCATCATCTCTCTGAAACTCACTTCCCTCATATTGATTGTCGGCGGGACGCCAGTGGAGAGTGGATATTCTTCTCTAAGTTCCGCTATCCGGTTCAGGGACAGTCTGTTTCCTGCATCATCGCGAGAGTTGGAGAAAGGGATAGAGCAACTCGTTAATCCAATCAGTAATACAACACTTATTAACCAATGCATGGCACGGACCCGTTCCACAACCCCACCTCCTCCCTGATCCAGCGTACTTAGGTTCATACAGTCCAGTTTAATCCTGAGGCACATCCCAGTTAGCCAGCATGCCTCTCGCCATCGCCATGGTCGACTCTTCCCCTGTGATTAGTGCGAATTGTGCAACCAGTACCGGGTAAGCAGCCCACTGCTCCCGAATATGATCAAACATCCGTGGCCATGTTTTTCCCCCTGCCTTTTCGTAACGCTTTAACAGATTGCGCAATCCAGCATCCTGGAAAAGCCCATACAAGATCACAAAATCCTTCCCTGGATCAGCGATCTCCGCTTCCGTCCAGTCGATAAGCCCGGTTACCCGCTGTGTATGATCGACGATGATATGCGGTGGATGCAGATCACCATGATTGAATGTGATGTGCTCAGGCCAGAAATGGTCTGTAGACACCCATTTTTCCCACCGCTCGGCGAGTCGCTCCGGCACTGTGAAGCTCTGCTTAATCTGCTCCATATTGGCGGCAAACTCCTGGCGCACTTCCCTAGGCGTCTTGCACCGCACTCCGCCTTGTATCGCTTCATTGGCATCAATGCCATGCAATTGTACGAGTGCAGCAGCCAGCGAATCAAAAAATACATCCGATAGGTTTTCCTGCGGAAAGCGCCATGCATATCCTCCCCCAGCAGGATCGACCACAGCAATCGGTTCACCGTCCAGCAAGGGGTAAGCAATCAGCTCCGGTGTGCAAATTCGCCAATCCGGCACCTTAACAGACAAGTGCTCCTTCACAACCCCCAATACCTTGCGCTCATTCTCGGCACGCCCCCATACATCTCCACGTCTTGGCTGGCGCAAAACCCACTTTTGCCCACTCTCATCCGCAGCAAAGGCCACCCTGAAGTCCATCCCGGACTCATTGATTTCCATCGAGTCTTTGCGAATTTGAAGCCCATTCTGTTCCGCGAGCAGCCATATATCCTGTTGAAGTTTTACCTGTTCATTCGAAATTGGTCCTGTCATACCCATTTCTCCTCTTTTCCTCAGAAAAATAAAAAAACACAGACATTCACGCCTGTGCCTTGATCTCGGATTAAGGGATATGCCTCAATATGTGTAGTCCAATAGTGGTACATCAAAGAACCACTCTTAAATGAAAGAGTGTCCACTATGGATACGGCATACGTGTAAATAGGCAAACCTCTCCCGATTATCTGCACACAGGCAGCAAACAGCACGCGTAAACAAACGTTTCGCTACTATCTCAATCGGAAAAAATGTGCCACACGTATCCCTCCGTTCAGTAAGTTATCCCTATGCTAACATATTCCAATTCCTGGTTCCAGCATGAATTTCCTGATTTGCCATGTACCTAGGTCATTTCCTCCACTGGCCTTCCTGCATATAGAGTATAATGAACAGGTATACGATATAGTTATGGTGCAATGCTTATATTAAGCATCCTGCACGTCTCTGGTCTAAGCATTTAAAACTAACGCAAAAGAGGTTAACAATGAGCAAGCAACAATTCAAAGATTATAAGCTTGGTGAAGAGATCGTCCGGGCACTGGATAGTCTGGGTTATGAAACGCCAACCGAGGTACAGACTGAAGTGATTCCGGTCGCTCTGGAAAATAAAGACCTCGTGGTCAAATCCCAGACAGGCAGTGGTAAAACAGCTGCGTATGGTATTCCGATCTGTGAGCTGGTGGAATGGAATGAAAATAAACCGCAGGCTTTGATTCTCACGCCAACCCGTGAACTGGCCTTGCAGGTCAATGAAGACATCACCAACATTGGACGCTATAAGCGGATTAAAGCCACGGCACTCTATGGACAATCTCCTTTTTATATTCAAAAAGCAGAGCTAAAACAAAGAACACATGTCGCCGTAGGTACGCCGGGACGTGTGCTGGACCATATCGAACGCGGCACGCTGCCGCTCGAGCGGATTGCCTATCTCGTCATTGACGAGGCGGATGAAATGCTGAACATGGGCTTTATCGAGACAGTACAAACTATCATTCAGGCATTGCCTCGCGAGCGCGTAACGATGTTATTCTCCGCTACATTCCCTGAGGACGTTGCCCGTCTCTCACGCAAGTATATGGATAATCCGGTAGAGATCGAGATCAAAGCAAGTGGTCTCACAACAGCTACAATAGAACACGAGGTTGTTCGGGTATCCGAAGTCAACAAGACCGCTGTGCTAGAGGATCTGTTTATCGTGGAAAATCCGGACAGCTGCATTGTATTCTGCCGTACACAGGAGAACGTGGATAAACTGTTCCGGGTGATGGCTGACCTGGACTACCCAGCAGACCGAATCCATGGAGGCATGGAGCAGGACGAGCGGATCGAAGTCATGAATGCATTCAGAAGAGGCCAATTCCGTTATTTGGTTGCAACCGATGTTGCGGCCCGCGGGATCGATATCACGAATATCACTCATGTCATCAACTATGATATTCCCTTGGAAAAAGAGAGCTATGTGCACCGTACAGGCCGTACCGGACGTGCTGGTAAGACAGGCAAGGCCATCACGCTGGTAACGCCGAAGGATGGCAGACGCCTGGCCGAGATTGAATCCTATATCGGATTCGAGATCCCGGTTGTTCCGGCCCCATCTGAAGAGGCCGTTGATCGCCGCAGGGAAGAATTCGAGAAGCGTCTGAAGATTGTACCTGAACGCAAAAAAGACAAGCGTGAGCAGCTGAACCAGCAGATCATGAAACTGAACTTCAACGGCGGCAAGAAGAAAAAGCTGCGTGCCGTAGACTTCGTAGGTACTATTGCCAAACTGGAAGGCGTCACCGCAGATGATATCGGGATTATCACCATTCTCGATAATGTGACCGATGTGGAGATTTTAAACGGCAAAGGCCCGCTTGTACTGGAAATGATGCAAAACACAACCGTCAAGGGTAAACAGCTGAAGGTCCGCAAAGGGAAGCATGTGTAAGCGGAAGATACGAATTTAATATACCTTAAAAAAGGGAGTGCCTTGAGGCACTCCTTCTTTGATTTATGCAGGTTTTCAGCAAGTAGATGAACACGTCTGATAAAAAGCTCCCCGCTCTCGCCGCTTTATATCGAAAAGCACTTCTTTGTTCAGCAATGGATGAATTGTTCACTTGAAACGAATGGAAGTTCAGCTAGAATATACATGAAAGCGCTCTACTTTTGCTCATATCCTTGGGGAGGTGCATGTAATGAGAAGCAGGAAGTATGCATGGATTCTGGTTCTGACCCTGACACTGACGATGTTTGGCCTCCATCCGGAACGAACGGACGCGGCAAGTGTGACCATTAACAACGGCTCCGATTGGCTGGATACCGCAGGTAACCCCATTCAAGCGAACAGCGGTAATATTCTGAAAGTGGGAAGCACGTATTACTGGTATGGCGAGCATGCGGTAGGTGGCAAGTTTGACAGTGTTAACGTCTATACTTCAACCGATCTGAGAAACTGGACATTCAGCAATGCCATCCTCACCAAGGATTCCGCAACGGAGCTTGCCTCCAGCAAGATTGAGCGCCCCAAAGTGATCTACAATCCCGCTACGCAGCAGTATGTGCTCTGGGCACATTATGAGAACGGAACGGATTATAATCTGGGACGTGTCGCCGTAGCGACCAGCAATACACCGAGTGGCAAATTCACGTATGAGGGCAGTTTCCGGCCACTGGACTATGAGTCACGCGATATGACGGTGTTCGTGGATACCGATGGTACGGGCTATCTCATCAGTGCCTCACGCAAGAATGGCGGCGCGAACGATACGATGGCCATTTTCAAAATGAACGCAAGCTATACAGGCGTAGAATCCTTTGTTGGCTGGTTATTTGAGAACAGCTACCGAGAGGCTCCTGCCGTTGTGAAAAAGGGAACCCGCTATTACCTCTTCACTTCCCAGGCCGCTGGCTGGTATCCGAATCAGGGCGCTTACGCTACAGCCACATCCATGACAGGTCCATGGTCTGCACTTACCCCTTATGGCAATCCTTCTGCCTTCGGATCGCAGATTCATGATATTGCCACGATTACAGGCAGCAGCACTACGTCCTATATTTATATGGGAGACCGCTGGAATCCAATGAATCTGGGCGAGCATAAACATATCTGGCTCCCTCTGACCCTGAACGATACCAACGGAACGGCATCACTGGAGTGGTATAAGGATTGGAGTATCGATGCTGCTACAGGTACGGTAGCGCCGTCCTCTCTCGTCAACCACGCTCAAGGCAAAACAGCTACGGCCATATCGACAGCCTCCGGTTCGTCCGCTGCCCATGTGAATGACGGCAACTACCAGACTTCGTGGGCGGCCTCTTCCAATACATGGCCTGCATGGTGGCAGGTTGACTTCGGAGCGCCGAAGACCATTACCGAGATCGATATCTCCTGGTTTATGTATAAGGGATCGGAGGGGTATTACAAATACAAGATTGAGATCAGCAACGATGGTGTCAACTATTCCACACTGGATCGAACCAATAACCTGACCTACGGGTTTACCACAGATGCAGTGCATTTTACGGCCCGCTATGTACGTATCAACATGTTGAATGCCGTGCTGTGGAACAACCCCGGTAATTGGTATACTCCAACGCTGCATGAGGTCAAAATGCTGGGTCCTGCTGCACCAGAAGCGACAGGCTACAGCCAGTTCAGCTCACATAACTATCCGGACCGTTATATCCGGCATTCCAATTTCACAGCTCGTGTTGATGCGAATATCTCGCCTGTACAGGACTCCCAGTTCCGGGTTGTCCCAGGTCTGGCCAGCTCTACGGGTATTTCGCTGGAGTCCGTCAACTTCCCGGGATACTTCCTGAAGCGAAACAGCAGCAACAAAATCGTCCTTGAAGCCTATGCAGACACAGCCGCTTATAAGGGAGATGCAACCTTTCTGAGCAGCCCCGGCTGGGCAGACAGCTCCAAAATATCACTTCAGTCGTACAGCCAACCCGGGTATTACATCCGGCACTATGCCTACGTACTTCAGCTTGATACCATTAATGCATCCAGCAGCTCTACCGTGAAAAGTGATGCCACATTTGGGCGAACCAACTTCTAGTTTGACGTGGTGAAGCCTGATCTGATCCGTAAGATCCCACTGTTATAAAGGCTGCATCTTAGAATCTGATCTAAGACTGCAGCCTTTTGTTATTTTGATCGGATCGTATCACGCTACTCTTTTACTTCATAAGCGATATCTTGCAATTCTTTGATATTATAGGTGTCGTCCTGAATACGCCATTCGCCTTGGTCCTGTAAAAAAGTGATATCACCTGATAATGGAATGTTCTTTAACTGTTTGCCTTCGCGATCAGTAAAGACCAGATTCAGTCTATATTCTACAAGGATCCAATCGTTCTTGCTCTCTTTGATTTCCACGAGTATATTTTCGGGATGCAGTAGAGCCTTCTCCTTGTCTGCCACCATTAGAGGTAACGTCGCATACCGATTAGCCATGTAGGCCTCATAGTTCTTCTCCGTCAAAAATGGTTTCATGGTCTCCCCTTTGGCGAGCAGCCCCTCTACGGTTAGAGTATCTTCATAATCGGCATAATCCACGGTCAATTCCTTTTTTTTATACTCCAGTGACATATCGAGAGCCTTCTGTTCATCCTGAGCCGTTGCCTTATCGTTCGTTACCATACTCGGATCGCTGGTTGGGGGTGGTATCTCCTGAACAGGATCACTCGTCTTCGATTCAGTACATCCCATAATCATCCCTGAAAGTAATAAAGCACTCATTACACAGACTAACTTGCGCATCTTACCAAATCCTTTCGCATCTTCATTACTTTCAATTATCACCTTTATTTGGTTAATTTGTCCAGTATTTAGACACATTATCGGATTCTAATTAGATTTCAAGTATCCAAACTTCAGTTTAACGAACATTTATAACGATTGTTTGCATAAAAAAACCACACTAGATTTCTCTAATGTGGCTCTTCATCCTTATTCTTTGGAATACACGATTTTCTTGATACTGTCGATAGATAAAAAGAAACGTTCGGTCAGCTCATGCACGGTTAAGCCTCCGGCGAATAAACGGCGGATCTGCTTGTTACGCTCTCTGACAACCGCTCTGCTGCCCGAATTTTCGCCCCACTTTTTGTGGGCTTCCTTAGGTTTGGGAATGTAGACCAATCCGCCTGGAATGTGTCTCTGTATCTCTTTTAATAATTCTTCCGGCAAGATGGCATCTGCATTGATATATTTCATGCTGCTCCGCTCCTTAAAATTAGTCTTTAAGGCAGCAGAGTCATACGACGTACGTTTACAACTTCTATAGTGGCGGAAAGGAAAGACATGGCTCTATGCAAACAACCGCCGTTGTTCATCGCATGGACTCTGCATAGAGCGGATCTTGAAACCTCTTATGAATTGAATCATGGTAGCCCCCCATTCGGCACCCATATATAGGTGCAGTTTGATCCCTTCACATGAACCATTCGATCAAAGCACAGCAATATCCTCTTATTAAACAAGCATCATGAATACTGGCTCAAACTCTTCTCCAGCATCTCCCGGACGGCATGCTGCAAGGTTGCTGGCGAGACCACCTTGACTTCCGGGCCATAGGCAAGCAGTTTCCGGGCGGTGAACGGGAACTCCTCCAGAGGGACCATCCCTCTCCATTCATTGCCTTGAATCGAATTGAACAGCACATCGGAACGCGCGAGCCTGGACCCAAACTCGGTGAAGTGCAGCACCACTTCTACTGCCTCCCTTTCGTCTTTGGACTTAAACCATGCTTGCAAACTGGGAATGGACTCATCTGTGGAATCAAGCAATCTCAGCAGCTGCATGCGGTCCACACGATATAACAGCACCCGCTCCTTATGGCGTGCGGGCATGTACCAAAATCCACCGTCATAATAGATGCCGATCGGATAAGCCCTTGTTGGTTTATTGCCATTCCGGGAACGATACGTGAATTCAATCTCTCTTTTATCTACGGCAGCATTCAAAATCTCTGTCGTCAGCATCTCTAAATGCTCGCCAGGATGCTGTACAAACGTCACATGTTCTCTCATTCGTACAATCAGATCCTGTACATCCTGCGGCAAGCTGGAGAAATACTGCTCTGCCAAATGCTCTCGCATCGATCCATACGGAAAATCAGGAACCCGCTGCAAATATTCAATCATCAGAAACAGGCCCAGTGCCTCATGCTGTGTCAGTTGCAGTGGCGGCAGGATCCGATTAGGCAGAACCTTGTAACCCCCATTCACGCCGACCTCCGTATACAAAGGAAAACCGAGTGTCTGCAGCGCATTCAGATCGCGCTGAATGGTACGGACGGATACACCGAATCGTTCTGCCAACTCACGGGCTGTGAACTTCTTTCTGGAATCCATCAATCTCATAATGGCGAGCTTTCGGCCATTCATGGGTTCACCACCTAACTACGTCAACTTTTGTCATAGTTTAAGTGTATCATACGTAACAGAAGGGAGCGATAAAATCATGTCCAATAAAGTAGTGCTGTACATTGCGATGAGTCTGGATGGTTATATTGCAAGAAAGGACGGTTCGGTAGATTGGCTGTTTGACGTGGAAGGTGACGGTGGAGATAACGGGTATGCTGCATTTTATCAAACGATTGGAACGGTAGTCATGGGCCGAACCACGTACGAAGATGTACTTAAGCTATCCGAAGATTTTCCTTATGCAGACCGGCCCACCTATGTACTCTCCCGTTCGGAGCAGCCAACAGCACCACATGTGCAATTTACAACCGAGCCTGTAGAAACCCTTATTCCTCATTTAAAACAGGCTACCGATGACGATCTGTGGATTGTCGGGGGTGGTCAACTGGTTCAGGCTGTGTTGGAAAAACAGCTGCTTGATGAAATTGAGGTTGCCGTCATTCCGAAAATTCTTGGGGAAGGCATTCCCCTATTTCCCGAGGGAACGGTACCGAGCAACCTGAAGATGATCGGGACGCAGACACTCGGTCAGATCATCTCCATCCGGTATCAGGTTCAGGTATAACCCAACTCAGGATATGAAAAGGACCACGCTGCCCACGAGGGGTTAAGTGTGGTCCTTGTTTCTATCCAGGCCAGGGCTAATACAACATTCTGCGTTAAGCCAACATTCCTTGCAGGTATCCTTTTAACGTCTCTGCTGCCAGCCGGTGGGACAACTCGCCAGGATGCGCCCTCGCTCCCATGGTCTCTTTCGTTGTATCCGGGAGCTGCAGAACAGATACCTTTCGGTCGCCTGTCCGCTTCATATAACCATCCACTGCACGATAGATGGCAGGCATCATGGGAAAACCAAGCATGCCATAGGCCCAAACAAGCTGAGCCTTCGGATTGTACTGTCGAAGTTTGGCCAGGAATCGGTCTACCGCAACCTCAAAAGCAGCCAAATCCTCTTCATGATAACTTCCGTCTTCGTTTAAACGCTGCTTATGTACCTTTCCGGACACCGGATCTCTCCATTCCGCTGTCTGGAAAGCACCTCCATCGTTACTTCCCAGATTGATCACTACCACGTCCGGCTGCCAGGACTCAAAATCATGCAGCTCCCCGGCCCCGAGCGCCTGGTTTTTCTCACCCGTGAGCAGGCCGCAGACTTGTTCATAATAATCGGGAATATTATTGTTCGGGTTGTTGTCCCAGCTTGTGAGTGTACCCCAACCACTCTGGGATATCACCCTGTATTCCGCGTTCATTGCCTCTGCTGTCATGTACGTATAGTTATGTATCGCACTGAACCACATTGGAATCCAGTCTTCTTCCGCTCTGGCCCCTATCGCGCCTTCTCCAGATGTTATGCTATCACCAATAAATTCAATCTTGTACGGCTTCTCTTCCACAGGCAGGAATGTGCCATCCGACTTCAAGGCATGAAGCTGCAATGTGGAGCCCGGGTCTGCACTCATCGCTTGCACGTCCTTGACGACTTTTACGTTTTTTACTGTATCCTCGCTCATGCCCCGGAAGATACAGATCCAATACCGTTCTGCAGTGACCATCTGCCTGCTTACAGGAACACCATTGATCAGAATACTGATCCACGGTTCATAGATATCGTAGTCCGACTCCACTTCCACCCACAGCTCAGAGCCTGTGACTTGAAGTTCGATTGCGCTGCCTGTCCAAAATAACGTCAGAGGTGCCCGCTGCTCTGTTGTCCTGCCATGCACCTTCAGGTTCTGTATCTCTGACAGGGCAAGCACCTGTAACTTGTCATTCGTTTTCACCATGTATTCCTCCCGCCTGTTTTGACCCACTTGAGTAAGTGGGTTTCATCATCCTATTCTTTTAGAAAACGATCCACATGCTCCTGGTACTTCTCGTACCATGATCTCCACTCATCCTTGCGTGACTCCAGCGTGCGGTCGTCCAGCAGCGCACCTATCACATCCAGACAGACATGCCATCCGGCAAGGTCTCTTGGTGTATGGCTTGTCATGGAATGAATGATCTCTGTCAGAACAAGACGGCAGCCCTCCTGTACAGGTTGCAGCTCGAACCTCACCTCATCTTCTCCCCAGGTGTATGCAAGAACGGAGTAAGGCTCCAAATGTGTGATTCTCATTTCTTCAAATGTCCCATCGCCCATGTCAAACTTGATCAGCCCGCCCTCTCGCAGATCTTCAATTCGCAATTCGGGGAACCATCCATGCAGCTTATCGTTTTCCGTTAAAAAGGACCATACCTTCCGTACATCATGCTGCCACAAGCGCTCAAAACGGGCCACAACGTCATTCGAAACCAATTTCAACTCAGCTATCATGGGTAGACCTCCTCCAATTGATTAGCTCAATTCATGCAGAATATGAAGCGCTTCCTCTTTTGTTTTTACGAAGAACACATGCTTGCCATTATTGCACTCATAAATGAAATCCTTCAGACTTTTGCTGCTGTAGCCGTCAAAATCACCAATGATGGCAAGCTTCACCTGGTAGTTAACGTACTTTTGCAGAATCTCACCGGCCAGCTTCGTCTTCAGATCGAAGAATTCTTCCGTAATGTTGGATTTGTCGATGATCAGCTTGTATGCCTCGTTCAGATAATTTACCGATGCCATCAGATCCAGAGCATCTTGCACTTCGCTGATGACGATGTCGTTACTCTCAATAATAGCAACCTTGGAGTTACCCTGTTGATGGATCGTAATATCCATTTCACGTGCTCCTTCCATATCTCATTTCCCTATACTATCTCGCATTTCCTTCGCTAAAAGCAATGTGTTTTTCACAATCAGAATGGAAATTTTCGCTCCTCCGACATTCTGGGTTTGCTTCTTATTTGTAATCACTCGCTGGAATTTCTCTGCTACAATGGATTTATTTCCTACAAGGAAATATATTTTGAGATTTGCCTAAGAAAGAGGGATGCTAAGTGGACATGAAGTGGCTCGATTGGGCTAAACAGATTCAGGCTATTGCTCAGACCGGTTTAACTTATGGCAAAGATGTCTACGATATCGAACGCTACGAGGAATTGAGAAAGATTAGCGTGGATATCTTGGCTAACTACACTTCTGTAAACAAGGAGAAGATATCACTCACTTTCGCGAGTGATACTGGATATGCAACGCCCAAAGTCGATATTCGAGGTGTTGTTTTCAAGGATAACAAAATCCTTTTGGTGCAGGAAAAAATCGATGGAGCCTGGGCCTTGCCCGGTGGATGGAGCGACATCGGCCTCTCTCCATCGGAGGTTGCCGTGAAGGAAATCAAGGAAGAGTCCGGATTCGATGTTGTTCCCTTACGCTTATTAGCTGTACTAGATAAGAAATTCCATGGCCATCCACCCGAACCTTATCATATCTACAAGATGTTTATTCAATGTGAGATTACAGGGGGTACAGCTGAAACCGGTGTGGAAACCAGTGCAGTCCAGTTCTTCGACAGGCATGATCTGCCTGAGCTTTCGCTTGAAAGAAATACAGCAGAGCAGGTGAAGACCATGTTTGAATTTTTGGATCATCCCACCAAAGACGTTATTTTGGATTAAAATTCATCACATAAATATAGCGACTCTCCCTCTGTGGTTAAAGTCGCTATCTCTATGTTTGTGTTTGTGTTTGTGTTTGTGTTTGTCATGACTTTCAATCCGGGTGGAACGTGTTCTCCGCTTCCGCTCCTTTAATAAGGTTCCTCTTGGGGATGGACACAACAAAGGCTGCTCCCTTCCCGTTTCGCTCGGCCGATACGACGGTAATGTGCCCTTCCAGAGACTGGACAATATCTCGAACATGGGATAGACCAATTCCTGTTGCGGCACTGCCTGCCTGATTGAATTTTGTCGTATAGCCAGGTTCGAAGATAATATTTCGCTTGGCTTCAGGTATACCTTTGCCCGAATCGATTACTGCAAAATGTACATCCTCATCCTGTTCATATACCTGTATCCGAACAGTCCCTTCGAGCTCGATCACTTCCACAGCATTGGCGATCAGATTGTTCATCACCGTTAAGAGTGGAATGTAAAAGGGCGATTCGCAATCATACAGCTGCTCCATTTGAATTTGTATTCTTTTATCCAGCATCTCAGCGTATTTAAGATTGCCCTTCACCGCGAAATTCAGAACCTCCGACAGGCTCATGTTGACTGCCTTCTCGCTGTCATATAGTTTCAGCAGTCCGGCCAGAATGCGCTGCGAGTCTTTCTTCACCTCATGGATCTGCTGAGCAATCCCCAGTGTCCTCTGACTGTATTGATTCATGTCCTGTTCCCTAAGATCCCGATAGAGGTTGTAGCTATCCGCCGTTATGCCTTCGATTGTCTTCATGGCCTTTTTAAGATAAAAGACCTCTCCGTAGAGGCCTGAGTTTACATTGAGCATCTGCTCCATTCGCTTCTCCTGCTCCGCATGCATGAGCCTCATCTGTCTTACCGCGATACTGTTATACAAACCGATGATAAAATAACTTCTTAGCCCACCCACAACGAGCAGATACAGCCATTCTCTCATATCGAAGATGCTGGTCCCATTCAATACACCGCGAATGAAAAGCTCAATGAGATTGGAGGAAAAATCAACACATGTAATTAAGCCACCCAGGAGAAGTGGTTGGATCACGTGAAACCTGTTCTTGAACTTGCTAAGACCATAAGAGAAGGCGATATAATAGATGCCAGCTCCAATGTTGTCATGCAAACTTTCCAGGACCGACATCGAATTTACATCGTACAGTAAATCAACGGATTGCACGAGAAAGCTCACGATGCCCGTCAGAATCCCCGTTTTCACGTAAGACAGATGCGGCATGATCATAAGCAGGAATAATAGGATACTCACGCCCAAGCCGATTCGAAAATAGTCTTCCTGAAAAGGATTTATCTTAAATTGCGCACCAATGGCTGTAGCCAGGGCGATCACTATCATTTGTACATTCTCATTTTTAAGCCAATTACGCATATCTTTCTCCTACATGCCTCCGATTAGTGCTTGCAAATACCGTTCGGGCTTCTAATGTTGTATATAGTATCATACGTATTCATCTTTAGAAAATTAGCGATGCAGCATAGCAACATCCGAGTCTTTTTACTACATTTCAAAAGCCCGTGAACCTGCCTAACAGCTGATTATTACTTTCAAGTGCGTATATGACTTTGAGGTGCGTACTTCACACCTTCCTTTTGCTGGCTCACAATAATGTACAGGAAAAGAAAGGAGTATGCCCATTGAAACCCGATCAACCTATTTCACGCCACACTGCTCTCGTTATTGGTGCGGGCGGAGTCATTGGAAGTAATCTTATTGATTATCTGACGACACTTCCGGAATGGAATGTCATTGGGGTATCACGCCGCGGAGGGCAAAACTCTCCGAGAGTTCGTTATATATCGGTGGATTTATTGAATGAAGCCGATACTCAGGCCAAACTTAGTCCATTGACGACGGTCACTCATATTTTTTATGCTGCTTATCAAGATCGCCCTACATGGTCCGAATTGGTACAACCCAACCTGGCAATGCTCGTCAATGTGGTCAATGCCATCGAGCCTATCGCTCCCAACCTCCAGCATATCAGTCTAATGCAAGGTTATAAGGTATACGGTGCTCATCTGGGTCCGTTTAAAACACCTGCACGGGAAACGGATGCACACCATATGCCACCTGAATTCAATGTGGATCAGCAGCAGTTTCTTGAGAAAAGGCAGCCCGGAAGCGGCTGGACTTGGTCGGCCCTGCGTCCGTCTGTTGTATGTGGTTTCGCTCTCGGCAATCCAATGAATCTCGCCATGGTTATTGGGATATATGCGTCCATCTCCAAGGAACTTGGGCTGCCACTTCGCTTCCCCGGTAAGCCAGGCGCTTACCACTCCCTGCTCGAAATGACCGATGCTGCCCTGCTGGCTCGTGCTACCGTTTGGGCGGCAACCGACCCCCGCTGCGCCAATCAGGCGTTTAATATTACCAATGGCGATTTATTTCGCTGGAATGAACTTTGGCCCAAAATCGCTGCCTTTTTTGAACTGGAAACGGCACCTCCACTGCCGCTCTCGCTCGCAACGGTGATGGCAGACAAAGAAAGTCTGTGGAAATCCATGATTGAGAAATATGGCTTGATGGAAACCTCCTATGATGACGTCTCTTCCTGGGCCTTCGGCGACTTTGTATTCTCGTGGGATTATGATTTCTTCGCAGATGGTTCCAAAGCCCGCCGCTTTGGCTTTCATGATTTTGTCGAAACCGAATCGATGTTTATGGATATATTCGCGAATTTGCGTGAGCGCAGGATCATTCCGTAACGGAATATTAAATGCATAACAAGCGCATTCCCAAACCTCGGGAATCCGCTTGTTTTATTTCTAACCATCCGAGGTGGGAGGCTTAAACAGAATTTTCGCTCGATTACCGTATACTTTTTCAACATGGGTATCTCCCCATCTGCACATCGAATGGAGAATCTCCTTAAGAGTCCACCCATATTCCGTTAGCTCATATTCAACCTTCGGTGGAATTTGATGATGGGAAATACGGGATATGATTCCCGCCTCCATCAGTTCACCGAGCTGCTGGGTCAATACTTTCTGAGCAATGGCAGGCATGAGCTTCATCAATTCGCCATTACGTTTTTTGCCAAAAGTAAGATGGAACAGAATAACGGGCTTCCATTTGCCGCCGATCACTTCAAGTAAAGCTTCGACTGCAGTATTATATACTTTTATCGGTTCTTGCACTTATCTCCTGCCTCCCTCTACACCCATTTTCCCTTCTAGTCTACAATACAATCCAAGTTGCAATTTAATTATAGACCATGGTGCATCGTTATGAGCCAATAAAAAAAAGCAGCCCTCGGGGCCGCTGGACATTCTTCATTTCAAGCTCTGCAGAATGTTTTTCATTTTGTTGTAATGCCCGCTTACCCGGTCAACCATATAGTTATACATGAGCTGGTTCTCCGACAGGTTCGCCATTTCGGCATCAATGTCCACATTATTGCCGTTGTTGTTCATCGTTGTTTCGTTGTTCTCCACAATCCGGTATGGAACGACAGAAGAATTGAGATCTTTGGCAGGCAGATGCTTCGGATGTGTCCGGTGCATATCCAGCTCCCGGGTTGTACCATTTTCCACGATACGTCTCAGTGCTTCTTCAAACTCCACCGATTTCTTTTTGTAATTGGGTGTGTCAGCATTGGCAATATTGTCAGTGGTGACCTTGTGCTGCACGTTCAGCACTTGCAAAAGAGATTCATTGCGTCTTGACGTGTTGGTTTCAATCACGGCTCAGTCTCCTTCAGAGCAAAATGGTGCAGTCCCAATTATCATAAGAAAAAAAGTTGCCCTCTGTCAACATTCACTCAATTCTTACATATAAAACTCAACACAGCGTTAGCGATTTAGCTTGACAAAAATTTCCGCCAACTTCTCCCGGTCCTGTGCTGTTAACTTTTCAAATAACGCTCTGCGCAGCTTTTGTCCCTCCATGGATGCTCTGCCAAGAACTTCGGAGCCATCCTCGGTGATATCCAGGTAACTATTGCGGCGATCGGATTCATCAACGACCCTGACAGCCAGTTTCTTTCCGACGAGCTTGTCCGATAAATAGCTGAGAGTCGGCGGGGTAAGCCCCAGTATTTTCGCAATATCGGATGGTCGACTTTTTCCGTTTTGCTTCAAATGGGAAAGCACAAGAACATGAGATACGCCCAGGTCCTCATTAAATGATTTGTTCCACTGTATAATCAACTTGTTGGTGAAGGTATCCATATTGTGTATGATTTCAAAAATTGTTTTCTCTTCCATAACTGCCTCCTCATAAAAAAGACAGCCCCTAATGAAAATTAAGAGCTGTCATTATTCTACACACTATTGTGCGGAGTATCCACCATCAATAACCAGCTCGGAGCCGGTAATATACGAGGAATCATCGGAAGCCAGGAACAGTGCCGCTTTGGCAATATCCATAGCTTGACCCAGACGCTGTAGAGGCGTTGCCTGAATCAGCCGACCAAGCAGTTCTTGGGACGTGCTCAGGGATTGGGTCATAGGGGTTTCAATAATCCCTGGGAAAAGAGCATTGACACGAATGCCCTGACGTCCGAACGTCGTAGCCGCTGCTTTGGACAACGCACGTACCGCGCCCTTCGACGCCGAGTAGTGATTGAAGCCCTGCCCAATCATTGCAGTATACGATGAAATATTAACGATAGAGCCTTTCTTCTGAGCGGCCATGTATGGAGTCACATGCTTCATGCCCGCAAACGGGCCAAATCCGTTAATGGAAAGCATCTTCTCCCAGTCCTGTGCGTTGATCTCCTCAAATGGTTTTTCGGATGAGATACCAGCATTGTTGACCAAGATGTCTATTTTGCCAAAGCGATCGTTGACGACCTTCGCCAGTGCCTCCCAGTTCTCGTCTGACGCCACGTTTAATTTCATTCCATAGACATTCTGCTTCTGGCTAGCTGTCTCCAGCGCCGCCTCATTAATATCTGCTGCAATCACGATGGCACCTTCCTGTGCAAAAAGATCCACCATACACTCACCAATGCCTGAAGCTCCGCCTGTAATAATAGCTACTTTACCTTCCAATTTTCCCATGGAATATGCTCCTCACGTTAATTTAATGAATTGTTGTGTAAATAGATCCGGCAATCAGCAGCTCAACGTACCTCAAAAATTATTATTTAGATATAAAACCATTAGATGTCTAAATAATAACATCGGACAATCCCATATGCAATGCCAAAACCCGGATTAACTTATTTTGGATGATGTCAAAACTAAAAATACCCTATTCTGTTCTTCCACTGAAAGAGCAGATAGGGTATTGGGTGAAATGAACTTAGATTGAATCGGTGATGTCCGGACGGCGATTGTCCTCATTGACCAAACTGCGAACAAAGGTATCAAAGTCTGGCGCAAGCCATGTGATCTTATAGTTATTTTCCTTATCCACATGGACAACCTCAGGCTCACCCGCATTATCGGAAGCACGGTAATCCAGCATGATGACCTCAGACTCCGATGGACACTTACATAGAACCACACCGATTTCCGGATAGCCGCCTTGCTCAATGATAAACCTGCTGCCTTCTTCACCGCACAGTGAATGCTTCTTCTCTTGGCCAATGCCCAGCATTCCCGAGATTTCAATGAGCCTCTTCTCAGCGGATCCTGCCTCGCTAACAGGGATATACCGGTAACGAGGGACCCCACCATTATGTATTTTCATCATGTCAACGTAGGCTCTTGGCAATTTGAAAACCAGCCGCTCTTCCACAGCCTCAACTTGTTCATCCGTGGGTGATAGCATTACCCAATTCTCCAACGCTTCAGCGTGGTCGTTCCAGAAATCCGTGGAATCCGGATCACTTACAATTGATTGCTCCATTGAGATTGCCGGGACGGAGTAAACCTTCTCCTGAGCTGTCTCCTCAGCAGGCTTCTCAGCTGTTTTACTGCGAATCCATTCAAGAAACTCCTGTGTATCTTCATCTCCCGGGTCCAGTCGGTCTGCATTCTCAAAAGCAGCACGTGCCTTCTCATACTGCTCCAGATAATAGTAAGCCAGTCCGATGCGATAATGCCACAAGGGGTCGTCCTGGCCCTCTTCAGCAACTGTCAGGAATTGTTCAACTGCCTCTTCATAACGTTCCAGATTGTTCAGCGCTCTACCCAAATGACCGATCAGCTCATAATCGCGCTCTTCCACATCAATGGCTGTAATCGCATCCACAATCTCTTCGAATTCGTCCTGTTCATGCCACTCTTCCAGCTGCTCCAGTAGCTCGTCTCTCATCCCGCTTGCCTCCCTGTTCATTCGCTCTACATACCTTGCTAAAAATTATACCACTTATCAGATCACTTTCTCCAGCAATGCAGATGCCTAGAACTTTATAATGAAATAGGTGTCATTCAAGTCTATTCAGACGACTTGGATGACACCTACAATGTCTTGGAAAATTCAGTTCCGTTCATCCCATCTAAGATCCTGCTTCATCATGGAATGAACGAATATTGCATTATCGCTTACGGATCGGGATCCATATCTCGCTTCTGTATTCCGGTAAAGTGACATCCTTGTGCTCATTCCACAGGATTTCCGGTCCTTCGCTAAGTTCATAATCTGACGAAGGAAACCACTCGGAATAGATTCGTCCCCACACGTTCTGAAGCGTCTCTGGAAAAGGACCAATAGACGTAAACACAGCCCATGTCGATGCGGGTACTTCCAGGCATGCCAGACCCTCGGGGGCCACTTGGGTGGTGGCAGCACCGATATAATGATCCAGTCCCCCCTTCTCCTCCATCCGTCCTTCGCTGAAGTGAGCCGAAGCACTGATGATCCCCAGCGGCTGAACATTGGATAGCCCTTTAATCGTCTCGATCAATTCCGGGGTGAGCAGTTGATACATCGCAGCAATATCCGGATTCACCCCATTGAATACAATCGGTACCCTTTTGCTAATCCCCACAATTCGAAAGGCTTCTTTCTCTTCAATACGATAGTTCATTTCATTTCCTCCTTGAATGGTCAATTGGAATGTCATCCGGGGGAAGGCCTTGAGGGATGGACCATGATTCCGCGCTTCGGAGGGTGTGACCCCATGCATGCTCTGAAAAGCCCTGGCGAAGGAATCCGGTGAGGTATATCCATATTTGAGCGCAACATCGATGACTTTGCTGTCATGGGTGCTAAGCTCCATTGCTGCCATCGTCAAGCGCCGGCGACGGATGTACTCGGATAAGGTAATGCCGCTAAGAAAGGAAAACATACGTGTAAAATGGTATTCCGAACAGCACGCGATTCGCGCTACCTCTTTCATATCAATTGTCTCCGACAAATTCTCCTCAATATAGGCCAAACCCTCATTCAGCCGTGCCAGTGTATTCATCATCATTCCCTCCCCCATTGATCCAAGCATAACAAAGCGTTTCTTCCGGCATCCGACATTCCCTGCACCATTCTGCAGGCAGCAATTTAATGACCAGCCAGATGTCCAGCATAGACGGCGAATTCTCCATTTTACAGCTATGCCGTTCCTCTTACTTGTCATGTACATATTTTATAGAAAGATAGTTTTGAATTTTACGGATAAGGAGCGCGATTGAATGGGAGCCAGTTCGGGAACATCACTAAACAAGCAAGGCGTGTCCATTATTGCCTGCACCAAGCGCCATAACTATATTCAAAACCTGTTTAGGAATTACAATCGCCAGAAGCATCTCAAGAAAGAAATGATCATTATCGTCAACAACGATAACATCCCTCTTGCCCCTTATCAAAGCTTAGCCAAAAAGCACCGGAACGTACACGTTTTTCGTCTGCCGGAACGGACCTCTCTCGGTGCTTGTCTCAATTACGCAATCAAGAAAACAAAGTATGGCCATATTGCCAAGTTTGATGATGACGATTATTATGCTCCCTATTATTTGACGGAAAGCCTGCAAACCTTCAAGAGAACGGATGCCGATGTCATTGGGAAGCGGGCCCACTATCTGTATTTGCGCGGATCCAGGAACTTGCTCCTTCGTTTTCCCCAGGATGAACACCGCCCGGTGACCCTGATCCCCGGCGCCACTCTTGTCTTTAAAAGGCATGTAGTCCGTCATGTTCAGTTTCCGGATCGAAACGTCGGAGAGGATGATCTGTTTTGCATTAGAAGCAAGCAAATGGGGTACAAGGTTTATTCGGGAGGAAGACATAACTTTGTTGCGATCCGCAGGAAAAACTCATCCGATCATACATGGATCATCAGCGATAAGGAACTCATCTCACAGAGTAAAAAAATTCGAACCAGGAAGCATTACAAACGATTTGTACAGAAAAAACCAAGGGGCAAATTCTGATGGCCGCCCCGGTTCAGAGTCGTAATCAACATGCCGTCTCCATCATTGTTTGTACCAACCGGCACGAATGCATGGACAACCTTTTTCGCAACTACAACAGGCAGAACTACAGGAATAAGGAGCTTATCGTCATATTAAACAATGACAAGCTGAAGGTGAGCAACTATATGAAGGCCGCTAGCTCATATGAGAACGTAAGGGTAATCTCCTTACCACAAAATCTATCCCTTGGCTTTTGCCTTAATCACGGGACTGCACTGGCCAGATATACCCTCATTGCCAAATTCGATGACGACGATTATTATGCACCGAGCTATCTAAGGGATAGTGTACGTACCCTGGTAAAAACCAATGCAGATATTGTAGGCAAACGAGCCCACTATATGTACCTAAACAGCAAAAAGCTCCTTCTGCTCCGTTATCCTACGAAGGCGAACCAGTATGTCCCCCTGATCCAGGGCGCAACCCTTCTTGTTAAACGACAGGTGGCCACTGAGGTTGGATTTCGTGATAAAAATCGAGGAGAATGCGTAGCATTCTGTTCGGACAGCTTGGCAAAAGGCTACAGGATTTACGCAGGGAGTCCGTCAAACTTCCTTGCGATCCGTAGAAGGAACTCCGCAGATCACACATGGATTGTGAGTGATAGAGATCTTTTGACGAAAAATGTGAAGGTGCTGAAAGTGAAGAATCCAAGAAGATTCGTACGTGCTCACTTATCTAACAAATAGTTTCACCTGATCTCTGTGAATTTAAAATGAAATAACACAGCAAAAAGAGCAGCGATCAGCTGCTCTTCTTCAATGTATATCTGTAGGTTTTTCTATCTTATCAAGCCAGGTACTCCGCCATAATCTGCTCGATATCGAAGGGCGTAACCCCTTGCTCCACCGAATAGACTGTGTCCGCCTCATCCCGCGTATCCACAAGTTCACCTCGGGCCTTTGCATGCAGCATGAACAGGTCGTATAGATCTGGCTTGCGCAACCCGGTCATGGCTTTGCCCATCAAGACCATTCCCTTTTCATTGCCCTCTACATTGTTGTAGTAGTGTGGATGGCTGGTTAGGGCAAGATCGGTCCAAATGACGATGCGATCTACGAGATCAAGTATGACAGGAATTGTAATCTGTGTATCGGCTGTAATATCAATTTTGTTAGCCACCGTAGACGGTTCAAAAATCTCACCCGATCCTGGCTTCTTGCGCATCATCCACCCCGCGAAGCATTCCGGAAGATCGCAATATGGATGACTCGTGAACGACAGCAATGATGCAACAACATATCGGCCGCCATAATTAACGATCGACGGAATATGCAGGTCAATGAACTCGCATGCCCCCTGCGGAGCCGATACGATATCTCCGCTGTGAACAGCCTTGTACTTGGTGGAACGCAGATTCGTATAGGAGATGTGCTCAACATAATTCCAGTTCTCGTCATACATCACCGCAGACAGGTCAATATCGACGCGTCCTGTGTCCTGCCCGTTGACCATGCCTTCCTTCCACCAGTTGAAGAAACGAATCGTATCTCCTTCGCCCATGGGTACCCGGCTCCCTCTCACGAGGGTACGCAGGGCCTTGCTCGCGGAACGTTGGGAAAAAGGCACAAGATAGTCATGGAGCTGTTCATCGATATACGTCTTACCCAGCGGTGGAAGAGCTGCGAACCGTTCGACCAGAGCCTGCTCGCACAATTGCACAACTTCCCGGCATGTCGCCTCATCCAGCTCTGACAGCTGATTCGGAATGCCAAACGCCTTTGCCACGTTGCCTTTTGGGAAAAAGACACGAATATCCTGTGGTTCATTACGCTGGGCAAAATGCTGTCTCACCTGCAGCAGCACCGGCGTCGATACCTGTGCAGTTACCTCACTAAATGCCAACAATACATAGGCCTCATCCTCGGTGATTCGCAGTACATGGTCCAGTCTTCTGGCAAATTCACCCGGACGCTGCGACAGCAGATCGATCAGGCTCCAGGTGTTGCGATACTGGAACGCAAGCTCCACGCTTCCGTTAAAGGTGGCAAACGACTTGTTATTGCGCAGAATATCAAAGGCTTCCTCGCAGCGAGGATACCGAAGCTTATATTCGGAAGGGTGCAGAATCTCCCCCAGACGAACCCAGCGATCCTTATACCGGAGCATGTCCTCGGTGATCTGTCCGCATTGCTCCAGTAGACCCAGCAATAGACGTCTCTCACGACGTTTGAATTTGCGGAAGCGTGCAGGCGCAGCCAGACTGACATCGCCGTTCGACCAGGCAGCAGCCAGACGCAGGACGTCCGTGGCTGTTTTGAAGTACGGGCCGATTCGTTCCAACCTCGCCTTTTCATGTTTCAACAGCGAAGCCACCACGAAGCCAACATTCTCCTTGAACGGAATTTCAGCAGGCAATATCGCATCTACCTCATCCGGTTCCGCATGTTCCAGTACTGTATCGATGTCATTCTTGTCCGTCTCCGAAATGGAACCCTTTGCTTCAATCAGCTGGTGGATGAGTGTTCTGAACCCTTCCTCACTTCCCAAGTGGATCACTTTCAGATCTGTCTTGTCAGACAAAGGCTGTCTATCAACCGGTTCACGATCAGGATATACAAGGGTTAGGTAGTGAATGATGGCATTGAGATACAGCTCCGCTTCATCTTCCTGCATGACCTGCATGGGAAATCCCGGATACATCGGTTTGTACTTCACATGTGCCCCGACCATCTCTCTCAAATCCGCTACCAACTGAACAACGAAGGCTTCAAACTGTTCCTTGGATAATCTTCGTACGGCTTGCATCAGTTCATCGGAGAACGTGTATCCTAGCGTTTCAATATTTTTAAGGGCTGTAGCCAGGTAAGACTTGGGCAGTTGTTTCTCCCCTTGATGTTCAATAATCAGTTTGTTTGCTCGTCTTAAATAAATGGTGTTATGGTTCATGATAAAAGAGTCCAGGAAAGCTATATCCCTATATAACGTGGAAGGTTAGCTTGAGAAGGAAGGAATATAATAGCCTGGACGCCTCCTCTCCTGAATAGAAATCCTTCAGGAGAGCTGCGACCCTATTCATCCAATTGAGTTAGAAGGAAGGATCGCAATAGCCTGAAGGCCAGAGGTCCGAAGTTCGTGACCCGAACCTTTGGTAGACCCATCATCTCAGATTCCACGATCTCCCAACAGGGTGAAAGTATTACGACTGCATCAATCGTTTTCCAATATCACCCGTAATCCATACAGCTCGCTTGATGGAAGGCCGAATAGGAACAACCCCATTGGCGTCGAATACCACTATGTAAGACTTAGAATAGAACTACGCATGAATCGAGGTTGGGATAGATGGAGCTTCAATCGATATATAACGAGTATCTGAATATCAAATTCAAACGCGGATTACCGCCTGTACGGACGAATTCGTTCGAATATGGCCTGTATGAAGATGACAGTGCTGATCTGTTTCTACCGAATCACCCTGAGGTGACCTTTACGAATTGGATGTATGACTTGCAACCAAGGGATCCCCATTATGTATCCGAGCCAAACTGGCAGCCTGTTCTCGCAGATGTTTTTCAACAGATGGATATATATGATGAACAGGTCCTGTATCATCTTCTGTTCACCATAAACACCACACTGTCGATCCATTCGTATAATGCATACAGTGCCATGAATGAATGGATGAAGAGCTACAGCTTCTTTCAGCTGTCTCACTTGAGTGAGATCACTCGTTTAAACGAGGAGCAGAAGCACCAGCTAAGAGACTTTTTCTTCTTTTTCTATCTCTATGCACATCCAGTTAACGAAGAAACGCTCTACGCGTGTTCATTTGAAGGCCAGAACTTGGTGCATACCAAAACCGATATTTCATTGGAATATTATTTTACGGCATTTCATGATCACTATAGTACAAATATTAATGAGTACAGCGAGCAAATCGCCATTGCTCCATACGACATCCAGACCTGCAAACATCTTACACTGGAGTTGTTGCGATCGATTGAGGGTAAGACAGTCAAGCTCAGCATGCCTTCCGAGGAAGGGTTAGAAGCGGTACTACAGCTTATTAATAACGTGGATCAAATGCTGCAAATGCATGACGAAAATAAAAGCACGCTGTTTGAGATCATAAAAAACTTCCTGACGGAAGCCCGTTCCACTCCCTATCGGGACCACTGTTTCACGTCGCTGCTTCAGAACTATGCTTCGTATATTTTGTTTTTCAGGTTTGATGAGATTCATGGATTGGTGGAATATTTCGAAGACACCCCTGTGTGGGTCAGAACGATTATCAATAAAATCTTTATGGACACAATCTTCATGGAGCGAATAATGCGACAGAAGCGCATCGATATAACCGCGTACCCGAATGTTACTCAGTTCTTTGAGGACGAAGCAAAACGAATCTATCTGTAGCTCCGGAGGGAGAGCCGCGCACTAATCCAGAATAGTACGTCAAAAAGCCTTCGCCGACGTTAATGTCAGCAAAGGCTTTTTACACTTTATTCTTGTCCATTGTATTAATTACAGTAAATATGCAATACGTTCTATCTCTGATGCCTCTTTACACCGAAGCAACCTTCTTCTCAACTGTCAGCCCAAGTGCCTTAGCTGTCGTCGTGTGAACTTTACGAAGAAGATCCGGATTCTCCACCAGGGACTCTCCGTAGGAAGGGATCATTTCCTTAATCTTCGGCTCCCATGAATCCATATGCTGCGGGAAGCATCGCTGCAAAATCTCCAGCATGACTTGCACCGCAGTGGAAGCCCCTGGCGAAGCGCCGAGTAATGCCGCTATTGAGCCATCGGCAGCAGTAACGACCTCTGTACCAAACTGAAGTGTGCCTTTGCCGCCCTGCACCGTATCCTTAATGACCTGCACGCGCTGACCTGCCAGAACCATATCCCAATCTTCGCTTTTGGCACTTGGAACAAAATCACGCAGTTCCTGCATACGCTGCTCTTTGGACAACATCAGCTGTTGAATCAGATATTTGGTCAGTGAGATCTCTTTGACCCCTGCAGCAAGCATGGTCAAGAGGTTATGTGTTTTGACCGACGTGATGAGATCGGTATTCGAACCGGTCTTCAGGAATTTGGGTGAGAATCCGGCAAATGGGCCAAACAGCAGCGACTTCTGATTATCAATATAGCGGGTATCCAGATGCGGAACAGACATCGGCGGAGCGCCCACCGAAGCTTTACCATACACCTTGGCATGATGCTGCTCCACAACCTCCTGATTTTTGCACACCATGAAAAGTCCACTGACCGGGAATCCGCCGATATGTTTACCTTCCGGAATACCGGTTTTTTGCAGCAAATGCAGGCTTCCGCCACCCGCACCGATAAAGACAAACTTGGCTGTATGGCGCTCTACTGCACCGTTGCTCAGATTCTTCACCGTTAATTCCCAAGCTCCGTCTTGCTTGCGTTTAATATTTTTCACACTATGTTGGTAGTGGATATCCACGTTTTGATTCTTCAGGTTATCGAGCAGCATGCGCGTTAAAGCACCAAAGTTAACATCCGTACCGGAGTCGATTTTGGTAGCTGCGATCGGTTCTTTCCCCTTGCGGCCTTTCATCATCAGAGGAATCCATTTCCGCAATTTTGCCGGGTCGTCCGAGAATTCCATACCTTCAAATAAAGGGTGGTTCGATAAGGCTTCAAAACGTCTTTTCAAAAACAGGACATTGCTCTCTCCATGCACATAACTCAAATGGGGAAGCGGCATAATGAAGTCCCGCGGATTACGAATCAGATTGCTATTAACGAGATAGGACCAAAATTGTCTGGAGACTTGAAAATGCTCATTCACCTTAATGGCTTTGCTGATATCTACGGTTCCGTCCGGTCGTTCAACGGTATAGTTCAATTCGCAAAGTGCAGAGTGGCCGGTTCCGGCATTGTTCCATTCGTTGGAGCTTTCCTCTCCTGCACTGGCGAGCTTCTCATAAACCTTAATATTCCAATCTGGTGCCAATTCCTTCAGCAAGGTTCCCAATGTTGCACTCATAATTCCGGCACCAATCAAGATAACATCTGTACTCGTTTGTCCCTGGCTCATGTCTACCGTCCTTATATCCTATATTTGCCAAAAGGATGTAAGCGTTATCGATTTGGCATTTGCAGCGAGCCCGTTCTCGAACTGGCCCAAACCTCTTCTGAACGAAATTAAACCTTGGTCATAGTGTATCAATATTACGGTTAGATTGAAATATGCAATTTTAAGTTACTTGGTTTACCTGTTAGTATACTTTAGTTTCAACCTTACCGCTAACCCGCTTATAGGGGTGAAAGATTTATTTTTTCAAGATAATAGAAAACATGGCAAGCCATAACGCCATTCTAGTCAAATTTCTAGGTACGTATTTCTCCTCATGAGGAAAATGGGATTGAATCAGCCGGCTCTCGGCAAGGAAAAAGCCTATTCCAGATGATGAATTCCTGGAATAAGCTTGTTTTACTGTGGCCTCTTAGAGCAGAACGTCCGATTAGCATGTTTATTCGCTAGCATCTACATGATATCTTCCCCGGGGTACGACCAAAGGGGAGCCTGACAACGGATCTTCTACCACAGTACAGTCCAGGCCAAATATGTCTTTCACCATGGTGCTTGTAATGACGTCAGAAGGAGCACCCTCTGCGACAAGCTTCCCTTCCACCAGCGCAATGATATGATCCGCATAACGGGCTGACAGGTTGATGTCGTGCAGCACCATGACAATGGTTGTTCCATGCTTCCGGTTAAGGTCGGTGAGCAGATCGAGAATCTCAACCTGATAGGTAATATCCAAGAAGGTTGTTGGTTCATCTAGAAAGAGAATATCCGTCTGCTGCGCCAGAGCCATCGCAATCCAGACCCGTTGTCGTTGACCGCCTGAAAGCTCATCGATGTTATGGTTGGCAAATTCGGTAATGTCCATGATCTCCATGGCTTCAGCTACCGCTTCGTAATCCTTCTTGGTCCATCCGCTCAGCAAGGACTGGTGCGGAAACCGCCCTCTTCCCACCAAGTCGGCAACAGAGATCCCTTCCGGGACAATAGGGGATTGGGGTAACAGTCCCACCACCCTGGCCAGCTGCTTGGGTGGGAATTTGCTGATCGGCTTCCCATCCAGCGTAATTTTTCCCGATATCGGCTTGATCAGCCGGGCCAATGTTTTGAGAAGCGTAGACTTCCCGCAGCCGTTAGCTCCAATGATGACACTGATTTGGTTGCTGGGAATCGCAAGGTCTACGCCATGAATAACGGTTTTATTGTCATAGCCAGCCACTAAGTCTTCCGCTTGGAACACATGCGTCGGTTTCATTATAATTCTCCCTTTCGGTTCATTCGGATGAGCAGGTAGATCAGATAAGGTGCACCGAGGATTCCGGTAATGATGCCCACAGGATATCTGACCTCGAACGCAAATTGCCCGATGAGATCTGCAGCCAAGACCAGATTAACGCCAACAAGTCCCGCCGGAATGGCATTTGAGAAGCCTGATCCGGCTAGTCTCTTCGCGATAGGTCCCGAAAGGAAAGAAACAAAAGCGATCGGACCGGTAGTGGCTGTCGCGAGAGCAATCATGCCTACAGAACACAAGATGAGTACAACTCTTGTCTTATCCGTAGCAACACCAAGTGATGTAGCCGATTGTTCTCCAAGCTCCAGTAAACCAAGATGTTTGCCTAGCAGTATAATAAAAGGAGACAGGACCAGAACCGCAATGATTAAAGGCGGAAGCTCGTCCATCTTGGAGCCGTTAAGGCTGCCGCTGAGCCAGCGAAGCGCAGTTGGAATGTCCTGCTGCGAACTGACCAGCAAAAGATAGGATATGACCGCATCCAGCATGGCCTGTATGCCTATTCCGACAAGGATCAATCTTCCGATCGAGAAGGTTCTTCCCTTGGATAATATATAGATCAATACCACCGTCGCAAGACCCGCAATGACCGAAGCAATGGAAACAACGGCTCCATTTGCATGAATGACCGTGATGCAAAACACGGCTGCTGCGCTTGAACCGGAGGTTATACCGATGACATTCGGATTCGCCAAGGGGTTGCGCAGCATGGTCTGAAAAATATAACCCGCCATACCGAAGGCAAATCCGGCAAACAGCCCTGCAAGCATCCTTGGTAAACGTATGGTATGGATTGCAAATGTCGCCCCCTTAACCTGCTCACCGGAAAGGACCCGGATGACATCACCAAGCGGGTAAATGGTATTTCCCAGCAAAAGCATGGCACAGCATAGAGCGAGCGCGAGTATGGCAAGTAATGCAGTAACAACGACCCACCGACGTCGTCTATGACGTCTGCCCGATATAATCAATTCCATCGTATTATTTTTCATAATGAACGCACTTTCGATTTAATCGCTAGAATGATAAGAATTGGAGCTCCAATGAAGGCTGTAACCACACCGACCTCGAGCTCTCCCGGACTGCCGATGAGCCTGCCAAGCACGTCGGATATCGTCAAGATAATCGCACCCGAAATCGCCGACATCGGAATAACAAAACGCAAATCAGAGCCGAGTATAAGCCGAATCACATGCGTCGCCAAAAGTCCGATAAAACCAATGGGACCGGCCAGTGCCGTTGTTGCACCACACAATAGAACCGCCGCAAGTGCTGCAATCAGCCTGAGCACTCCCGTTCGAACACCCAGCCCGGTTGCCACGTCGTCACCCAGTGCCAATGCATTCAGTGCTGGAGCCGTAATAAAGGCAATGATGATACCAATGGCCAGAAACGGCACAAACGTACCGATATCGCTCCAGTTGCCTGAACCGACGCTGCCGACTTGCCAGAATCTGAATTGATCCATTACATAAGCGCGTGGAATCATGATGGCAGTCACCAGAGAGGAAAGGGCTGCCGTTATGGCTGCTCCTGCTAGCACCAATTTGATGGGTGTAGCGCCGCCCCGCCCCATGGAACCGACAGCGAATACAAATACAGCGGTAAGTGCAGCACCAACCAAGGCCAGCCAGATATATTGGCCTGCCGTGTTTATGCCCAGAAAGGCAATGCCGAAAACAACAAACAGGGACGCCCCTGTATTGACACCCAGAATACTCGGGTCAGCGAGCGGGTTGCGCGTGACCGATTGCATCAATGCTCCGGAAACGCCCAGTGCAGCTCCGCAAAATAAACTGAACACGGTCCGGGATATTCGTTTGCGAACGATATTTGCCCCATAGGAGTCCATATTGGAGTGAAACAGACCATCCATCAGTTCATTCCATCTCACAAGCCGGGAACCTAGTGTGAGTGATGCCAACACGCAAACGCCGAGCAAGACGATGCAAAGGAACAGCACCGTCTTGAAATGTTTAGGCATATGAAGTTTTAAAGGATTGTTTTGGGAAGTCGAAGAACTATTCATTGATCTTGTCGATCGCCGCACCGATTAATTTCAGGTATTCATCAATGGTATACGCAATCGAAAGCGGATTCGGTGTTCCGGCAGCCACCAGAGGTGTGTCACTATCGATGAAGGCAACAGAGCCTCTCTCGATCGCAGGGATTTTACCCAGCAAGGAATCGGCCTGAATAGCCTTTAACAATTCATCATTGCCGTATCCGATCAGCAGATCGGCATCGTTAAGAGCCTCTGCATTCTCAGCACTCAGTTCCAATGAGTAGCTTTTTGGATCCTTAATGAGTTCGGTGATACTTTCGGGATTACTCAATCCCAGTTCTTCCAAGAAAGAAACACGAGAGTCAACTGGCGTATAAATATGCAATTTGGACATGTCTTGGGCAGAGAAGTTCACCCAAACTACTTTTTTGCCTGCAATCTGAGGATAGGCACTCAGTTTCTCCTTAATCATGTCTTCGGTATCTTTGATCAGCTGCTCACCTTCCGCTTCCATGCCCATGCCCTTAGCGTTAAGGTTTACTTGTTCACGCCACGTCGTTGCCCATGGAGCTGTTGGATAAGCCACAACTGGAGCAATCTCGCTTAATGTATCGTAGTCTTCTTGTGTAATACCGGAGTACGCGGCAAGAATCACATCAGGGTTAGCATCCGAAATGGCTTCAAAATCAAGACCATCTGTATCCTGGAACACGTTCGGATCTGTTACACCAAGCTCGTCCAGCTTCTCTTTGGTCCAAGGAAGCAGTCCGCTGTCATCCTGCACACCAAAGTTTGCTGCCGAGAATCCAACAGGGACAACATTTAGAGCAAGAGCGATGTCATGGTTGGCCCATTGTACGGTAACCACGCGTTCAGGCTTGCTTTCGATAACCGTCTCACCAAGAGCGTGCTTGATGGTGATTGGATATTGTGTACTTTCATCTGGCGTAACCGCTGTTTCCGTAGCTGCTTCATCTGTGTTTGCCGAACTGTTTGCTGCTGGCGCTGAACCCGTGGTCGAATCGGATTGCTGCGTTGAGCAGCCCACCAGTACCAAGATCATAATCACCGAGATGATTAGTGCTTTCAATGAAATGTTACGTTTCCCCTTCATGTGTTAGACCCTTCCTTTTCTAAAATAAAATTTTTTGAATAAATCGATTAACTATCCTGTCTTGCTGTAACCTCGATCACGAATCATTTCGAGAACGTTTTCAATCAATCTGAGCGATTGAATGAAGCTGATATTGCAAAATCGTGGCATGCATCTGCTCACCTGAAACCCCAGTCTATATGTATCGGTGCGAAAACAACCTATAGCAAAGTAGAGAATGAAGCTTCGTATATTTATGCATTTTTACTCATTGTGATACTGATAATGATTATCGATATCACAAATCTACCTTTGTTTTAGTCGATTGTCAACAAAAAATATGGATGCATACTATCGGGAATCATGAAATAAAGGGGGGGACACAAATTATTATATTCCTAGATATCTTACGTTTAATGAACAAACCAGCAAAAGTATGGGCTTTCAAACGTAAAGAAAACAAAAGTAACATCAAAAAGCCACAATCAATTCTCATTGAAAGTGGCTTTTAGGTTTGGGTATGCCTTTATACCCTCCATTTCGGGGTTTACTCAGAAGATTGAGATGAGTTCCTTCGTATACGGATGACGTTCATCTGCGAACAGCGCATCCGCACCAAATCGATCGACGATTTGTCCTTCTCGCATCACGATGATACGCTGGCTCATACGGTGTACGGCAGCCAGGTCATGCGAGATGAACAAATATGAAAGTCCCAGTGATGTCCGTAGGTCGGTTAGCAATTGCAGTACAGCGCCCTGTGATATCACATCCAGGCTGGCTGTTGGTTCATCAAGAACGATAACGTCCGGTTCAATGCCTATGGCACGTGCGATGGTTACGCGCTGACGCTGCCCGCCGCTTAACTCATGCGGATAACGCCCCGCGAGTTCACTTGGAAGCTCAACAGCTTCCAGCAGCTGCTTCAAGTAGGCGTCCTTCGATGTATAGGCAAAGTGGGACAGCTTAACGTCTCTCCCGAACTGTTCATACGGGTCGATTAATGAATCAGCAATCTTCAGCTTTGGATTCAGCGCCGCAGCCGGATTCTGAAACACAATCTGGATCTTCCTGCGATGTGGGCGCAAGCGTCGGCCGCTAAGCCGCGCAATGTCCTCACCACCAAGCATGATCGAGCCGGAATCAGCATCTTCGATCCGCAGCAGACAGCGAGCGAGTGTACTCTTGCCACAGCCGCTCTCGCCAACCAGTCCGAGGCACTCGCCTTGGTTTAAGGTGAAAGACACGCCGTTAACAGCTGGACGCTCAGCGCCAGCATAGGTACGGCTGAGATGTTCCACGCCCAGCACCGGTTGGGCAGACAACTCAGATTTCTCCTTGTCCTGTTGGATAGATGGCTCAACCGGCAATGATTCCTTATGGTACTCCATTTCGATAGACTTCACTGCGTTTCCGCCTCCTTCAGACCCGATTTTAACGAGCGGCTCAGGACAGGAGCTGCTTCAATCAGTTGACGCGTATACTCATGCTGCGGATGGTCCAGAATACGGTGTTTCCCGCCCGATTCGACAATCTGTCCTTCCTTCATAACTGCTAGCCGATTGGCGTAGCGGCGCACATGACGCCAGTCGTGTGTAATGAACAGAATGGCGCAGCCAGTCTCTGCCTGCTTACGTGCCAGCAGCTCCAGCACGCGGTGACCCGAGACGCTGTCGAGCGCCGTAGTCGCCTCGTCGGCAATTAGCAGCCTTGGCGATAGCATAAGCGATGTTGCGATGGATGCACGCTGAAGCTGACCACCGCTCAACTGGAACGGATAGCGGCGGAGAAGCTCTGCCCCAAGTCCAACGGACTCCAGCGCCTCGATGGCGCGTTTACGCCGGACAGCAGAAGACTTTTCTCCATGGATCTTCTGGTATTCGTCAAAGTGTCCGCCAATACTGCGAAACGGCGTGAACGCTCCCTGATAATCCTGAAAAATATATGAGATGCAGCTTCCCCGCAGGGCGCGCATCTCCTTCGGTTTACATTCGAGCAGGTTGCTGCCTTCAAACATGATTCGCCCCGCTGCGTGCAGGTTGGATGGAAGCAGTTGACCGATCGACTGTGAGAGCAGACTTTTGCCACTACCGCTCTGCCCAACCAGCGCCATGAATTCACCTTCTCGAACGGCGAGAGAGACGCTGTCGACAATGGTACGATCACAGCTGAAGATGCTCAGTTCCTCAATGGAGAGAATCACGGCTGCACCTCCTTTTTCACGTCAAAGCGGTCTCTCAGATAGTCGCCGAGCATATTCGCAAGCAGTACTACCACTACGATGGCTAGACCCGGATAGACCATAAGCTCTGGCCGTGACTGGAAGTATGGTCTGGAGTCATTCAGCATAGCTCCCCATTCAGGCGTTGGTGGCTGAGCCCCAAGTCCGATGTAGGACAACGAAGAGATGAGCAGAATGATCTTCCCCAGATCGAGGCTTGCCAGTACGAGCACATGCCCGGCAATATGCGGGAGCAGATGCTTGGTCATAATGCGTGCGTCTGACAGTCCATTGGTTCGTGCGATACGAATGTAGTCCTTTTGCGACTCGGACAGAACGGTACTGCGGACAAGGCGTGCATAGCTGACCCATTTGACGATCACGATCGCCAGCACCAAATTACCGATACCCGCCCCAAGCAGCCCGCTTAATACAATAGCCACAATGGTGTCAGGGAAGGCAAGGAAAGCATCGGCAATTCGCATAAAGAGCTTATCCACCCAACCTCGCTTGTATCCCGCAATCAGGCCAAACGGAATGCCAATGAGCAGTGCCGCTCCGAGCGCCAGCAGACTATAACCGAGCGTCTGGCCGCCTCCAAGCAGCAGCCTTGTTAGAACGTCTCGACCCAGATGGTCGGTGCCAAATGGATGGAGAGCACTTGCACCCTGCAGCCTTCCGCGAAGGTCGGTTAGTGTAGGGTCATGTTTAAGATAAACAAAGGCATATATGGAAGCCCCGATGATCAGCAGCACAAATAGCAAGGCGGTGATCGCCTGTATGCTGTGTTTTTTCGATTTTTTAGCGGCCAGTGGGCGCAGAAGCATCGTTTTCATCGGTGGGCCTCCCTTTCCTTGAGTTTCATTTCCGGATTCAAATATCGATAGGACAGATCAACTGCCGTATTTACGAAGAATACAACGACCGCCATGATCAGAATGTAACCCTGAATCAATGGATAGTCGCGCTGGCGGATGGCATCAACGACAAGCTTGCCAATGCCCGGATAGGCAAACAGCACCTCGATAACGACGACTCCTCCAATGAGACTTCCCAGACTGACACCGAACACTGTAATGACGGGTGGCAGACTGTGGCGAAAAGCATGTAAAAAGAAAATGCGGCCTTCGGATAACCCTCTCGCCCTGGCGGACCGGACGAACTCCTGGCTCAGTGAATCCAACAGGCTGGAGCGCAAAAGACGCACATAAACGCTGGATATGGCAAGCCCCAGCGTCAGAGACGGCAAAATAAGCGATACAAATCCATCCCGTCCCATTGTCGGCAGATTACCGAAGCGTACGCCGAACAAGTCGATCAGAATCAGGCCCAGCCAGAAGCTTGGTACCGCTGCACCGACAATGGACAGCATGCGGCTGCCCCGGTCGATCCAGCTGCCACGATGCAATGCCGACAGGGATCCAAGTGGGATCGCCACAACCAGCATGACCAGCAGAGCTCCGATTGTCAGTTCCGCTGTAGCCGGAAGCGCCCGCATGAGCGTCTGCATAACCGGCTGCCCTGTCGAGTACGATACGCCGAAGTCCAGGCGGATGAAGTCCAGCAGCCAATTGCCAAATTGAACAGGCAGGGAATCATTGAAGCCCATTTTTTCACGCATAGCCTCAACCTGTTCCTGACTGACGGACAGTTCATCCACATTCAGAATGGTCAGCACCGGGTCCCCTGGAGCCAGACGGATGAACAGGAAACTCACGAACATAATGAACAGCAGAAAAATAAATACTTCGAGAAACTTGCGGAGCAAAATGCGAAACATTACATCACATCCAGCTTATTGGTGATCATGTAATACTCACTGCGCGTGGTAAGCCAGTTCTTGATCTTCTTGCCGTTGTAGGCAACGATCGTACCCGGATGCAAGACAAATGAATTCAGCACGTTGTCGTGCACGTAATTGGCGGCCTTTTCCGCAAGCTCTGCGCGCTTCTCCGGATCTACTGTGAGATTCAGCTCATCGATGATCGCCGTCAGCTCCGGATCCTCTGATCCACTGAAGTTGAGTGCACCCTTCGGATGATAAGTTGCATTCAGATAATAACCCGCGTCACCTCGCGGTGCGGTCAGATTACTATAGGTTGCGATATCCCAATCACGATTGGACGCCATATAATCCTCCGGCGTATCGATCTGGCGAATTTGCACATCGATGCCAATCTTCTTGGCGTCAGACTGGAAGACTTGGGCGATCAATGGCAGGTCTGCGCGAGCCGAGTATGTAAGCAGCGTCAGTTGCAGTGGTTTGCCATCTTTGGTCATAACGCCGTTTTGCAGCGTGTAGCCTGCTTCCTTCAGGTAATTAACCGCAGCTTCTTCACCTGATTGTGATGCTGCCTTGTCATAGGTAGGTGCAAACGGCAGAGACGGAAGGAACGGCCCGATTGCCGACTCACCGTAGCCAAGCAGGATGGTATCAACGATCCCCTGCCGGTCAATTAATGCATCCAGTGCACGGCGCACGTTTAGGTCCTTGATGCTTTCACGCTGCATGTTCATCGTCATCTGGTGAACGCGGAACGTGGAGGTGGACTCCACAGTCATGCCATCGATTGCTTTAAGGGATTCCAAACTTTCTACTTCCGGACGGTATACGATGTCGACTTGTCCGGATTGAAGTGCGAGTGTACGAGCATTGGCATCCTCGTTAAACGAGAATGTTACCGAGTCGAGAGGTGAAGCACCGTCCCAGTATTCATCGTAGCGATCCAGTTCTAGCTTGCTGCCTGGGGTAAAAGAAGTCAGCTTGAACGGGCCCGTACCAATAGGCTTGTTCACAATGTCCGGCTCACTCACGTCTATAATGGCCGTGTTGGGGTTCACCAGTTCTGAAGCGAATTCTGGGAACGGCTGTGTTGTTGTAATCTCCAGTTTGTCGCCCTCGGCTTCGATCGTGTCGATCTTAAGTGCGTTCTGAATGGCCGTACTTTCGGTCAATGCGCGCTCAAGTGATGCCTTAACAGATTCACCGGTCATCGGCTTGCCGTTCTGGAATGTTACATCATCGCGCAGATCAATCGTCCAATGCTGGCCGTCTTCGCTTTCCCAGCTCTCAGCAAGCCATGGAGCAACGGTCAGATTCTCTTCATCGAGACGAACCAGCGTTTCCGTAATGCCTGCACGAAGCGGAACGTAGCTGGAGTCGACATGTGGGTCAAGCGAGTTTGTGGAAAAGTTATATAGGAAGTGAACGTTTTTATCGTTGGAAGGCTGCGCAGCGGGACTCGTTTCGGAAGATCCACAGGCGCTCAGCAGTCCGGCGCTCAGGACCAGGGAGGTCAGCACCAGCAGCGGCGTCTTTTTATTCAAGGTAATGCCCCTCTCTCTTAATCGTTGTCTTAATCGTAATTATTATTATTTAAACAATGAGTATTATCTTATCGTAATGATTACGTTTTGACAAGAGATATATTGGTGGTGGAACGCAAAAAAATCCGTCTCTCAGATGAGAGCGGATTCTTCATGTTTTTTGTTACATATGAGGGCTTTATCATGGTTCCTATTACGCTGATTGTGTTCTTTTAATGTGACCTAGCCTCTACGATCATTAGTTGCATCGTACAGAAGGTTTAAATCTTACCTAGAATATATAAAGTACCGTGTCTTCATTAATAAATGCATCAGGCAGCACTTTTTGTAGATTCTCAATTCTCCCCTTCATATACTCCAAATCATTTCCAACCAAGTTTTTTATTGTCCATTCCTTTAAAAGTGCTAACTCATCTACTGCAGCTTCTAATTGACTATAATTAATCTCAGATCCATCTTGAATAATTTTTATTCCTAATTCATGTATTGCTGTCTCCCAATGTTCTTCATAGAAATCTTGAGTTGATATATTCTCACTGAGTGTCAGCTCTGCGTTCCGATCATTGATGTCACCGTTATATCTAAATAGACCTATGGACATTATTCTTTCCCTCCAAATTCAGCTGAAAAATTGTAATCCGGATATTTGGTTTTTAAATTATTAAGTTCATTTTGAACTGCCAACCTTAACTTTGGAGTATCTGCATCAATTCTGAACACATAGTTCCTAATGTTCGTTATATCCTCAAATAGGGGAACATCTTGAGATATAGAACTTGACAGCTTCACTTCTGTTTGTTGAAGCGCTATTATTCTGTTTGAACCCTTTTTAAATATCTGTTTGAGTGCCCATTGTTCTTCCGTTTGCGGAACATTGGGGTTATCCATGTACAATTTCTTCGCCGATTTATCCTCATATATTATTTTGTTTTTTAAATCTATTTCGTCAATTTCACTGTTTAACTTGCCATGTATATTAATCTCTTTATACGACTCTTGCTTAACTGAAACTGGAGAAGATGGTCCTATCTCTTCACCACTCTTCGTTTTAGCAGCCTCAATATGCTTTTTAATCTTCGCCACAGCTGGGTTCGATGATGGCAAACGGAATGGACCTTTGCTGCCCGGCATACTTCCCTTAACCATCGAAACGGCCATAAAAATCTGACTAAGCTTAAGCGATGTAACCATTGTTTGAGCATATTTATCTGAGACAGGCTCGCCTGTAAACGGATGAATCCCATTCTCAAATGCCTTGATCTGGAGCGCGAAGATATCCTCCCCTGGCGGTTCCATGTTCATAGGACCTTGCATGCCTTTTACATCCAAATTCCCTTTATCCTTCTCATAAGCCTGGAGAGCCGCCTGATCCGTAACGCCTTTCTCATTCACAGGAAGCCATACTCCAAATGCTGAGTTATACGCCATCCGATAACCCTTATCTTCCGGGTTTCCATTACCGGTCAATCTTGTCGTCATCGCCATCGCACCAACAGCTCCAGTTGCACCTGCCAAACTTACCTGCTCCGCATCTGCTTCTTGAAAACGGGTAGCGATATCCTTCAGATCCTTGGACGTGTTGACCATACTCTCTAGTGCTTTCTCCAGTATAGGCTTGGATCGCTCAAACTCATAGTAAAAACGTTCCTGCGTTGCACCCATCCACATCGCCTGGATGAACATAATCTGCCTGGTCAGATCACTCCGGATGCCCTCCAATTGTTGTCTGGCCTGATCTACCTGATTGGATACGTCATGTAGTTGTTCAGGGGTAACTTTTATTGTACTCATATGTATCTCCGCTCATTGAAATAGGATTAACCTATGTTAGCAGAAGTTCCAAACGCAATACATCCGGCTAAAATCCTGATTTTACCTAATTAATAGCATTAAAGCCTGTTCTCATCAGTCCTATGGTCCTATATGCATATACCCAAGTTAAAGGTAAAAAAAACAAATGACACCAATTTGGCTTGGTGCCATTTCTAAGACATATTATAGAGGTGTTGTGATTCTCACCTCATCAAGAAACGCCCCGCTCTAGCTCCGCAAACTCAATCCGATTCCGCCCATTCTGCTTCGCCTGATACAGTGCCTTGTCTACTGCTGCAAATAGCTGCGTCAGATACCCTTCCGGATTATCCGGTACAAAATCACATTCAAAATCCTCAATGGATAGAATCCCAATACTGATCGTAATGGATACCTGCCCAACCTCATGATCCACCGCCATAAGGTTGGACTCCACGGACAGCCTCACGCGTTCTGCGATTTTTTGAGCTAACTGGCGTTCGGTGTGCGGAAGGTAGATCATGAACTCTTCCCCGCCGTAGCGCGTTAGGATATCGGTCTCCCGGATGGACTGTTTCACAGCCTGAGCTGTACGGTACAGCACTTCATCCCCGATGACATGTCCATAGCGATCATTGATTGCCTTGAAGAAGTCAATATCCAGGAGAAGGAGTGAAAACGGCGTCTTATAGTGAACATTCGTAATGACCTCATGCGTCAGCTGCTGGGTCAGATAACGACGATTGTAGCAGTGAGTCAGACTATCCGTAAGCGCCAGTTCTTCCAGTTTGAGATTAGCCTCGGATAACTCCTGCCGAATGCGATCCAGGGCATAATTGCGTTCCTGAAGCATCTCATTCTGCCGATTCATTTCTTTCACATAGTAGCGTTCTTGCGACACATCCTGAAACGTCAGGAGATGACCAAGAGGCATCTGATAATGATCAATGATTGGAGAGGTTTGGAGGATGTAGTGACGCTCCATGTCGTGCTCCTCCACAATAACCTCAATCTGAGACAGCATATTTTCCCTTTGCCGATACTGATCCAGAAACAGCCCGCTGTCGCCCTCTACACGAACCGATCCCAGAAATGCCTCCATATCAAAACAATCCCCAACATGCAGATCCATGAAGGACCTGGATGCCTTGTTTGCTTCAATAATAGTCTCATTCTCATCCAAAACCAGGATGCCATGGGGAATCGTATTAATCACATCCTCATGGGCAATGGAAACCAGATCGAAGACGTTGTACCGCTTGATGACATAGACAAAAAATAAATCCGACAGAAAAATCCCCAGCGACGTCAGTCCGGGAATGATGAACGGTATCCACGCTCGCAGAACCACATTCAGGAGGGCATCAATGGCTGCAAAAACAGCCAGGACGAATATACCCCAGAGCGTAATTTTCACCTGTTTTTTAATCGTTGGTGATTTATCGGAGGCGCGAAGTGCCCCGAACAAAATAAAGAGGGAAGCTACAAAGTAGCTCACCAAAACAATCATGACAACCCAGAACCATGAGCCATACGCCCGTTCGACATAACCACCCTCCAGCGGGGTTACAAACCAATTGGCCGGGTTGATAATCACACCTATGGCTGCAACAATAGCTGGCACGAACAGCAGCATAACTCTTTTTGTCCCTAATCGGTCTGCATAACCAGTAATGAAGATCGTCAACAACAGCCAGCCACTTCCAAGCAGTGAGACAGCGACGAAAGACAGGGTCACATAAAATAATTGCCAGCCCGGGTTATCCGACAGCACGATTGCAAACTGACAGAAGGGCCAGAGCATCATCAACCCATGAAATAGAAAGTAAACCTTATGTAAGTTCGTGATTCTAGCGGTAGCAAAAACATAAACGTATACACCAAACAACAGGACGAATAAAAAGAGATCATACCATACCAATGGGCTCACAAATCTTCTCCTTCTTGGTTGCGCTACTTCGATATCATTGAGCTAGGCTGTTTTCGTAAATCTAATTGAAGCTGTAGTGAAACTAAATATTGCTTTCCCTGACTAAAATTTTGGTTAAATTAACCATATCTTATCACACACCCCTATGGGTGAGTAGGCCATACACTGGAAATACAGCCAAGCACTGTTTTATTTATGCATCTATTTTGCTGATTTGTGAGTGTTTTTGAACGTTTAACTATTGAGAAAAGAACCATCTCCCGCCCGTTGCCGAGCGGTCCTCTGATACATCTACTCTTACTCCTTCGCTAGTGGCAGGTTATCCGAGAATAGATCCGGATTCGCCCTTAGCATCTCTGTGATAACTGCCTCCACCATGGCCGCATCACATACTCGTACAATAGCACCCCCAAGCCTTCCTATGCGCATCGCGCCTTTGCGCTGTAACACCTCATCCACTTTCCAGAAATGCTCCGACCACGACAACCCGCAATGCCTGCGGGAAGGTACTGAAATCTCTGTTCCATCTGGCAATACCGTGTAGAGCTGCTCATGCTCATCTGTTAAACGTCCCGGAATGTCCACCCATTCCTCTACGCCATGGATGAACGTGTTTCGTTTCAGGTCAACGCCAACAAGGAGAATGGTCGCCTTACGATCCAGCAGCTTGCCCCAAGCTGAGCCTCTTGCACAAGGCGTGTCATATAGGTGATCGTCCTTCGTGAATGCCACTGCATTCTGACCGATTGCTGCAACCGAGTGAGTCGGGTGCCAAGAACGTACTACACCTGGCCGTTTTCGAAATAGCTCAGGTAGAATTCCAACGCAGCATGGTGATGATTCCACGTGGAACATTGGATTACTCGCATTGATGGTGGACCAGGTGTGGGTTGGCAGCACCAGCAGTCCGTCCTTCATATACTCTGTAAAGGCATCCAGTACGGTATCCGCCCCACCTTCGACCTCACCTATACTTTTCATGGAAGAGTGAACAAGCAGCGTACCTCGTCTGTCAATGCCAAGCTGGTGGAGCTGATCAAGCAAGCTTTGTTGAGTATGCATAATGAATCGATAACCTCCTTTGGGCTATTATAGCAAAATGAAAGAAACTCTATGGTGCGCAGCAGTATGCCCCTCCTGAGACTGCGCTACAGACTGTGAATGTGGCTGCCCTGCCAACCGCATTACAGCACGACAAAGGGCCGAGGGAATCCCTCGGCCGCCAAGCAATCATCGATATGAGTCCAATCACGATAAAATATCTTATATTTATTTAATAACTACGTACTCCAGGTTAACCAGCTTCGCATACGTTACGATTTGATCTGTTGTCAGGTTCAAGGATACTACAGTGTGGTGACCGCCGCCATTTTCGATCCAGGCTTTAACCCCATCCTGGAAGTTTGGCTTCACGTTCCACAGTACACGTGCCACAGGCAGATTCGGTGCTGGTACAGTTGGCTCGAATGCAGAGACCTCATTAATTAGCAGTTTATAATGGGTACCGAAGTCAGCCATGGATACGACAACACCCTCGCCTGCTTTGCCATCGAATACCAGACGTGCCGGATCTTCGCGATCACCAATACCCAGTGGAGACACAATGATTCTCGGTTTGGTGCTGGCGAGTGTAGGATCTACTTCAAGCATGTGAGATTGAAGGATCGCTTCCTGTCCGGCAGCCATTTCATATGTGTAATCTTCCATGAAGCCCGTATTCTCGTTGTGGCTCATGATTTTCAGCAAACGATCAAGTGCAGCTGTTTTCCAGTCACCTTCGCCAGCAAATCCATATCCTTGGGCCATCAGGCGCTGTACAGCCAAACCTGGAAGCTGCTTCATGCCATGCAGATCTTCGAAGTTGGTGGTGAATGCAGTGTATCCGCCCTCGTCGAGGAAACGTTTGATCGCAATTTCATAACTGGCTTGCACACGAACACTGGCTTCCCAAGCTTCCTTGCTGTTTGTACCATAATCGAATTCATACAGCTCTGCGTATTGGCCGATCAGGTCATCGATCTCCTGCTCTGTCACCGCATTCACAACCTGTACGAGGTCACCAATGCCAAAGTAGTCGACTGTCCAACCGAATTGGATCTGTGCCTCCACTTTATCCCCTTCAGTTACACCCACGTTGCGCATGTTGTCGCCAAAACGGGCTACTTTGATGTTGAAGCTTTCGTTATAGGCAACCGCCACGTCCATCCAATCCGCAACCTGCTGCTGCACTTCTGGGCGCTCCCAGTAACCAACGACAATTTTGTTTTGTTTTCTCAGACGGGCATTGATGAAACCATACTCACGGTCACCGTGTGCTGCCTGGTTCAGGTTCATGAAGTCCATATCGATGGTGGCCCAAGGAATGCTTTCATTGTATTGCGTAGCCAGATGAAGCAGTGGTTTTTGCAGCAATTTTGTACCACGAATCCACATTTTCGCAGGAGAGAAGGTATGCATCCAAGTAATAACACCCGCTACTTCGTCGCGGTAGTTGACTTCTTTCATGATGCTTGTGATTTTATCCGCGCTTACCGCCAGATCCTGCAATACGAGTGGGTATGGCAGAACGCCACTTGCATTCAGGGCGTCCGTAATCTTCTGTGCATTGGCTTTTACTTCGCCCAGTGCTTCTTCACCATAGAGATGCTGCGAACCAACGACAAACCAAAATTCTTTTGCTGCTGCTGACATGTAATCATCCTCATTTCATTTTTTTATAGTTGAACATATGGGTTTACACTTATCACTCCGATTGCAGTACCATCTTCCGATCGCTACATAACCAAATTACTTCTGTCCGTAATACGCGTCTTTCCCGTGTTTCCGCAGATAGTGCTTATCCAGAATGCCTTGCGGCAGTTCTTTGGCAAAGTTGTTTAGCTGCCGCGCATACAGGTTCATTTTGCATACTTCCTCCAGCACAACACTGTTCACCACAGCCGCCTTCGCATCTTTCCCCCAGGTAAACGGTGCATGACCATGGAGCAGCACGGCCGGAACGGCCATAACATCAATCCCACGCTGTTCAAACGTTTCAATAATGACGCGTCCTGTCTCCGCTTCGTACCCGCGATCAACCTCATTCTGGTTCAGGAAACGTGCACAAGGTACCGCACCATAGAACGTATCCGCATGTGTCGTTCCCATAACAGGTACATCCAATCCAGCTTGCGCCCAGATGGTCGCCCATGTGGAATGCGTATGCACAATCCCGCCTATTTCGGAGTAATGCTTATATAAAACGGCGTGGGTTGCTGTATCCGAGGAGGGTCTCATCTCACCCTCGACCACGTTGCCATCCAGATCGACAACAACCATGTCGCTTGGCTTCATGACATCGTAGCTGACACCGCTTGGTTTGATTACAAACAATCCGCTATCCCGATCAATGGCGCTGACATTGCCCCAAGTGAACTTCACAAGACCATGCTTCGGCAGCTCCAGATTCGCCTCGTAAACCTCTTGTTTCAATTGCTCTAACATCTTAGTCCCTCCCGTTCTCTACCAGATGATCAACAGCCGCCTGCTCAATGGCCAGGCCCTTCCGGTAGCGTTCGATAAATGATTCAAATCCTTTGACATCCGATGGGTCCGGTGCTACTTCCTCTCCAGCGACATCGCTGAATACCTTTTGCTCCAGGAATATATCCAGACTCTCCTGCTCATCCTTATTGATCATGTACGAAGCGAGAAGCGCCATGCCCCATGCCCCCCCTTCCCCCGCCGTGGACATAACGGATACGGGCACATTCATCGCTGCTGCAACGATCCGCTGTCCAACGACTGGCGTTTTGAACAATCCACCATGAGCCAGGATGCTGTCGATAGCTACATGCTCTTTTTCCGTCAAAATATCCATCCCGATCTTCAGTGCACCGAAGGCTGTGAATAGATGGGTACGCATGAAGTTGGCCAGGTTAAACCGGCTTTCAGGTGAACGAACGAATAACGGACGGCCCTTATCGATCCCCGTAATGTTCTCGCCGGAATAGTAGCCGTAGCTCAGTAGGCCGCCGCCATCCGGGTCTGCTTCAAGTGCTTTGTTAAACAAGACACTGAAGAGCTTGCCGCTATCAGCTTCGTATCCCATCGCCTCAGAGAATTCACGGAACAATCCGATCCAGGCATTGATGTCGCTGGAGCAGTTGTTGGCATGAACCATACCCACCGGGCTGCCGTCCGGCGTTGTGACCATATCGATCTCGGGATACACTTTGGACAGCTCATTTTCCAGGACGATCATGGCAAAGACGGATGTACCGACAGAGATATTGCCCGTGCGTTTTCTTACGCTGTTCGTCGCGACCATGCCTGTTCCGGCATCACCTTCCGGCGGACATAACCGAATACCTGCTTGCAAGTCTCCTGCAGGATCAAGCAGCTTGGCCCCGGCATCCGTTAACGTACCTGCATCCTCGCCAGCGAGATATACCTTGGGAAGAAGCTCTTCCAATGTCCATGGATAGCCTCGGCCTGCGATCAGTTCGTCGAACTGCTTGATCATGGTTGGATGATAATTATGTGTGGACTCATCGATTGGGAAAATGCCTGAAGCATCACCAATTCCAATCGCTTTATTGCCGGTTAACAACCAGTGAATGTATCCAGCCAGTGTGGTCAGGGCATCAATACGAGGCAGATGCTCCTCCTCGTTCAATATGGCCTGATACAAGTGTGCGATGCTCCAGCGTTCCGGGATGTTGAACTGAAGAAGATCTGTTAACTCCTTCGCTGCCACTCCAGTTGTTGCATTACGCCACGTCCGGAATGGTACCAGCAATTCACCCGTACGATCCAGTGCAACATATCCGTGCATCATGGCGGAAAATCCGATGGAACCAATGGTTTGCAGCGTGATGCCGTACTTCTGTTCTACATCCTGCTTCATCTCGCGATACGCGGTTTGCATGCCCGTGATGATATCCTCCTGGTTGTACGTCCAATATCCGTCTTTCAAGAGATTCTCCCATTCGTAACTTCCGGATGCGATGGTGTCGAAACGTTCATTAATCAATACGGCCTTGATCCGCGTTGACCCGAACTCGATGCCCAGGGATGTAGCTCCCTTTTCAATGGCCTCTTTCATCTGCTCATGACTCATAACCATGGTTGTCCCCTCTCTGATCGCCGTTTTATATCCCAAGGCTGGTAGTTACATTAAAGGACCAAAGCTGCAACGGCTTAGGATGAATTTATGAATTCGTATAAAATGTGTACTGCTGTTGTGATCACTTCTGGTGAATGAACAGCAGCAATCCTTATTTAAGAAGGCGCTTTCCTTTTCTGACAGCCTTAGTATAATTTTTGTACGTACATCTGTCAATAATATATAATATTTATACTTACAAAGAACATGTTATTACTGTTTATCATGTCTTTTTATGCTTGCTTAAGGGTATGCTGTAGTGTACAGTTTCATGTAATTGAACCTAAATTGTACGGTTTATTTCGGGAAACATGCTGTTTTATTTTCATTAGACTAGAATCATGCTAAAATATGTACGTACAACTATTTGAACCCTACGTTTCTAAAGATGAGTAATCATGAAAGAAGTGGATTGCATGAAGCCAAAATACCAAGTCATTATTGATGATATAAAGAGCCATATCCTTTCGGGGACATATAACGTGGGCGAACAGATCCCAACCGAGTCTGCTCTGCAGGAGAGCTACAATGTGAGCCGCCAGACGGTACGGAAAGCCATTTTGGAGCTATCGAACGAAGGTTTTTTGAGAAGCGAGAAGGGCTCTGGAACCTATGTCAGCAACCAATACCGATCCAGATCCGGCGGAACAACGATGAAGAAAACGATTGGTGTCATCACGACGTACATCTCTGATTACATCTTCCCCTCCATCATTCGCGGTATTGAAAGCCGATTGAACGAGGATAATTATTCATTGCTGTTAGCCAGCACCAATAATGATGTCGCCCAAGAGAAGAAAGCGCTGGAGATGATGCTCTCCTACGGGGTCGATGGCCTGATTGTGGAGCCGACCAAGAGCAATCTGTACAATCCCAACATTGCGTACTACCTGTCATTTAAGGAGCAGGATGTACCGTTCACGATGATCAATGCCTTTTACGAAGAGCTGGAGGTTCCCTTCTTCTGTCTGGATGACGTACAGTCCAGCTATCTGGCCACCCGGGAATTGATCGCCAATGGGCATACCCAGATTGGGCTTATTGCGAAAATGGATGATTTGCAAGGAAAGTACCGGATGAAGGGGTATATCAAAGCATTGGGCGAAGCCAAGTTACGGTTCCATCCCGAGCAGGTGCTTTCGTTCGATACGGCCTCGAAGCCGGATCTATCCGCTAATCTGGAAACGTTTCTGAACGATAACAGGGAAGCTCTAACTGCCATCGTATGTTACAACGATGAGGTGGGGCTGGAAGTGGTGCATGCCTGCCGAAGACTGGGCATATCCATTCCGGATGAGTTATCCATTATTGGACAGGACAATTCGTACATTGCCAAGAACGCCAACATTAAACTCACCACGCTAACCCATCCCCAAGAGCAAATGGGCCGCGACGCTGCCGATTGGGTCATTAAGAAGTTGCAAGGCAAAAAGGATCTACCAACCAACACCTATTACCAGCCTGTCCTGGTGGAGGGTGAGACGGTGAAGGAGATTGAAGTAGAATAAGGTATTATCCATAGAAAAAGGCTGCCATCATGGCAGCCTTTAACGTTTTTATGTTTTACCTATCTACAATCATTAGAAGAACTCTATCCAAGGGAAATCCTCGGGAGCATTCTTCCCATTATCTTGTTATGCCATTCCAAAATGTCATCTCATCAATCGGAAGACGTGTGGTTGGATGTCCCGGTTGTGATGCTTTACCGATAGCTATGAGTATAGTGGGCACATAATGATTGGGGATATCAAATGCCTGGGTGAATTTCTCCTTGTCATACCCAGCCATGGCAACGGTATCGTAACCGCGCGCTCGTGCGGCTAGCATGAGCTGCATCGATACAAGACCACAATCGAATATTACACCATCCTTAATATATTGAGGATCCATGGATGCCAGCATTCCCTTCATATTGGTAACCAGTGTTTCCTTGACTTCTTGGGTCATGTAACCAGCTTCTACGGAAGCGTCATAAACAGAGTCCACCTGTCTAATGTACTCCAGGTCACCAAGCACCGCGATGACAGCCGAGGCATTCACCACTTGCTGTTGGTTATTCGCAATGGGAAGCAGCTGTTTCTTCAAAGCCTGATCATTGAAGACAACGAATTTCCATGGCTGCATATTTGCACCTGACGGAGCAAGAGTAGCTTCAGTCAAAATATCTTTCAGTTCCTGCTCGGAAATATTGAAGGCAGGATCGTAATGCCGTACTGAACGTCTTTCTTTGACAACACCCATGAAACTTTGCTCTTGTTTTGTGCTCTCCATTCCGTTTAGCCTCCCATATCTATACTGTGTATTATTTAGCACAGTTAAGAACAAAAAAATAAACCACTTAACTGTGCTAATATAAGCACAGTATATATGCGGAATAGATCGTTGTCAATTATTCCGTTACGGGGTTCATTTTACTCGTCATATCGGCAATGGTGTATTTTTGTAAAATATTCAGAACGCTATTGTTAATTTCATCCGATATATCGCTGAACATATCATGCATCTGTAAGCCGAATGCGTGCTCACCTGTAGATTCAAGCATACCTTCGCATAGAGATATATCGGTCTGGAGTGCCTGATATATATCAGCCAGCGTGACTGACTCCGGTGTTGCCTTCATCCGGTATCCCCCATCGCGACCTTCCCGGACTTCAAGAATATTTTCCTGAGCCAGCTTCGCCAATATCCGGCGGATCAACGTCGCTTCCGAACACAAGTGATCAGCAATATTGGTGCTTGGATAGCGATTTGGACTATCTGACATGAACACAAGAGCCTGCAGAGCCAAGCCGAATGCCTTGCTGTTGGATGGACAGGTATGTTTGGCCTTTTTCATTATACAGTGCTCCCTTCTTCGTGATGTAATGTGTGCATTATAACAAACCCTTAAGTCCCATTCAACAACAGGAAGAGGAACCATTCTACGATGACTGTTTACTTCTCACTCACAGCTAAGAAGCGAACAGTAACCGTGGTTCCATGTCCTATCACACTATGATAATGAATCTCTCCACCATACTTTTCTACAATGTTAAAGCAAATCATTAACCCTAACCCTGTCCCATTACTTTTTAACGAATAAAAAGGAGTGCCTAGTGACTTCACCTCATCTTCTGACATTCCGCTTCCTTGATCGATAATTCTTATCTCAATATCATGACGACTTCTCCTTGCCGTGACAGAGACAGACATGCCCGCCTCCGACGCTTCCACTGCATTTTTGATTAAATTCATAAGCAGCTGCTTAAACTCAATCATATTAATGAGAATCGTGCAGTCTTCCTCAACATCTATATCAATATGATTATCCGATAGCATTGCATATGAACTTAGCAGACTTGTAACACTATGAAGGACATCCTTCACATCGACTCTCTCCGGTTTCAGATCTCCGTTGGGCTTGGAGAGGGTTAGGAATTGAGAAGTGATGTGTTCAACCGTATTCAATTCATCGATCATTAATTTAAACTTGCTCTTGTCCGAAACGTCAAAAGCGGGATCTTGCTGATATAACTGCAAAAAACCTCGAACAACAGTAACCGGGTTCCTAATTTCATGCGCCACAGCAGCGGTCAAATTAGCGATCATCTTCAAACGCTCTGCTTGTTGTACCTGCTCATAATAGAGATGCTGCTTTTTCATCCGACTAAAGGATAAATGAAATATGAGAAACAGCAGCACTTGACTGGCTATGATATTGATTAAATTGCCTACCAGATCGTAATGTAAGTATGTATACACCTGTCCCTGGTCAATTAGAGTAATGTAAACGAAACTCATCAGGATCAGTATTCCATTTAAAACCATGGAGAAGTAAAACAATTTCATATCAAAAAACAAAATGGAAAGAGAAGGAATGAGGCATATCAGAATATAGGTGGTCCAAGTATCCGGGTACAAAAAGAAAAGCGTATAGAAATAAGCGAACCCCATCATAATGATGATCGTTCTAAAAACATAAGTCTCATACTTCGGATAGATCAGCAAACACACCGATATAATTGCTACACATGCAAAATGGATACCATAGCCTATCGTAATGCCCTTTAACTCGGACGTCGATAGGATAAGTCCCCACACCATAAGCACAATGATCGTTAACATGGATATATAATATGTTCTTCGGTTTACATGACTGTATAATTCTTTCATGAACCCACCATTTCAATTCAAATTTAATATCTTCGAATATCTTTGAATATGTTCCACACGATATAGCCTTGTACGCATGCAAACCTAAAGGCACCGCCTAAATGCCCTATACTACATTTCATTGTATCTTATTTGACTAACGACTTAATATAAAATTCTGTTGTTTTACGTAAAATGCAGTATAGCCGTACGGTCTACGAGCCCGTACGGCTATTCTAAAGTTTATGCTGCTATCGTAATCCTGATAGATTAGTTTAATTGGATGTTGATTTTGAGTATAAATAGAGATCACTCGCTGCTTCTTCTGCGCCTTTATCTTGACTAAAAATTCCTTCATACGTGAAACCAAGCTTCTGCAAGAGCTTTATGGAATTCAGGTTTTCAGGTTCTACCTTTGCTTCGATTAGTTTCAGCTTCCGTGATGAGAGAGCATACTCAACCAAACTCGAAACCGCCTCTGAAGCATAACCTTTTCCCCAGTACGATTTGGCTAGGTCATAACCAATTTCTGCTGTTTCATTTACAAAATTAAAGGCATTATACCCACATGATCCTATAATTTCGCCCGATTCTTTGTGTATGATGGAGAAACGAATGGCCTTATTGTCCTGTGATAGATCATCCAGAAGCTGAATCATTTCTATTGCTTGATTTTCAGCCGTGAAACAATGAACATTCATAAATCGAGTAACCTCCGGATCAGACCAGATTTTAAATAAACCCGGTGAATCTGATACCTGCATTTTCCTCAGCTGCAGACGCTCTGTCTGTAATTCTGTAATCAATACTTTCACCTCCATTGTTTTGGGATAGGGTAGGTTCAAGATATTGATATCTGCGCATAGTTCAGTCCCTTCCATGTTGAATTCACTCTATTATATCAAATGGTTAAAAAAACCATATACCCACCATTCTACCATGCAAATTGGACATCATGGAACCGGTCGGCATCCCACGCCGAACCTCGTTGAGCACGTGAGTTGAACGAGCACTATCCTAAATATAGACGAATGGCCGCTTATGCTAACCGTTACTTTACCTTAGAATGACTGTAAACGAATGGAAAAGGCTGTGATTCCGATTGGAATGAAAAGAGACAAATGGACTCAGTATCGCATCCTCCGTAAGGGCCCTTCTCTTGCCAAACGTCTGCCTAAGACGCGGCTGCTTCGAAAGAACAATTTATCAAAGATGCTGCATCAATATCAAAGCGTTGTTGTGAAGCCTCGCGACGGGCGTTACGGAAGAGATATCCTGTTCATTCATCGAAATGGTGCAAAATCCATACGTATTCAACATGAGGACCATGTGACTACCATGAAAGACATGAATCAGTTACTTCAATTATTTCATAACAAAAACAAGGATCATGGATATGTCGTCCAAAGACGTTTGCAGCTTGCCCAGGTTCAAGATCGACCCTTCGATATCCGCATTATGGTTCAACGCCAAAAAAGTCCTTCATCCCCCTGGAACGTGACAGGCTCATACGCAAAAGTTGCAGAGCAAGGATACTGTGTCACGAATGTGACCAGCCGCACCATCCCCGTGCTAAAAGCATTAAAATTATCTCATATTGGAGGCCGAAGCTTACTTGTTAAGGCAGAACGAATTGCCCTGCTGGCTGCCAAACGACTGGGAGAGCACTACCCCAAGCTTAGACAGGTGGGGTTCGATATAGGCATCGACAGAAAGCGGCGGATTTGGATCATTGAAGGCAATTATAAACCAGACCTGCGCCCTTTCCAGCATCTACAAGATTCTTCGATGTATAGCAGAATATTATGGTATAAGGAGCATTGAAGCAAAAAGAAAGGCGAACCGCCTTGTAGTTTTGGCAGGTCGCCTCTTTATATTTTGTTGCCTATTACCGATCATAATCGGTTTCTGTTATTTCTTTTGGCGTTTAGCAGCACTTATTACACGTGTCACTTGAAATCTATTAGCCCCGACTTGTATAATAGCGAACTGGCTGTACGAAGTACCCGAAGAAGTATACGGTTCGGCTTCAACATTTCCACTCGGTGTTCTAACCGTTGCCGTTATTCTAGTCACCAGGCAGGCCCCGCGACTAGACGCTCTCCAAGTCTCATCGCGCTGAACACTATAATTGTCGTCAGCACAAAAGATGGATGCATACTCTACTCTCCCAACCGCATTATACGGAGTGGAGTTAACGATCTGAACAAGATCATAGCCAGCTCCAGGTCTTCTATTTCCCATTCTCAAAACCTCCTTATTATTGATAGTTTTATTAAATGCAATAGGATTGCTTTTAGTGAGGTATAAATGTGGACAAGAAACAAAAAGTACGTTTGTCCGATTAACGTTCTATTGAATAAGAGGTAAAAAGCTACGTTGAAATTAAGTAGACTCAACGTTTTGGGGACAAAAAAATCGCGTCCTCTTGAGGGAGAACGCGATATGAAGCAGAATCATTTCCTGTTTTATTTCTAGTATCATTTCCTGTATCGTTTCTTGTATCAGCAGCACCTCAACGCTTTCGCGCGACCACGGCCAGCCTTCCATTTTCAGTCGAGTACTCGCACGTGGACAGCACAACAAGCTTATCGCCATGCTGGGCTGTTACACCTGTGTCATAAAGCGCAAGCTTCTTAATATTCTGTACATAGGAATCGAACTCGGCGGGGGTATTGATCTCCCCTATCTGGTAGTATTTAAAAACGTCATCCGATTTCAGGTAGACCTCTGACAGAATAACAGCAACAATCTCATACTCTTCTTTCTCGTAAAGTGTGCTGAATTGGAACGTGGCATGCTCCTTATAGAAGCTCTCATCCTTATATTTCATCAAGTCTTTGAACATCCAGCCGCTTTTCATATGGTGTCCATGAATCAGCAAAATGTTCGAAGTGTCAGCCTGACTATCCTTATCCAAAAAAGGAAGCCCACCTGTATTATCCCTTTTATCAAAATCATGATTGAGATAGTACTCGGCATCCTGTGGATTCTGCATGACCGGATACTCAATCCGGGTGCCGTCCATTTTCAGCCAGCCAATAATGTCCGAGTTCCTCTCGTAAAGATTCCGGAATTCGGGAAGCATGACCTGCTTATTCGCCTTATTGGACAAAAAGGAGGGGACTGTATCCCCTCCTTCTTGGTTTGATCCTTCCTCCCAAACCTCTGTCAGCTCTTCAATTTTCTGTTGCTCCGTATAATCCCGCAAAAAAATTCTTGTCATACTGACGAGAGAAAACACCAACAAAAGGGAGGAAACGGCGATAAGCATTTTTTTGGTTTTGCTCATTCCTTTCTTACCGCCTTTCCAATCTACTACATTTGCGTTTTCTTCTTATTACCGAGTAGACAGAGTCCGATTGTCACCAAAGACATCAGCGCCAGAACCATATACCACATTGGTGAAACACTGTTGTCTCCGGTTTTTGGAGCATCATCCAGCTCGTCACCAACATTGCTGCTTTCGTTGCTGTTGTTATCGGCTTCGTTGCTGCCGTTGCCAGTTTCGTTGCTGCTGTTGTCGGTTTCGCTGCTGCCGTTGTCGGTCTCGCTGCCACCGTTGTCGGTCTCGCTGCTACCGTTGTCGGTCTCGCTGCTACCGTTGTCGGTCTCATTGCTACCGTTGTCGGTCTCGCTGCTACCGTTGTCGGTTTCACCGCTACCATTATTATTGTTTTCGTTACTGCCATTGTCTGTACCACTGTTACCGCTGTTGCCCGTTCCACTGTTCCCATTCCCAGCGTTACCACCGGTGCCGCCACCGGAACGGATCGGTTTCATTGGGACATCGTATTTTACAATGTCAAAATCAACAGAAATGGTGCCGCTTCTGTGCGTTTCATATCCATCCTTGGTTACGATCAGGTAATAATCTGCTTCAGGGAACACCATGTACGCGTAGAAGCCGTTGGCATCACTCATCTGCTCTGGGCTCGCGTTGTCATGAGGCGGAAAATTAGGAACCGGAGGAAGTGTAACTTTCGTACCCGGAGTGCGGCCGTTATCTCGATTACGCTGCGTATCGGCATAGTAGAGAGTAACTTTGGCTCCTTCAATTTTCTTGCCTGTGGTGGCATCTCCTGTCGTTTCGTCATAAACCGTACCGTAAGGATCGACCAATGCCTCGGATATATTCAGCTCCCCGTTCGCTTTCACGTTCAGCTGTGTCACTTTGAAGAGCAGTTCCTCCCCCGTCTCAGCCTTATAACGAACTTCCATGGTATATCTCTGCTCGCTCAGCCCCTCCACAGAGAAGGTACCGTTCGAAGCCATCCGGAATGCCTTGGGATGACCGTTCTCCTCAACATACTTGCCGTCCGTATCCCTTAAATAGATGTACATCTGACTGGTTAATGACTCACTGAATAGTTCTGTTGTTCCATCCAGCTGCTTAAACAGAATGATCCCTACAGCTGTAATGTCAGCCGGAATGGTCTCGTCCGTCACGCTGCCGTCTACATTCGCTTTTTGCGTGAACTCGACTGGAACATCTTTTCCGCCTACCTGATACCACTTGGTATATGTGATTGTGTAGTCCGTATCCGCTGTGGCCGGGATAGCATATTCACCCTTGTCATTCGTTTCCGTTTGAATCTCCTTGCCGGTCTTCAGGTCCGTTATCGTAATAGGTGCATTTGGAATAACTTCTCCTGTGTTGTTGTTACGCAGAACGCCTTCCAGATATGGGCGAGTATTGATAAAATGCGCTTCGGCCAGTTTTTTCTCTGGAATAGTGCCTGTGTGGTCGAAACTTTCAGGATTCGTTACATAACCATCTTCCGTGTAATCATCCTGGGTCACCTTATACTCGAGATACGTTGGAAGTCCTTGCACAATAAGTGTCTGACCGTCTGTAAGCTCAAAGGTCTCCCCGTTCTTGATTGTGCCGCTGCTTCCGTCTGACTTTTCATAGGTGTAAGCTTCGTTCTCGCCCTCTCCTGTGAAGTTAAGGGTGTACTTGAACAGTTTCTTTTTGTCATCGTCTTTGCCTTTAACTGTATTACTGATGAGCAGGCCGCCCTTCAGCACCCGAATGTTGGTGTATGGGGCAAATTCATCTTGGCCTTCCATGATTCCGGTATGTTCCCGTTCCTCAGGGTTGGTCATGTAGTCATCGGCTGTGTATTCCTTTTGGGTAACTGTGTACTTCAGCCCCTTAGGCAGATCGGAAATATCCAGTGTCTCTCCATGCTTAAGCTTGAAGATATCCAGGGACTTGATCGTACCTGTGCTGCCGTCCGACTTCACGTAGGAGTAGCTTCCATCCTTACCCGTACCCTCAAAAATGACTGTGTACTCGAAGTCCTTCGTCTTGTCGCCACCGTTCCCCATGACGGTATTGCTGACTGTCAGCTTGTTAACGGTTCGTTCATTGACGAAGTCTGCCTTGTGATCCCCTTTATTCACGATTGTACCGGTCAATTCTCTCGTTTCCGGGTTAGTCGTGTATCCGTCAACGGTTGTATAATCGGCCTCCATTACGGTATATACCAGACCTGCAGGCAATGCCGAGAGTGTTACAGATTCTCCATGCTTCAGGATAATCTTGTCACCGTTCTTGATCGTGCCAATCGTACTATCAGGCTTCTTATAGGTATACTCTCCGTCCTTACCTTCACCGTCGAAAGTTACGGTATATTCAAAATCTTTGGCAGGATCGCTGCCGTTCCCTTCCACCTTATTGGTGATGGTCAGCTTTCCTTGTGCTGGTGTAGGAACAACCAGCGGATTTTCCGAGGTTACTTTCACGCCATCTACCCAGATGGGCTTTCCAGGCGTATTGCCTACATACACCTGATAAATTTTGGTAGTCGGCAACCACGTTGTAGTGTCGATATACGTTTCCTTCAGCTCATAGTACCCTGGATCCGGGAATAACAGATTCAGTTTCCCGCCGCTATCGGTTGTTCCTTTGGCAACTTGGGTTCCGCCGTCTTTCTTATACAGTGTAAACTCTACACCTTTGAGCGGATTGTTGTCGGGATCCACCTTCCTCAGAGGCAGAAGGGCATTGGAGCTTGAACTTCCGGCAACGTCTGAGTTGTCCAGCGTACTTTCACTTCTGGCACTGACTGTTTTCAGCTTATCATCGCCCATCAGCTTTACTTCGTTGCCCATTTTATCCCCAGCTTTTGCTTTGGAAGGGTCAACCTCTGTTTGATAGACAAACTGGTAGAACTGATTAGGGTCATCCATGTTAAATGTTAGCACCGTTGTGCCATCGGCACCTGGGACAGCTTCTACCTGAACTTCACTATTCGGGTCGCTAAGATCCAGTGCTTCTCCCTCTCGTTCCAGAGCTCCGCTGGCAGACAGCTTAGCCCGATAGACAGCCATACTAGGTGCTGTTAGCACAAGCTGTCCATTTTCTTCATAGCGCAGATCCATACCTGCACCTATGGTATCCTGCAAATATACACCCTGTGCCATATTGAATGGAGGGGTATAGTTTACTGTCCATTCGAGCACACCTGGAACTGGCTTTGTTACTGACTTGCCCAGGGTCTGAACCGGTACAATCACTTTGCGCTGTTCAGTGAGGACCTTCTCCACACCACCCCATGTCATATGGAGGTCGGCTTTGTTATACATTACCTGCTTGTCGATGCCGCTGGTAGTATATTCTTCCAAATACTTCTGCAGAGCAGTATTGGAGGGTCTTGCTTTTACCAGAATGACATATGGGCTCTCCAACTTGGAGAAAGTGAACGTCCCCTCGTTTCCTTGATGGGAGAAACTAACGACATGAGCACTTGTTCCTGGTTCAATACGTGTTCTGGCATCATTGCGGACACCATATTCTGTACCTGATCCATTGTCGGACAATCCTTTCCACAGCTCAAACTCCTCATCTTCAGAAAACGGAACGAATTCCCATCCCTCCGGCAGTGTGTCCACCAGCTTGATATTACTAATGACCCGATTACCGCCAGCCTTAGCCATTTCTTCTGTGTTATATCCAGGCATGTTTACCCCTAAACGGAATGTGACCGTCTTGGTTGTCCTGTCATAGGCGGAAATGGTCCATGCTTCATTGTTATCGTTTCGAATATAACTGCCAATGTTATTCGGGCTTACATTTTCAAGTGTGCCATCTGTCTTCAATGGCTTCGATGCAAAGAGCATATCTTTGTTCAGCATGCGCAGATGAAGATTAACAGAGTAATCTGCCGTTTTTACGGTATCTCCATCAAACAGCAGCGCCCGATTTTGAATCGTTTTCCCGGATTCAATATTCTGTCTGAAGAGAATATCCGGGTTGGTCTCCAGTGAACGGAAGCTGAAAGATGCAGCCTTATCCGTATATCCGGTCACCTTGATCAAATCTGCCACCACTTTACCGTCTACAGTTAAAGGAATGGCCTTTGTCGCAAGTCCAGCTGCAGCTGTTTTTAAGGATCCCTCATGATACTGCTTCCACAGCTGGAACGAGTTAACGTTGGCTTTGATTTTGGCAATGGTTTCTGTGCTCACTTCGCCAGTTACATCCACTGCGTTGTCCAGAACGTTCAAATCACCGCCATGTACCAGCACATCGTATACTACGGCATCTGGCAGGTTATACTGTGGTGCCAGATTGACCGTCCATGTAACGCCGCCCAGGCTATAATCCTCAGTTGAAATGGCGCCTGTTTTGGTAAACGTATGTGCCCCGATGTTGACAATGGCCTCATCCGTCACGGCATTAGGCCTTGTACCGGCTTTGACATCGTTGTTCTGTATGCCACTCGGTGTATCCAGATTCCAGTTGGCACGTGGGTCAATTCTGAAGCTGGAACCGCTTGTGACCTTGCTCTTAATCACTAGTTCTACTTTGCCGTTGATCTCCCCAAAGGAATACGTGCTGTTTGCATCCGGTGTGATGGGCTGTACCCCAGATGTAGTATTATCCACCCACGTCTGCCATTCCGCTGATATAAAGTCCAGCCCGGCAGGCAATACATTTGTAATCGTAAAGTCCTTTAACCCTTTTTTGTTATATTGGTTAACTGTGACCTTCCATGTAATAGTTTCACTCGCATGGTCATAGGATGCGCTGGCTTGAATCCAGTCAGGGGCAAAAGAAATCTCCTGACTCGCCTGCACCAGCATGGTGCTGTCCTGTCTCAGTTCCACTTTGCCATGCATATCCCGGTGGCTGCGACCAAGATTGCCTGGCGGATTCCGATACTCATAGTAATAGGCTTCCTTGGGAATCCAGGTTTTATATTCAACCTTGGGATTGAGACCTGTTCCCTCCGGAAATAGATAAGTTAACGAACCATCGGCCTCAACAACTGGAGTTACATCCTGGCCGTTAACTTTGAATGACCCTTCCATATAAATCCCGGGCACATTACCAAAGCCTGTATTATATGTAGCGGGATTTGTATAAAATATTTTTCCGTCCAACGGTAATTGGACTGCTGCATCAAACTGATCAAATGCGGATACCGTTGACTCCCAGGTAATCGCGCCTTCCACCAACTGCGCAGGTTGAATCCCGCGGTAGCTATACTGATCCCACCGGATCATTCCAGGGGAGCTTAACGTGATGCTGTACGCTGCCGTCACATCCGGGTTAACTAACTCATACGCTCCCCCGAAAATCGTGATAGGCTTCGTATCACCGTAATTCATGCCTGTGATATCCGAATTGGCAGTGGTTTCGAAGCCAAAGGTAACCCCTCGTCCGACACCGTTAAAAAACCAGTCATCACCATCAAACACAATTTTGATGCTATCCGGGGTGAAATACGCAGTACCGAGCTGCTTCACACCCATATCGGTTGTTGCCATTAACGGCTTAGTAGCTGTCGGCAGTACTACTTCGTTGAAGTAGGTATCCCGTCTTAACTCGATGGAATCACCCTGCTGAATGTACTTGGTTGTATCATTCTCATCCGGTGTATTTGCGTAATCCCCTTTAACCGGAACCTTGAGGCCCTCTGATTTGAGGGTAAAAGCCTGCCGGCCCTGGATCGTACCGCCGGGGCTAACAACCGTTCCCTGCGTCACCTGCAGTGGGAAGGTCACATTTGCATCCATGAACACCACCGTTTTGTCGGTCGGAGCTGCCGTCATCGCCAAGGAATTGTTCGGCATATCGTACACCGCCTCGGTTACTGAAGGCGGTTCGTCCAGACTTGGCGAATCGGTTTCGCTAATAACCGCGGCCCCAGAGTCGCTTGGTTCGCTATCCGCATAGGCCGTGACCGAGAATGCCATCGTCTGCAAAACCAGCATCATTGCCAAGAAGCAAGAGAGTATTGCTTTTCCCATGTTGCGCTGTCGTTTCAAGATCCCTTTCTCCTCCATTCCCTAAATTGCCAAAATCCATCAACTGCAGGAGGATCCAGCCTGATCACATTTATCCAAATGAATCTCTTCTATATGTATGATTCTAGTAGATCTTTGCCTCAATGAGATCTTGCGAAGATTCCTCCTGTTCACCTTCATAGATCGATGGCTCGTGAAGATGCACTTTGGTCCGAGTTTCCACTCTTTCTTGTTTAGTTTAAAAAACGAGTCTCTACAAAATCTCAACAATGACAACTAGAACAAGAACATCTGCCTATTTGAGGATCTACTTGAATAGAAAAGTGATTCATTTTGGATGAATTGAGGGGATTTATGGCTTGAAGGAGTTTATTTCTGGATTGTATTTCTGAAGTGATCTTATTTCTTGAAATTCCTATCCGTTCATATAAAAGCATAATAAAAACACATCCTTAGTGGAGTTATAGTACTCTCCTGGATAAACCCTTTCGTAGGTTCGAGGTTTATTCTTAGAGAAGAGCTATTTTCCAAAAAGGATGTGTCTTCCTGTCTTAAAATAAGGTTTGAATACGTTCTATATTATGAAGCTTTTGCTGCCACCGCTTTTTGAATGAGAGCTTTGGCATCGTCAGTAGAGAGGCCTTGTTTCGGCTCGAGTTCGTTGTTCTCTGCCGCTCCAAGAATACCTTGCTCAATCAATTGTGCCAAGGATTTAACTGCATAGGCAGATACAGATTTACCATCTTTGAAACCAGCAATAATCGCAGCAGCATCTTTATCCGAAGCTGGATTTTTCAACAACTTAGCAAGAATAGTAGCTGCTTCTTCACGAGTGATATCACGGTCAGGGTTGAAGTTGCCACCAAAGCCTTGAATGAATCCAGCGTGAGCAGCTTCAGCGATGGCATCTGCATATGCCGCGTCAGCAGCCACATCCTTGAATGCAGGTGCTGTAGCAACTTCGTTTAGTTTCAACATGTCTACTAGCGCACTTACAAATTCAGCACGGGAAATGAATTCTGTCGTCACCGGTGTTTCTGGTTGCTCTGCAGGTGCAGCAATGTTTTTAATGCGTCCTTCTGTTTTAGCCTGAATCGTGCCGCCTTTATATGCATCTACAATGTATTGATAGAATACATCCAGATCGATAGGACCGGCCAGGGATGATTTAGCATCCACCAGCACTTTATAGTTATCTCCACCTGCTGCCATAAAGTTGTTAACTACAGCTGTATATGTTTTGGCAGGATCAATAGCTGTACCATCTTCAAGGCTAAGACTAGTTACACGTTCTGCAACTGGTTTATTGAAATCTGCAGTGTATTTCAAACCAGAGATTTGTAGTGTTTTGGTGTTTGGCGTACCATCCGCATTGGTTCCCCATTGTTGTTCCAACAAGGTTTGAATTTGCTCACCCGTCAGCTCTAGTTTTACTAGAGTATTGCCAAACGGTTGGATTTTAGCAAGATCAGCAAAGGTCACATCGCCTTCGGGCAGATCTGCACGAATACCACCTGGGTTCATGAATGCAAAGTCAGCCTCGCTTGCGTTATCCCCAAAGTCGGCTTGACGCATTGCATCTGCAATGAGGTTTCCTAGAGGTGCCTCGTTATTGTAAGCATCTGTGCGAGTGACAGAACCATCTGTTGTACCTACTGGCTTGGTTAGCTCAGGATGCTTGTCCAATGATTTTTTTATAATTGCCAAAGATTCAGGGTCTTCTTTTACACCCTCTTGGAACGTTGTTGTCACTGTAGCTGATTTTTCGGTTACATCCCCAGTCGTTGGGTCAATCATCAACTTGATATCTTCAAATGCTGTACCATAAGAGTACGCTTGAACGATCAATTTCCCATTCACTTCACCGTTAGCCAAAGCGTGATTGTCACCTGCAACGATAACATCAACAGGAGAGTCTGCTGGCAGAGCTTTTGCCAAATCAGCTGCTTCTCCAGTAGTTACGCCTTCTTTGGTTGTTGCTGGATCATGGGCCAGAACGATGATCGTTTCAACACCTTGATCTTGCAATTCTTTTGAATATTTATTAACCGCTTCCACTTCTTCTTCAGCGCTTAGGAAACGCACGCCTGCTGTACCCGATGGGGAAACTTTAGCCGGTGTAGATTTCGTCACCAATCCGATAAATCCGATTTTGACGCCGCCCACTTCTTTGATCACATATGGCTTGATCAATGTTTTGCCTGTGGCAGTCTCGATGACATTTGCATTCACATAATCAAATTTTGCTCCAGCATGAGTCACTTTTCCTTCTTTTGGATCAAGGCCGCCAAAGATTTGTGCTTTCAATGCAGCAATCCCTTGGTCGAATTCATGGTTGCCGAGAGAACCTACATCGAAGCCCATCATATTCATCCATTCCATCGTAGGCTCATCACGATCCAAAGAAGAGACTGGAGCAGATGCACCAACAGAGTCTCCATTATGGAAGAGTAGGGAGTGTTCATATTTGGCTTGAGCTTCTTTCAGATATGTAGCTAGAATTGGAGCTGTTCCTGCCTTTTTATCCCCAACCATTGATGTGGTATCGAGCTGACCATGCAGGTCATTAATTCCGATCAAGTGTACTTCTACATCTGTGCCTGCAGCAGAGACAGGACCTACCGCGCCGAATAGTTGAGAAAGTAATAGTGCAGTAGTTGCCACACGAATGGTGCTTTTCCCCAGAACTTTTTTCCATGACATGCGTTAAAAAACCCCTCTCCAATTTCTGATCCTGAGATATTTTAACATAAATCTAGTCATAAAAATCGCGAATTATATCAAATGGATGTAAAAATTTTTAAAGATTGATAGAGAAGGAAGCGGGGCTATTTTATTGGAAGATGACAAACTTCAAGTTCTTTTCTTTTAAGTGTTCCAGAATAGCTGGCAGTGCTTCTAAGGTGTTCTTGTTCTCATGCAGCACATATAACTGCATATAATTATCGGACCTTTACCTTCTAATATGCCGATGAATATCTAAATTGTTTAGAACGCAGAAAAAAGAGACGTGGACATCTCTCCAACGTCTCTGGCTCTTAAATAGCTTACAATGAAGACTCTCATAACGCCTTAATGGATCGACTCCAGCTCTGATAGAAATAACTTGCCATCTTCCATTCGGTATACCTTATCGCAATAGGTAAGCAGCCGCTCATCGTGTGTAACCATAATTGCCGCTTTGCCACGACTTCTTACTTCATGGGCGATCAAGGAGACAACTTCATGAGCACGCTTGGTATCCAAGCTTGCTGTAGGTTCATCGGCCAATATAACAGCGGGATCGTTCATTAGTGCCCTAGCAATAGCAGTACGCTGCTTCTCGCCCCCGGACAGCTCCTCGGGGTAGCCCTTCAGCTTGTCTCCTAGACCAAGCTCTTCAAGCAACCTAATAGCCATTGTTTTATCTGATGCACGAACCTTGCCCGACATCCTTTTCACGACAAGCAGCTGATCCAGAACATTCAGGTAAGGTACCAAATTTGAAGCCTGCATAATAAACCCAATCTCATGCAATCGTGTATCCGATAGCTCATTGTCTGAAAGCTTCGACATGTCCTTCCCATTTAGTATAACCTCTCCCTCAGAGGCTTTAAGCAGTGCACCCGCAATGGACAGAAAGGTACTTTTTCCAGACCCGGACGGCCCTACTACTGCGACGAACTCACCTGGCTCCACCTTTATGGATACTCGATCTAATGCCGTAATACGATTTAATCCTTCGTTGTAATATTTTGAAGCTGCTGTTATTTGTAAGCCTTTAGTCATTACTCAACCCTCCCAAGTGCCTTAAGTGGATCAATTTTTGAAATCGTGCGGACGGATACCAAAGAACTAAGCAATGAGATCACCAGCAATACAACGGAATAGGTGAACACCAGCTTCGTATCCAGCATGAATGGCATGCCTTCAGGCATAATTGCCGCTGTCCCAAATGTCAATAAGATGCCAACAATAATGCTTGAGAATGACAAGACAAACACCTGCGAGACGACAGCTTTACCTAGAAATCCATTCTTCGCTCCGATCGCTTTCATAACCCCGAACTGGTTGGACTTCTGCATTGTAAATACATAGAAGAATACGCCAATGATGAATGCAGAGATTGCAAGCAGGAATGCAAGCATCATCATGATGGTGCCATTCTCTTCTTTGTATCCAGGCATTCCCTGCACCGCTTCTCCACGAGTAACTGTCTCGGTACCCGGAAGCTGTTCATTTATGGCATTCGGATCAATATCTTTTCCTTGAAGCATAATGGCATTGACGGGGTCAGCCACCCCCTTATCGGAGCCTGGTGCTGCAAATGCAAGCTTACGCCATTCTTCAATAGGAACAAATACAGCTGTTACATGATTGTATGTCTGATTCTTGACAAAGCCGACAATCGTCAACGATTCCGTTGAACCATCTAGCTGGAAGGTGTCCCCTAGTTTAAATCCTTTATCTCTCATCGTATCATTGACAATGGCCTTGTTCATTTGATCGGATGTCAGTCCCGTACCTTCCACAATTGCCGGTTCAAGGAAACTCCCCGGCTCGATTCCGATAATCGCTATATCTACCTTATCCTCATTTAAAGTGCTATTCCCTTTGATTGCCGATGCCATCATCGTTCCCATAGGTGAAACAGCAGTTACATTGGGCATCTCTGTTAATTCTGCCGACAAGTCATTAGATAATAAAGACTTACTCATTGAAGCCTTGGATCCTTGCTCGAAAACTACATAATCAGCCTTCATGGTCTTAAATGTCGAGGCCGCAAGTGTAGATAACCCATTCCCCAACCCTGACAGGATGAACACCAACCAAGAAATTAGCACAAAGATGATCGCAATCATCAAAAATCTTGTTTTGCTGTGCCTCAGTTCCTTTAGTGCCAAAAACATATATCATTCATCTCCTCAACCCATTTAATTGACACTCGTGTCAAATTAATTATCTCCTATCCTTTGGCACGTACTTTAATATAGAATTTATTTGACACACGTGTCACATATAGTATAGTTTTTATATGACGCGCGTGTCAAATATATAATTTCTTATCTCTTTCCTGCCCCGCCCAGCCATATTTGGTACAATAGCTTACTCCACTGAGGTATAGGAATATTCATCATATTGGGTGTATCAATAAGGGTAAAAAAGACACCAATAATGGCAGGGAGCGGGATACTCGGATTCAAGTGTCCCTCTTTCTGAGCACGAATAAACAACTGCTCCAGTTGATTTTTCAAAGTCACGTGTGCCTGCTCAACAAATTCAAGATCATTGGCTGCAGCCACAGAATTGGCTTTATTTATTTTATGAGCATATCCAAACAATTGATGGAAGCTGGCTTCCTCCAGATATATATCCAGCAGTAGTTGGAGGGCAATCATGCAATCCGTTTCATCAATAGCCAACGCCTTCTGTAGTACACTTTCCATTGACCGTTTCATACATGCAGCAACTATCTCTTCTTTATTCGAAAAGTATTGATAGATCGTGCTTCTTGCCCCAACCAGGTTCTTCGATAGCAATTTAAGTTGGAACCCCTCGTAACCATATTCAAGAAGCACTTTCTTGGTTTGGTCAAGCAACTCTGATTTTGTAAAAGCCTGCTTTCTTCCCATGATAATCACCGTCCCTTATTGCTAACCCTTGTCTACATTGTAACAAAAATTGCGCCCTATTTATGATACGGTTCATTCCGATTGATCTTCACCGCGCGATAAATCTGCTCCACCAGCACCAGCCGCATCAACTGGTGCGGCAGGGTCATGCGCCCGAAGCTCAGTCGCTGCTTCGCGCGGCGCAGTACCTCATCGGAGAGCCCGTGGCTTCCTCCGATGACAAACACGACATGGCTCGTCCCATACGTGCCGAGCTTGTCGATCTCTGCTGCCAGCTCCTCGGAACTCCAGAGCTGGCCGTCCAATGCGAGCGCAACGACATGCGCCTCGCTCTTCACATGCGCAAGGATGCGTTCACCCTCGCGCTCCTTCACCGCCCGCACCTCAGCTTCGCTCAGGGTGTCGGGCGCCTTCTCGTCTGCGACCTCGATCATCTGAAACTTGATGTACGGGGCGAGACGCTTGGCATATTCCTGAATGCCGAGCGTCAGATATTTTTCCTTCAATTTGCCTACGCCAATAATCTGAATGAACATAAAACCATTTCCTCCTCATGATCCAATCCCATATGTATCTATTTATGAACAGTGCTTCGCCACACCTATGATCTCACTTATTAAACGCAGATCCTCTTGCGAACCTCACACACCTTATACAGTCTCAAGTACACATAATGCGCGGCTAGCGAACTTCACACACATTAATACGAGGAATTACGTTCTCTAACAGTACATTTCCGGCAAAAGCGTATCTACAGTTCGTTAACCCACATATCGGCCCAAACCAACCCATTTAAGACGTCTCAGGTTCCTTACATTACACCTCAAAGAATGATTCTCTCTACCCGACTTCACCTACAGACAGCAGATAGCACATACCGCCATCTCCTCCTTCTCCCACAAACACAAAAAGAGCGCTCCGACACGCTCTCCCTGCTTCTTGCCTTTGATGTTCATACCGGATGGCAGGCGAGCGAGTGCGTCCATAAGATACGACTCTGCTGCGGATGCCTACACAGTACGCTAGACGACGAGAAACTCGGCCTTTTGTTCGCACTCGGCGCACTTCGCAGGCGGGTCCCAATCGGCAAATTCCGTCTCCTTCAGATCAACAATATCCGGAGCGTCCTCATACTCATCGACAAACATGTCGATGGCAATGTCCACGTGTTCTTTGCATACAACGTACATCCGTTCAAGCATCCTTTCTGTAACCAGCTATGCTCCCGATTCACAACCGCTTATCCATATAGGATAGCCACTTCTCTGTTCTATCACACCTGGGGTGGAAAAGAAACCCCTATCCCTCATTTATCGTGTTTAACCCCCAATAATCTTCCCCAACCGGCAAAAATCAAACCAAAAAAGCGTTCTTTTTCGACACTCTACCGTGTCCCTAGAGAAGGCTCCAATGATTCCATACAATAACGCTTATCTATGTTTCAACGCATTCAATCTCCAGTCCAACGTTCTTAATTCAATCCGGATTGGGCCTTGGTCAGCAGCTTGCCACCCTGGAACGCCAGAATCGCATTGGCTCCCGTATCGCCAGCTCCCTTATAACTGTAGACGACCGTATTCTCCGCTTCACTCAGGGCTTCGCCTTCCCCGCCGACGATCTCCTTCACTTCATCATACGTCATGCCCACCTCAAGCTTCTCATATTGAGCAAAGGTAATCCGTATGCCATCCCCCTTGCCGGCAGATCCGTTATTACCTGAAGCAGCTGAACCATTCCCACCTAATTCATTTACTGCTGTTACCGTACTACTTAGCTCTTCCAGCTTCTTCTCCAGCGCAGCAATCTTCTCATCCTGCTTCATACTCTTCTCACCTTGTGAAGCAAGCTGCTTCTCCAGACTTGCAATTCGTCCCTCCAAACCGCTGTTATCCGCAGATCCAGAGGAAGATACCTCAGATCCACAAGCAGAGAGTACGGATAAGGATAGCAGTAAAGCCGCTCCTCCGAGCGATGGTTTCATCAAATGTTTCATTAATAAGCTCCTCTTCTTGCCAATTGATCTTTCAACCCAACCACGACAAATGCATGTTACTCGCACAATTCGTGCACCCTTGGCACACTTTAAAATAGTCTATCATAGCCTACCCCTTCTGTAACTGAGACTTTGGCTCTGGTTCAATCCGCTTATTCGGAAAGAAAACAAAAAAAGTCCCCGATTCGTGTCAGAAGGTTCCACCATTCCAAAAAGAATGATGTGTTGCTTCTTTCACGAGCAGGGGACTTCTCGCCCAAATTCATTTCCGATTACCTTTACTCCGGTTTATCGGTCAGCTTCACGGAAACCTTCTCGGCATTGCCGTCCCGATAAAAGGTGACTTCAATGGTGTCGCCAATCTTCTTCTTATCGTACAGATATTTCCGAAGATCCAGCGTAGAGGTAATTTTTTGCCCATCAAATTCCGTAATGACATCATTGAGCTTCAGGCCCGCTTCGGATGCCGGACCGGATGCTTCGAGCACCACAACCCCACTATCGACGTGAGATGGCAGCTTCAGATCCTTGCGCTGCTCGTCATCCAGTGGTGCATATGGATTGCTGAGATCAACGGTGTACACGCCCAGGTATGGACGGGACACTTTGCCGCTCAGCAGCAGTGAATCGACAGTTTTCATCACTTCATTCATCGGAATCGCAAATCCCAGGCCCTCAACGCCTGTATCCGAGATTTTCATCGTATTGATGCCGACCACTTTGCCGTTCAGATCAACGAGTGCGCCACCGCTGTTGCCTTCGTTGATGGCTGCATCCGTCTGGATTACGTTCTGCTCCCAGTCGTATACACCATCCTGGTTAATGGACACGGGCAGGATCCGATCCGTATAACTGACAATACCGGAAGTCAGCGTACCACCCAAGCCAAGCGGATTCCCGATAGCGAGTACGGTCTGGCCACGCTGAAGCTTGCTGGAATCGCCAATCTCCGCTACTGGCCCAATGCCTTTGTCATCCTCAACAGACATAACTGCGATGTCGCTTACGCGGTCCTTGCCGACCAGTTTCGCCTTGTGTGTCTCGCCCTCGACGGTCACGATCTCCAGATCACTTGCCCCTTCGACGACATGATGATTGGTCATGATATAGGCCTTGCCATCTTCCTTCTTGAAAATGACACCTGATCCAAGCGCCGAATCTTCCATGGATAGACTGCTACCCGTCTTATGGTTCACGATGCTCACGACCGATGGACGCACCTTGGCTGCTGCCTGGATAATCCGGTCATATGGATCAGCCGTCTGCGCGGCCTGCACGTTACCTCCATTCCCGCCATTGCCTGTAGCGTTGGCCAGAGGAACAGATGCGGGCTGCATGATGAAGCTAAACAGCGTGACGGTCACGATGGAACTGATTACCGAACTAATGACTGCCACCTTCACGGTGGAGCTGATGCCCGAGCGCGACCGGCGTGGATTTTGCCAGCGATCCCGTCCACCGGGGCGGATAATCTGAAGTTTGCCTTTCTGTACAGGCTCGGCGCGTCTTGATACTTTGGTTGAATAAAAATCGTCTCCGAACAATCCCATCGTGATCCTCTCCCCTTCGTTGTCACGCATCCAGATCCTGACTGCCGCCTGATCATTGTGGCATGGCCAACGATGGTGTTCTCACATAGCCCACTCTGCCGACAGATGAACCTTTCGATTCGCTTCTCCAAGTTCATTCTGTCGTCTCCGTTACGTGAAGACCCCAACGGTTTTCCATGCTTTCTAGCATTTTTTCAAGGTTGTTTTGCATATCGCTGCATCCCCGCTATCCCGGAATGAAGCGTCTATGTATAACAGAACGGACACTCCCATCCTGTCTATGACTCTACCAGCAACGTTCTCGCATTCTACGACATGCCAACTTCCCGAGCAAACAAGCCTCTCTTGCAAGGCTCCATATATACTAAACACCACAAATTCAAAAAAGTTGCATCATTACGAAGATTGACGCAAATTTCTGCTAAAGCAGGTTTATCAATAACGGACCTACAATAAAACGTCCATAGTAACTATCACCACAAAACCCGGTTCGCTAAGCGTACTTTTTCCAATTTCCCAAGAACTTTTACGGCCCAGGAAGCCACAGACTTCAGCATACACGCCTCGCAACTTAAATTATAGCGGCAAAAAGAGGAATGTTTTCCATCCAGCCTGACTACAATAATAGTAAAAGACCAATTCGAAGGTTCATAGAAGGAGGATTCACTTATGGAACGCACGCGTACTCTTACAGCTATGGATGAGGTTCATATGGCGGCCAAGCTGGCCGATCTCAAGGAAGAACATTATCGGAATACCCTAGCGTTAAGCACCATCATCGAGCTGCTGATCGACAAAGGCATTTTGACCCGTGAAGAAGTAGAGCGCAAAGCCGCCGAACTCGACAGCTTTATGGCTCACCCACCCTATCCCATGGCGTAGGCCGATCATAATACGTATCACAGAGTTTGAACTCATGATCCTTATAAAAACAGCCCCGGCTTTCCATCGCTTCACGCACCGTCATTTTCGCGAGGTCCATCATATTATGGTCCCGGCTGAGATGTGCCAGATACGTGCGCTTGATGCGTCCGTTCATTAGTTCACTGAGCGCTGCCCCTGCCGCTTCGTTCGACAAGTGCCCAATGTCGCTCAGAATGCGGCGCTTGGTGTTCCATGGATAACGTCCCATGCGCAGCAATTCGACGTCATGATTCGCCTCCAGCACAAGCACATCAGAATCTGCGATTGCATCGCGAACCTTGTCGCTCATATAGCCAAGGTCTGTTGCGACGGACAGCTTCTCGCTGCCATCATCGAACGTGTATCCCACAGGCTCCGCTGCGTCATGAGAAATGCCAAAGGATTCCACACGCAAGGAGCCAAAATCATGCTGCTCCCCCGTCTCGAACACCCTCCGGTTTTCCTCTGGAATGGCCCCAACCGACTTCTCCAGTGCCGCCCACGTATTCGTATTTGCATAGATTGGTAAATTATATTTCCGAGACATCGCGCCTAGTCCTTTAATGTGATCGGAATGTTCATGTGTAACCAGAATCCCGTCCAGCTCCGTTCCAGAAATCTCCCGTTCCAGAAACAAAGCTTCCAGACGCTTCGCACTAAGGCCCGCGTCAATCATGAGGGACGTGCCCCCATGCTGTATAACTGTGGCGTTCCCTGTCGAACCGCTGGATAACACGGTAAAATATATCCCCATAACGCATTACTCCCCTGGTTTGTCTGTCTTGGGACTGAATACATCCCCACTGATGCCCTGCACGTACAACACTTCGCCACTTTCCAGCACGAACCGCCATGCCGGCATCGCTACCTGTATATCGGAATTAAACAACTGGCCGTAGTAGCCCAGCTGAATGTCTTTGACAATTGCATCGTTCGGCAAAAAGTTCTCGATCAGCGTTCCCAGCGCCTTGGGCGCCGGAAGCACCTGCTGATCGCTCTCCTCAGCGGTTGTAATCCGCACCGGAGTCTGACGGTAACCCGTAATTTTCTGATCGCTGTAGAACAGCTCCAGACTGACATTGAAGAGCGGCCATTTCCCATCGACTAGCGGGTGAAGCACAAACGCCCCATCCTCTGTCATCAGCTGATCCAGCCGATACGTGCCAATCTGCGGAATTTCATCCGCCAGCATGTCCGCCAGCTCTCTTTGCGAGAAGATCAGCTTGCTGTCCACCGGCTTGTCCAGATCGATTTGAATCCCCGTCTTGTCCTCTTCTATAAACTCATAAGACAGCTTGGGCAGCTTCGGCGTTTCGTTCGGGATTGGTGCCAGCACCTGAATGCCCTTCTCTTCCATCGCCTGCTGTGTATTATCTGCCAGCGAGGTGAAGTCCAGATTGGCTCCGGCCGTCTCCCGTGCATCCATCCAGATCTGGTAACCCAGCACCAGATTGAGCAGCAGGAAGGCATAGATCAATACATTTTTCGCCCGTCCCCAATCCAAACCATTCACCTCCGTTAATTTTACTTCTTGAGACATCCTAACTAAAACTATCCACACTTCCCCACTGCGTCATGTTCGTTTATAGCCTTTAAACTAAAAAGCTACACGATAACGGAGAGGGCAGAATAAACCTGAAGAAGCGGAGCGTTCGCGTTTACCACCCGATTTCCCCTTTTGAAAAAAATACATGAAATCCGGGGGTAACAGCGATCGGAAGGTTGTTCTGACCGCGCAGTGGTCCAGTGTAGCAAACTGCATGTTCATTGGTTATAACCTATTAAGAAACAGTGGTTTCCTCTCCGTTGCTGAAGCGGATCACCCATACAGGGATTAGCTTCAGTCCGCCTTCAATCGTGGACGGACGATACGCCGGGTACACATCTACCACTTGGCGGTTCTCTCCAGCAACCTTCTCGATAAGGGCCTTCAGCTTATCTCCACCTGATAGCTTCACCGGTTTCTTCGTCTCGGCACCCTCGTTCAGGTATTCCAGCGAGCGTTCATAGCTGGACACGGTCTCCTGCTGCATCTCCATACTGATAGTGCCAAAGCGAAACTGCACCGAATCCATAATCGGAAAACTGCCGTAATACTGTTGGAACTCCAGCTGTGTTTTGTTATCCACGGTATCCAGCATCATGCGTGAGCGGCCTTTCCAGCCGCCATGCTGGTTCACAAAATCCACCGCAGACAGCGCGTCCTTCGCTGCATCAATCTGCCCTGCAGGTGGTGCAGCCGGGTCGGTATAGCTGATCCAGCGCTGATCCTGCTTCACTTGCAGACTTCGTTTGCTGTCCGTATAGATCTCCGATCCATCCTTTTCCCGAATATTTCGCGTCATGCTGGGATCGAAGAACAGGCTGCGCTGCATTTGCTCCACCGTGAACTGCCCGGTCGGCACATCAGCCTCCACCACATCCAGTGGCTGTGCCGGAATATAATATCCGCCATCCGTCAGTGTGTATGGCGTCCAGTTGGTACCGAAGTCGACATGCTGCTGTACGTCCTGGACCGTCAGGTCCGCCTGAGCAGCTTCATAGACAACATCACCCTTGGCACTGAAGAATAGTGCATGGGCTTTGGTTTCATTTTTCGCGGTATAGATCGCTATCCGGTTAATGGTTTCCCCCTGAAACAACGAATCCGTACCCAGCCGCATCACCCGCTGCAGCAGGGCAACCGGAATGCCTTCCTTGAACGACAGCTCAATGCCCGGGTTATCCTTGCGGATCTGACCCCAGTTCACGGACTGTACTGTGCGCCGCTGAAAATCATCAAATGTCCGTCCTTGCAGACGTGAATAGATTAGCTGGTAGAAGGTATTGCCTGGATAAAACACGGTATGTTTGTCCTCTCCCAGATGAATCATCATCTGATCGGGGAAGATCAGTTCCTCAATATCTCGCTCCTGACCCATATTCTCGGTCTTCACATAGTTCGTCTCAGACGTCACAATGGAATCCCCGCCCCCGGGCAAACGATAGATCAGAAAATAACTCTGCACCAGACTGGCGGCAACGAGAGAAGCGAGCACCAGGGATTTAATCCGTTCCTTCAAGGTGCTCACCTCCTTCTTCACGCATAGGCAGTGTGAACGTTACGGTTGTGCCTACATCCACTTCAGACTCCAAAGAAATGGTGCCGTCATGCGCCCTAACAATTTCCCGGGCAATGGATAGTCCGAGTCCTGTACCGCCCATGCTGCGGGAACGAGCTTTGTCCACACGATAGAACCGTTCAAAGATACGATCCAGGTCCCGCTGCGGAATACCTATCCCCGTATCTGACACGGAAATGGCAAGAGTATGTTCATCACTGCGTCTGGCCGCGATTGTAATCGTGCCGCCCTCCAGCGTATACTTCAGTGCATTGGATACGACATTATCCAGGACCTGATCAATCTGGTCCCGATCAAGGGGTACCTCAGGAATGCCATTCTCAACCGACAATACGGGCTGAATATCCTTCTGATGCATCTGGAATGAGAATCGATCCGTTACCTCCTCCAGCATGTCCATAATATCCGTCGGCTGTTTGCGCAGCAGTGCCTCCTTGGAGTCGAGCCTGGAGAGGTGCAGCAGATCCGTCACCAGCCGTATCATCCGCTCCGTCTCATTCTGAATAACGCCTACAAAACGTCCAGCCAGCTGCGGATCTTCAAGTGCTCCATCATCGAGTGCCTCTGCATAACTCTTGATCGTCGTCAGTGGTGTACGCAGCTCATGTGATACATTCGCAACGAACTCGCGCCGGGACGCCTCCAGCTCTTCCTGTTCGGTAACATCCTGAAGCACGGCAATCGTTCCGGTAATACCCAACTCACGCCGATGAACCGGTGTAAATGTCATGCGGATCACCACAGGGTCTTCCTGCCCGGCAGGTGCAATCTGCAGCAGCGTCGAGCCTGTAAAACCACTTGCAAGTGCTTCTGCATCTTCCGGATCAATGCCGAGCAATACGGCAAAATGCCTGCCTTCGATATCCGCAGGACGCATGCCCAGGATGCTGCTGGCCCGGCGGTTGACCAGAATGACTTTGCCATACTCATCAGTCGCGACCACACCATCACTCATGTTCGTCAAAATGGACGTCAGCTTCTCTTTCTCCTCTTCGTTCTGAGAGAGTGCATCCCGCAAGCGACTGGTCATGTAATTGAACGCCCGACTGAGCTGCCCAATCTCATCTGTACCGAATACAGGTGTCTGCTGATCAAAGTTCCCTTCGGCAACCGCCGTTGCCCTGCGGGTAACTTCCTTGATGGGCTGCGTAATGGTATGCGACAGAATGACGCCGAGCACTGCGGTCAGTACCAAGGCAATCAGTATGCCGGAAATAAAAATCTTATTGATTCCCTCCATGGTGGAGTACAGCTCGTTCATGGAGGCGGCGATGTAAACCGCGCCGATGATCTTGCCGCCGGACATGACCGGCTTGGCCACGACCTTTTTACGGACATTATCTTCGTCCACGATATATTCCTCGTTATCCCGGATGCCTTGCAGTGCCCGGCTGACAACGGTCTGGGTATTTTTGCGACCCACATAATCGGAATGTGAACTCAAGGAAGTGGTCAGCACTTTGCCACTGGCATCCAGCACCTGAATCTCGGCGCCGTTAATGTTGAACAGATTGTTTACCAGTACGCGCAGGTTTTCCGTTTTGTCCTCGCCAGGCTCGGCTTCCCCGCCAGCCATGGTCTCGCCCACAAGAACAGACAGCATCTCCGCCCGTGCCTGCAGATCCTCGGTAAAGTTGCTCGTCAGGGAGTTCTTCATCGCACTCACGAAATAAACGCCGATCAATTGCATCGCAATCAAAATCAGCAGTACATAGATTATAATCAGTTTCGCCTGAATCGTTCGGAAGAACGAAAATCGCGAGAAACGCCCCATTATATCCCCACGCTTTTGGGACTGCGCACGAGATAACCCAGCCCACGGCGAGTCAGAATCGTTTCCGGTTTGCTCGGATTCTCCTCAATCTTCTCGCGCAGACGACGGATCGTAACATCCACGGTACGTACATCCCCAAAATATTCATATCCCCATACTGCCTGAAGCAGATGTTCCCGTGTCATGACCTTGCCTGAGTTCTTCGCCATATAATAGAGAAGCTCATATTCACGGTGCGTCAGATCAAGCGGTTCACCACTTTTATAGGCAGTATACATGTCCATATCAAATGCAAGATCGAACAGGCGCATGACCTGCTTCTCGTCGTCTTCCGGAGCTTCGGCAGCCATCGCAGGCTTCTGTCGTCTGCGCATCTGTGCCTTCACCCGGGCGAGCAGCTCTCGCGTACTGAAAGGCTTCGTTACATAATCGTCCGCACCCAGCTCCAGGCCGAGCACTTTATCAATTTCGCCGTCCTTTGCCGTCAGCATAATAATCGGCAGCTCCAGATGGGCGCGTACCTCGCGGCACACATCCATGCCATCCTTGCCAGGAAGCATCAAGTCCAACAGCATCAGATCCGGTTTCTCGGATAACGCCAGTTCAACTGCACGAATGCCATCAAAAGCGCAGATGACCTCGTACCCCTCTTTTTCCAAATTAAACTTCAGAATGTCCGCAATGGGCTGTTCATCGTCCACCACCAAAATCTTCCCCTGCATCGGCTGTATTCACCCCTATATCCTGCTTGATCCGCTCTAGCGGTCTTTATCTCTTTTGGTTCTTATCTTCTATGGCTAACGTAATTCTAAGGTTTGATCTATAAAGGTATCTTTACTGTATAGTTTAACATACCTGAAGGACAGTCACATCCTGATCCAACGATCCAAATGCTACAAATTGAAAATATTTTACAGCATGAAAAAACAAGGCCGGCATTTAAGCCAACCTTGCTTCTGATTTCTTTCACTTTAGTTAAGATACGTCATCGGATTTTCTGGCGTTCCGTTCTTGATAATCTCGAAATGCAAATGCGTTCCGGTCGAACGACCCGTGTTGCCCATAACGCCGATGCTCTCCCCTTTTTCAATCACTTGTCCAACCTTTACGCCAATGCTGTCCAGGTGGCCATAGAGTGTTTCATATCCGTTACGATGGTTAATGATAATGACATTGCCATACCCGCTCTTCTGTCCTGCAAAAGTAACCACGCCTTCATCGGCCGATTTCACATCCCGATTACCTACCAGATCGACACCTTTATGCTGACGACCCCAGCGTTGTCCGAAGCTGCTGCTCATCGTTGCGTTTGATACAGGCCAAGCGAATTCACCTGTACCCTCACCAACCACTTTCGTTCCACTCAGCACCACTTCAGTAACAGCTGCCTTGATGACTTCCTGGCCCAGCCATTCTTCCTTGATGACCTCTCCATTTTCCTTGGTTACACGGTACTGCATGCTTTTTAATCCGCTTTGTCCAGGACGTACCACTTTGGTTGTGCCGGCTTTTAGCTCAGCACTTTTGCGTACTTCAACCTGTGGTTTGATCTCAATTTGCTCCACGACCTGCTCAACCGACTTCACCGTAACTGCCGGTTTAGGCACCGTCAGCGTAAGCTCGTCCCCGATCTGCAGTGACGTTTCCTTGATGCCTGGATTATTCTTGCGAATCTCGCTTTGCGTAATCTCATATTTGGCCGCGATGGAAGAGATCGTATCTCCTTCACGCACCACGTAGGTTACAGGCGCGTCTTTACCAACGGTTAACGCTTTAACCGCCTCGGACACGTCCCATATTTTATTCGGATCTGCCTTCACTGACTCTGTCGCCACATCTTCCTTGATGTCCACGGACTTCAGCGTTGTACTTGGCCCTTCCGCTTTGCTTGACGAGTTAGCCGATACCGACTTCGTCTTGAGCGAACTACGCACAGCCGATGCCGATATGTATTTGCTCTGCACTTGTTCTAGAATGGCATCAGCTGTTGCCTGATCCTTCACAATGCCGATTACTTCGCCATCCACTTGGAGCTCCACGCCTTTGGCATATGCTGTCAGCATATCATCCAGCTTGTCCAGCGTTTCTTCGCTGTTCACTTCAGGTTTGTACGCTTTTACCGTTTCGGTCGTGATGCCATCGGTGTTCAGCACCATTTCCGCGTCAGGATATTTATTTTGGTATTCCTCGGTTTTGTCTGCAAAAAGTTTCTGTAATTGCGCTTCATCCGCAATGCTGCCAATCTCATTCCCTTTTACCATGACCTTGTAATATGGAACGGTGTTCGCAGCAACGTATTGCTTGCCTGCGAATCCAACCGATGCAGCGATGAACACTCCGCATGCTGCTGTAATGATCCATTTACGCGAGGCCAGGACGCGCTTTTTATTTACACTGAAGTTGGACATGCTCATGTTGTTTTTGTCTTCGGCCGTCCGGTGTTCTCCGGATTGTTCGTGTACCCGGTTTTTGCCCGGTTGGCGTATGCCTCTGAAACCTTTCATGATTCTCTCCTTTTCAGCACTTCTCAGTTCGCATTTCTGTCAAGACACACCCATCCGTGTCTGTCTCAAGTTTGTCGATATTTGGTTCTGGGTGTCCGCAAATCAGGACTTTAGCTGCGCTCATAAAAGTGTCAAAATTTTAACCTTTAATCACACCCGTATACTTTAACACAGGTTTTACACTCATTTCAACTCTATGCGTCACAGCCCAAAGCCGCGCCCCGCTTGGTTTTCCTGTATTACCCATAACATGGCAGGCGAATATTCTTACCCATTATGCCTCATGTTCAGGTATACTATGTAGTTTCGGTCTAGTGTTAATACTAGGTTCTAAGACCCACAATAATGCGAAATTATTTTCATAAAAACACAATCAAAAAATCCCTCGCCTGATGATTCAGACAAGGGATGGTTGTATGAATTGAATATGCTATCCTACTATATTTCTCGCTTGCTCTCAGGCCTTGAAGTGTGAATTCCTTTCCTGAATCTATAAATACGTCAAGCTGCATACAAATGCCTGCACATCATGTGTATTTATAAACTATGACTTATTCAGCCTGAAGCACTTCCATAAGATTATCGTATTCCTCACTCGTCAGATATTTCGATATCACCTGTTCAATATCACGTAATTCTTGTTCAGTCAGGCCATCTTCCATCGCGCCCGAGATCTGCTGCATTTCATTTTGGGGAAGCTTTGCCATCAGCAGACTGAAGATCTTCTCTTTTTCCTCCAGAGGCAGCTTGTCCTTGGTTCCCGTAATATCATCTGGCGATACCACAATCGCATCATTACCTGAACCAGCAGAGTTACCAGACGTTCCAGCCGTACCATTGCCAGCTGCTGTCCCGTTTCCACTTCCCGCAGCACCTTCTGGAGCCTTATTGGGGTCTGTGTCTATGCTGCCAGTGTCATCGTTGCTGCTCTCGCCTCCACCGTTTGAAGCCGTCTGGTCGGTTTTATCTGACCCATTCCCTGTATTGCCAGAACCATTGTCAGTGCTTGTCTCCGGTTGGTCTGTTCCATTACCCATGACCGATATGGCGTCCTCTGGAACTTGTTCTTCTTCAGCACCAGTCGGCTGATCCGTTGTTCCTGCTCCCGGTTTGTTCTCCTCGCTCGCCTTACCACCGAGTGCACCCTGGAACATGGATGTTAACCCCAGCGGTTGACCTTCCCACTCAATATTAAAACTCGCCAGCAGCGATTTCACATACGACTGTACAATTAATCCGGTTGTCAGTAAGGTCAATGAACTAACCAGCATGACGGTAAGTACGATTTTGGCAAACCATTGAAGCAACTTCATCCCTGTTCTCCTCCTCCGATTATCCAACCTGTCTGTGGCAGTCAGCACATCAGGTCTGTGATTCTACTGTTATTCAGTATTGACGGAAATCTCGGGATTATATCAGGAGATATGCGAAAAACCCCAGTCATCGCTTATGGGGCGACAACTGGGGACTATGATTCAACTTAATTATACGTAGATTGGAAGAACTTGATTCGTTTGCTCACGGTTACGACCTACGGAGAAGATCGCGATTGGAATCCCTGTCAGCTCGGAAACACGTTTCACATAGTTCTGTGTGTTCACAGGCAGATCTTCGAGTTTCTTCGCTCCAGTGATATCTTCGCTCCATCCTGGCATCTCTTCGTATACCGCTTCACATTCAGCCAGCATTTTCAGACTGGCTGGGTAGTGTGTGATGATCTCTCCACGGTATTTGTATCCTGTGCAGATTTTCACCGTTTCAAGACCTGTCATCACATCCAGAGAGTTCAGGGACAGTCCTGTAATGCCGCTGACACGACGAGCGTGACGCACGACAACACTGTCGAACCAGCCCACACGACGCGGACGTCCAGTTACGGTACCATACTCATGTCCAGTCTCACGGATCTGATCACCAACTGCATCGTGCAGCTCCGTAGGGAATGGACCATCTCCCACACGTGTGGTGTAGGCTTTAGCTACTCCGATAACCTGCTGAATGCGAGCAGGACCAACGCCGGAACCGATACATACACCGCCTGCAGAAGGGTTGGATGAAGTTACATAAGGATACGTTCCTTGGTCAAGGTCCAACATCACACCTTGTGCACCTTCAAACAATACTTTTTTGTTCTCATCAATGGAATCGTTGAGTACAACGGATGTATCACGCACGTATGGACGCAGGATTTCTGCATATCCCAGGTAATCTTTCAGAATTTCTTCTACATCTACTGGCTCACCGCCGTAGACTTGCTCGATCACACGGTTCTTTTCTTTTACCAGATGACGCAGTTTCAATTCGAACTCTTCCGCATCAAGCAGGTCAACCATCCGAATACCGATCCGAGCTGATTTATCCATGTAAGCTGGACCAATCCCTTTACCGGTTGTACCAATCTTGTTTGGACCTTTGCTCTCTTCTTCCAGTGCATCCAGAACCATGTGGTATGGCAGGATGATATGTGCGCGTTCACTGATGAACAGGTTTTTAGTCGTAAAATCATTATCATGAATATAGTTAATTTCTTCAATAAGTGCCTTCGGGTTGATAACCATGCCGTTACCAATGACACAAGCTTTATCCGTGTAGAAAATGCCCGATGGAATCATCGTCAGTTTATATTTTTTGTTGTCGATCAGAATCGTATGTCCTGCGTTGTTACCACCTTGGTAACGAGCGACCACGTCTGCGCTTTCAGCCAAATAATCCGTAATCTTACCTTTACCTTCGTCTCCCCATTGCGTTCCCACTACAACTACCGTTGACATCGTACATACCTCCGTGGGTGCCTTGCGCACCTTTGTATTGGTCTGTCCGTCCTCTATCTCGGCAGGAATTCGAAGTGAAAATACCGGCGGAGAAGCGTGCTAACGGACAGTGAAAATCCCCCTCGTGTTACATATCAAGGAAGGTTTTCGCTGCTTTAACGCAGCAATTCTAGTGTACCAGTCCCCTATTTCAAAGTCAAATGAAATGGCGAACAATTGGTAAAGGCACTAGTTTAATGTTCGGAATTAACCCCATATTTCCACGCAAAAAACCGGGGCAGCCTGTTAAAACTAGCTTGACGGCTAACCCCGGTTTAATTGCACGATAGAATTAAGGCTCTACATATCGTATTAGGAATCTATTTATAAGTCCATATTAACTAGTAGTTGATGAGCACAGAATCTTCTCTATTATCTAGCAAAATATAACGTAACTATCATCTACATCGCAAAGGCATCATTATGTGCCCGCTCATAGTTAACGAACTTATTGAAGTTTTTGAGGAACACCAGCTCAACCGTACCTACCGGACCATTACGCTGCTTTGCGATAATAATCTCGATAATATTTTTCTTCTCGGTCTCCTGGTTATAGTAGTCATCCCGGTACAGGAAGGCTACGATATCGGCATCTTGCTCGATCGAACCCGATTCCCGCAAGTCACTCATCATCGGACGTTTATCCTGACGCTGCTCTACACCCCGGCTCAGCTGGGACAAGGCAATAACCGGAACCTCAAGTTCCCGGCCAATCTGTTTCAGTGTACGCGAGATCTCTGATACTTCCTGCTGACGGTTCTCGCCCGCTTTACCACGGCCGCTGATCAGCTGGAGGTAGTCGATCAGAATCATGCCAAGACCCTTTTCTTTTTTGAGACGACGGCATTTGGCACGAATATCGGCTACCGTAATTCCTGGTGTATCATCGATATAGATCTCTGCTTCGTTTAATGCAGCGATCCCCATCGTCAGCTTTTGCCAGTCCTCATCACCTTTGAATTCACCGGTACGAAGAACCCCTGCATCTAGATTGGCTTCCGCACAGATCATACGCTGTACCAGCTGCGCGGCTGACATCTCCAGACTGAAGATGGCTACCGTCTCTTGCGCCCGAATGCCAACATTCTGAGCGATATTCAAGGCAAAGGCTGTCTTACCTACCGAAGGACGCGCAGCTACAATAATCAAGTCACTACGCTGGAATCCGGCAGTCATCTTGTCGAGATCGATAAATCCGGACGGAATGCCCGTTGTGGTTCCCCGGTTCTGATGCAGCGTCTCGACTTTGTCGAACACTTCCATCAGTACATCCTGAATGGCGATAAAACCGCTGCTGGAACGTCGGTTGGAAATCTCCAAAATGCGCCGCTCTGCTTCACCGAGCATCGCAGCAACGTCTTCACCGCCCGTATAGCCTTCACTAACAATCTGCGTAGCTGTACGGATCAAGCGCCGCAGCATTGATTTTTCTTCAATAATCTGTGCGTAGTAATCCACGTTGGCAGCTGTAGGCACACCATGAGCCAGCTTTGCTAGATAGCTAACGCCGCCAATGTCCTCCAGCTCGCCTTTATCCTTTAGACGCGAAGTCAGCGTGACAAGGTCAATCGGTTGATTTTCCTCTCCAAGCTGGATCATCGCTTCAAATATCAATTGATGGGGCTTATCATAGAAATCCTCGGTTTGCACCCGTTCCATCGCTGTAATCAGGGCCTCGCCCTGCAACAGGATTGCACCCAGCACAGCCTGTTCGGCTTCCAGGTTCTGTGGGGGAATCCGGTCGAATAACATTTCGCCGCCCATCTTACTCCTCCGTTACCTGTACCTTCAAGGTAGCTTTCACTTCAGGGTGAACCTTGACGGTTACTTGCGTTACGCCGAGTGTGCGAATAGGCTCGTCCAGCTCAATTTTGCGTTTGTCGACTTTCAGACCTTTTGCAGCCAAAGCTTCAGCGATTTGTTTGCTTGTAATTGCACCGAACAATCGGCCGCCTTCGCCGGATTTTGCTTTCAGTTCAGTTACTTCTGCTTCCAGCTTTTTGCCGAGTACTTCCGCTTCAGCCTTCTCTTCCTGCTTGCGTCTTTCCTCCGCTGCATTCTGGTTATCCAGCGTCTTCATGTTACCGTCTGTTGCCAAGCGTGCCATTCCCCGTGGCAGAAGGAAATTCTGTGCGTATCCCTCGGATACTTCCTTCACTTGTCCTTTTTTCCCTTGACCTTTTACATCTTTTATAAAAATGACTTTCATTCGAACAGCCCCTCTTCCTTTTCGATTTCAGCCAGTACGTTCATCAGCCGTTTTTCTGCCTCTCCAAGCGTTCCTTCCAATTGCACGGCAGCATTCGTCAAATGTCCGCCACCGCCAAGTCTTTCCATGACGACCTGAACATTCATGCGGCCCAGTGACCTTGCACTGATGCCAATCAGTCCATCCGGACGCTCACTAATAACAAATGAAGCGACCACATCCGTCATATTCAGCAATGTGTCTGCCACCTGGGCAATCATCATCTGTGAAATTTTGCTGCCGGGATCCGTGACCGCCAGCGCAATATTCCCGTATACCATTTTAGCATGCTTTATGATTTCTGCCTTAGCAATATATTCTGACAAATCCTCTTTCATGAGACGCTGGATCATAATGGTGTCTGCACCACTGCGGCGTAGGAAGCCTGCGGCTTCGAATGTCCTCGAACCTGTATGCAGTGCAAAATGCTTCGTATCCAGCGTAATCCCGGCCAGCAGGGCCGTTGCTTCAAGCGGAGTGAATTGTACCTTGTCATGAATATATTGCAGGAGCTCAGTCACAAGCTCCGCAGCCGAAGAAGCATATGGCTCCAGATAGATCAATACCGCATCGTTAATGAATTCCTCTCCGCGGCGGTGGTGATCCACCACCACGACGCGATTGGCCGATTGCACAAGCTTCGGTTCCATCGTCATCGATGCCTTATGGGTATCCACCACCACGAGCAATGTATGCTCCGTCATCATTTGTGTCGCTTGTTCAGGTGAGACGAAGGCTTTGGACAATTTCTCATCCTTGTTCACCTGCTCCATTAATCGTTCGATGGACGGGTTGATTCCATCCAGGACGATTCTTGCTTCTACATTGTATAAACTTGCTGCCTTCCACACGCCGATTGAAGCTCCAATTGCATCCATGTCGGGCATCTTGTGACCCATGATCAGCACTCGATCGCTCTCCTGCATCAAATCACGCAAGGCATGGGCAATTACCCGGGCTCTGACCCGTGTACGTTTCTCCACAGCATTGGATTTCCCGCCGTAGAAGGATAGGCGTTGTCCGGACTTCACAGCAGCCTGATCCCCGCCGCGTCCAAGCGCCATATCCAAACTGGACTGTGCCAGTTCACCCATCTCACTGATTGTATCCGAACCAAATGCGAGTCCAATACTGAGTGTCATCGGAACTTTAAGATCCGCCGTCATCTCTCGCACTTCATCCAGAATGACGAAACGGCTCTGTTCGAGCTCCTGCAGCGATTTATGATTCAGCATCATCAGATAACGGTCAGAAGAGAGACGGCGTAAGTAAACTTCATATCTCTTCGCCCAGGATGTAATCTCGCTTGTTACCCGCGCGATAAGCGCAGTTCGCTGCTGATCGTCCATCCCTTGTGAAGCCTCATCCAGATTATCCAATACCAGAATACCCAGTGCAATGCGTTCATTCTCATATTTATCGCGCAGTATGGCAAGCTCCGTGATCTCGTAAACATATACATACCGCTCCTGCGGGTTATGAATAACGCCATAGAACCGGTCATCCAACTGGAACTCATCATGAAGTTCCTTGGCCGGTTCTTTGGTTCCATCCTTTTTTTCTTTCGGCTGAGGCAGCTTCGGGAAAAGGTTAAGCAGTGGATTGCCCACCATCGTCTTTTCCTGAAACATCTCCCCAACGAAGCGGTTGTGCCACTCTACCGTACGATCCTCGCTGTACAGCACGATCCCGAATGGGAGCATGCTGATTGCTTCGCCTTCCATTCGTTTGATGCGAATGGACAGGCCGTTAATGTAGTCGTTAAGCTCGCGGCGGAACGCCATCTCCGCCTTAATCATGACGATTCCCAGCGCTGAAGCCAGTATCAGACTAATCAAACCAAGCGCCCAGTTATAGATGGTCACGAACATAACAAGCAGAAGCAGCAGTATGAACGCCCATACGGTATAGTAGCCGTGCCAGCGTTTCTTCAGAAATTTAGGCATGACTCATCACCCTAACGTTTTGGTCTCGATATTGCCTCGCGAAGCGGGAACGCCAGATCGATAATCCCGATAATCCGAAGCGGCCCAATGAAGAAGACCGCAACCGCCAGCAAATACGGTATAACCGGGTTCCACTTCTTCGCATGTGCCAGGAAGAAGAAGAAACCGATGGCTTGAATCATGAAGCCCAGATTAATCAAAGGCGACAAGTTCATCGCAATCATGGTCCAGTATGTCCCATCGCTCTGTCTGGAGATGACCTCGAAGAGCAGTGCCAGGAAGTAATACCAGATCAGAGCACGAGGCATACGCCATTCGCGCGCTGGTGGCAGCTTCGATACGGATACACCCATCACATTCAGAATAGGACGAGCAATCACGTGTGTGATAAGCGACATCACCATGGATGTCACAACCAAAGCGAACGGAATCATGAGTTGTGTCTGCCTTGCGACATCCTGAGTCATTTCAGGTGTCCACGCAAAGCCATTTACCATTTGATTAGACGTATTCGTTAGTGGTTCAATTGTAAGTCTCACCACATCATCAATATAACTCGACAGATCGAATTGGAAGATGACACTTCCAATCAGCAAGAGCAGCAGGTATTCTGCCAGCATGGCTCCGGTTCCCGCCAATAATGCGAACAAGGCCGATTTCCTTTTCTTATAGGCATTACCCATAATGATCGCAGGCAGGGTGAACAGCAGCAGTAGTAATAAATAGATCGGATGAAACAAGACTAATATGACCGCTACCGGAACAAGGTGCCATATAAATGATTTTACAGATAAGGAAGCATACAAAATAACTCCGGGTACCATCATGAAAAATATGGCGAGAACCGATAAAGGAGTTAACAGCGAAAGCAGCAAGAGCAGGTATACTGCGCTCCAGACGGCTGACTTCAAGCTAAATTTCAACAAATTCACCTCTTACGCATATGATCTTCTAGCGCGGATATATCCTGGTACCAGTCTTCAAGCTGGTGACCTTCCGATTTGTGCTTTCTCAACTTCTCAATTAACAATGCATCCAGATCCTTGAAAGGAATACCGAGCCTGCGGCCCAATATGTAACTACTCATCATCAGACTGGCGAGACTGTCCCCGATGCGTGAGGTACTGCCTTCCCATAACGCTTTAAACAATCGGGATACCTGGTCAAGTACTTCGGTTTTCAGCCATTCAATCACTTTAGCGCGTTTGGCTACATCCAGTTCTTTAGGCATATTGGCGAAAGTCACTCTCCCCGAAAAAGCTTTATTCTCCATTATAGCATAAAAAGGGGGTCCACAAAATCATCCCCCATGGCAGGAAAATGCCCGCGCTTCTTATGCTTCCTAATGCTTAACATGATACTGAGAGGCTCTGATTATCCGCGTTCACTGAAGCTTAATTTCATTTAATGATTTCTTACTTGGCTTTCATGGACTCTTTGGAGACAATGCCTTCACAGTATTCAATGATCTGACTGCGCCGCACAATACCAATAAAACGTTCCATATCATCGACCACAGGCACAAAGTTCTGTACCTTGGCCAGATTGATCAGGTCTTCCATATTGGCATCAATGGATACTGGCTTAATATCGAGGCGAAGAGGTACATCTTTGAGCAGGAATTTTGAAGCGTTTTCAAATGTAATCTTTCCCTCAGCGTTTTTCATATACCATAATAGATCACCTTCAGTGACCGTGCCTATATATTTGCCTTCCTTATTCAAAATGGGTACCGCCGTAAACCGGTGATATTCCATCCGTTCCAACGTTTGCCGCAGAGTAGAATCCGACGTTACACAGGTAACCTCTTGCTTAGGCAGCAAAAAAAATGCGATGTTCATACCCTTACGTATCCTCCTTGTATTTCTACTTCAAGTTACGCCTCAACTTATATTATACGGATCAAAACGCAAGATGTTCCAAAAGGTTGAAATCGCCCTCCAATGAAAAAAATCAGCAGCCCGCTCATTAACGTACTGCTGATTGTAGTCATAAACAAGGTCTGTATGGAATTCATTAGTCGATCGCTTGCCGGTCTGGAACCATGACTTCACCGGCTGGGGTCGATTCATCCATCCAGTTGTTAATCAGCTCTTTGGCATATTGGACATCCTTCTCATCCGCCTGACCATAATAGATACCGTCTTTGCGCATCCCTTCGCCGAGAATGGTGAAGCTCGAGATTTGCGGTTTATCCTGGGTCATGACCTGTTTGGCCAGATCAGTAATAAATGATGGCTGCATGTCTGTCTGGAAGTTCTCTCCCATAATCTGAATCAATTCCGGGATTTTCGTAATCTGATTCAAACTCAGCATTTCGTTTGCCATGGTGTTCAGGAAAATCTGCTGCCGCTTGGTACGATTAAAATCACTATCCTCGCGGTATCTTACATAATACAGGGCTTCCTGACCATCATAGATCGGCTTGCCGCCTTCAATCGTGAATTGCACGTGATTCGGATCCTTGTTCACGATATCTTCTTCAATCGGCAGCTTCACCCCACCAAGCGCATCCACGACCTTTTTGATTCCGTCAAAATTGATCGTCGCATAGTAGCCTACATCCGCATCCAGAAACTTCTCCACCGTATTGATGGACATATTCTCCCCTCCGAAAGCGTAGGCATGCGCAAGCTTGTCGTAATCATCTACGCCATCCTTGTTGGCATCACGTCCAACAATCTGTACATAAGTATCACGGGGAATGGATACGAGCAATACACGCGATTCCTTCGGTCTGACCACGGCATAGATTACCGTATCGGAGCGACCACGCGTTTTCTCGTAAGCACGTTTGTCAGAACCAAGCAGCAGCACCGAAAACGGCTCTTTGCGATAGACGGTTGGATCAGGCGTTTTATTGCCCTCCTGCGGAACATACGATTTGGACAATTGGCCCTCTACAGAGCCTGCCAGGAACAGGTCAAATGCAGCTACAGCTAGCTGCTGGCGAAACAAATATCCGCCAATTAACAAAACAACGAGTGACACGAGAGTAATATATATGCCTTTTCTTCTTTTCTTCTTCTTTTCTTTAGTTCTGCTTTTCATTCATCGATTCCTTCTTCACTGTCAAAATGAAATTCGATACTACATATCATTAAACGTCTGAAACTGCTTATGACACGGTGCTCTCTGAACTTTTCTCTATCTCGGACAGGAACAACGCTCACGCTCGTTCTATTTTAAACATTGCTACAGGGCGAAAAGTTACAATACGGTTAAATTGAAAAGAACAGCATTTCCTTTTTGGCTCGTTCAAAGGTAAGGCTGTTCTCTTCAAATTATACGTATATCTATTCTATAAGGTCAATTGGTGGATACTGTATCTACACGTTTGTTTTTCTCTCGTGTACGCAAACGTCCAGTAATCAGGGCAGCTGCCAGGGTCAGTACACTGAAGATAACCGCAGACCAGAACAGCCCGTTGTAGCCTTGACCAGTCGTTTGATGAACGGCTTGGAGCAGCACATCCCGAATACCCGGGTCTGGAATTTGGGACAATCCTTCCGTCAGACTCGCAACATCACTTCCGGATGCTCCGCCTGCTCCTGATGCGTACTGTTGAAGGGCTTCTGGAGGAACCTGGATTCCCTGATCCGCAAGACCTGTCTGGATATTTGAGCCCAAATTCGAGAACGAACGGGCGAGAAATCCTGCAAAGATGGTAGGCGCAATGGCCATCGCCATCTGGCGGAATAAGGAGCTGGTTGCCATGGCAATCCCCTTGTTGTTCTCACCAGCCTGTTCCGTTACGAGCACGTTTACCGGCGCCCCCAGCATCATACCGAAACCAATCCCCACGAGTACACTCGCAATCACAAACTGCCAGATATGCTCTACCCATAGCGGGAATAGCAAGAATCCAATGGCAGACAGCAAACCGGCGACAGATAAGGTCCAGATCGGTCCTTTGCGGTCAACCAGATAACCACCACCACCTGCACCAATTCCTGATGCCAAGGCAAGCGGGGTAAACCAATAACCTGAAGCCGTATTGGATACACCCAGATATTGCTCCACGAAGCCTGGAATGAAGATCACGGATGCCAGAATAGCTCCCGAGAAAAAGGCAATCAGCAGCGTCCACCGAAAGGACGCAATGCCAAGAAGTTGAGTGGATATGACAGGTTCACGTTGTGAGCCTTCCAGCCTTTTTTCCAAAAAGTAAAAGAGCACCAGAATAACCACACCTGCCAGGAAGAAACCATAGAACATCGGAGAACCGAGGCTCTGCAGCATATCGACACCGTCCAGATTACTGAAGCTGTACATCAAACTCAGTACCCCGAGTGTGAGAACAGCAATACCACTCCAGTCCACAGCAGCACGGTTTAACTCCTGTTCTTCATGGATGAATCGAATGCCCGCGATAAATAAGAGAATAGCGATCGGTACATTAATGAGGAATAACCAGTGCCAGTTTCCCGTAATATCCAAAATAAAAGCACCAATGTTCGGTCCCAGAATCGCAGCAACACCATTCATGCCTCCAAGCAGGCCTAAGGCTGTACCCTGACGTTCAGCAGGAAACTTGCTCAGCACATACGAGCTGGCAATGATAAAGATCCCGCCACCGCCCAGCGCTTGGATGACACGCGCAACCAGGAAGAAGGTAAATGATGGACTCATTGCGACAAGCAATGAACCTATGCCGAACAACGCGACTTCAATTAAAAACAGCTTTTTGCGGCCATAACGGTCCGACAGCTTCCCTGCAATCGGTACACTCACCGCAAGACCAAGCGTATAGAGAGTAATTGTCCATGCTCCCCACGTCGGAGATACTCCAAATGAAGCATTTAGCGTCGTCAGCGATGACGTGATAATACCATTATCGAGTGCAGCCATGAATACCCCTATCGCAAATAAAATGAGCGGCCATTTCATTTGTTTTTGCATCTCTACTTACCTCCCCGATCAGATCACAATTGCCCAGCATATGCCGGGATGTTACATATATATTAAACAAATTAGAACAATAATGACTAACTGGTCATTTTAAAACAAACAGATTTCATATGTCAATTCATTAATATGAATTTACCCTGGTTATTAGCATAATTTTAATGAAAAAAAGCTGCCCCCGGATTGTGTTTGAATCTAACCTGAGGGACAGCTCGCTGCCTTATAAAGATTACCTATGGCTGCTTAATTTAGCGAAACAGACAACCTGGATGTACACTATTCCTGCATCAGGTGACGATTGAGGAATTTCTCAATGGCCCGATATAGATCAAGCTGATTCTCAACATTAGCGAAGCCATGACCTTCGTTCGCTTTTAACATGTAAGGTACATCCACACCACGTTCGCGCAGTGCTTCCACGATCTGATCAGACTCTGCCTGTTTAACCCGCGGATCATTCGCACCCTGTACGACAAATAATGGCGCCTTCATCTGATCGATATGGAACAATGGTGAGGCTGCGGTCAGCAGCTCCTTGTCTTTCACCGGATCACCCATGCGCTCATAGAACATGTTCCGCTCAGACTCCCAATAGGGTGGAAGGGAATCCAGCAGGGTGAACAGATTGGAAGGTCCCACATAGCTAATTCCGGCAGCATACACGTCCGGCGTGAATGCCAGTCCGGCTAGCGCTGCGTAACCTCCATAAGATCCCCCATAAATGGCTACACGTTCTGGATCAACTGTCCCTTCTTTCACCAGCCAGTTTACGCCATCCGTAAGATCGTTCTGCATCGCTTTGCCCCACTCTTTGTTTCCTGCATCCAGGAACGCTTTGCCATAGCCGGTTGAGCCACGGAAGTTCACCTGCAGTACAGCATACCCGCGGCTGGCAAGGAACTGGACTTCCGGACTGAAGCCCCATGAGTCACGAGCCCATGGACCGCCGTGCGGGACAACAACGAGTGGTAGCCCGGAAGCTTCTGCCCCGTTAGGTAGTGTCAGATAGCCATGAAGGGTTAAACCATCACGTGACGTATAGGTCACAGGTTTCATGTCCGACATTTTGCTCTCATCAATCCATGGTGCAGCATCAGCCAGTTTATCCAGCTTGCCTGTCTTCGAGTCGTAGAAATAATAGGTGCCCATCGACTTGTCACTATAAGCGGCGAACAGGACCTGACCTTCTTCGCTCATGTTGGAAATGCTAACTTCCTTGCCGGGCACTTTGGCTTGAAGATCCTGCATTAATTTTTTGAACTCGTCATCGAAGAATTCATAGTTTACCTTGTCTGTCTCATAAACTGCTGCAAGAATTGTCCCCTTCTCTTTGGAAGGCACGAAGCTGCTTACATCCACGTCTTTGTTTTCATAAATGGTTCTAGTAACCTTCTTGGTGCTAGGACTAAATTCCACGATAGCTGTTTTATCCCGGTCCAGGTTGGACGCAACATAGATATTTTTGTTGTCATAGGTGAACATCAGTGGAACAAACGTCTCTCCCAGCTCTGTGGTTAGCAATGGCTCAAACGGTTTATCCTCCGAATCGCGATACATTAACGAGGATACGTTGCCATCACTGGATACGGCTACACGAATCTTACCTTCGTGGTCTGTTAACCAGCCCGAGATATTACCTGGATTCTCGGCAGCAAGCACAGCTTCGCCTGTCTTAATGTTGATGCGGTATACATCAAAGATCCGAGGATCACGTTTGTTCATGCCCACCAAAATTTCATCTGGAATGCTCTCCAGCGGATCAACCAACATGGCTCTTGTATTGGGGTATGGGGTAAGATCCTTGCTGTTCTTCCCATCAATATCCGTAACATAAATATGATAATTCTCGTCTCCGGCTTCATCCTTCACATAGAGCAACTTATCATCGGTCGCCCATACAAAGGCAGCAATACTGCGATCGGTTTCACTCGTAATCCGGATCGGCTTGCCCGAGCCGCCATTTTCCTTAACCACAACATTCATACGGTTATTCCACGGTTCCAGATAGGCCATATGTTTGCCGTCCGGCGACATCTGGAATCCAGCCTGAGCTGGCTGCTTGAAGAAATCCTCTAATGGTGTAAGTCCCTCGGCTGCTACATCAAGCCCTAGTGCCAGATACAATGCTTCGGCAAATTCACCATGAGTCACTGTACCCTTGGCATTAAATGCACTGCCTTCAATGATAAAATGCTGCTTGAGGCGGATCGCATCCTCGGCATGTACAGTGGGAATCTGTTTCATATCACTGTATACGACCTGAATTCCGTTATCCTTCAATTCAAATGCACGGGTAAATAATGAAGCCATCTGTGCTCGCGTAAGGGGTGCATCCGGTGCATAGCCTTTGGCTTGTCCCTGAATGAGACCACTCTGCTTCAATGCATAGATGGCTGGTGCGGCTTCATCCTGAGCCAGAACATCAGCGAAGCCTGTAAGAGAAGCAGGTGTATCGAGTTTAAGTACACGTTGTAGGATGATTGCTGCTTGAGCACGTGTTATTGGTGTCTGTGTTTGTTGCATGCCATCTGTTGTACCATCTATGTATCCCAGTTGCTGGAGCGTCTGCGCTGCCTTCGAAGTTATGGCTTCAGCAACGGCTGCTGTAGGCTTGCTTGCTTCGGCTGCCAGAACTGCAGGCTGAATCAGAGCAATCGACATCGCCATGGTTAGCGTTACAGCATATACCTTTTTGCTAATTGCGTTCAATATTAAGTCCCCCTTATAAGTGAATTACAGAATAATTTGGAATTATTCGTAAATCATTTTACCATGATAATCCATAAGTTTACAGTTAGGGGAATACGGCAACATTTAATTCTTTGAGCCAGAGAAACCATAATTGAGCAGTTTGCGCGTTTCGTTAAAACGGCTTTCTCGGCTTTCAGTACCGAATACGACCGAGATCAGTCTTTTTCCATCACGCTCTGCTGTTCCTACAAAGTGGTAGCCTGTATGTGGATCATAGCCAGTTTTCAATCCGTCATTGCCATCGTAAGTATAAGGTCCTCCAATGGACGATAGCATCCAGTTCGTGTTGCTCATATAAATCCCTTTTTGATGCATGGATACCTGAGTTTGGCTGGAGACCTGGAGCACTTCGGGGTAGTTTTCAATCAGATATTGTGCAAGCTTGCATGCATCCGTAGCGGTCATGACGGTCTGTCCCTGAATTACATCAGGACGGTTAGGACCCAGCTGTTTCTCACTTAGTCCCGTTGAGTTCCTGAAGATGGTATCCGTTGACATGCCAATCTCTGAGGACTTCTCATTCATCATCTGTACAAACGACTGCTCTGTACCACCAATATGCTCTGCAAGCGCTACAGCTGCATCATTAGCGGAATACACCGCCATCGTCTGGAAAAGCTCCTGTACTGTAAATTTCTCACCTTGCTTAAGTGCAAGCTGAGTGCCCCCCACCGAACTGGCGTACAGGCTAACATTAACCGCATCATCCCAGCGTGCCTCGCCATTCATAACAGCTTCCATCACGAGCAGCTCTGTCATCAACTTGCTGATACCCGCAGGGGCCATTTCCATTGAACCGTTATAATCCATCAGGATCTTGCCTGTACTCAAATCCATCAGTACCGCAGATTCTGCCTTGATTCCCGGTTTCCCTATAAGTATGTCCGGTTTAACACCCACATATATAATGACCAGCAGAGCCAGCAGCATTCCTGCTCGTTTCCACCATCTTTTCATCCGTGAATCACCTCTTATAGATATAGACGAATGAAAGAGGCATTTGGTCTGCACTTTTTTGCAAAAAAGTTAAATTTTTTTTATTTTTTTGTCATCAAAAAAACATGGACTCTATTCACCCCATGCCAGAGTGATAGAATCCATGTTTTTATTGACACTTTTTATCGTACCCAGAGGAATTCATTTACCCGATCCAGCAACCGACTTCGTCAAAGGACCCCAATCCTTATGGCTGCTCATAGATTCAAAAGTAACCTTTCCTTGAGAACAAGGCTCTTATAATTAGAATAAGAAAAGTATAATTACTCAGCCACTACTGGTTTATCTGCGTTAACAGCCAGATCGCTCAGGTAGATACCTGTTCCATCACCAATCGCGTAGTTCATCACACGTTTGTTGACCGGTGCTACTACAGCACGGTACAGCGTCGGGAATACTGGAACTTCATCAACCATGTACTGCTGCCATTCATTGTAGATTTCTTTGCGTTTCTCTACATCAAATGCTTCCGCAGAAACACCTTTTGCAAGCAGTTCGTCATTTTTCTCACTAGAGAATCTGGAGAAGTTATACAGTGCATCGCGACCATACAGGCCTGCTGGGTCTACGTCAATACCTACACCCCATGCTGCTTGGTACACATCGATGTTTGGATCATCTTTACCTGTGTTACCTACGCGGTCATAGAAGCTGTTAAACTCAACCATTTCGAGGTTCACTTTCAGGCCGATTGCTGCCCAGGATTGAACATAATAACGTGCCAGTGGTTCAGCGGTGTCGCCACCTGTCATGGATACGAAATTGATCTCCAGTGGTGATCCATCTGGATTGGTACGGAATTCTCCGTCCAATTTGTAGCCAGCTTCATCAAGCAAAGCTTTGGCTGCTTCAGGATCATAGGCTACACCTGGATTGTTGGAATCATGGAATTCAGGGTGAGACGGCGGAATCAATGTTGTTGCGTTCCAACGCAGACCGTTGTAGAAACGTTTACCGACTTGGTCGTTGTCTACAGCCATCCACATCGCTTTACGCAAGTTTTTGTCAGCCATTTTGGCATCAGGATTCGTTACAACTTTTCCGTTTGCTTCATCCCATGTACCCAGTTTGAAACCGATGTACGTATAAGCACGGTCGATTGCACCCAGGAATTCCACGTTGGACATATCAGCATTGTCTTTATATTGATCTGTAGGGAATGCATCCACGAGGTCTACCCCGCCAGATTTCAATTCTTGAACAACCGTTGTTGGGTTGATAACTTTCAGAGTCACTTTATCCAGTTTTGGAGCTCCACGCCAGTAGTCTTCATTTTTCACAAATGTTACAGACTCACCTGGAGTGATGGTTTCAACTTTAAATGGACCAAAACCGATTGGAGTTTCACGCACTTCTTTGGAAGAGGACATTTTGGCTACATCCATATCCCCGAAGATATGTTTAGCCAGCGGATATGTCCATACGCCACCTGTCAGCAGGGACGGTGTAGATTCTTTGTATGTGATGCTGATTTTTTTGTCGCTCAGCACTTTGATACCGGAGATCGTTTTGGCTTTACCAGCGTGGTATTCATCCATACCTACTACACTTGTAAAGTTAGAGTCGTAACGAGGGCCATCGTAATCCTTGTTACCAATTACTTCATAAGCAAACTGCAAATCTTCTGCTGTTACTGGCTTACCATCATGCCAGTTCACATTATCACGAATGGTCAGTGTGAACGTTTTTCCATCTTCCGATGTTTCATACGTAGCTGCACCATCATTGGTATAAACGTAGTCTTTATCCCAAGTCAGCAAACCTTCATCGAACCAACCCAGAACTTGCACGTCAGGATCGCCCGAGTAAAAATTGTAATTCAGTGTACCTTCAAAAGCAGTATCTGATACAAGTCCAAATGTGATAGATCCACCTTCAATAGCAGTTCCTTCGTTGGTTTTAACATTGTTAAAGTCCTCAATGGAGTACACGCCCTCTTCATTAGCAGGCTTCTCCTCTGTCTTCGTCTCCCCTGTGTTCGAAGAAGGCGTTGGTGTTGCTGCCTCTTTCTCCGAGCACGCCGCAAGCGCCAGTACGAAGACCAACATCATCGTGAAAAATAGTCCCCGTGAAAAAAATCTCTTTTTCATGAACCTTTCCTCCCTTTTTAACCTCTTCTTTGTCTTGCATCAGTCGCACGCTTAAGGGCTTGACCGACATTATTTATACTCAACATCAATACCAGAATAAGTACTGACGCAGGTAGCCATATCCACCATCTGGATTCCAGGGTTTGCGGATTACGTGCATAACTTACGAGTGTTCCAAGACTCGGCGTGCTTTCAGGGAATCCAAATCCCAAGAAAGACAGCCCGGATTCAAGGCCAATATTGGCAGCGAGGTTCAATGTCATCGTTACGATGATGATGGAGCTCAGATTAGGTAGAACCTGTGAAAGCATGATTTTGAGATGGGAAGAACCCAACGTTTTTGATGCCTTTACATAGTCCAGTTCTCGTTCCTGCAATGCTTTGGAGCGGATCAACCTGGCAATACCCATCCATAAAAAGGCGGTCATAATGAGTGAGAACGAAACGATATTATATTTCGGTACTGCTGTTACAAAAGCGATAACAATCATCAACATCGGAAGGATCATGAAGAAATCAACTACACGCATAAACAGGTTGTCAATCATGCCACCGAAGTAACCGGATAAAAGGCCGACCAAGATACCTATAAATCCAGTCATTAGCGTAACGATAATACCAATTGTCAACGAGTTGCGTGTACCAATAACCAGTTGGCCGAATACATCGCGACCACCGTAATCCGTTCCAAGCCAGTATTGTGCGGAAGGTGGCTCATACAATGCAAACAAATCCACCTTAACAATCTCCTCCTGATCCAGGATCAGGGAAGTACCATATACGAGTAGGATGACCAGACCCAAAAATATGAGAGAGATTAACGCTACCTTATCTCGCACTAGCTCTCTCCACAAGATACTCAAGCTAGAGGGGCTTTTATCCAGTTTCTGTGAATTCTGTGAAGTTACAATGACATCATTGGCCTTGCTCATCTTGTTTTCACCCCGAAATCTTCAAGTTCTTACTTGATCCGTATGCGTGGATCCACAATGCCCAAAATTATGTCAGACAACAGCGCCCCTAGAATTGAAGCCACACCATATAGAAGCACGAGTGCAGTCACAACACTGAAGTCCCGCAGGGAAATGGAGTTAAGGAACAACTGTCCCATACCGGGGTAGCTGAATATACTTTCGATAAATACGGTTCCTCCAATAAGTCCTGTAATCTCATAGCCGAAGAATGCTGCTATCGGCAGCAAAGAGTTTCTTAAAATGTGCCTATTATAAATTCTGGATTCCGAAGCACCTTTTGCTCTCGCAGTAAGTACAAATTCCTTGTGCTTAATATCGATGATTTCGCTACGCAAGTACTGTACGGTGGAAACCGTAGTAATAAGTGCCATGGAAAGGGCCGGTAATAATAGGTGATAGAACTTACTTGCAACATAATTAAATGTTCCTGGCGTAAGTCCCGGCTCCACACTGCCCCCTGTAGGGAACCAGCCAAAATGAAAGCCGAATACCCAAACCATCACTAGAGCGAAAATAAACAGCGGAGCGGCAAATCCCAGATAGGTATAACCTGTGATCAATCGATCAGACCAAGTATCGTTATAACGACCACTGATAATACCAAGTGGAATGGCTATCAAATAAGTTAATATGAGTGTCGCAAGTGCCAACCAGAAGGTATTGGCAACACGCTGACCAATAAGATCTGTTACCGGCATCTTAAACCGGAAAGATTGTCCAAAGTCACCTTGGACAGCATTTTTGATCCAATCCCAGTACTGTACATACCAAGGATTATTTAATCCCAGTCTTTCACGTTGAGCCTCAAGTGCTTTCGGGTCAACGCTTGGGTCAAGCAATCCAGTTAACGCATCCCCCGGCATGGCCTTTGCCATCAGGAAGACCAAAAGGCTTAGTAAGAAGATTTGAGGGATCATTATGATAATTCTACGTACTATCGTTTTCCACATATGGCCTTCAACCTTTCTGAGGTAGAGCTACTCGGTGAGTATCGGAAATGGATTTGAGCGAGTATGCAAGCCCTTCCTCATCAAAGAAGTTTCGGTATGAATTCTCGTACTCGGATTTAACCATCTGACGGAAAGCATTCATCTCGTCACGTTTGGTTGGATCCATATCCGGAATGGCTGCTATGAGACGTTTGGTATAGATATGCTGTGGGTTCTCAAAAATATCATCGGTCGTTCCTTGCTCTACATAGCGACCTTTATACATAATTCCAATCTGATCACACATATGACGGATGATTCCGAGATCATGGCTGATGAACAGATAGGTCAGATTTAACTCCTTTTGAATCTCCTGCATGAAATTTAGTACCTGTGCCTGTACGGATACATCCAGTGCGGATACGGGCTCATCTGCAATGATCAGTTTCGGCTTCAATGCAATTGCCCGGGCAATTCCGATCCGCTGCCGCTGTCCTCCGGAGAATTCATGAGGATACTTATAGATGGATTCCGGACTCAGTCCGACCTTTTCAAGTAAATCCCTCACTTGTCTCTTTTCTTCTGTGGCTGTCAGTCGCTCATAGTTACGAAGAGGTTCAGCGATAATGTCGATAACCCTCTTTTTAGGATTTAATGAAGAGTACGGATCCTGAAAGATCATTTGCACGTCTCGCTGGAGTTGTCGGTCTTTTCGCCGCTCTTTGGCAAGATCTTTGCCGTTGAAAAGAATCCTTCCAGCTGTCACATGGTTGAGTCCGATGACGGCTCTCCCTGTCGTCGTTTTGCCTGAGCCTGACTCACCAACGAGTCCGTAAGTCTGTCCCTGTTCAATGGAGAAGCTTACATCATCAACTGCCTTGATACTTCCAATTTCACGTTTGATCAATCCACCGCGAATCGGAAAGTGTATTTTGAGTCCTTCAACTTCGAGTAGTGCCATTATGTTATTCCTCCTCAGCTTGATCAGGGAAATGAAAGTGCTGGTAACAGGTGCAGCGTACAAAGTGACCTGGAGCAATTTCATGCATCTGTGGGTTATCTTCATGGGCCGAATCACTAATCCATGGAATTCGGGCCTTGAATCGACACCCGTAGCGAGGAAGATTCTTTAAAGAAGGTACAATGCCTTGAATGACATGCAGCTTCGATTTTTCTTCAGTAATGGTAGGAATAGAGTTTAATAGAGATCTTGTGTATGGATGCTTCGCATCGGTCATTAGCGTGTAGATATCAGCAATTTCAACAATCTCACCTGCGTACATAACTGCCACACGATCCGCCATCTCGGCGACCACTCCAAGATCATGCGTAATTAAGATGATGCCGGCATGAATTTCGTTCTTCAACTCACGTATAAGTTCAAGAATTTGCAGTTGAATCGTAACGTCAAGTGCTGTTGTTGGCTCATCAGCGATCAGCAATTCCGGTTTATTGGCAATTGCAATCGCTATAACAACCCGCTGTCTCATACCACCAGATAGTTCGTGAGGATACTGCTTGTAAATTTGTTCGGGGCGTGGGATGCCCACTTGGTTAAGCAGATCAATAACCTTGTCTTTCTTTTCTTTAGAAGACATTTTAGGTTGATGAAGTGTCAGAATCTCATCGATCTGGTCACCAATAATCATCAGAGGATTTAATGCGGAAAGGGGGTCCTGAAAGATCATCCCTATCTCTTTTCCGCGAAGCTTGTTCATTTTGTTAGGATTGATATTCGCGATATCCTGCCCTTTGTATAGAATCTGACCATCAATTTTGGCTTTGTTGTGAAGACCCATAATTGAAAATGCGAACGCACTTTTGCCTGATCCTGATTCTCCAACAATCGCTAGTACTTCGTTTTTCTTAACCGTAAGGTTAACGTGATCAACTGCTGCATAATAGTCATCTTCAATTCTGAATGATGTAGTTAGATTTCTGACTTCCAATAGCTCTGTGTTCAAATCAATCACCCTAACCCCAAAATTTCCGCAGACTGTATTCATATATATAAGAATGCATCCACTGTATATTTCCATGTTCTTGAAGAAGACGAACAAAAGTTATACTAAATACTAATCCTTTAGGAGAAACGAGTTTCGCTATTGCTATTTAGACCATTGGTCAATTAATGTTGATAAATCCTAGCGGAATTATAGTGGAAAATAATTAATGTAATCATACGTGTAAATTTAGGTGACGTCAATAAGTATTTTGAGATTTTTGGTATAAATGTTTTTTATATCATAGTTTTGGGTATTAGTTATATTTTTAAGGTGCTCTATCAAGGGGATTTCGATATTATTTCGACTTTTTTCGCGTGAGGTTTTGAAGTGGGAGAGTGAGAATATTAAATATATAACATGCACCTTACGTATATTCCGTACTTACATGTCGAATTAATTTAATTTTAGAATATATATGTTAGGTTTATGGTAAATATTCGATTTAATTTGTTTCTTCTATGTCAGCTGTCTTTTTAGCAAATTTATGCCTATGCAATTATTTTTATGCTATTCATTAAGTCTGTGTTAAAATTCTAGTTATTCTAGTATAGTTTTATTTATTTGCTGCTGTAAAGGACTAATTGTAATCTTTTATCATTTTTTTTACAAAAGAATGAAAAAAGCCCTGCAAAATGCAAGGCTTTTTCGATATTTATACAATATGTTGTATTTTAATAATACTCTTTATGGTGATTCCGGCGGGCGTTTGCCACGCTTCAACTCATTGATGCTTAAGCCAAAATCCATCTGCAGATGAGGATAATCCGGAAAGTTAGCCCAGTCGCCTCCCCATGTAAATCCTAACATCTTGGCCATATCGACAACTTCCATCCAGTCTGCTTGTCCATTGCCGTTATCATCACGCTCCATATCCCATACTACATCACCATCTGGTGTCCGAAGTGCAAAATCAATAGCCAGTCCATAATTATGATATGACTCCCCGCCCCTGGCATTCGTAACTATATTCCCAGTCGTAGCGCGGCCTTGATTAAACAGCTCATCCTGCTCTTCTATACTTCGATAACCATGGGTGATAACGATATCTATACCACGCCGGGCTGCTTTGCGTACCAGTAACTGCTCACTCTCTGCCACGACGGGATGGAGACCTGTGATGGGTGCAGCTTCTCTCGTATAATCGGGCCAAATTTCGTAAGTATCTTCTTTCTGTTGTAGCCACACGTATAAAACGGAAATTAGCAGCGTAGCTATTAGCCAAAAACGCAAACTTTTCTTTTGCTTCCGCTGCTCTTTTTTCTTGATTTTCTTCATATGCACTCCTGATGTTTTGATCTGTTATAAATGGAATACGGGGTTAAATCATCACTTACTCAAATATAAGCTAATCTATTCTATTATAAATGATTTGCATTCCAATTACTTCTCCACGATCATTTCGCTCAGGTTCGCGTTCATTTTACAACACAAAAAAGCAGCCGGCTTATAGCCGGCTGCTTCGTATGCAAGCTGAGTAAGACTACTCAGTTGTGTATGGCAGCAATGCGATTTGACGGGAGCGTTTGATCGCGATCGTCAGCATGCGTTGATATTTAGCGCTAGTACCTGTTACACGGCGTGGCAAAATTTTTCCACGTTCGCTGATAAATTTACGAAGCAAGTCCGTATCTTTATAATCGATGTGAGTAATTTTGTTAGCTGTGAAGAAGCACACTTTACGACGTTTGTTACGGCCGCCACGGCGAGCCGGTCTTTTATCGTTGTCTCCGCCTTCTCTTTGCTTGAAGCTCATGCTTTTCAGTCCTTTCCTATCGTTAAACCATCCACTCTAGAGTGTCGGTTCACGTTAAAATGGCAAATCATCATCCGATATATCAATCGGTTTTCCGTCATCGGAAAAAGGATCCTGATTGTTGCTACGCGAATTGTTATTGTTCGCGCGCCCGCCGCCTCCATAAGAAGGCTCTTCACGCATCGGTTGCCCACCGCCGCCACCGTTATTATCACGGTTACCTGACTCCAAGAAACGGACATTATCGGCAATGACTTCGGTCACGTATACACGTTTACCTTCGTTATTCTCGTAGTTCCGTACTTGAATGCGTCCTTCGACTGCAGCTAGGCGTCCTTTGCGCAAATAGTTTGCACAAGTCTCAGCAAGCTGTCTCCAGGTTACGACCGGAATGAAATCCGCTTCCCGCTCTCCCCCTTGGCTTGTAAACGGTCTGTCCACCGCCAAAGTAAATTGCGTAACTGCTACTCCTGCTGGAGTGTAACGCAACTCAGGATCCCGGGTTAACCGGCCGATCAGAATGACACGGTTCAACAATGTAATCCCCTCCTTCAGAGCGTATTGGTGCGTTAATCACGAGTTGTCTTAGGCAGACTTAACATCGTTCGTAATGAGATAACGAATTACTTCGTCAGAAATCTTCATGAGACGCTCAAGCTCAGTAACTACTGCTGGTTCAGCAGTGAAGTGTACCAGAACATAAACACCATCACGGAATTTCTTGATCTCATACGCAAGACGGCGTTTACCCATAACGTCGTGAGCTGTAACTTCACCACCGCCGTTGGAGATGATGCCTTGGAATTTATCGACTGTAGCTTGAACAACTTCTTGCTCAACGTCAGGACGAATAATGTACATCACTTCATATTTGCGCATAATTTTCACCTCCTTATGGACTCTGGCCCTCAATCCAGGTTGAGAGCAAGGAACGAGCACAAACTCGAACTATATTAATATAACAAAAATAAGACATCAATGCAAGCAAACGTTCCCTGTTTGTATTGGCACATGATCATTCGAGTTCTGGAGACACTATGGATGCAGTAATAAGAAAAATATCTAAGGAGGTCTTACCATGGGCGAACAAACTGAGTTTGAAAAAGGTGACAAAGCACCGAATGATGGAGAGTACACGGAAGTCGGAGAAAAAAGCTTCCATACGGAAATACAAAATCCTAAACGGATAACGCTCAAAAAAGGGGAATCCTTTCCTGAAACGAGCAACCAAAACCGGAAGTGGAAGAGATTAACGAAGGCCCGTGTTCATTAGAAGGAAATTATTTTTAATAACACATGTATATAAAACGTAATAATGCACATAATACAATCAGGCGGTACACGAGAGAGGTGTGGTTCCGTTGGACAACGCAGCCGATCGTGTAATGTTGGAGATTCATCACGTAATCTAAGAAGCAAGTGGTAGTGTGTAAGGCCCTTCGTCTGAGCACGAGTATTGCATCAGCAGTACGCCAGGTTTCTGATCTTACGACCGATTGTTTCCTAACTAACCGATGTATCGCCTACAAGGAGCCCTTCGGGGCTCTTTTGTTTTATGTCGTAGACTTTTTTTGTTGTTAAAATAAATAAAAAAAACCTTCCATTCGAGGAAGGTCTGATCGCTTTATTATACTCAATATAACTAAGTTCATTGAAATGCCATTGCATAAATGCTGTAAGTGGCGGAAAGGGTGGGATTCGAACCCACGCACGCTGTGACACGCCTAGCTGATTTCGAGTCAGCCCCCTTGGGCCTCTTGGGTACCTTTCCGCAGCAATACTGATTATAGCATGATCACATACGGAACGCAATACCTGTGCAGCGCATGCATGAAAACGTTATTATGGTATGCATTTGACCACGGACTTTCATTTAAGTTTCTGCAGCATCCTCTGCCGAGCGAAGAACTTTTTTCATGTTTTTCTCAAACTTTGCTCTCGGAATGAGTACACTGTGTTTACAGCCTACACATTTGATACGAATATCCATCCCCATCCGAATAATCTCCATCTCATTACTTCCACAGGGATGCTGCTTCTTCATCTGTACAATGTCTCCAAGCTGGAAACTCTTACGCTCCACCAGTACCATCCCCTTCATCCTTCTCCTGCCCGGCTGCCTGTTCCAATGCTGCGAGCTTACCCATCTCATGATACTCCATCGTTTTCTTTACATCACTCTGAATTTGGCGCTCTACAGAGGCTCTGGAATTTGGCATACACTCTGCAACGATCCGAACGACATACTCTGAAGTGGTCATCGATTGAATGCCTAGCACATCCGGGACTTTTACAATATTGAGATCCCGGTCTTCAATTCCAACCAGGGCCTGTTTGACCAAGTGAACAGATTCATCCAAGGATTGATCCCCCTTCATCGGGATATCCACCACAGCAAGCGAATTGGACATGGAGAAGTTTGTCACACTGGCAATCGTACCATTCGGAATAATATGAACTTCACCTTGCCAGCTAACCAGCTTGGTTGTTCTCAAGCCGATGACTTCAACGGTTCCTTTGTAGGTACCTGTCTGAATTACATCCCCTACAGCAAACTGGTCCTCCAATATAATGAAGAAACCCGTAATAACATCCTTCACTAATCCCTGTGCACCAAAACCGATGGCAAGTCCAAGCACACCTGCACTGGCCAGTAGGGGTCCAACTTGTATGTTGATCTCTGATAACAGTAACAGAATCATAATGAAATTACATGTTATGGAGGTCGCATTTTTGAGCAATTCACCTACCGTGACAAACCTGCGCGGGTTTACACGGACTTTGCCTTCCTGCTTCCGTTCCAGGCTGCGATCAATAATGCGGTACACAATCTTGATTACAATACGTGTGATAATAAAAATAATAACAATGCGAATCGAGCTGAACAGAATGTTTAGCCACATATCCGCATCGGTAACGGAATTCCACAACTTATCAGTCCAGCTGACAGCACTTTTTACTGTTTCTTCTAAGGCAGTAGGCTCATCCACGGGGTTAGCAGGAGCTGTAGCAAAAAAATTAAAAGGCACCATCAATTCCGACCTCCTCTACATGGGTATGTTATCATAGCTGTCTTCAGTTTTGAAATAGAGGCCCCGGATCTCTACAAACTCGTTCCGAATGATCTGCTGCACTCTTGCCAGATCTTCTTTTGGAAACTGTATACAAAGGGCACAGCCTGCCGTAATCTCTTTCGGGGTAGGAAATAAATCAATTTCAATCTCAGCAAATTCTAGCAGCATTTCCGCTCGCAAAGCCTGCTGGGTAGAATCAAAGGCAATCAGCATCCAATCATCCATCCACTCGTCCATGTCCGGCTCCTTTCCGATTTCCAAGCATCATCCATGGGTTGTTCTCTCTCCGTGTAAACCTTTAGGAAAAAGCTTGTCCTTGCGAAGTATAAAACCTTCTATCCTTCCATATACTGTTACTACCATTCTCAAGGGGAAAGGATAGATCCTATGAATCCCAATTCGCGTTCTTATTCATCCCAAGATATGACCAGTTTGAAGATACCACATACCGACCCAGGCATACACTCCGCCATTATACATCGTTTAATGTTTCATCTCTATAAGGCTCATTCTCTGCAAAATGTCGTTATTGTCTGCATCGGCACAGATCGCTCTACAGGAGACTGTCTTGGTCCTCTGGTAGGCTCTTCGCTTGCCAAGTGGGACAGCCCCCTATTTCACCTCTATGGTACATTGGACGAACCTGTACATGCAATGAACCTTCAGGACACCCTGAATACCATTCAAAATACACACCATAATCCCTATGTAATAGGAATAGACGCCTGCCTCGGGCAATCCTCCAGTGTAGGGTGTATTCAGGTGGTCAATGGGCCGCTTAAGCCTGGTGCGGGTGTAAATAAAGAATTACCGCCGGTCGGCGATATCCATCTTACAGGTATCGTTAACGTCGGCGGCTTTATGGAATACTTTGTTTTGCAAAACACACGGCTTAGTCTTGTCATGCGCATGTCTGAAATTATCGCGAGCAGTCTTTACTCAGCCATTCGCGAATGGCATACACGCTCTACTCTGCTTGCTGTGCCAGAGTAATGGCTTCCTTCTCTTCAGGGGATAGTGTATAAGATGACTCTCCCCCTTTAAGAGGCTTGGCATACACATAAGAACCATCACGATTATAGATCCCTGTGAGGATCATCCCATCATTATTATCGTTAATCATGGCCATGGAGAAACTCAGATCACTGCCTCTTTCTCCATAGGCATTATACCGTTTTACACCCACTTTCCCCTGGATACGGGTCAGTTTTTGCATGACTTCCTGGATCTGACTAGTCTGCAAGTTATGCTCGTCCTCAATGCTGTCCATCTGAATTTTCAGATTGATCAACAACGATTCCAGGTCCTCTACTCCACTGCCAGCCATCATCGCTTCGTATTTCCGTTTGAACTTGCGTAACTTTGCGCCTTGGGCAATACTTACAATCAGTAAGATCACCAATAATAATGCCATTCCGCCAATAATCCATAGCAGCTGTTCCAGAATCAGCTCGTTTAATTCAGCCATGTAGTGCAACTACCCCTCTGTTTGTTTGTTCATCAACCTGTCCGTTCATTTTTGCCAACGAGCGATCGTGCACTCGTTAGACCTTCCCCTAATAAATAAACCCTTTATCTATAGTAATTAATCAACTATTTTCCAATTTCAATAGATATCTCTCTATCCGCTGCCCCTTCATACCGATCGTCGTAGTTACCGCGGCTTTGTTAGTTCGTTTACTGCATGAATTAGAGCATCTATCTCTTGGCTAGTTGTTGAATATCCTACACTGGCTCTGACCGCTCCGCTCAAGGTGGTTCCGGCAGATTCATGCGCAAGAGGTGTACAGTGAAAACCGGAACGCACAGCAATACCATAACGACGGTCCAGTTGAAAAGCTAGCTGAGCAGAATCATATCCCTCTACTGTAAAGGATACCAACCCGGTACGTGGTTGTCCAAGCTCTGGCCCAAGCATCCGAATTCCTGCTACAGATGATAACCCTTGCATCATACGTTGAGTTAGTTCCCACTCATGCTTATAGATTGCTTCAGGAGTCAATTCCATCACATGCTTCACGCCGGCTGCCAGCCCTGCCATACCTACGGTATTCGGAGTTCCTGCCTCATATCGGTCTGGACGAACAAGCGGCTGTTCAATCGCTTCAGACTGACTGCCTGTCCCCCCATGAAGAAGCGGTTCGAGATCAAGCTCCGGAGCAATGTAGAGGCCTCCCGTTCCCTGTGGACCGAGAAGACCCTTATGTCCTGGAAACGCCAGCATATCGATACCTAGCTGTTGTACATCCACTGGCATAATGCCAGCACTCTGAGCGGCATCTACGAGAAATGTCGCCCCATATTTACGGCTAATCAGCGATATTTCACCAATAGGTAAAATGCTACCCAGCAAGTTGGAACTATGTGTACATACAACCAATCTCGTGTTCGGGCGAAACAAACGTTCGAGTTGAACCAGATCAATATCACCTGCAGCATTCACAGGTACATAATCCACCTCTACATTTCGGATCCGTCGCATGTATTCCAGAGGCCGCCTGACCGAGTTATGCTCCGCCATTGTAGCAATGACATGATCACCTTCTCGCAAGTGGCCTTGAATTGCAAGATTCAACGCTTCTGTCGTATTGGAACCGAGTGCAATATCATTGGCATTACTGATACCAAAAAGACTGGATAGTACCTTCCTCGTGTCAAAAAGTACACGGCTTGCTTGAACAGCCATTCGATGGCTGCCTCTGCCCGGATTCGCTCCAGCGACATCAAGGGCATGCAGCATGGCTTCACCAACAGCAGGCGGCTTAGGCCATGATGTCGCAGCATGATCCAGATAAATGAGTTCCTTCACCTCACAACCACCTCTGTCCTGTTCATTGAGCGACTCACCATAAAACCAATCATAAACGCCAGTGCCGAATAAGAAAACAACACCTTTACAGAAAAAATAATGACATATCGTTTCTCCATCGTACAGAGGCGATATGTCATCAGATGAAAAAAGCCCCGCGTGTTGTAAGTTAATCTACAGGATTATCTATTGCAGCAGTTCCAACAATCGCTCCAGATCCTGTTTGCTGTAGTAGTTGAGCTCGATTTTGCCTTTATCTTTGTTGTGCTTTATCTTCACTGTTGTTTTGAAACGCTCACGCAAGGATTCCTCCACCGTGTCAATGAATGGATCCTTTTTCTTGAGTTTGGATTTGGCCTTGGCTTCACCCGTCTTGGAACGATCCAGCTGCTGTACCGCTTCTTCCAGCTCACGTACACTCCATTGTTGGTCAATGGTTTGTTTGGCCAGCTGTTTCACCATATCCTGATCCTTCACACCGACTATGGCACGTGCATGACCCATGGACAATGTTCCACGTGAAACATGGTCTTTCACTTCTTCCGGCAACGAAAGCAAACGCAAGAAATTTGCAATGTGAGAACGGGATTTCCCGACTTTGACAGATAACTCTTCCTGTGTCAGCGAGAACTGATCCATCAGGCCTTGATAGGCTACTGCCACTTCCATCGCGTTGAGATTTTCCCGTTGCAAATTCTCAATCAGAGCGATTTCCATGACCTGCTGATCACTAAAATTACGAACGACTGCGGGCACTGTTGCATTACCGCAATATTGAGAAGCTCTAAACCGCCGTTCCCCGGCAATAATCTCATAACCTCTCAGTACAGTACGTACGATAATTGGCTGTATCACACCGTGTTGACGTATGGATTCTGCCAGTTCATGAATCGCATCCTCATCAAATACCTTCCGTGGCTGATAAGGGTTTGCCCGCAACTGGGCAATTGGAATTTCTACAACCTTGTCATCGTCATTTATTGAAAGCGATGGAATGAGGGCATCGAGACCTTTTCCGAGCCGCTTACTCATACGATATCACTTCCTTTGCGAGCTCTAAATACACTTCTGCTCCTCGTGAACGGGGATCATACGTAATAATGGACTGCCCATGTGAAGGGGCTTCACTAAGTCGCACATTACGCGGAATAATCGTTTGATACACTTTTTGTTGAAAATACTTCTTCACTTCTTCAATCACCTGGATCCCCAGGTTCGTACGGGCATCAAACATGGTGAGCAGTACTCCCTCTATTTGCAGAGAGGTATTCAAATGTTTCTGCACGAGGCGAACCGTGTTAAGCAGTTGGCTCAGCCCTTCAAGTGCGTAGTACTCACACTGGATCGGAATGATCACCGAGTCGGAAGCGGTCAACGAGTTGATCGTTAACATGCCAAGAGATGGTGGGCAATCGATCAGTATGTAATCATAGTTTTTTTTCACCATGGCGAGTGATTTTTTCAAACGAACTTCACGTGATATGGTGGATACCAACTCAATCTCGGCTCCGGCAAGTTGAATCGTTGCAGGGATGATATGAAGCCCTTCAATTTGGGTTTCCACAATGGCTTCCTGAGGATGTACTTCATTAATGATGACATCATATATACAATTGGCCACATCTGCTTTGTTGATTCCGACTCCACTAGTCGTATTTCCCTGAGGGTCGATATCGACAAGCAGTACCCTTTTCCCGAGTGAAGCCAGTCCTGCACCCAAGTTAACAGATGTCGTCGTTTTCCCCACACCGCCCTTTTGATTTGCTACGGCCATAATCTTAGACAATTACTTCACCTCAAATAAAATAGGAGTCTTTTCTTGTAGGTTGTGAGATACAGTTAACTAAAAGCAGGTGGCTATCGTCCACACAAACAACAACTACCGTTCCGTTCTTCAAGCACGTTCTTCAATACAGACTTCAGACTTCAATCAGCTCTATAGACAGAAAAAGCGGCCCATTGCCGCCTTAAGCTTCAACTATTTGCGTTTAGGAATATGAATGACGATCTCATAATGATCTTCGTGATCGGCTTCTTTTGTTTTGATATCCATACCAGAGCCAGATACCATATCAATGGATTGGCGAATGGTATTTAGTGCGAGTCTGACATCTTTGGTAAATGAGATGCGTTTGGACTTTTTGATTTTGGAAGCTTCCTTGTAAAAGGCGACCCTTGCTTCGGTTTGTTTTACGTTCAACTCTTTTTCAATAATCTCGCTGAGCAATTTCATTTGCAGTTCTTCCGAGTCCAGTGAAAGCAAAGCTCTTGCATGACGTTCGGATATTTTCCGTTCCATCAGTGCAGTCTTAATTCCTTCCGGGAGTTGTAACAACCGAATTTTATTGGCAATGGTTGATTGGCTTTTGCCTAATCGCTGTGCAAGACTCTCTTGTGTCAATTGGTGAAGATCAATCAACTTTTGATAAGCAACCGCCTCTTCAATAGCTGTGAGCCCTTCACGCTGCAGGTTCTCAATCAAGGCAATGGAAGCGGCTTGAGAGTCATTAAATTCGCGCACAATGGCTGGAATATGCTCTAGTCCCAGTTTTCGAACCGCACGCCAGCGACGTTCCCCGGCAATAATCTCATATGATCCATTCCGCACACGGACAACAATGGGTTGAATGACTCCATGGGTTTTGATTGTCTGCAACAACTCATCAATTTTATCATCGTCAAAAATCGTACGCGGTTGATAAGGGCTGCTTACTATTTCGCCTACCGGAATTTGTTTCACTTCATCTCCGTTATTGCGCTCCGCCAAACCAAACAACTTCGAAAATTGTTCTTTCATTCCGTATATTACCACCTAGTTTCGTAATAGCTCCCGCAGCAGTGCAGGTGCTTCCTATTCTATATGCGACCCCTCATATGTTGTCGTTCTTCGAATAAGTTATGCTTTCTACATCACGTTCTGATGAAATTGTCTATACTTCTTGCCAACTCTATTTATATATAATCTATGATCTCTGATACACAGGATCGGCTACTTCTATTCTATCATCTTTTCTATCATAATCCTATTCTAACCTATTCTTTAAACCCTCCTAATTTTCCTGCTTTCCATCCGAGCATCTTGGCGGTTTTACCCTCGATTTCTCCCTTTTTCATCTGTTTATTTTTGAAATGGTACTCGCTCTGTAATATGTATCTGAAAATAAAAAAAAGGATGTTTCACGTGAAACATCCTCTTCAATATTTTTCTAGTCTGACTTTATATATGGCACAAGTATAATTTTATAATCCGGCCAAAGTAAGCAAAGCATATTGGTTTACCCAGCATTAATTTACTGTACCAATGGTGTCTTGAGTGGAGTCCCCGGTTTACGAGGATATTTGTGAGGCGTTTTATCAAACTTCTGTATCAAGATGATATGACGCGCTGACTCTTCCACTGGCAGCTGAAATGGATGAACCGCTTTTACCCGTCCTCTCAGCTGGTTGAAGCTAAATTCTGCTTCCTTCATTTCTTCACGAGGGTCTCCGCCTTTCATTGCGGCAAACATCCCACCCTTGCGAACGAAAGGCAAACAGAATTCATTCAGCACTGCCAGCTTAGCTACTGCGCGCGCAGTAACCAGATCGTAGCTGTCCCGATATCCTTCCTTGCGCCCCAGCTCCTCTGCCCGGCCATGAATTAATTCAACCTCGGTTAGGCCGAGTGTATCCACGACATGCTGCAGAAAGCCAATGCGTTTGTTTAGCGAATCAATAATGGTCAGCTTGATATGCGGGAAGCAGATCTTGAGTGGAATGCCAGGAAAGCCTGCTCCAGATCCAATATCCGCAAGCTTTTCCACTTTGGTCATATCCGTATAGAAGGCCAGGGATACCGAGTCATAAAAATGCTTCGTATACACCTGTTCCCGTTCCGTTATGCCTGTCAGGTTCATCTTTTCATTCCAGGATACCAGCTCCTGAAAATATAGTTCGAACTGTTCCAGTTGACGTTCATCAAGATCCAAACCATGCTCTTTCAGTCGAAGCTGCAATTGCTGTTGAATATCGTCCATTATTGTCCCCTTGCTGCGGTTACACGGTTATAATGCTCCAAGTAGACGAGCAGAATGGAAATGTCCGCAGGAGTTACCCCAGCAATCCGGGAAGCCTGCCCAATTGAAATAGGACGGATCGTGGATAGTTTTTGCTTCGCTTCCATAGCCAGACCGTGAACATCGTTGTACTCAATCGTATCCGGAATTTTCTTTTTCTCCATCTTTTGCAAACGTTCCACGTGGATCAATTGCTTCTCAATATATCCCGCATATTTAATTTGGATCTCCACTTGTTCCTTCATATCTGCTGTCAGTTCTACCTCAGAAGGTGAAACCTGTTCAACCCAGTCATACGTAATTTCCGGACGACGCAGTAGAGTAAGCAGTGTGCTTCCATCCTGAATTGGAGTCGAGCCAAACTCTTCAAGCTTCGGATTCACATCCGCAGGGCGTGCTTTAGCCGCTTTTAGACGTTCAACCTCTGCATCCACTTTGGCTTTTTTGTCGAGGAATTTAGCATAACGCTCGTCTGAAACCAGACCAATATCATGACCAATCTCGGTCAAACGCAGATCTGCGTTATCATGACGAAGCAGCAAACGATACTCGGCACGTGATGTGAGCAAACGATACGGCTCGTTTGTTCCTTTAGTCACCAGATCATCAATCAACACGCCAATATAACCTTGGGAACGATCCAAAATAACAGGCTCTTTGCCTTGTACTTTGCGTGCAGCGTTAATCCCAGCCATGATCCCCTGTCCTGCCGCTTCTTCATAACCGGAAGTCCCATTGATTTGTCCGGCCGTGAACAGACCTGGCAGACGCTTTGTTTCAAGTGAAGGCCAGAGCTGTGTAGGTACCATCGCATCGTATTCAATGGCATATCCATTACGCATCATTTCCACTTTTTCCATTCCGGGAATCGAGCGAAGAACGGCAAGCTGAACATCCTCCGGCAGACTGGTAGATAGTCCTTGTACATAATACTCGGATGTATTTTTTCCTTCTGGCTCCAGGAAGATCTGATGTTTCGGCTTATCACTGAAACGAACAATTTTGTCTTCAATGGATGGGCAGTAACGTGGTCCCGTACCTTCAATAACACCCGAGAACATCGGTGCACGATGCAGGTTATCATTAATGATCTGATGGGTTTCAACCGAAGTGTAGGTCAACCAACATGGCAGCTGTTCATTTTCAGAAGATTCTGTCTCATACGAAAAGAACTTCGGCTCATCATCGCCAGGCTGAATTTCCGTTTTGCTGAAATCAATTGTATCCTTATGCACACGAGGTGGTGTACCTGTTTTGAAACGAACAAGTTCGAATCCAAGTTCCCGCAAATGCTCTGACAATTTGAGTGAAGGCTGTTGATTGTTAGGTCCGCTTTCGTACATCAATTCACCCATAATAACTTTACCGCGCAGATAAGTGCCTGTAGTTAGAACAACAGCTTGGGCACGGTACTCTGTACCCGTCTGAGTCACTACCCCCACACATTTCCCGTCTTCGACGATCAAGCGATCCACCATACCTTGACGCATAGTCAGGTTGCGCTCATTCTCCATCGTTTCTTTCATTTTATGCTGATAAGAGAACTTGTCTGCCTGAGCACGCAGAGCGTGAACTGCAGGACCTTTCCCTGTGTTGAGCATTCTCATCTGAATAAACGTCTTATCGATATTCCGTCCCATCTCACCGCCCAGCGCATCGATTTCGCGCACAACATGTCCTTTAGCCGGTCCCCCAATGGATGGGTTACAAGGCATGAAGGCCACCATATCCAGATTTATTGTAATCATCAGTGTTTTGGAACCCATACGGGCTGCGGCCAGTGCCGATTCCACACCCGCATGTCCAGCACCAACGACAATTACATCATAGCTGCCGCCATCAAAAGCCATTCTTGTTACCTCCTTATGCCGCAGCACGTTTGAATCCCATGCGCACGGTCTATTGTAAAAAAATTTGAATGCTCTCCCTATTCAGCCAGGGGACATTCCGATCTATATCAAGCCATCAAGTCTGTGATTCCTACAGACGTTATTGCCATGCTGACCATTCACAAGAAATGGACTTCATTATCATACTACTTTTCACAGGAAGTATGTTTGTTCATTTTACTTTCCTAGACAGAACTGGGAGAAAATCTGGTCGATCAATGCATCATGTGCGGTATCGCCCACAATCTCACCAAGGTGCTCCCACGCCAGACGTACATCAATCTGAATCATGTCAATTGGAATGAGCTGTTCAGCAGCTTCATATGCGTCAATCAAGGACTGTTTTGCCTTTTTGAGCAAAGCAATATGACGTACATTGCTGACATACGTCAAGTCAGCCGATTCCAGCTTGCCGCTGAAGAACAAGGTGGAAATGGCCTCTTCCAAACGATCAACACCCAGATCATCCTTCACTGACATCGGAACAAGACGCTCTTCCGGAATGTAGCGAAGTAAAATGTCGCGGTCAGCCTGCGGAGCTAAGTCCATTTTATTCATAATGATAATTGATTGTCTACCGCGGATTTGTTCCAGTAATTCAATCTCATCTTCATGCAATGGTTCTGCCGCATTGATCACCATCAACAATAGATCAGCCTCTGCTACTGCAGAGCGGGACCGTTCTACCCCGATTCTCTCGACAACGTCCATCGTTTCCCGAATGCCGGCTGTATCCAGCAGCTTGAGCGGAATGTTGTTAATCGTTACAAATTCCTCAATGACGTCACGTGTTGTTCCCGGAATGTCCGTTACAATTGCCCGATTATCCTGGGCGAGTGCATTCAGCAAAGAGGATTTTCCTACGTTTGGCCGTCCTACAATCGCCGTCGTAATTCCTTCACGTAGTATCTTGCCCTGTTCTGCCGTTACCAGCAATTTATCAATTTCAGTCATGACCAGACTGGATTTTTCTTTAATAAAATCCGCAGTTAAGGACTCTACATCATGCTCGGGATAGTCAATGTTCACTTCAATGTGAGCCAGCGTTTCCACCAATGTATGTCTCAGATCACGCAGTTTGGAGGAGAGCTTTCCCTCCACTTGTTTGAGTGCTACCGAGAATGCTCTATCCGACTTGGAACGAATGAGATCCATAACACCTTCCGCCTGTGACAGATCGATCCGTCCATTCAGGAAAGCACGCTTTGTGAATTCCCCCGGCTCCGCAAGGCGAATATTGAGCTGAAGCAGCAGATCCAGAACCCGCTTCACGGAGACTACTCCACCATGAGCACTAATCTCAACCACATCTTCTGTCGTAAACGAACGAGGTGCCCGCATTACCGTAACCAGTACTTCTTCAATCTTCTCCCCACTGCCAGGTTCAATGATATGACCGTAGTGAACTGTATGAGATGCTGCTTGGGTCAAAGGGGTTTTACTGCGAAAAATTTTCTCCGTCTCCGATACTGCATCCGGACCGCTGACCCGGATAACTGCTATGCCCGCTTCTCCAACAGCCGTGGATATCGCTGTGATCGTATCACTGATCATCGTTATCTCTCCCTGCTCTATTTTAAAATGGTTGCCCTTACGGACCACATGTGAATTTCACTTTATGAGTTCTCACCAATATACTTATCTACGAAAAAAGCAATGGCTTCTGCACCGGGCAGGAAGCCATTGCGTCTTCAATTTCGTGTTATTTCGTCATGATGACCACACGCCGATTGGGCTCTTCGCCCTTGCTGTACGTCTTAATCTGCGGGTGGTTTTGCAGTTTCGCATGAATGACCTTGCGTTCGAGTGGAGGCATCGGCTCCAGAACAACTTCCTTGCCAGAACGAATCGCTTGTCCAGCCAGACGTTCAGCCAGATCCTCAAGTGTCTTCCGGCGGCGTTGGCGGAAATTCTCCGCGTCCAGTACAATTCGAACGAAACTTTCCGAATAACGGTTAGCTACAATGTTCGTAAGATATTGAAGTGCATCGAGTGTCTGTCCACGTCTGCCAATAATCATGCCAAGATCCTCCCCGGCAATATTGAAGATATGTCCATCCCGCTGCTTTTTGATATCCACTTCAACATCCAGTCCCATACCTGCTGCTACTTCTTTTAAGAAAGCAGCCGCTTCCTCATAGGGATTTTTAGCTGCGACATCCTCAAGTTTAGCTTCAACCTGAGGTATATGTGCGGCCGGCTCGACCCGCTGTGGTACAGCTTCGGGCACAGGCAGAAGTTTCACTTCAACTTTTGCCGCCTTTACCCCGATCAAACCCAGGAATCCTTTTGACGGCTGCTCTAACACTTGTATCTCGACCTTGTCCCGGCTCACGCCAAGCTCAGCCAATCCTTGGTTTACAGCATCTTCAACGGTTTTTCCTGACGCAATGACTTTGGTCATTTCGATTTTTTGGCCCCTTTCGACCCTTTTCCAGAGACGGTTGCCTTGCCACCGTTTTTGCGTTTAGCTCCATTTTTGGAGGAGCTATTCTGCTTCACGTTGACTTCAGCCACGACTTTATCATTATTCCGGTAAAGGAAATAGTTTTGCACGATCGTGTAGATGTTACTGTAGAACCAGTACAGCGGCAACGCTGACGGGAACTGGTAAGACATTACGAAAATCAAGATTGGGTAAACCCACAGCATGAACTGCATTGGTCCAACCTGTTGTGCAGGATTCATGCGCATCATCATCCATGTTTGTACGAATGTTGTGATGGCAGCCAGCACAGGCAGTATAAACAGGTGATCCGGCGCTCCGAGCTGGAGCCACAAGAAGTCATGTGTTCTCAGACTGGAGTTACCGTAAATTGAGTTATAAAGTGCGATGTAAATCGGCATCTGAATCAGAAGTGGTAGACAACCCGCCATCGGATTAACTTTATTCTCCTGAAACAACTTCATCGTTTCTTGCTGAACTTTCTCAGGTGTATCTTTATACTTGGCTTGAATCTCCTTCAACTGCGGCTGTATTGCCTGCATGGCTTTGGAGCTGCGGACCTGCTTCATTGTTAGTGGCAAAATCAACGTCCGCACAATCAGCACCATGACTAGGACAGCTAGTCCATATTCACCGTTAAACCAGTTGGCGAATGTATCGAGCGCCAGTGAGAACCAGTAAACAACATTGCTTTGCCAGAATGAGTCACTGTTTTTCAGATCTTCCGTCGTAACCCCGGATCCTTGCGGAGTACACCCCGCTAGTACGGTGACCATTGCAATGACTGCAATGAGGAGAATCCACTTCCCCTTTGATGTCTTCAATCGCGACACTTCATAACCCCTCTCTTAACCATTCCATTCCACCGTAAATCATACCATAATTAGGAGGACAAATAAACCGAAGCTTACCGTTTGTTAGGCTTAAGAAGAGCCGCTTTGCGCATAACGTGCAGCAGACTTTTCTCCATTTCCTGATAGGTCATGTCCAGTGCCCCTTTTCTCACGATGAAGATCAGGTCCATCTGTGTGACAATCTCTTTTTCATGGTGCCTTATAATTTCCTTAATCATGCGTCTCATCCGGTTTCGTACGACAGCGTTTCCGATTTTCTTGCTGCATGATACACCTACCCGGAATTGCTCCGTATCTTTACGGCGGCAGCCATACACCACAAATTGATGATTGGCAAAAGATTTCCCATACCGGTATACGCGGCTAAAGTCCGCCCGGTTTCGCAAACGCAGTCTTTTATACACGGCGCTTCTCCTTGCTGTTCTCCACCATCCATATTGACGGAGGCCTCATTACTGATTTAGTATAGGCTTTCTTGAATAACGGTAAACTGTTCTAACGACAACTTCATTATATATAAGGAAACTTTTTTATAAATTCCGTGACGGATTAGATCCTTCTTCCATAAAGAAACAGACATTTTCGCCCTTTTTCGCAGCCAATTCAGACCCGATCTATATCAGCATCCAGTCTGAAATGACTCATTTAAGAAAAAAAAGACCACCTCGGTGGTCTTCTCATGCATTAAGCACTCAGGACTTTACGGCCTTTCAGGCGACGTGCAGCCAAAACTTTACGGCCGTTGCTCGTGCTCATTCTTTTCCGGAAACCATGAACTTTTTTACGTTTGCTTACGTTCGGTTTGAATGTAGGTCTCAATGTATTGCACCTCCTTACAAGGAAATACTTATGTGATGAATCATTTTCATCTTCACAGAAAACACCTTTATACATTTAACCACGTACACCTGGAAAAGTCAACTCTAACCCACTTCACTTCTCCCTCTTTTTATAGCCCTTTTCAGCCTGCCCCTCAGAGCTCGTAACACTTTAGCAGATTTTGATTTGAATAAAATAATTTTTGAAGCGAAAAAAGTTATCCCCAACAAGCCTCGCGCTGTCTCTTCCTCCATCACTCCAACGGTTATCCACACCCCAACTTGGACCTCTCGTTCATCTCTCACCCTCCACTTTTAGTAACCAGAAGTTATTCACATGTGGATAACGAATTCAACTACGTTTTATTCGTATTGGCATTTTCCTTTTATACAATATTTTCTTCCTACTGAAGGCTACAAAATTCGCTAATTATTTTCTCAACTTATGTAGTACATTTTGTTGAATATAGGACCTTGTTTAAAATTTTATGTATCCGCTTTAATCTGAAGGTTTACAAGCTTTCAAGAAAGGTGTAGGATAAAAACCACATCTTGTATACAAGTATACTTAAGTATTCAGGAAGAGAATATCCGCGTTACCTAACACTCTTTTTGATTTATAAAAGGACTGATCTTCGGCTCTTTGAAAACGGTATTAGGAAAATAAGATATAGACTTCTGCTTGCTAATCAGACAGCATGCAAACTGCAAAAAGGTTATGCTATGATCAGTGTACAGGTCCACCTGAGATGGATTACCGAGTACTGGACCTAGAGAACTGATTACTTGAATAGGAGCGTTAGCCATTATGTTGTTTCCTTCTTCCTGGCTGCAGGGAGCTTCCCGCGGGGAAGCCATCGCCTGCGAATTAAGGCTGCGCATCATCAGTGGAACACTGCGTCCTGGAGAGATTTTGTCTGAAAATCGAATTGCCGCTGATTTTGACAGCAGTCGTTCACCTGTCCGCGAAGCCCTAAGAACACTGTCGAATGAAGGACTGATTCGGCTTGAACGGATGGGTGTGGTGGTCCTTGGATTGAAGATCAAGGATGTTGAAGAGCTGTACGACGTCCGTTTTCTAATTGAAAGCTTTGTCCAGCAGCGACTAGCAGGGTCTGTTCCCGAGCAATTGATTACTTCGCTTCGTAATATACTGGACAAAATGGAGCTGGCAGGTCGGCATCAGGATGCCGTCGAGTTTGCTTTTCAGGATCTGACTTTCCATGAGACTATCATTGAGGCAGCCGAGCATTCCCGTATTTCACATTTATGGAGAAGCATTCGTTATGTTGTCATGACGGTTATGCTGCTAACAACCCGCAGGGTGTTTGATCAGGGCGATCCAAAAGTAAGCGCTGTAATTCAAAAACACCGATTGCTGATTGAAGCACTAGAGTCAGGTGACAAAGCATCCATTCAGGCCGGCGTGCGTACGTACTTTCAGGATTCCGGCAAAACCCTGCATGAGAGCTTCGACTCCTGATCATGTCAGAAAGTTTATATTTTTCGACTTTGGTTTAAATAATGACCACCGTTCGCAATCACATCCAAGTGGATGGATTGTCATTTAAGTTGTCGACAAGTATACAAAATGCGATTTAGTTTCAATTTTTGGGCATATTAAAGGGATACAAACTTCCCTGACGGCAAATTCACTTGTAAGCGTTTATATTCAAAACAAAGGAGCATACATCATGAGCACTCTTTTTGGACTATCCCATAATGCAACATTGTTGGTGTGGACATTGATTGCGATCGTATTTCTGATCGTGTTGATCTCCAAATATAAATGGAACCCCTTCGTTACCCTTTTAATATCCGCTTTATTGCTTGGTCTGCTTGCCGGTATGAAACCTGCCGATGTGATCTCTTCCATTACGGGTGGACTCGGCGGTACGCTTGGAACCATAGCCATTGTCATCGGGCTTGGCACGATGCTGGGTAAAATGATGGCCGAATCAGGCGGTGCCGAGCGCATTGCAACCACACTGGTCGATCGCTTTGGTGTAAAACGTGTGCACTGGGCCATGATGATCGTTGGTTTTATCGTAGGTATTCCTGTCTTCTTCGAAGTTGGCGTGATCCTGCTGATTCCGATTATTTTCACCGTTGCACGTAAAACCAATATGTCTCTTCTGCAGATCGGGATTCCGATTTTGGCCGGTCTGTCGACGGTACATGGTCTGGTTCCACCACATCCGGCTCCTATGATCGCTATTGATGCATTCAACGCGGATTTGGGGAAAACCATTTTGTACTCCCTCATTGTTGGTATTCCGACAGCGATTATCGCAGGTCCTTTGTTTGGTAAGTTTATTGGCAAAAGAATACACACGGAACCGCCAGCCGAGCTGGCAGAGCAGTTCGCAACGAAGAAAAACACCAATCTTCCAGGGTTCGGCATTACCCTGTTTACGATTTTGCTGCCAGTCATCCTTATGCTAATTGGCTCCATTGCCAATATCGTAGATCCCAATGCGACAAGCGGCTTTACGGTCTTTTGTGAGTTTATCGGACATGAGATTATTGCCCTGTTGATATCCGTTGTGTTTGCCCTCTTTTCGCTCGGCTTCGCACGCGGATTTACCAAGCACGACATTTCCCGTTTCACCAGTGAATGTCTGGCGCCTACGGCAACCATCATCCTCATTATTGGTGGGGGCGGAGCGTTTAAACAGGTCTTGATTAATAGTGGTGTCGGCAATGCGATCGCAGAAGTTGCCACTCACGCCAATATCAACGTCATCCTGTTTGCTTGGCTGGTTGCGGCACTGATCCGGGTAGCCACAGGCTCGGCAACGGTTGCCATGACAACGGCAGCAGGTATCGTTGCTCCGGTTCTTGCGCTGACTCCAGGAGCCAATATCGAACTGGTTGTACTTGCTACTGGTGCGGGATCACTTGTTTTGTCCCACGTGAATGACGCGGGCTTCTGGATGATTAAGGAGTTCTTTAACATGAGCGTCTCCCAGACGCTGAAAACGTGGACCGTTATGGAAACACTATTATCCGTCGTCGGACTGATCTTTATTTTGCTGCTGAGTGCCGTGATCTAAGACAGATCGTATCTATTTAGAAGATAAATTTTACTGTATCAAGGGAAAGAAGGATTACACCAGATGAAAAAATATATGATTGGTATGGATATCGGGACCACCAGCACCAAATCCGTATTATTTACTGAGCAAGGTGAGGTTGTGAGCACTTCCACTCAGGAATATCCTCTATATACACCTGCTCCTGATGTAGCTGAGCAGGATCCCGAGGAAATTGTACAAGCAGCTATTCGCTCGGTACGTGGAGTCATGGATCAGAGCAGTGTAAGTGCAGGACAAATCATGTTTTTGTCCTGCAGCTCTGCCATGCACAGTGTGATTGCCATGGACCAGGATCATAAGCCGCTCACTCGCTGCATCACGTGGGCAGATAACCGCAGTGCAGCCTGGTCAGCCCAATTACAGGAGAGTGGACAAGGTCATCGGATCTATTTGCGCACGGGCACACCGATCCATCCCATGTCTCCCCTAACCAAACTCATGTGGCTGCGTCATGATGAACCAGACCTTTTTCAGCGCACAGCCAAGTTCATCTCCATTAAAGAATATTTGTTCTTCCGTTTGTTCGGACAATATATCGTGGATCATTCCATCGCCTCCTGCACCGGTCTTCTCAACCTGGAACAACTAGATTGGGATACGGAAGCGCTGGAGGTTGCAGGAATCACACCTGACCATCTCTCGCAGCTTGTTCCTACGACATATACAATAGAGGGAATGGACATCGAATGTGCAGAGAAAATGGGTCTCTCCCCCTCTACTCCTTTTGTGATCGGGGCAAGTGATGGAGTGCTATCCAATCTCGGCGTAAATGCCATCGAGCCCGGAGTCGTGGCAGCAACCATTGGTACCAGTGGTGCCATTCGTACGGTCGTTGATCGCCCTGTTACCGATCCCAAAGGACGGACCTTCTGTTATGCCCTCACGGAGGATCTCTGGGTCGTGGGTGGGCCTGTGAATAACGGTGGCATGCTATTTCGCTGGGTACGTGACGAATTTGCGGCATCCGAAGTGGAAACAGCAAAAAGGCTGGGCATTAATTCATATGACGTCCTCACCAAAATTGCTGAGCGAGTCAGCCCAGGTTCTGAAGGACTACTGTTCCATCCTTATTTGTCAGGAGAGCGTGCCCCACTATGGAATCCGGATGCCCGTGGTTCTTTCTTTGGTTTAACCCTCCATCATCAGAAAGAACATATGATTCGTGCTGTCCTGGAAGGGGTCATTTTCAACCTGTATACGGTCTTGCTGGCCATGGAAGAACAGATCGGGCAGCCGACCTCCATTCAGGCTACCGGCGGATTCGCACGTTCCCCTCTCTGGCGTCAGATGATGTCTGATATTTTCAATCAGGAGGTCGTCGTCCCCGAGAGCTTCGAAAGCTCCTGTCTGGGTGCCGTCGTCCTTGGTCTGTATGCTACAGGGCGAATCAAGTCACTTCATGCCGTCTCTTCTATGGTGGGGACAACGCACAGACATACCCCTGTTAGAGAAAACGCAGCAATTTACCGGGAACTACTCCCGATTTTCATTCGCATCTCGCGCAAACTTGAAGAGGAATATGCGGATATTGCAGAATTCCAACGCAAATTGCCCTTAAGAACCAAGTAAAGGTTCCCTCATAGAATCACCAAAAAAAGAGGTTGTTCACTTAGACCACTCGCTGGCCTTAAGGAACAACCCCTTTTTTGTCCATTTTTAATTCAATGATTTGATTCAATCTATTCTCCCCATCCGGCATTTACGACAAATTTATGACTTCCTTCCCCTATCCAGCCAGCGCTTCAACCGTCCTCTTTTTAGTGTTAATCAGCTTGTCTGCCTCTATTATCATTGCTGCGAATCTCTGCTTATTGCATAAAACCCTACATGAGGTTAAAGAGGATAATTCAACAGATCCCCACAACGATCATTCTGAATTCGTGGTTATCCACAGATGTGTTATTCACAACTAAGGAGTCATTTTACACACAATTTAGCGATTTTCGACGAACAACCTGTGTATAAAACATTTTGGCTGTTTGGGTCATCCTGTCGAAAATTAAACAATTTATAAACAATATATTGTGTTGTGATTAAAAATTATACACAAGTTATTGAATTTGTGGATAAAATCTCGCGATACGTTGAAATGCGGGGCTTCTTTTGCTATGATTGTATTACTTTTGGATGTGAATATGTGATCTGACCCATAATATTATCAACAGCCTGTGGATAAAGTTGTGAACAATTTTCCGTTGTTCATTCTTTTTTTGTTTTCGACCTGCGGGGGTTTGGGGATAAATTCCGGCAATATATCTCGTATTTCGACACTGCATCATGGCTTAAGCCACACTTGGAACATGTAAAAGGAGTGACAGTCTGTGGACAGCCATACTTCTGATTTATGGCAGCAAATCTTATCAATCATACAAAACAAACTCAGCAAACCCAGCTTCGATACCTGGTTCAAAGCAACCAAAGCAACGAAGCTGAATGACAGTTCAATTGTCATTTCCGCGCCGACTACGTTTGCCGTCGAATGGCTGGAGAGCCGTTACACCAAATTGGTAGGCTCGACAGTATATGAACTGCTAGGCAAGCAAGTCGATGTGAAATTTGTCATCGAAGAGAACAAGCCTGCTGAACCCGATCCGCAGCTGCCGGCGCCAACGCCTACGGTAGTTCAGGAAGAAGCGGTTCTCAGCATGCTGAATCCCAAATATACATTCGATACATTTGTCATTGGACCAGGCAACCGTTTTGCCCATGCCGCATCGCTGGCGGTCGCTGAAGCGCCCGCCAAAGCATACAATCCTTTGTTTTTATACGGGGGAGTTGGACTCGGCAAAACCCACTTGATGCATGCCATTGGCCATTACGTTTTGGAGCATGATCCGGGGAGCAAGGTTGTTTATTTGTCATCTGAGAAATTCACGAACGAATTCATTAACTCCATCCGTGACAACCGCGGGGAGAGCTTCCGTAACAAGTACCGGAATGTCGATATTCTGCTTATAGATGATATTCAGTTTTTGGCGGGAAAAGAATCAACACAAGAGGAATTTTTCCATACGTTTAATGCGCTGCATGAGGAACGGAAACAGATCATTATCTCCAGCGACAGACCACCGAAGGAAATTCCAACTCTGGAAGAGCGGCTTCGTTCCCGCTTTGAATGGGGACTCATTACGGATATCCAGCCTCCGGATCTCGAGACACGGATCGCCATTTTGCGGAAAAAGGCGCGTGCGGAAAACCTCGATATTCCTAACGAAGCAATGATGTACATCGCCAATCAGATCGATACCAATATTCGTGAACTGGAGGGCGCACTAATTCGGGTGGTTGCCTACTCTTCACTGACGAATCAAGACGTTACGACTCATCTGGCTGCAGAAGCATTGAAGGATATCATTCCTTCCAGCCGTCCTAAAATGATCACTATTCAAGACATCCAACAAAAGGTCGGCGAGTATTACAGCCTTAAGCTTGAAGATTTCAAAGCACGGAAGCGGACCAAAGCCGTTGCTTTCCCTAGACAGATTGCCATGTATCTATCGCGTGAACTGACCGATTTCTCCCTGCCCAAAATTGGGGAAGCCTTCGGAGGACGAGATCATACGACTGTGATTCATGCGCACGAAAAAATCTCCCAATCGATCAAATCCGATCAGGAGCTCTACAAAGTTATCAACAACTTAACCGAAAAAATTAAGAATCCAACCTGAACAAGTCCCAAGCCTATGCACAACGTGTACACATGTGGATAGGCTTAATTTTATGGGTTTATACCCACTTATCCACATATTCAGTGCCCCTATTACTATTATTACTAAAAAGATCTAAAAGATATCATCTCCAAATACGCCGTTTAATGCTCGGCCTTCGGCCTTTTGTTTAACACCTTTCAATACCCAAACACCCAAAAAATCCGCTAGGAGTGAAACCATGAAAATCAGCATAATGAAAAGCTACTTGAACGAATCCATCCAGCATGTATCCAAAGCTATCTCCAGCCGTACGACAATCCCCATCTTGAGCGGGATCAAATTCGACGTTAATCATCAAGGTGTGACGTTGACAGCAAGTGACACGGATATATCGATTCAATCCTTTATCCCGCTTGAAGAGGGAGATAAAAGTGTAGTTCAGGTTGAACAACCAGGTAGTGTTGTACTGCCAGCCAAGTTTTTTGTCGAGATCATCAAGAAACTGCCTTCCCAGGAAATCCACATGGAGGTCAAAGACAATTTCAATACCTTCATCTCGGCAGGTGCTACCGAAATTCAGCTCGTAGGTTTGGATCCGGAGGAATTCCCGGTATTGCCAAGCATTGAAGAGAACCAAACGGTATCCATTCCAGGTGATCTGCTTAAAAACATGGTGAAGCAAACGGTGTTCTCCATTTCCACTCATGAGACGACTCCAATCCTGACAGGTGTACTCTGGAGCCTTGCTGACAATGAGTTGAAATTTGTGGCAACAGACCGCCACCGTCTTGCTACTCGTTCAGCAATGCTGGATAATGCAGAGGGAGTGCGTTTCAACAATGTCGTCATTTCGGGTAAAACGCTGAACGAACTCAGCAAAATCGTGCCTGATCAAAATACGCTTGTGGATATCGTAGTCGCTGACAACCAGGTCCTGTTCAAAATTGACCGTGTCCTGTTTTATTCACGCATTTTGGACGGAACATATCCGGATACTTCTAGAATTATTCCGACTTCGTACAAAACAGAACTTGTTTTGGATACCAAAAAATTAAGTGAGTCGATTGACCGGGCTTATTTGCTGTCGCGTGAAGAGAAAACCAACATTGTGCGCATGCAGACGATGGAATCCGGAACGATCGAAATTTCATCAAGCTCATCTGAGCTGGGAAAAGTAAGAGAAGAAATTGAACCGGCCGAGTTTACCGGTGATCCGCTGAAAATCTCGTTCAACTCCAAATATATGCTGGATGTGCTGAAAGTGGTGGAGAGTGAGCAGCTGATGATCGCTTTTACCGGCGTCATGAGCCCGATCATTTTGAAACCGCTGGATGACAGTCACAGCCTTTACGTCATCTTGCCTTACCGGACGACCAACTAACGAAAGGAAGATTCCAGTGAACCGAGTAACGATTCGTACGGAATATATTAAGCTTGACCAATTTTTGAAACTGGCAGATTGCATCCCGACTGGAGGCATGGCCAAAGCCCTGCTTCAGGAAGGACTTGTACGTGTGAATAAAGAGCCAGAGGAACGCCGGGGACGCAAGTTATACCCTGGGGATATCGTTGAGGTGGACGGAGAAGGCGCGTTCGAAGTTGCCGCAGAATAGACAGTTTGATCCCTGCTGCCTCCTGACGGACGGGATAAAAGGGAGGTTAACCGCTTGTTTGTCAACAGCATTGATCTGCAGCAATTCCGCAATTATGAACATCTGAAACTGGAATCTTTCGGTCCAGTGAATCTGTTAATCGGGCAAAATGCCCAAGGGAAGACCAATCTTGCAGAGGCCATCTTTGTGCTTGCGCTCACCAAGAGCCACCGTACTTCCCGCGACAAGGAGCTGATCCGTTTCGGCGAGGAACGTGCCAGGCTTGCAGCAGAAGTCGACAAAAAGTATGGAACCGTGAATCTGGAGCTGTCTTTGTCGCAACAAGGGAAGAAGGCCAAAATCAACGGGCTTGAGCAGCGAAAGTTAAGTGATTTTGTCGGCGCACTCAATGTGGTCATGTTTGCACCGGAAGATCTGGAGATTGTCAAAGGCACACCGGGGGTACGCCGCCGGTTTCTTGACATGGAGATCGGACAGGTGGCACCAGGCTACCTGTATCATCTTCAGCAGTATCAGAAAGTGCTGGTGCAGCGAAACAATCTGCTGAAGCAGTTATGGGGCAAGGATGCTTCTGCCCAGACGATGCTTGAGATCTGGAATGAACAGCTGGCTGAACATGGTGTTAAAATCGTCAAAAAAAGGAAACAATTCATAAAGAAACTGCAAAAGTGGGCCGAAACGATTCATCAAGGGATCACCGGAGGCGGGGAAGTGCTGCGTCTGGCCTATCTTCCATCCTTCAGCGAAGCCGCTGAGGAAGATGAAGCTGTTTTAATGGACCAATTTATGATAAAATTATCACAAATGAAAGAGCAGGAGATTCGCCGGGGCACAACCCTTAGTGGGCCGCACCGGGATGACCTGTCCTTTTTCATTAACGACCGGGAAGTACAAACGTATGGTTCGCAGGGGCAGCAGCGCACAACGGCGTTGTCCCTTAAACTTGCGGAGATTGAACTGATCCACGAAGAAATCGGAGAATATCCGGTCCTGCTGCTTGACGATGTGTTGTCCGAGCTGGATCCTTTTCGTCAGACGCAGCTGATCGAAACGTTCCAGAGCAAGGTGCAAACCTTTATTACAGCTACGGGAATCGAGAGCCTGAACGTTGACAAGCTCAAAGATGCCAGTATTTATCATGTTCATGCCGGACAGGTTGAACGCTAAGGAGTGAGGGTACATGTACATTCATCTGGGCGGCGAGAAAATTATCCGTTCTTCCGAATTGGTCGCTATTTTTGATATATCGATTGAAAAATCCTCTAAAATCTCCAAGCAGTATGTCACGCATGCCGAGCAGGAAAAAACAGTGGAACGCATCGGTGAAGAGGAAGCCAAGTCTATTGTCGTGACCAAGAATATTGTGTACTATTCACCTATTTCCTCAGCCACGCTTAAGAAGCGGGCTCACATTTTCCCTGATCTTTAGACCTCTACAGGTAGGGTATAGTGTGTCTTCTGCTGCTTGTCTTTAGTTTTGACTACTTGCTGAAAGAAAGCAAAGATGATCATTCAGCATGCATTCTTAGTTAACGCATATTTACGATATTGAATCTATAGAAGTAGGTGAAAGGCATGTCTATGAATCAACCGTCATATGATGCGAATGAAATTCAAGTCCTTGAAGGACTGGAAGCCGTACGGAAGCGTCCGGGGATGTACATCGGTTCCACCAGTGCCAAAGGTCTGCATCATCTGGTCTGGGAAGTAGTGGACAACAGTATCGATGAGGCGCTTGCGGGTTACTGTGACCATATTGAGATCAGTATTCACGAAGATAACAGCGTCACTGTCGTCGATAACGGACGGGGTATCCCTGTCGGCGAGCATGCCAAAATGAAACGTCCTGCACTTGAGGTTGTTATGACCGTGCTCCATGCAGGCGGTAAATTTGGCGGCGGCGGATACAAGGTATCCGGTGGTTTGCACGGGGTCGGTGTCTCTGTTGTGAATGCCCTCTCCGAAAAAGTGGTCGTTACCGTTAAACGTGACGGACATGTTTATCAACAGGAATACCGCCGTGGTGCTCCGCAGTATGACCTGAAAACATTAGGTACAACGGATGAAACGGGAACAACGGTTACGTTCCACCCGGATCCGGAAATTTTCACAGAAACCACGGTATACGATTACGATACGCTGCTTACCCGTATTCGTGAGCTGGCGTTCCTGAATAAGGGCATCGGTCTTACTTTGACAGATGAGCGCACAGGTGCAACGAATTCGTTCCTGTACGAGGGCGGTATTATCGAATACGTCTCCTTCCTGAACCAGAAGCGCGAAGTATTGCATGAAAATCCGATCTACGTTGAAGGATCCAGAGATAATATCCAGGTGGAAGTTGCCCTGCAATACAATGACAACTACACCGAGAATATTTATTCTTTTGCCAACAACATCAACACGCATGAGGGCGGAACGCATGAATCGGGCTTCAAGAGTGCATTGACCCGGATCATTAATGACTATGCCCGCAAAGCGGGTGTAATCAAGGACAGCACAGGTAACCTGTCCGGGGATGACGTACGTGAAGGTCTCACAGCTATTATCTCTGTCAAGATTCCTGAGCCGCAGTTTGAAGGACAGACCAAAACGAAGCTGGGTAACAGCGAAGTGCGCGGAATTGTAGAGTCCCTGTTTGCCGAGAAGCTTCAGGAGTTCCTGGAAGAGAATCCTTCGGTATCCCGCCGCATTCTTGAAAAGGGATTGCAAGCCGCTCGTGCACGCGAAGCAGCACGTAAGGCTCGGGAATTGACAAGACGTAAGGGCGCACTTGAAGTGAGCTCCCTGCCAGGTAAACTGGCTGACTGCTCCTCCAAGGACGCTTCGATCAGTGAACTGTACATCGTCGAGGGTGACTCTGCAGGAGGTTCTGCGAAGCAGGGTCGTGACCGTCACTTCCAGGCGATTTTGCCGCTGCGCGGTAAAATTCTAAACGTGGAAAAAGCCCGTCTTGACCGGATTCTCGGCAATGCGGAGATCAGGGCGATCATCACTGCAATGGGTACGGGTATTGGTGACGACTTCGATATTTCGAAAGCCCGTTATCACAAAATTATTTTGATGACCGATGCCGATGTCGATGGTGCTCATATCCGGACACTGCTGCTGACATTCCTGTATCGTTACATGCGCAAAATTATTGAGGCAGGCTATGTGTACATTGCACAACCGCCATTGTTCAAAATTGAGCGCAACAAAGTAATTCGTTATGCCGGTTCCGAGAAGGAACGTGATGAAATTATTGCGAGTCTCGGTGAAAATGCCAAGTTCAATGTCCAACGTTACAAAGGTCTCGGCGAGATGAATGCCGGACAACTGTGGGAAACCACGATGGACCCTGAAAGCCGGACGATGCTGCAAGTATCGATCAGTGATGCAATGCTCGCGGATGCAATGTTTGACACCCTAATGGGAGATAATGTTGAACCTCGTCGTGATTTTATTCAGGAAAATGCGAAATATGTGAAAAACCTCGATATCTGATGATACGGGAAGAGGCGCCTGCTGGGCGCCTTTTTCACTTTAGTGGGCTGTTGAAAACAGGAAATCCAAAGGCTAACGTGCCCGACTTTTCACTTTAGAAGAGGATGCTTGTGGTTTGGCAGCATTGCGTGATGTTTTCTTTTTTTTGGAGGGCAACCTGCCGTAGGCAATTGCATATCGTTTAATCCTGCGATAGGCCTCTTTGTCAGGCAGTAAGCCAAAGGCATAGATACCAGGTAGTGTGTTGACTTCCAGGATCCAGGGGCGGCCTGTTTCATCGAGGGCAATATCAATACCGATCTCTTTGAGTCTTGGAAAGGACTTTTGCAGCTGAACAGCAGTATGAACACCAAGTCGGTAAAGCTCGCTGCGCAGCTTCTGTAATCCGGTTGCTTGGAGGTGGGGTAGAACCAGTTCTTCGAATGTGGCCAGCCGTCCGCCACCATGAATATTGGTTATGATTTTCCCCGGTGCAGCAATTCTGCCGAGAATGCCCGTCGTCTCCCAGTTGTTCTTCAGATTCTTTTGCGTGAGCACGCGTAAGTCAAATGGCAGATCTTCGTGTTTGAGGAGAGGGATGCCCTGCTGAATAAGGTAAAGGTGTCCCTGAATTCGCTCTTCCAGAGCTTGATGGAGCTCCTCAAGAGATGAATACGACTCCTGTTTCGTGCCATGTTGGAGCTCATAGGATGTAACTTGGAGTGAGGAAGTCTCTAGACCCTGTGAGCTGGATTCAGCAAGGGAGGGTTCGGCAGTAATGTTCTCCTCTGCATTGGAGTGATCAGGGGTTGGAGGTTCACTGAAGGAGTGGACTGTCTTTACTCGCATTACCCCATTACCGTAGGTCCCATGGTCAGGCTTAATATAATTGAGCTCAAACAGTTCAGTCATCCGTTCAAGAGTTTGGCGATCGTATTGCCTTGTGACAGGGATATATTCATTCACAGTACGGCTGCGCTGCAACACAACTGTTTTGGTCCATTTGCTGGAGACACGCTGGATACTCAAGAAGCCACCAGTCCTTTCTTGTTTTTATCAGAGTTCCCTAAGAGCAGCAGTACGGAGAAATCAAAGGACAAGAGATGATATCAGTGGTATAATAGAGAAATATGACGTTTTGTGCGTTTGGCTGCACAATTGCTAGTTTGGACGTAGAACGGGAACGGCACCAGCCTTAATACACGCAGTACATATGCCGCTTTTCTAGCATTGTATGTGTAAACGGAGAGGAAGGCAGGGCTAATCCCCAGACTGCTTAAAGTTCCCGGAAGAAAGGCTATTACCCAGCGGACGTTTAATTGTGTAACTTTTGTGAAAGTAATATAATAAAGAGTAGCGTTCTTGCGCGGTTTTAGCCTTGTTAGGCTTTTCACATATACTATTTTAATGACTGAATGGAACGTTTGTTGAAGGACAAGAAGGAGGTCCAGCATGGCGGAAGAAATGAACTCGCAGATTAAAGATCGGGATATTGGCGTCGAGATGCGTGAATCGTTTATGGATTATGCGATGAGCATCATTGTTAGCCGTGCCCTGCCTGACGTACGTGACGGATTGAAGCCGGTTCACCGGCGTATTTTGTACGCAATGTCAGAGCTAGGCATGACACCCGATAAACCACATAAAAAATCAGCCAGAATCGTCGGCGAAGTTATCGGTAAGTATCACCCGCACGGTGACTCTGCCGTATACGAAACGATGGTACGGATGGCACAGGATTTCTCCCTGCGTTATATGCATGTTGATGGACATGGTAACTTTGGATCCGTCGATGGCGACATGGCGGCAGCCATGCGTTATACGGAGGCACGTTTGTCCAAGATTGCTATGGAGATGCTTAGAGACATCAACAAGGATACGATCGATTTCCAACCGAACTATGACGGTGAAGAGAGCGAACCCGTTGTTTTACCTGCTCGTTTTCCTAACTTGCTTGTCAATGGTGTCGGCGGGATTGCGGTAGGTATGGCAACGAACATCCCTCCTCATAACCTGGGAGAGGTGATTGACGGCGTTCAGGCCATGATCAAAAATCCGGATATTACGTCCATGGAATTGATGGATTACATTCATGGTCCAGACTTTCCAACGGCCGGTTATATTCTGGGACGCTCCGGAATCCGTCAGGCTTACCAGACAGGCCGCGGCTCTGTTACAATGCGGGCCAAAACGAACATCGAGGAAAATAACAACAAGGCACGTATTGTGGTTACCGAGATTCCTTACCAGGTCAATAAGGCAAGACTGGTGGAGAAGATTGCTGAGTTGGTTCGCGACAAGAAAATTGATGGAATTACTGATCTTCGGGATGAATCCGACCGTACCGGCATGCGCATTGTCATTGAGCTTCGCAGAGATGTGAACCCGGGTGTTGTACTGAACAATCTGTACAAGCACACGGCAATGCAGTCGACTTTCGGTATCAATATGCTTGCAATTGTGAATAAGGAGCCAAAAATCCTGAACCTGCGTGAGGTGTTGTATCACTACCTGCAGCATCAGATTGAGGTTATTCGCAGACGTACACAATTCGAATTGAGAAAAGCGGAAGCCCGTGCACATATTTTGGAAGGTTTGCGCATTGCACTGGATCATATCGATGAGATTATTGCGTTGATTCGTTCCTCCAGCAATACAGACGCAGCCAGAGAAGGGTTGATTGAGCGGTTCTCGCTTAGTCATGATCAGGCTCAAGCGATTCTGGATATGCGTTTGCAGCGCCTTACAGGTCTGGAACGGGAACGCATTGAGAATGAATATAACGAGCTTATGGTCAAAATCGCGGAGTATCGCGAGATTCTGGCCAATGAGCATCTGGTACTCGAAATTATCAGTGAAGAGCTGCAAGAAATTCGTGAGCGCTTCGGTGATGATCGCCGTACAGAAATCACTATTGGCGAAGAAAGTATCCTGGATGAGGATCTGATTCCGCGTGAAGAGGTCATTATCACCATTACACACACAGGCTATGTGAAGCGTCTGCCGGTATCAACATACCGCAGTCAGAAGCGTGGTGGACGTGGAGTCGTGGGTATGGATACCAAGGATACCGACTTTGTCGAGCATCTATTTGTAACCAACTCTCATAACTATCTCATGTTCTTTACGGACAAGGGTAAGGTATACCGTCTAAAAGCTTATGAGATCCCAGAGCTTGGACGTACAGCTCGTGGAACACCGATTATCAACCTGATTCAGATTGAACAGGGAGAGTCGGTTAACGCCGTGATTCCGGTGCAGGAATTCGAGAGCGACAAGTATCTGTTCTTCGCTACCCGTCAGGGTGTTGTGAAGAAGACACCGCTTGAGGATTACACCAACATCCGTAAAGGTGGTCTGATCGGAATCTCCTTGCGTGATGACGATGCTCTCATAGAGGTAAAACTCACAGATGGTCAGCAAGAGATCATCATGGGTACTTCAAACGGAATGTCTATTCGTTTCTCCGAAGGTAATGTTCGTTCCATGGGACGGAGTGCAACCGGGGTAAAAGGGATCACATTGGATGAGGGCGATGTTGTCATTGGTATGGACGTTGTCGATCAGGAGCTTGACGTTCTGATTGTTACAGCCAAAGGTTACGGTAAACGTACCCCTGTCAGCGATTATCGTATGCAGACTCGTGGCGGTAAAGGGATTAAAACCATTAACGTTACAGATAAGAATGGTGCGGTAGTCAGTCTCAAAATGGTTAAAACGGAAGAGGATCTGATGATTATCACGTCGAGTGGTACATTGATCCGCATGAGTATGGAGGGCATTTCCACGATGGGTCGTTATACGCAAGGTGTGAAGCTGATCCATATTCGTGATGAAGATGCCGTAGCCACAGTCAGCCGGATTGACAAAAATGAAGAAGAACCAGATGAAGAGCTACTGGAAGGACTGGAAGCAGGAGATGTGGAAGGTACAGCTGTAAGCCCAAGTGAAGACGCAGGTATAGAGGCGGAAGCTGAAGGCGACGATTCTGATTCTGAGGTTTAAAATACCTTTACAGTATGACCCAGTCATGAAGTAGTGGAAGTTAGATTATGAAGAAAAGAGGGGTTCCTATTCGGGAGCTCCTTTTTTTATAGTCTCTCCCTGATATAAAAATATAGGAATATAGGATGTACAGCCTGATTTATGAGTAATATAATGGGAAATATCGTGAAAACCGGGACTATAGTCTTGTTTACCATTGAGAAGAACGAAGAGTGAGGAGAATTAATATGGGATTAATAACCCTGTCTGAAGTCAAACCTGGGCTTAAACTGGGGAATGACGTACATACGGTGCGTGGTAACGTTCTATTTCAGAAAGGCAAGGTTATTCTGCCTAAGGATGTAGAAGTTCTAAGAGCCTTTATGATTCACCAGATTGATATCGAACAAGAAAGAGTCGGAACGAATGGTGCAGGTACTAAGGCGGCCGCTTCAACAAGCGGTGAGAGAAATGGGGATCAGACTGGTAAAGGTAGTATTGCTGTATCAGCCCCTGCAGTATCCTCCTTACACGAAGAGTATGAGAAGATGGTGGTATTGACCAGGAACGCCTTTCAATCCTCCCTGGCAGCTGAATTACCTGTTTATGAGCTGCGCACTCAGCTCGAAGCCTTGTTTGTACATCTCAAACAATATAATGTACTGACTTTTAGTCCAAGAGTGATGCAGGAGCATGATTACGTTTATCATCATGCTGTACTGAGTGCAATGACCTCGTATCAGTTGGCTCAGTGGATGGAATTACCCTCCAAGGACTGGATGCAGGTTGCCTTTGCAGGATTGTTCCATGATATCGGTAATAGCAAAGTAGACCCACAGATTCTCCATAAACCTACTGCACTAACTGCTTCTGAGCAGGAAGAGATCCGACAACATACGAAGTATGGCTATCAGGTTCTGAAACAAGCCAAGGCCATTAATGAAGGAGCAAGGCTGGCAGCACTGCAGCATCATGAGAAAGTGGATGGTTCAGGTTACCCCTTACAGCTGAGCGGCACGCAGATCCATATCTATGCCAAAATCGTGGCCATCGCTGATATTTTCCACGCTATGACACTGGAGAAGATTTATCGTAAAGCACAGTCTCCATATCTCGTTCTGGAACAAATTAAAAGTGAGGCATTTGGCAAATTGGATCCTGCCATCGTCAATGTCTTTATACAGCGTTCCACGCAAATCCATAATGGTATTCGGGTTAAACTTAGCAATAATCAAATTGGTGAAATCATTTTCTCCGATCGGGATCATCCAACTCGTCCAATGGTCTCCGTGGAGGGGACAATCCTTAACCTTATGCAACAGCGGCAGCTATATATCCAAGAAGTTATAGGATAAGACTTATTTGTATATATAGGAGAGCCATTCTATTAGGGGTGGTTCTTTCTTTATAAATCTTTTCAAAAAAGTACTTGCATAAAAAATCTGTACATGGTATATTCTAATTCCGGCCAAGAAAACACGAGAAACACGGTGCGGTAAGCAAACTGAAAAGCTTCGAAAGAAACTTGAAAAAAAGTGCTTGCTAAATTGGTTCGGATATGATAAGATATAAAAGTTGCTGAAGAGAACAATACTCGGACGCAATAACGTTTGATCTTTGAAAACTGAACAACGAGTGAGTAAATGATCTTGCTTGCAAGATCAACAAATGAGATTTTTAATCTCGTCAGATTCAAAATGAGCTAATCGCTCTTTTCAATACTTTATTGGAGAGTTTGATCCTGGCTCAGGACGAACGCTGGCGGCATGCCTAATACATGCAAGTCGAGCGGACTTGATGAGAAGCTTGCTTCTCTGATGGTTAGCGGCGGACGGGTGAGTAACACGTAGGCAACCTGCCCTCAAGCTTGGGACAACTACCGGAAACGGTAGCTAATACCGAATATGTGCTTTCTTCGCCTGAAGGGAGCTGGAAAGACGGAGCAATCTGTCACTTGAGGATGGGCCTGCGGCGCATTAGCTAGTTGGTGAGGTAACGGCTCACCAAGGCGACGATGCGTAGCCGACCTGAGAGGGTGATCGGCCACACTGGGACTGAGACACGGCCCAGACTCCTACGGGAGGCAGCAGTAGGGAATCTTCCGCAATGGGCGAAAGCCTGACGGAGCAATGCCGCGTGAGTGATGAAGGTTTTCGGATCGTAAAGCTCTGTTGCCAGGGAAGAACGTCCTTGAGAGTAACTGCTCAAGGAGTGACGGTACCTGAGAAGAAAGCCCCGGCTAACTACGTGCCAGCAGCCGCGGTAATACGTAGGGGGCAAGCGTTGTCCGGAATTATTGGGCGTAAAGCGCGCGCAGGCGGTCATTTAAGTCTGGTGTTTAATCCCGGGGCTCAACCCCGGATCGCACTGGAAACTGG